>SUYG01000046.1:0-164165 GCA_015060555.1 Prevotella sp.
ATGACGGTTATATAGAATTGCGCCCTGCCAATAAGGATTTTAAGCCCATCCGCATTGATGAGGATGATGATTTTGAGGTGTGGGGTGTTGTTATCTGGACGATTAAGAACTGGAGAAAATACTGACCATGTACGGCATCATTGACTGCGATAACTGCTACGTATCATGCGAGCGTGTCTTTCGGCCAGACTTGAAGGACAAGCCTGTCGTTGTTCTCTCGAACAATGACGGCTGCGTGGTGGCACGGTCAAATGAAGCCAAGAAGATGGGTATCAAAGCCGGAACACCTTATTTCAAACTGGCAGAGCAGTTCCCCAATCAGAAGATTGTCGTATTCTCATCCAACTATGAGTTGTATGGTGAACTGACGGGGCGTGTGGTTGAAATAATCAAGAAGGAGGCACCGGCATACTTTCGCTATAGCATCGACGAGTGCTTTGTCTATCTTGACGGCATGGAGCATCTGGATTTGAAAGCATGGGGCGAGGAACTGCACAAGAAGATCAAGCGAAGCGTTGGAATGCCTGTCAGCATCGGACTGGCACCCAACAAGACCCTTGCGAAGATGGCCAGCCATTTCGCCAAGAAATATCAGGGCTACCGCCATTGCTGCATGATTGATACAGATGAGAAGAGAATAAAGGCATTGAAACTATATCCCATTGATGAAGTCTGGGGCATTGGCCGACGCTATGCAGCACGTCTTGAAGCCCTTGGCGTGAAGACAGCCTACGACTTTGCCGAGCATAACCAAAGTTGGGTACACGCAACATTTAACAACATCGTCATTGAGCGTACTTGGCGAGAACTGAACGGTGAAGACTGTGTTCCCAATGAGGAAATGGCTAAGAAGAAGAGCATCTGTACCAGCCGTTCTTTCAATGGCATGATTACAGACTTCGACGGACTTCGTACCCATGTCTCGAACTATGCTGCCAGATGTGCCGAGAAACTGCGTCAGCAAGGTACGGTTGCGTCCATCGTGGGCGTATTCCTCAACACCAATGCTTTCCGTGAAGACCTGCCTCAATACTGGAACTTTCAGGAAATGCGACTCATCACGCCCTCCAACTCGACAGTCACCATTGTCAAAGCAGCTAATGAAGTACTGAAGAATCTTTACCGTCAAGGCTACCACTACAAGAAAGCAGGTGTCATCGCCATGGGAATTGGACCTAACAGTCCTATTCAGCAAGACTTGTTCGACACAAATGCTGAGCAGTTTGAGAAGATGAAGCGACTTGATGCAGTCATTGACCGAATCAACAAAATCAATGGTACTGAAACCATCGTGCTTGGCAGTCAGCAATACACTCAAAAGGATGGCAAGGGAAAGGCAAATGTCTTTGCCAATGCCATCAAGCATGATTTCAAGAGTAAGAACCCAACGACTCGTTGGAGTGATATTATTGTTTTGAAGTAAGAGAAAAAAACGGACCTACATACTCCATAGCGGCTTCATGCTCGAAACGGAGAAAGAGGCCAGACATTGTATTAAGATGAAACAGGAAATCGACCCCAAACAGACCAGTCGCGCACTGGCTTTCGAACTGTGGATGAAGTCGCCGATGCCGATGGTGACGCTCGTCAAGACCTTTGACGTCACGCGCCTTCGACGGGCGAGCCGGAGGCAAGGGCTGAAGTTCAACATGCTCCTGTGCTGGTGCATAGGCAAGGCTGCCAGTCAGATTCCAGAGTTCTACCTGTTGCCCAAAGATGGCAAGTTGTTCAAATATGACAGGCTGGGCATCAATGTGATTGTCGATAACGTGCAAGGCGGCATCAGCAACTGCGATGTTCCCTACAACGACGACCTGCAGCAGTTCGCTCGTGATTATGATAAACTTACGAAGCAGTCGGCTGCCACTTGCAGGGACATCAATGATGACGAGGCCATGATTATCGGGACATCGGCCGTAGTGGGCACGGAACTTGACTGCATCATCAACCAATATAGCGGCATCTACAACAACCCCTTCCTCTTATGGGGCAGATACAAGCGGCGTTGGTTCAGTACCACGCTGAAGACTTCCCTGCAATTCCATCATTCCCAGTTCGATGGCCGCCAAGCCGCCCTCTTCCTGGAACGATTGCAGCAGACGCTGAACACAACGGACTCATGTTAAAGGGTGACAGGGGACAGAGGCATGATAGTAGTATGTATATAACGTAAAACTCGTGGGCTGATGACAGAGGCCGGGCGGATGGCGTTCATTCGTACTGCAGACCGTACTTCTCATGCAGACGGCGAAGCGAACCGTCGGCCCTCATCTGGCGGATGATGCTGTTCACCATCTGCAACAAATCCTCCTGCCCCTGCTGCATCAACACGCCAATCTTGCCATGCGTGAAGGGTTCGTTCTGGAGTGGGGCAGCGAGACGAGGGTCAGTACTTACATAGTAGGGTGCTTCTGTAATCTCCGTAATCATCACGTCGGCCTGCCCCTCGGCTATGAGGTTGGGGATTTCCTCGTTCTTCGGGTGGATGAGAATCGTGGCGTGCGTGAGATTCTCTTTGGCAAACTTCTCGTTCAGTCCGCCCGGGTTCACCATCACGCGCACTTCGGGTTTGTCGATGTCGGCCAGCGAGTGGAAGCGGTCGGCATCAGAGGCTCGACAAAGAATCGTCTTGCCATTGGCCAGATAGCCATCGCTCATCGCCATCGTCTCGCGGCGGGTGTCGGTGATAGTGATGCCGCCGATGGCCAGGTCGAACAGCTGAGGCTTCGCCAGCACGTCGGCTGTCAGCGTAGGCCATGAGGTGCTGACGAACTTAATCTCCACGCCTAACCGGCTGGCAATCTCCTTAGCCATGTCAATGCCAAATCCCCAGTATGTGCCGTCCTCTTCACGAAAGGATAGTGGGCGGTAGTCGCCTGTAGTGCCCACGAGCAGGGTGCCACGCTCAACAATCTTTGCCACCTTCCCGTCCACGGGGATGTCGGTGCCGGTGGACAGGATGAACACTGAATATTGGCCATTGTCCTTGCCGAACTGCAGGGCTTCTTTGAGCGCCGTCTCGGGGAAGAGCTTGGTGCTGTCGAAGTCGTACATGCCATCTTCGCTGTTCAGCCAGCCGCCTACGTAGCCGTCGTGCGTGAGTGCATGAGTGACGACCTTGTCGAGCTGGTCGCGCGAGTGGCTGTTCTGCGTGGCAGCATAGCTGACGGCGATGCCCTTCGTAGCTGCTGTCATCGTGCGGATGTCGAGGGTGAAGCCGTCAGGATGGTTCTGGCTGAAAGCCCACACCTTATCCGCTATCGACGATACACAGCTCTTATCTATCGTGTTCTCAGTCTTGGAACATGCAGAAAGAGCGGCAGTGCTGCTAAGGGCCATGAGGAGGCAAAGCCCCCAGAAAACCAGAGTCCTCTTTATCATGGGTCTGTGGTGATTATGCAATTTTCGTTTCATCATTGTGTGATTACCTCGATATCTCCAAAGGCCATGCGGTCGCCATCAGCAAGACGTTCGGCATCCAGGCGGAGGACCTTGGCCTTGACGGGAGCAAACTTAATGGTCTGCCAAATGGGATTGTTGACGATATTCGGGAATTCGCCCGAGGCGAGCTTCGTCCATGTCTTCCAATCGGAGGATGCCCACAGGCTGTAGTGGGTTATCATCCCCTTCCTGGAATGCTGTGGGGGCAGGTAACGGAACGACGAGATGTTCTGTTCCGCATTCCAGTCAATCATCATCTGCTTAGGGCTGCTGAAGAAGTAGTGGAGGCCACTGCTGCGCTTCTCGCCGGAATCTGCGATGTCGGCTGTCAGCTCGGGGGCCAGATATACGGAGGTGCGGGTGATGATGGGGTCGCACTTGCTGTCGAGGATGCTGAAACGCAGGCGGGTGGCCGTGACGGTGGGGAAGCAGATGATGCGCCGATGGCCGATGGTGGTCAGCCCGTCGCCATGGTCCACCAACTCATCCTTCAAGGACACCCAACGCCCGTTAACCTCGGCCTCCAAAGCGAATTTCTTCACTCGCTGGCCATAGCGGATGTCCTCTTCAACGACAAAGCGATTGAAGGCCGTCGGCTGCTTGAAGGTGATGAGAGTGGCTTCTGCTTCAGCCCCCGACTGCGTGTCAATGGAATTGCCGGGAAGGGCGGCCAAGTCGGTTCTGAAGACCTTGTGGATCATCCTGTTGAACGCAATGCCCCGCAGGCTGTCGTTGGGGTGGATGCGACCGTTCGGAGCAATGGGGAAATTCAGCAGCAGACATGAGTTGCGCCCCACACTTTTATAATAGGTGTCCATAAGTTTCGAGAGGCTCTTCACATGCTCGTTTTCTGCCTCGTGGTAGAACCACCCCGGACGGATGCTCGTATTCGTTTCTCCTGGCACCCATAGCTCGCCGTCCTCGGCGCCGTAGTGCATTAGCTGATAGCTCAGGCGCCCCTCGCGAGGCACCAGACTCCAGTTCGTCTCGCCGATGAAGCCGCCTTCGGTGCCGACCCAGCGCAGGTCGCCACGGTCGCCGCCCGCATCGCTCCAGATGACACACCCCGGCTGCAGCTCGCGGATCATCTTGAAGGTCTCCGGCCAGCCGTAGTAGTCCTTGGTAATCTGCCGACGCTCGTTGGCTCCGCCATACCAGCCGTCGCCGCCGTTGGCTCCGTCGAACCACACCTCGAACACCTCGCCGTAGTTCGTCAGCAGTTCGCGCAGTTGGTTGCGGAAGTAGGTGACGTATTCCGGGCGCCCGTAGTCTTTGTGGTTCCTGTCCCACGGCGAGAGATAGACGGCGAACTTCAGTCCCTCCTCACGGCACGCATTGGCCAGCTCGCGAACCACATCGCCGTGGCCCTGCTTCCAAGGCGTGTTCTTCACCGAGTACTCCGTATATTCCGAGGGCCACATGCAGAAACCGCAGTGGTGCTTGGCGGTGAAGATGATACCCTTCATGCCCGCCTGCTTGCAGACCCGGGCCCACTGGCGGCAGTCCAAGTCTGTGGGGTTGAACAACTCCAGCGACTCGTTGCCGAAGCCCCATTCCTGGTCGGTGTAGGTGTTCAGCGAATAGTGGATGAAGGCATACATCTCCATCTCCTGCCAGCGTAGCTGGTTTTCCGTCGGCACCGGGCCACAGGGCGTCTGCGCCATCCCGCGAAGCGCCGTCAACAGCACGACCGCAAGTCCGCATAGGTAGCAACACATCTTTTTCTTATTTCTCACATTCATGGGTTTCATGTCACAAAAGTATAGAATAATGCCAAATACACCTTATTATATTATATGGGAAATGCCCTGTCTTGTGATAATTTAACAAAAACGCCTGCTGCACATGTATTTCTTTTCGTGGAAATGTTGTGGATTCTCCACTTTTCCATACCTTTGCACCTGCAAACAATTCACCAACATCCCGAAGTCATGAAAGCAAAAATGTGGCTGCTAAGCCTTTTCATCGGTGCAGCAATGGCCGTCTGCGCCCAGGAGACAAAGAAAGTGTTTATCTATAGCCCCAATGAGCGGGCTGGCTTGCATCTTGCCCAGCTCACGGACAAGGGCTGGCAGGAGGTGGGACAGCTGTGTGCCTCGGACTACGGAACGTGGGGAGTGGAAAAGCGGATGTTCCACCCCTCGGTGGCCAGGGCGAAGGACGGCACCTGGCGCTTGGTGTTTCAGGTGAACGACCGTGCACCGCTCTTTGCCGCAGCCTACAGCCGTGACCTCGTGACGTGGCGTCCGCAGGACTATCCGCGTGTGGCCACGCACAACTGTCTGGCACCTGTGGTGCACGCTGCGGGTGATGGCTTTGAGGTCATCTACACCTGCGACGGCGTACGCTATCGGGTGACGGCGTCGCCTGACTTCCGCCATTTCTCGTCAGGCGAGCGCATCGAAGACCTGCAGCAGCTCGTTGAGGCGCTGCAGATTGTTGACAAAGTCCAGTTGGACGGAAAGTCGTTTGAAGGGCAGATTTTTGAGCTACCGGTGCAGGAAGTTGATGCCATCACCACGCATTTCAAGTTGATGAGGGAGGATGGACGGCTGAGTAGCGAGCGTATGCACGATGATGCCACGAACCCCCTGATGCCCCGTCAGCCTGTTGCGGCCACGCTGACCGTCACGACACAGGAGAAGGCCATCAGCGACAAGCTCATCGGCATCTTCTTTGAGGACATCAGCTATGCTGCCGACGGCGGTCTCTATGCCGAGATGGTTCAGAACCGTGACTTCGAATACAATGCCAAAGACCGCCGTGAGTGGAACGCTACCACGGCCTGGAGCAGCTCGAAGCCCATTGCCATTGCGACCGAGAACCCGCTGAGCACCTGCAATCCGCACTATGCTGTCGTGGGTGCAGACACTCTGTATAATGAGGGCTGGGACGGTTTCGCCGTGAAGGCTGGCGAGAAATATGACTTCTCGATGTTCGCGAGAAATCCCCAGGGCCAAAAGCGCTTCGTCGTACGTCTCCTGGATGAGGCCAACACCCCCATCGCGCAAGGCACGTTGGACACGCAGAGCCCCTACTGGCAGAAATACGAGGTCGTGCTGCAGCCCGGCAGGACCTGCCCGAAGGCACGCTTGGCACTGATTGGCCTGCAGGAGGCCACAGCGTGCATCGACCTCGTCAGTCTCTTCCCGCAGCAGACATTCAAGAACCGCAAGAACGGTTTGCGAAAAGACCTGGCACAAGTGATTGCCGACTTGAAGCCTAAGTTCGTGCGCTTCCCCGGTGGCTGCATGAGTCATGGCCAGGGCCTTGAGAATATCTACCATTGGAACCACACCGTAGGGCCGCTGCAGGATCGCCAGCCTGACTTCAACATCTGGGGCTATCACCAGACGCGCGGCCTGGGCTTCTTCGAGTACTTCCAGTTCTGCGAGGATATCGGTGCCGAGCCGTTGCCCGTGCTGGCTGCGGGCGTGCCCTGTCAGAATTCTGCCGCCAACGCAGAGGGCATAGGAGGGCAGCAGGGCGGAATACCCATGGAGCAGATGCCGGCTTACATCCAAGAGCTGCTCGACATGATCGACTGGGCCAACGGTGACCCCGCCACCTCAAAGTGGGCCAAGATGCGAGCCGACGCCGGTCACCCCGCTCCCTTCAACCTGAAATACATAGGAATCGGCAACGAAGACATCATCGGCACCGTCTTTGAGGAACGCTATGAGATGATCTGCAAGGCCATCCGCCAGAAGTACCCCGACATCAAGGTGTGCGGCACCGTGGGGCCCTTCCACACCCCGTCAGCCGACTACATCGAGGGATGGGATTTCACGAAGAAGCATTCCGACCTGCAGTACATGGTCGATGAGCATTACTATGAGTCAACGGGCTGGTTCATGCATCATCGTGACTACTACGACGGCTACGACCGTTCGATGCCGAAGGTGTATCTGGGCGAGTATGCAGCTTCCACAAGAGCGAAGCGCCCGAATGTGGAGACGGCCTTGGCCGAAGCCCTCTATCTGACTGATGTGGAGCGCAATGGCGATGTAGTTGAGATGACCAGCTATGCCCCGATGCTGGCCAAGGACGGGCATCACAACTGGAATCCCGACATGATCTATTTCTCCAACACCGAGGTGCGCCCCACACCGGCCTACGACGTGCAGCGTCTGTTCTCGGTCTATGGCGGCGACCGGTATGTGAGCACCTCGCTCGACATCTCCCCTACGCTCAGACATCGTGTGGCTGCCAGCCTTGTGCGAGACTCCCAGACGGGGCGGCGCTACTTGAAGTTGGTGAATGCATTGCCTGTCGAGCTGACGCTGACGGTGAACGGCCTCACCATCCCTGCTGGCAGCAAGATAGAGGAGTTCTGCGGACAGCCTGAGGACCAGAAGATAACAGTCCGCCGCGGAACCGTCGGCAAGGATGCCCTCAAGCTGCCACCTTATTCCTTCCGCGTGATAGCCTTTTAACGTCTCGCGTTAAGGCATAGCGCTCTCTCAGGACAACATCTTTTCCAATGTGCAGACGGCAAGGGTGATGTCCTCGCCAAAGCGTCTGTGGTCGCGCAGGAAGTCAGCTCGGCCGTCGGAGATGGCTTCGTAGAGTTCCGTGCTCATGTCATCCACATAGCTGCCGATGGCCAGCTCTATATCATCCTTCTGCCAGTCGAGGGTGGAATGGATAAAGACATTCCGCTTCTGATGCAGGAAGCTGTATGCGGTCTCGATGCTGTCCTTCGTAATCATGCGTCGTAGCCGGTGGGCCTGAATTGTTTCTGGTGTTCGCTATAGACGAAACCGTTTGCGGCGAGGTAGCTCTTGACCTCTTCCGGCTCACGGTCAAAGGCATAGCATAGTTCCTCCAGCGTGTCGAACTCCTCGTCGCGCAACAGCATATTCACGCTCGACACCAGTATGGCGGGGTCTTGGGGTAGATATTCCATTGTTTCTTCTGTCTTTGGGGGCTGAATCACTATGTATTCAGATTTCCAGCGCAAAAGTACACATAAAAACGGAAATCGCGACCATTTTAGCTACTTTTTCTCTCGCGCGTCACTCTATATTAGAATCTTTTATGTAGTTTTGCCCGCTCTACGAAAGAAAAACAGTTCTCCAATCACGATAAAGAATACAATTATGGCAGCAATAGTAAGGAAAGCCGAACACAGCGATATCCTAGGGCTGACAGCTCTGCTCTACCAGGTCGATGCCGTGCATCATGGCATCCGCCCCGACCTGTTCAAGTCCAACACGCCTAAGTACAGCGAGCAGGAGCTGGAACGTCTCCTCGATGACGCAGATAAGCCTGTCTTCGTGTACGACGACGGAAAGATTCTGGGCCACGCCTTCTGTCAGATCACCGAGGTGAGGAACCACCGCCTGCTGCAGGACATCAAGACGCTGTACATCGACGACATCTGTGTTGATGAGGCTGCACGCGGCCGGCACATCGGGCAGGCCCTCTATGAGCACGTCTGCGACTACGCACGCTCACTCGGCTGCTACAACATCACCCTCAACGTGTGGGGAGGCAACGACCCTGCCTACGCTTTCTACCGCCGCATGGGTATGCGCGTGCAGAAAACCGGTATGGAAACTATCTTGTGATTATTGGATATACTTCACTTTTGAGACATCGCGGGGTTTGGCGGCAGGCTGCTCGTCGGGGTAGCCGATGGAGATGACATACAGCAGCTTGTAGCCTTCAGGGATGTCGAGACTGTCGCGGAAGGCTTGTGCATTCTCGTTAGTGGCGAGGAAGCGGACGGGACCCGTCTGGATGCAGGTGCCGAGACCCAGCGCCTGTGCTGCCAGCATCATGTTCTGTCCCATCAGTCCGGCATCAAGGTCAAACCTGCCGTCGGCGGGAGCGCACACACAGATGAGGTTTGGCGCATGGCGGCACATGTCCTTCACGTCAGCCAGCAGTGCCTGGTTCTCAATGATGCGCACGGCCCAGTTCTGTCTGTTCATGGCGCTGGGCGCATTGATGCCGGCGAGGGCCACAGCCTCCAGCTTCTCGTGCTCCACGGGCTTGTCGAGATATTTGCGTACCGAGCGGCGTGCCATGATATTGCTCATGACGGGGCTCACCTGCATCTGAATGGCAGCCTCGATGTCGCTCAGCTTGTCTGTCGGCTCATAGCGTTGCAGCACCTGCCCGTCGCGCGAGACCAGGAACTTGGTGAAATTCCATTTGATGTCCGACTTCTTGTCGTAGTCTGCATCCTGCTTGCGGAGCATCCCGTCCATCATCTTGCCCCGCGGGTCGTTGACATCGAAGCCGCCGAAGCCTTTCTGCGCCTTCAGCCATGTGTAGAGCGGCGACTCGTTGGCGCCATTCACCTCGATCTTGTCGAACTGCGGGAAGCGGATGGCGAAGTTCGCCGTGCAGAACTCATGAATCTCCTGGATGCTGCCGGGAGCTTGCTGCCCGAACTGGTTGCAGGGGAAGTCCAGAATCTCCAGACCTTCGCTGCCGTACTTCTCGTACAGCGCCTCCAGCTCCTTGTACTGCGGCGTGAACCCGCAGCGCGTAGCCGTGTTCACGATAAGCAGCACTTTGCCCTTATAGTCGGCAAGGGACACGTCCTTGCCCTCGTCGTCCTTAACCTTGAAATCATAGATGCTCTGTGCCGAAACCGTCAGCACACATGCCATCAGGCACAGGCTCGTAAGAAACTTCTTCATAACAGTTGTTTTTGTTTTGTGTTTTTGAATTTGCGGGTCAAAAGTACTCATTTTTTTGTGATTCACATCGTCGAAGGCTTTTTTTCCTGATTCCACAGCCTTTTTTCCACATTTGTCGGCTTTTATGCTTCTAATTTAATAAAAACCTGTACTTTTGCACAAAATAAACAACGCCGCAAGGCCTCAGGCTCGCACCTGAGAAGAAGAAACTATGAAAGAAGAGCAAATTCTCGTACGCATTACAGGGCAGGACCGTCCCGGTCTGACGGCTGCCGTGATGGGCATCCTGGCTAAATATGATGCTTATATCCTGGACATCGGTCAGGCCGACATTCATTCCACCCTCTCGCTGGGCATCCTCATCCGCATAGACGAGATGAAGTCCGGACTGGCCATGAAGGAACTCCTGTTCAAGGCTACGGAACTGGGCGTCAACATCGGCTTCTCGCCCATCAGCGACGACGAGTATGAGGACTGGGTAGGCCATCAGGGCAAGAACCGATACATCCTCATGATGATGGGGCGCCAGCTGGAGGCACGCCAGATAGAGGCTGCCACGCAGATCCTGGCTGACCAGGGCCTGAACATCGACAGCATCATCCGCCTGACCGGCCGCAAGAGCATCCGCCAGCTGAACAAGCACTCACGCGCTTGCATCCAGTTCTCACTCCGCGGAGAGCCTGTCAACCGCAGGGAGATGCAGTCCAAGCTCATGAAGCTGTCACAGCAGATGGAGATTGACTTCTCCTTCCAGAAGGACGACATGTTCCGCCGTATGCGACGCCTCATCTGCTTCGACATGGACTCCACGCTCATCCAGACCGAGTGCATCGATGAACTGGCTGAGCGCAATGGGGTAGGGGCTGAGGTGCGAGCCATCACCGAGAGCGCCATGCGCGGCGAGATAGACTTCCGGGAGAGCTTCACACGTCGCGTGGCGCTGCTCAAGGGCCTCGACGTCAGCGTGATGCAGGACATTGCCGAGCACCTGCCCATCACCGAGGGCGTGGACAGACTGATGTCTGTGCTGAAGACCTGCGGCTACAAAATTGCCATCCTCAGCGGCGGCTTCACCTTCTTCGGCGAGTACCTGCAGCGCCGCTATGGCATCGACTATGTCTATGCCAATGAGCTGGAGGTGGGTGACGATGGAAAACTCACGGGTCGCTATGTGGGCGAGATCGTAGATGGCCACCGCAAAGCCGAACTCCTGAAACTGATAGCGCAGGTGGAGAAGGTCAACCTGGCACAGACCATTGCCGTGGGCGACGGTGCCAACGACCTTCCCATGATAGCGGAAGCCGGTCTGGGCATCGCCTTCCATGCCAAACCCCGTGTGGTGGCCAATGCCGAGCAGAGCATCAACACCATCGGCCTCGACGGTGTCCTCTACTTCCTCGGCTTCAAAGATTCCTATCTCGGCGAACAGGGCAAGCTGTAGTACCGCCTCCTACCTTGTCAACCCAAAGTTCCCCCGCAGGTTCCAGCGAGCTGCAGGGCATCTCGTATTGCAAACTTTGCCCTTATGTTTGCGCCTTTTGCCCTCTTATGCTCAGTGCGTAAGAATAATATGCGTCCGGTTTTCTCATCAATGATAAACCCTTTTCTCATCAATGAGAAAATCCTTTCTCACCAGTGAGAAAAACAATAAGAGCAT
Source organism: Prevotella sp. (assembly GCA_015060555.1). Classification (GTDB taxonomy): domain Bacteria; phylum Bacteroidota; class Bacteroidia; order Bacteroidales; family Bacteroidaceae; genus Physcousia. The sequence continues at coordinate 11,755 of SUYG01000046.1, forward strand.
GCTCTTCCATCGAGTTCCACCGGTGGAACACCGCGAAGGAGCATGCTCTTTTAGGCTATTCCGAAATAATAAAACCTTCGTCGTAACAGCTGATATCTCGTTAGTTATTTGCTAAAGTGGAAGGTGTTGCCATAACGGTCTGTCATCTCCAACTTGCTACTGGTGATTTTGCTGATTTCCAGCGTCTCGATTCCGCGGTCGGTGAAGTTCAGGACAAGCGTTCGGGTTGTACTCACATTATTCTTGTTGTCATTATTACCATTGTTTCCAAGTGCGCCATTGGGGTTCTGGTTGGTAATGTAGTTACAGCTGTAAGTACCAGATCCATTGTAGCGCTTGATATGGCTTTGGAAACTGAATGTGCCGTCCTCTTTAAACGTAAGGATGTCGGTGAAGAGATTATTCTTTTCCGTCCAGGTGCCAACCAGTTCGTTCTTGACTTCTTGTAAGTCCTTATCGCAGGCGGAGAACATAACCATTGTCACCAAGCAGCAAAGGACGGTTGCGAGTGTTATAAGATTCCTTTTCATGTTTGTTGAATATCGATTTTGTGTTTTTAAATCCCCTTTGAGTGGTAACGTAATATCCATACGCATGATTTGTCTGATTTCACCTGCAAAGGTAGGCTGTTTTCAGAACACCGTAGTCCTACGGTAGGAAAAAAGAGTCTCAAAACGAGAAAAAGTAAGCCTGGCATAAGAAGCCAGGCTTAACAATCTCGATGAAATGGACATTTTTTATGGTATGAAAATGTATAAAAAGAAAAAAGCAAAGCCCTCATCAAAGCCTTGCTTCTTTCTGTGGTGTCACCAGGAATCGAACCGGGGACACAAGGATTTTCAGTCCTTTGCTCTACCAACTGAGCTATGACACCAAATTTGCTGTTCCTAACGGCCTGCTGACGCGGGTCTTTCGGTTTTGCGGGTGCAAAGGTAGATGTTTTTGACGATTCCTGCAAGGTTTTGGGCAAAAAACTTTGTGTGTGGAGTGAAAAAATGCGTAAAAAGTTCTGTGAATCCAGAAAATGTTGTACCTTTGCACCCGCAAACGACATGAAATGGACGTTTGTCTTCGGAAAGTAGCGCAGTTGGTAGCGCACTACGTTCGGGACGTAGGGGTCGGGCGTTCGAGTCGCCTCTTTCCGACAGCCGTCACGAAGCCTGCTCCTCGGGAGCGGGCTTCGCTGTTTTCCGGCGAAAGAGGAAAAGACCGTAGCCGATGGCTGTACCCAGACAGACACCAGTGCTGTTGGCGGCAAGGTCCAGCCACTCGCCTGAGCGGTAGGTGGTGGCATAGGCCTGCAGCAGTTCCATCAAACCACTCATGGCAATAGGTGCGATGAAGGCGAAGAGGATGAGGCGGGAGCGTTGGATGCGGCGATGGTGGCGCAGGTACTCGACCCAGATGACAAGGGTGAGGATGCCGTACATGACCATGTGTGTCCATTTGTCGGCAAAGGGCACGTCTTTAGCGATTTCCACGCTGCCGATGGGGAGCAGCGACAAGGCCGTAATCAAGAGGACGGTGAGCAGACTGAAGGGGTAGCGCCGGAGATAAATAGAAAGCATCAATCGCATTTTTTGGAATTTTGTGACAAAAGTACAGCTTTTCTTTGTATTTTTGCCGCCGATATGGAAAAAAGAGCAACTTTTAGTAGTAAAATAGGCATCGTCCTGGCCGCAGCAGGCTCAGCGGTGGGCCTCGGTAACATCTGGCGCTTCCCCACAGAGGTGGGAGAGAACGGAGGCGCCGTTTTCATTATTATATATATATTGTGCGTCGTGCTCATAGGCATGCCATTGATGACGGCAGAGTTCATCGTGGGCCGCAAGACACACATGAATCCTGTCGATGCTTACCGTTCGCTGGCTCCTGGAACGGGGTGGGTGATGCAGGGCATCCTCGGCATCTTCGTGGCTTGGATTATCCTTAGCTACTATAGTGTGGTAGCAGGGTGGACGCTGCAGTACCTGATTTCTGCTGTACTGGGCCGGGTGACGACGATGACGGATTCGGCAGCCTACTTCACGCAGTTCACGCAGAGTGCATGGATGCCCTTAGTGATGATGGCGGGCGTGCTGCTGATGTCACACTGGGTGATAGTGCACGGAGTACAGGGCGGTATCGAACGCTATTCGAAATTCCTGATGCCGCTGTTGTTGCTGATTATTGCTGTGCTGGTAGGCGGCTCTTTTGCCATGCCCGGCTCGGATGAGGCGTTGCGCTTTATGTTGAAGCCTGATTTCTCGAAGATTAGCGGCGATGTGCTGCTGAGTGCAATGGGACAGGCGTTCTTCTCGCTAAGCGTGGGAATGGGTGCTCTCCTGACCTATGGCAGCTATTTCACCGATGATGCCAAACTGATGACGACGGCGCGCAAGGTGGTGGTGATAGACACGGTCGTAGCCATCATGGGCGGTTTCATCATCTTCCCCGCCGTATTCTCCGTGCAGACGGTGGCTCCGGATGCGGGACCTGGCTTGGTGTTCATCACGCTACCCTCTGTGTTCCAGATGGCTTTCGCGAATGTGCCGCTGGTGGGCTGGATTTTTGCCGTGATGTTCTACTTGTTGCTGCTGTTGGCGGCCCTGACGAGCATGATTAGCCTCCATGAACCCGTCACGGCGTTCCTGATAGAGCGTACAGGACTGTCGCGCTCCGTTGCCACGACAATGGTGACGGTCTCCTGCATCCTGTTGGGTTCGTTATGCTCCCTGAGCTTCGGGCCGCTGGCGGACGTGCGCTTCCTGTTCGGGATGACCTTCTTTGACTTCTTCGATTACATCTCTGCAAAGATCATTATGCCGATAGGCGGCATCCTGCTGAGCATCTTCGTAGGGTGGTATTTGCCGAAGGACTTGGTCATAAAAGAAGTCACGAACAACCATACGTTGCACTTTCCGCGCTGGCTGTTCGTGAGCTTCTTCTTCTTAATTCGTTGGGTTGCCCCATTGGCCATTATGGCCATCTTCCTTAACGAGCTTTTGTTCTAGAGGTTCTAGATTTTCTAGATGTTCTAGAAGTCCTGGAGTTTACAGGGCTTAAGGGTTTAAGAGTTTAAGGAGTTCATGGGATTCATGAACTCCTTAAACTTTATCATTTCACAAGGACTTTCTTCCCACCAACGATGTTGATGCCTTTCTGCAACTTGCCCAGGCGCTGACCGCCGAGGTTGTAGATGCTTCCCTCGTTCACGGGAGAGGTGGTGAGGCTTGCTATGCCATCGGTGAAGTCTGCGCCGAAGACGACGTTGATGTTCTCCTTCATGGTCGGCATATAGATGCTGATGTTGCAGTAGAGCTTGCCTTCGGCGATCTTACCGTTCATGGTCACTGGAATCTCGCCCAGGAAACTGCCGGACCAAAGCTCGGCAGGATTGTCGCCGTCCTTGATGCGCACGTTTTGGCTGCTTTGGAACATGTAGTAGTTCTTGTTGGGAACCTCTACGGGTGTGATGTCCGTGAGTTCGATGTTGCCGATGGGCAGCGATGAGCCGTCATTGGTGGTCAGATAGAAGTTCTTGAGCGTGAGGGTCACGGTCTCGTCATCGTTGACGATCATGTTCACCTGCGCCTCCTTGGGTTTGCTGCTCTCGCCGTTGACGGTAACTGTGAGCTGGTCAGTGTAGGTGCGGTCTTTGAGAATGGGGTTGACAGGAGGATCTATGGGACCACTGGGAGGCGCAGGCCAGTTGGCATCGGTGCCGAAATCAACGTGGATGACACCTACACCCACCATGTTGATGTCGATGGTGCAGTAGAGCTTGTCGGTGCCGGCCTTACCTGCGAGTGTGATGGGGATGTCGCCCAGCATGGGACCCATCCACATGCCAACATTGGGATCGTCGCCTTCTTCAATGGTCACAGTCACATCCTTCTTGAAGGTGGCGTAGGAGACGCCGCTGGCAAGCGTGTAAGGAATGCCTTTGACGTTGATGGTGCCAACGGGCATATCCGTCTCGCCGTCTTTCAGACCGAAATTCTTCAGAATGAGATCCAGCGTGTTGCTGTTCTTGTGGAAATCAACGCTGATGACAGTGCGCTGCGGTGCTGTAGCATTGCCGTTGAGCGTCACGATGAGGTCATCCTCATAGTCCTGATGGTCGGGCAGCGTGATCTTGCCGCTTGGCGGATCAATAGGAGTCTTGCCTCCCTGCTGGTCAATGAGTGATTTGCCGAAGAGCACATCGATGCTCTGGCCCATGCGACTCTTCAAGTCAATAAGAATATGTACGTGCAGGGAGTCGGGCACATCACGTCCGCGCAGTTCCTGGCCGTTGATCTCCAGGGGTACCTGGCCCAGCACCGGGCCTAACCACTGAGCGCCGGCGGGGTCGTCGCCAGCCTGGATGGTGGCGTTGCATGTCATTTGGAACTTGCCCTCGGCATCGAGCTGGATGTCGTTGACAACAATGGTGCCCACGTTCATGGCTTCAGCGCCACTGCCGAGCTTGAAGTTCTTCAGGACGAGGCTGGTGGCACCTGTGTTCCATTCCTGCATGGTGATGGTGGCATCTTGCAGCTCGGGGTCGCCCTCATTCACCTTGATCTGCAGCTGGTCGGTGTAGGGTCGCTCGCTGATAATCTTCACCTGTGGCAGGAATTCGATGCTGTAGGTGTGGACATTGTCGGGGTCGCTCTCGTAGTTGGCGGCCTTGACGGTGATAGTCAGGATGCGGGTGCCATTGTCATAGCTCTTCTCAATGATGGCGGCTGCATCGTGCTGTGTCAGCTGCAGCTGAGCAACGTCGTAGTCATCATCGATGACGGCTTTGTTATTACTGTCGAAAGTCACGGCTTTGCCCTTGTAGCTGACGCTTGTGAGGTCAGAGTAGAAGGGGAAGGCGAGGGTGTAGGTGTGGAAGTTCTCAGGATTCTCGTTGATGTTACCGCCCTTGACAGTGATTGTGAGGATGCGTGTCGTGCTGTCGTACAGCGTTTCGACAATGGCAGAGCGGCCGTTGGCGGTCACCTGCAACAACTCCTCGGCGTAATCGACATCCATGACAGCATGGTTGTTTTCGTCGAAGGTGATGTCCTTGCCGTTGAAGGTGGCAGATGTGAGGTCGGAGTAGAACAGGAACTGGATGCTGTCGGCTTCGAGAATGCTGCCCTCCTTGATGCTGCGGGTCCAATAGTCGCCGCTGGAGATGATGATGTTCATCTTCTGTGGTACAGCGTCTTCCTGACCTTCGACATAGGTGAGGGGCACTGTGATGGTCTCCCATTCGCCGTCCTTGGTGCTTTCAAAGTTGTAGTCGCAGGATGCGATGAGCTGACCGTCGCCGCCTGTTGTTTGGGTGTGTCCCATGATGGCACGGTCGACATCCTCAAAACCTGTGCTGGGCGAGTCGTAGGCGCCGATATTGCTCCAGAAAGTGCCCTTCCACAGATAAGTGATGATATGGGCGTTCTCGCCGGAAGCGATGGGGCGCTTGAACTGGCCTCGAACGGCATCTGGGCGCTTTGTGTAGGCAAGACCGCCATAGACGCCTTCATCGGAGTTCTTGAAGTTCGTAGAACCGCTCCAGGCCCAGATATTACCATAGGTGACAAAGCCTGGGAAGGTCATGCTGTTGCCCCAGTAGGACACGGACTGGTTTGTCATCTTTACGGCAGTTCCTGTGCCGTTGATGCCAGAGGCCTTCTCAACCAATGTGGCTTTCAAATCACTCGTTGCGATGAGTTTGACACCGAGGTTGAGGCTACCGCCGTTCCAACCTTCGGGCTCCGAGCCAGGACGTTGGCGTTCGCCACCGCCGCTGCCGGTTTGGTGTGTGGTGCCGCACTCATTCTTCCATGCCTCGAAGTCGCCAAAAGGCACAAGAGAAGCATAGTTCTCGATGACAGGTTGAGGTCCGGGAATGGGAGTCGGATCTTCATTCTCCTTGCCAGTGAAGGTCAGGGTGTAGGTGTGCTGGTTGTTGGGGTTTGCGGCGATGTCGTCGCCTTTAATGGTCACCGTCAGCGTCATGTTTGCATCGTTGTAGCTGGTGGTGATGCTGGCGCCCTGACCGTTGCTCTTCAACTGGAGCAGGGCTTCGTCGTAAGTACCGTCGATGGTGATGTTGTTGCCTGTCACCTCGATGTCCTTGCTGTTGAAGGTGATGCTCTGCAGCTCGCTGTAGTACAGGAACTCCACGTCATCAACCAACATCCAGTCAGAGGCATTGCCCTGACCAGGTGTGCCGCTGGTGGTCAGTGTAATCAGTGCGTAGGCCGGGCGTGTGCCGTCGGTGACATCATATACAAAGGGAATGACGACCTCCTGCCAGTCGTTGCTGCTGGCGATGCTGGAGCTGTTGGCCTTGGCGATGCGCTTGGCCGTGATGGTGTTGCCGGCAGGGTCCTGGAAGTAGCCTGTGGTGTGAAGGTTACAGCTGGCCCCGGCGGGATAGGCGCATGAGGCTTTCACCCACACGCGCATGGCATCGGGCAGACCAGTGAACTCCTGGTGGAAGTTGGCGTCATCCTCGTTGGTGTAGTTGTAGTTGCCGTTGGCATCCGTGGCCGTGGCGCTGCCCATGTTGATGCAACCTGTGGTGAGGTTGCCCTGAGCCACCACACCGAATACGGAGCGCGCATAGATGCGGGCGCTACTGTTGCCCGAGTGGGCATCGTCGCTTTTCTGCACTTGCTGGGCTGCGGCAAAGCCCTTCATGGCACCAGTGCCGCTCATGAACGAGTTCCAATGAGAGGGCTCAACAGAACTTGTCTCTTCGTTGTCCCATTCCTCAAAACTGGGATTCTGAATCTGGAGCTGTGCACTTGCCGTCAGAGCGAGGACTGCAGCAGCAAAGAGAGTAAGGAATCTTTTCATACTACTTTATTTTGTGTGTTGATATTTCAGAAACGATAGGCTAAGCCGAACTTGGCATAGATGGGATACATCTTGAAAGGCACTGTCTCAAAATCGCTGGGGAAGATACTGCTTAAACCCCAGTCAAGACCACCGAAAACATTCATGTGCTGGAGCGCTTTCCACTCGAACATAAACTCAAGTCCCCAGTAGAAATGTTTCATATCGCTGGAGAAATCGTAGCTGGCAGGGTTCTTGCGTGTGATCTCAATCTTGGGTCCTGTGGGGTCGCCCTCACGGAGGTAGCCGATGCCCTCGCTGTTGTCATAGACCTCACCATCAAAAGTCCCTTTGCCCACGAACGAAAAGAAGGGGCCTATACCGACGTTCCAGCGCGGAGAGATGCGGAAGGTGGCGGTCACGGGCAGTGTGATGCCTACCATCTTTGTGTTAGTTTCATCAGTGCCGGTGAAGTTTCCACTGAGGGTACTGTTGCCTTGTGTAATGGTCATGCGATAGTTCTTCACATCTGCACTCGTGTGAAAGCCTTCGAAGAACAGGTGCATACCAAACTGTATGCCCAATCGTTTGCCGAACATGTGGTAGTAGTCGGCACCGACAGTGACACCGCCTAAAGGCTTGAAATCATTGATGCTGCGAATCTCTTTAGGCACGGGAATAGGGGCTGTGCCGCCGATGACATAACCGGCGCGGATAATCCAACCGCTGTTGTGGATGTCTTTAGGACCCCATTTCTTCCATTTGTCAACATCCGTGTTGGAGACAGTTTGAGCTTGAGCCGTGCTGACAGCCAGGAGCAGCAGGCAATATATGATATTACTCAGTTTCATAATCAATACGCGCATTCAAGTTTTACATTATCAATCCATAGCGTGCTGCCCGGTGCGCCGATGAACTCTGCACCACGCATACTGGAGGAGAATACTACGGCGGTGTTGTATTTGTAGTCATATACATCTTCTTCTGATATGTCTTGGGTATAAGCAATTTCAATGGAGAATGGTCTCCACTCTGTACCATCTGCGTTGATCTCAGATTTGCTGATACGGCCCATGCCTACAATCGCGGGGCTGGATAAGACATTGGAACCATCCAACAGAATGGGATTCCCCTTTTCATCACTGTTGCGATAGACAACACAGTAGAAGTCAGGATAATCAACTTCGCCGTCAAGCGGATTCTTTTCTCTGTCTTGCATTATTTCACCACGCTTAAACTTGTAGAATCCAGTCATGCGAATGGGCTTATGGGCATAGGGCTGTCCCATACGTGTAGCGGAGAGGGGCTCCTTCATGGCGTTTTCTGTGTCAAAAGAACCTGAAAATAAATTGCCAGCAGCAAGAGGCATATTAACCATTTTGCCCAGACTGCCAGTGTCACGAGTGGTGAGCTTTAAGCAATTCTTTCCATCAACGCCAGTCTCGAGCTCTGGGCAGGTGGGATAATCAAGAGGCCCAACCTTGAGACCCGTGAGACGATAACCTGCATTGCCGCTCGCCCACCATTTAATTTTGGCATCTGTTTCAGTCCAAGTATAGTATGGATTATCGTCATCTTCTTTTATGGTGGTGAGCTCGAAATTATTATCAAAGTTGAAGAGCGGATTCACTGGCATTTCGGGCCTAGGCTTCACTTGAACCTGATAATCACGAAGATAGTGATGATCCTCAGAACGTACCCGAAATGTAATTATTTGAGCACCAGAAAAATCGACTAGACTTCCATTGATAAATGGCGTTTCCAGACCATTCTTTTCAAGGATAAAGATTGATGAGCCCGGGGTTGTCTTGAAGAAAATGGGCGCGTGCTGAATAGCCTCACCTTTAGTCTCAAAGGTTATTTCATTATCTGTTGATGCAACAGTTACTAACGTGTCATAAGCGTTGTAGAAAACGCTTCGTGGATTATCAACATGAATCCACGCATGCTCAATGTCGCATTCTGCATTCGCGGGATCATCGCCGAAGCATGAGGACAGAGTCATGCAGGCTATGGAGAACAGAAGACAAGGTTGAAGATGTTTTTTCATCATAAAATGATATGCTTTGAAAATTTGTTGATATACCACTCTAAATCATCGTGCAAAAATACACACACGCGCGTATATTATATATGGAATATTGGTAGAATCGCAATGGAAGTACCGAAATATCAAAATGGGCAGGCCTCGACTCGCGTCGGCGCCTGCCTTCTATTATTCCGATGAAATCGGTGCTTTTTGAATATTTCCTTTGTTTAATAAGCGCATCCTTGTTGCAAAGACGTATAATGTCTTTGGCAAGGTGGCTTGCCCGGACAAGGGTCGCTCAATTATGCTGCAAAGGTACGCTTTTTTACAGATGGTGTATGATTAAAAAGGTATAAAATGGTGGCAGGACCGAAAATTTGTGGATGAAATCGTGAGGTGGCAATGAAATTCTTTGTACTTTTGCCGCGTATTTTTGTCAACTAAATAATAACAACAATGAAAGATTTTCTGAAGTATGTGTTTGCAACAGTGGTCGGCTTGGGCTTGTGGACACTGATTGCATGTATTATCATGATGGTGTCATTCATCGGAATGGCTGCCAGCGAGGGACAGACTACCAGCGTGCGCAAGGGCTCTGTGCTCCGCATCAATCTCACCGGTGCCCTCGAGGAACGGTCGGCTGCCGAGAATCCGCTGGCGATGTTCATGGGCGACCAGTACGAGACCCTTGGCTTGGATCAGCTGCTGGCTGCTGTTGAGGAGGCTGCCAAGAATGATAAGGTGGAAGGAATCTACATGGAGGTGGGCTCAGCCTTCGGTGGCGCAACGCCTGCCATGTTACAGGAACTGCGCCAGGCTCTCTTGAAATATAAGGAGAGCGGCAAGTGGATCTATGCCTATGGTGACACGTATTCCGAGGGTGCTTACTATCTGGCCAGTCTTGCTGACAAGGTGGTGGTGAATCCTCACGGAGTTGTTGACTGGCACGGCCTGGGTGGCGCTCCGATGTTCTTCACCGAGGCGATGAAGAAACTGGGCATAAAGATGCAGGTCTTTAAGGTTGGCACATTCAAGAGTGCGGTGGAACCGTATATTTTGACAGAGATGAGTGAAGCCAACCGTCAGCAGGTAGAGGCTTATCTGGGTAGCATCTGGGGACAGTACCTTCAGGAAATCGGCGAGAGCCGCAAACTCAGTGCTGACCAGTTGAATGCGCTGGCAGACTCGTTTATGACACTTCGTCCTACGGAGCAGCTCGTTGAGTGTGGTCTGGTGGATACGCTGGCCTACCTCGATGGCTTCAAGGAGTTGTTGCGTGCGAAGTTGGATCTTAAGAAGGATGAAAAGATTCGCTTTGTATCGCCTGCTGATCTCGTTGCTGCTGCCGACAAGGACGACGAAAAGAGCCGCGTAGCTGTCTATTACGCTTTTGGCGAGATTGTGGATCAGGCCGCCGGTAGCCCGTTGTCTATGAGAGACAGCTACATCGAGACGATGCCAACCATCCGCGAGTTGCAGAAGTTGCGCAAGGATGACAAGGTGAAGGCTGTTGTGTTGCGCGTTAATTCCCCTGGCGGAAGCGCCTACGCCAGCGAACAGATATGGCATGAGATAGAGTTGCTCAAGGCCGAGAAGCCTGTTGTGGTGTCCATGGGCGGAATGGCTGCCAGCGGTGGCTACTACATCAGCTGTGGTGCCAATAAGATTTTTGCTGAACCCTCAACTTTAACCGGTTCCATCGGCATCTTCGGAATGTTCCCCGATGGCTCAGAGCTCTTGCAGGATAAGATAGGCTTGCGCTTCGATGTCGTGAAGACGAACAAGCATGCTGACTTCGGCGGCTCTGCAGTCCTGGGCCTTATGGCTCGTGGCTTCGATGAGAGCGAAAGCGTTCTGCTGCAAGGCATGATTGAGCGCGGGTACGATCTCTTTACTTCACGTGTGGCTGCAGGTCGTGGCATCTCGCAGGACAGCGTAGATGTGATTGGCCAGGGTCGCGTTTGGACGGGCGAGCAGGCTTTGAAGATTGGTCTTGTTGACCAGTTGGGCAATCTCGATGATGCCATTGCCGAGGCTGCCAAATTAGCCGAACTGGAGAAATACTCAGTCGATGCATATCCCGCCAAGGCCGATTTCATGCAGGAGTTTCTCAACGAAAAGAAGGAGAGTTACTTCGACGAGCGCATCCGTACATCCTTCGGTGAGCTTTATCCCTTCGTCTCAACGATGCAGCGGATGCTGCAGCCGCAGCGCATCGACCAGTGTGTATATGCACGCCTGCCTTATGAGCTGAAAATCTGGTAAGGGAAAAGCAATAAAGAACAAAGGGCTGTGTCAGACACAGCCCTTTGTTGTATAGTCCATGATGAGTTTCTGTAGTTTGTCGCCTTGGTCGCGGAGAATCCTCACCTCGATGGGAAGGACAAAGATATGCCGTCGCACGATGGGCGAGAGGTCGCGGATGAGCAGGAGTCGAGCGGCATCCTTCTCGGTGGTGATAATCAGTCGTTTGTTGCCCTGCAGTTCTGTGAAAGCCTCCTCGATTCTCTGGATGTCGTGCTCCGTGAACTCGTGGTGGTCCGCGAAAGAGATGGGTGTGATATGTCGCGTAGTGCGGTTCAGGTCGATAATCATCTGTTGTGGCGATGCGATGCCAGTGATCAGGAGCACGTGTGTGTCGGGTGTCAGCTCTTCGGTTTGCCCAGGTGTGTCTGCGAACAAGCGGCGTAGCTGGCCGTAGTGGAAGGTTGAAAAGAAGAGATGCTGGTAAGGCTTCAGGTTCATGGCTTCCTGAATGACGCGGTAGTCCATCGGCTTCATGTCTGTCGGACATTTCGTGACAATGACGATGTGTGCGCGTTCCTTTGCCGTCACCGGTTCGCGCAGGCGTCCGGCGGGGAGCAGTACATCGTCGGTCATCAGACGGTGGTAGTCGGTGAGCAGGATATTCAGACCAGCTTTCACATAGCGGTGCTGGTAGGCATCGTCGAGCAGGATGACATCTACATCGCGAGTTCCTTCATCATCAAGCAGCCTTCGGATACCGCGGCGGCGGTTGCTATCTACGGCTACGATGGCGTTAGGGAAGTTCTTTTTCATCTGCCAAGGTTCGTCGCCGATGTCGTGCATCGTGCTGTCCGGCCGTGCCAGGAGGAAACCGCGTGTCTTGCGTTTATATCCTCTGCTGAGTACTGCCACCCGATGCGTGGGCAGTAGCCAACGCAACAGCATCTCGGTGTGCGGTGTCTTTCCCGTTCCGCCAACGGTGAGATTACCCACGCAGATGACCGGTCGCTCGAAGCTCACCTGCTTCAGCACACCTGCCTCAAAGCAGGCGTTGCGCAGGCGAACGCCCATGCCGTACAGCCAGGAGAGCGGTCGCAGCCAGTCGTTGATATGGATCAGATCGCCTTCCACCCTTGTGCTTTCAGTTGCATTTCAACGCCATCGCGGCACACCAGCTGTAGTCCCAGTTCCGGCTTCGTCATGTGACCGATGACTTTTACGCCGGGGATGGCAGCCACGCGGTCGTGCTCTGTCAGCGGCACTGTGAAGAGTAATTCATAGTCCTCGCCGCCGTTCAGGGCGCAGGTGATGACGTTCATGTTCAGTTCTTCGGCCATCACTGCAGTCTGGTAATCCAGAGGGATTCGTTCCTCATAGATGCGGCACCCCGTGTGGCTCTGTGTGCAGATGTGAAAGAGCTCACTGCTAAGGCCGTCGCTGATGTCTATCATGGCAGTGGGGCGGATGCCCGCTTTTGCCAGCGCCTCGATGATGTCTTTGCGCGCCTCGGGTTTCAGCTGGCGTTCCAACAGGTATTCCTTACCTGCGAAATCCGGCTGAAAATCAAGCTCGTTGCCCAACTTGCCATTTTTCGCTCTTTCACTTTTCACTTGGCTGTTGTAAATCGTCTTCTCGCGCTCCAGAAGTTGCAGCCCCATGTATGCTGCACCCAGGTCGCCCGTGACGCAGATGAGGTCTGTGTCCTTGGCGCCGTCGCGATAGACCACGTCCTCAGGGCGGGCATCGCCGATGCATGTTATGCTGATGGTCAGTCCCGTCAGTGAGGCCGATGTGTCGCCGCCTACGATGTCGCATCCGTGGGCATCGCACGCCAGTCGCAGCCCTTCGTAGAATGCTTCCAGGTCCTCCACGGTAAAGCGCTTGGAGAGTGCTAATGAGACGGTCATCTGGCGCGGGCGTCCGTTCATGGCGTAGATGTCCGACAGGTTCACCATCGCGCTCTTGTAGCCCAGATGCTTCAAGGGCATATACTGAAGGTCGAAGTGAACGCCCTCCATCAGCAGGTCGGTGGTGACCAGCACCTGACGTCCCGCCTCGAACGCCATCACAGCACAGTCGTCACCTGCGCCCCGCTTTGTCTCGGGGTTCTTCAGTTCTATGTTCTCCGTGAGATGGCGTATCAGCCCGAACTCACCTAATTCTGCGATTTCCATTCTTCTGTCGGGTGGTCGGTGTTGTACTTCTCGTTCTTGCTGTGCTCCAGTTCCTCAGAACGCACAATCATCTCACGCATGATTTCTGTCATGATAGGCTGGGCTTTGTCGGCCGCCTCCTGCACCTCTTCGTGTGACACCTCTACGGGGTTGTCGAAGCCCCCCAGGTCAGTGACCACGCTGATGCCGAAGGTGCGTATGCCGCAGTGGTGAGCCACGATGACCTCAGGCACGGTGCTCATTCCCACCGTGTCACCTCCCAGGATGCGATACATCCTGTACTCGGCCGGCGTTTCGAACGTGGGTCCTTGCACGCCGACATAGACGCCGTATTGCAGGCGTATCTTTTTCTCGCGGGCAATCTGTCCGGCCAGTTTGATGAGTGCCGGATCGTAGGTCTCGTGCATATCCGGGAAGCGCGGCCCTGTGGGGTAGTTCTTGCCGCGTAGCGGGTGTTCTGGGAAGAAGTTGATGTGGTCTGTGATGACCATCAAGTCGCCAATCTTGAAGCCAGGATTCATTCCGCCGGCGGCATTCGAGACAAAGAGTGTTCGGATGCCCAGCTCGTACATGACACGGATGGGGAACGTGACCTCCTTCATCGAATAACCTTCATAGTAATGGAAGCGCCCTTTCATGGCGATGATATCCACGCCGCCCAGCTTGCCGAAGATGAACTGTCCGCTGTGTCCCTCTACCGTGGAGATGGGGAAGTTGGGAATGTCCTTGTACTCAATGGCCAGTGAAATCTCTATTTCTTCAGCCAGGCGTCCTAATCCTGTGCCCAGGATGATGGCTGTCGTAGGGTTCGATGGCATCTTCTCTTTGAGCCACGCCGCTGTTGCTTGAATCTTCTCGTACATAAGCGAAAAAAATGTTTTTTTGCGTCTTTTCGTTGCAAAGATAGCAATAAAGTTGACAACTTGCACATTTCAATGCCTGAAATTTGTCTATTTCCTTAAAACATTTTATCTTTGCACGCATTCTGCGGTAAAAATAACCCTTTTAACACATGATTTCTGTCTCATTACATAGCATTTTGCTTGCGGCGACAGTTGCCCATCTGATGATTGCAGCCGTGATGTCGCTTTTTGCGCGTCATAGAGTGCAGTATCTCTCTCTTGCCGCTATCATGGGTCTCTTCGGTTTTGCCTTCATGGCGATGCTTTTCTTCGCGGCGGAAATAGAGTCCGCTACGCCGATGCTTCTTGACCCCGGTCTCCTTCTGGGCCTTACCGCAGCCGTCTTTCTGCAGTCCATCTATCCGTTGAGCATCCCGATGCCCGCCTATCTGCAGTGGAAGCGAATGCTCATCTATGCAGCTCCCGCTATCGGCGTCTTCGTGGTCTATGGCTTCCTGTACTGCTTGGGCTACCACCCGGTGCATATCCATCTTTGGCGTGAGATTCCGGCGCAACTCTTCACCAGTGACATCCTTCTGCGTTTTGTAGTGCTGGGGCTGAGCTTCTACTACATGCTGAACATGTTCCGTCTGCCTCGCACGTTGCTGCAGCATCCAGACATCCCGAACTATCTGGCGGCCTACACCGTTGGACTGGGACTGAGTTCCTGCATCTTCGTGTGGCTCACGCTGGACTACAGCCTTTGGCTGCTTATAGTGTGGCTTGTGATCCTGACGCTGCAGAACCTCTATATGTGTTTCCGCACGTTAGAGACCCTGGCCCTGAGTCTCCCGAAGCCGGAAATCCTGAAGGTGGAGACCGAACCCGCTGCCGTAGCGACCGACGAGGGCGATGACGAGGACTTCAACAAGGCCAACCTCCATCGTTTTGAGCGTATCGAATTCTGGATGCAGCATAACCAGGAAGCCTGGAAAGACTATACCTTTGGTCGCGATCAGCTTTGCGATGCCGTGGGGCTCAACCGTCATCTTCTGCTGCAGTCCGTACGCAGCCAGGGCTACTACAACATCCATGAGTACATCAACACCTACCGCATCAATGAACTCATGCGCATGATAGCGCGTGGTGAAGTCCGCACCCTCGGTGCCTGTCAGGATGCCGGTTTCGGCACCATCAAAACCGCCCGCAGCAGTTTCGAGAAAGTCACGGGCGAATCCCTTGACAGCTATTTGGCCAAATACAAGTAAGCCCTTTTCGCGCGCGTACCTTATAAGTAATGATGATGCTGAAACATTTGTCATGAGTGCTTTAGCCTGATATAGGTGCTTCTTCTTCAAATTAGTTGAAAAGGCAGCATGTCACAAAGTCACATTTGAAGTTTGGTGCTGAAAACGGCTCCAAATCGATAGGCGATATTTGTGGTAAGCAAAATAATCTCGTACCTTTGCAACGCAATCAAGAAATGATTGCGAGTGAAATGTCAAAAGAAAAGTGAAAAATGAAATGCACCATGCATCGAAGCGCAACGCAGCAAGGTGCAAATGCAAACGTAGCAGGGTGAGACCTAAAAAATAGAATGGTTAATCTCCTTTTTATCAGAAATTTTTCTGAGCAGTCCGAAAGGATGTATATTGTACACTTGTTCCCTTCTTTTTTTCTTTGAAATAGACAAAAAGACTACAGTATTTTTGGACTCTTTAGAGAGTAATGCTTACCTTTGCCCAAACTGCGCGAAAATGCAAAATCACTTTACCAGAATAATATCATGCATCTTTTCATGCGCAAAATGCGAGTGGCGTTATATGACAACAAACAGAAAATCAAACATATATTTATTTACTAAAAACAATTAGAATATGAAACGAAAGAATCAGAGAATCCGTCTGTATCTAGCCGGCATGATAGCTCTTGTGAGTACTGTCGCGTTGGCAGCGACCCCGTGGGCCGCACAGTTACAGTCTCTGCTGGAAAGCAGCCTTTTCGGCAGTTCCAAAGCCCCGGTTTCCGTTGCGGAGCCGGAACAGGTTAAACTGGGGGCTACGAGTGGTCGCTGGACTGCTCCGGTAGCGCCCGAATTTCAAGAGGTGAACGCGGATGAAATCGTATCTGGGAAAACCTACTATTTCAAAAATGTGGGTGCCGGTCAGTACCTGGCTGGCGGCAACAGCTGGGCTACGCAAGCGTCCTTCACCTGGATGGGGTTAGATGACACCCAACGTGAGGCCCTGCGTATCCTTGTCAAGGATGATGCTGCCAATTATAGCTCAGGCGGAACCACGGTGCGTGTCTATGGCTACTCTCTAAGACTGGATGGCAGCTTCAGTAGCTGGGGGACATCTAACAGAGAGGCATGGACTGTTGGCAATACCCTCATCTTCCGTGACTCAGAGACGAGCGGTTTCGTGGATTATAACAACCAAGGCAGGGGTGTTCTTTGGAAAATCACCAAAGTGGCTGGCACTGGTTACTATCGTATCCAGACGGCTCCTGAAGACCCTGCGTTCCCGAATGCAGCAACTCAATATGCTGGTTGGCTGAACAACGGATATCCCATTCAGGTGGAAAATGGGCAACTGATAGGCTCTCCCAACACGGCAGTTCGTTTCGATTTGACAGCTGGTGACAATGACGCTTTCATCGACTGGCTGTTGATTCCCACCGAAGCCAGTCAGGAGGCCATGAACAGATACAATGCACTTCTTTCACTCTATGAGGCTTTGGTTGAAGCAGAAAACGCAGGTGTTGATGAGGACGTGTTATCTGCAGCCGGAGATGTTTATGTCAATGAAGAGGCTACAGAAACCGAACTCTTGGCCGCAAAGACCACCTTGCAATTGGCAATCAAGTTAGCCAATCCTGAACAATATCCTGTAGATATCACCGAAGTGCTGCAAAATCCCGCTTTTGACGCTGGTAACATTAGTGGATGGGAAACCAACTACGTTAGTGGCCAGCAAGCCCAAAACATTGGCTATCAGTCAGCATCCTATACCAACGGGACATCAACGTTGAACGGCTTTATTGAGGCTTGGAGGCCCGGTGCGGCAATAGGCGACGGCTATCTTCAGCAGACAGTATTTGGCCTTCCTGCCGGTACTTATCGTTTGTATTGTGATGCCATTGCTTCCTGGCAGAACAGTGCCAGTGTTGTCGTAAAAGGTGCAGAGCTCTTTATTCAGTCTGGTAACTTGGTTGCCACGACGAATCTGGCTACAGGAAATGGATTGCCCGAGGAGTTTTCTGTAGATTTCGACAATGATGGCGGTCAGGCTTTGACTTTCGGTCTGAGAACGGTAGGCACGACAGCCAACTGGATTGCAGCTGACAACTTCCAGATCTTCTATGTCGGAGAGTTGAAGGAATCTCCTCACTACAAGCAACTGAAGAGTTTCTTGGCTAAGGTGCAGGAGGAGTACGATGCTGATGCTGTCATCTGCAATGCTGACGCAAAGAACCAACTGAATGATGCCATCGCTACGGCTGACGCGATTACTGATGAGGCTTCCGATGAAGCGTGCGATGACGCTTACACAGCTTTGTCAGTGAGCTATGACGCTGTTCAGGCTTCGGTCAAGGCTTATGAACCTATGACAACCTTCCTGAACCAAAATGGCAAGCTCGCTCAGTTGGAAGCACAGGTAGCAGAAAACAAATGGAGCACGTTGAGCCAGTCGCTGGCAGACGTTCGTTCCACCCTTACACAGAGGTGTGAGGCAGGTTTGTTCGCAGACAAGGAAATCTCCGCTGCCATTGCAGATGTGCAGTCTCTCATTCGCACTTGGGTGTCCGAGAATATGAATGAGATACAGGCTGGCACAGACCTGACAATCCTCCTTGAGAACGCCGGCTTTGAAGATGGCGTTTGGCGTGGTGGCTGGGATGCTGCCGACGATGAGGTTCAACCTGATAAGGACTATGGAACCTTCCCCGGTTGGACGATTGTCAGCGGCAATATCACGAAGGCTCTGCATGTCATCGAAGTCTATCATCGTCGTTTCAACTTCTGTCAGACAATTCCCAATATGCCTGCGGGTGTCTATGACATCACCGTTCAGGGCTTTGTACGCCATGACGACGCATCTGTTACGGATCAGACAGTCTTTTACGCTGGAGACCTCATGACGTCCTTGATGGAACGCAGCGCCCAGTGGAGCGAGTTCCCCATATACAATCCGTCAACAATGGGTGATCCCTGTGAGGGAGCTAACGAAGACCAGGAAGTGACAAACGCTATTGGAAATAGCGTATATGTTCCCAATGGCATGAGTGGTTTCTATTTCTGGACTTTTGAAGAAAACACCGAGGGCGGCTCTCAAGGCTATGTCAAGTGGCAGAAAGGTGACAAGTACTACACCAACCACATCAAGGCCACGCTCAAGGAATCCGGCGACTTCACGATTGGCTTAAAGTCCACAGCCACTACGGACTGGATTATCTTGGATAATTTCAGAATCACATACCTGGGTGATGGCGGCGCAGCTTATGTTGCCATGGCAGAGGAAAAGATAGCAGAAGTGGCCGCAGCCATTGAAAGTGAGGTCAACGCTCCTTATCTCACAGCCAAGGCAACGGACGACTATGCTGCGCTTGAGAAGACAGACCTCGAGACTATCACAAGCGTTGAGGCTTATGAAGCCTTTGCAGCCCAGTGTGATGCACTGATTAGCTATATCAAAGAGGGCACGTCTCTGGCTAAGTCTCTAATGTCTCTCCTTGCGGACTATGAAACGAGGGCAGGCTTCGTTGATGCAGAAATGGATGTTTTCTTTGAAAAGCTCGACGAGGTCCAAGTTAAATTAGACCAACGTGGCTATGCTGACAACCAAGCCCTTGCTGCCGCTCCTGCAGAGCTCGCTCAGGCATGGACAGCGTGCATCATGGCTTATGCTGTTGACAACACAGAGCTCTTTGGCAATGCCACAGCCCTGATTCGTTCACCGAAATATTACGACTATAATGAACTTCCTACGCTCTCAGGCTGGAGCCTGCAGAAGGAGGAAAATGTGACGTACGGAAACTATCTGGCAAACTATGGTGCTGCAGAGGTTTGGCAACCTTCAGGTCCCTTCAAGCATTATCAGAGTCTCAGCGGCTTGCTCGAGGGCTATTACCTCTTGACGGTTGATGCCTATGACAGCAATGGCCAGAACTACGCTCAACCGTCGAATGCTTATCTCTTTGGTGCCAGCTCTGTTGATTCCTATCAGGTTGCCATCAAGAATGTCAGCGCTGGTGCTCTCGAATATGGACCAGGTTCGGATATTAATGTGAACTATATCGAATGGAAGACTGCTGAAGGCGAACTCAAATCGGGCTACACGCCAGGAAATCTGTACGCGGCAGCGTTCTATTTCAATGGTGTTTTTGACGAGAATCCTGATTTGGTGGGTCTCGAAGGCGAAGATTATGATGTTTCCGTCTATCGCAACAAGCTTCTCGTGCAGGTGGGGCAGGACGGCAACCTCACCATCGGAATCTCTGGCGAAACCGTGAGCAGGAATGACTGGATTGTCTTCTCCAACTGGACGCTCACCTATATGGGCACCGAGCTATCCACACCGGCTTACAGGGAACTGCAGAACGTCTTGGCAACAGTGAACAAGCAGTTCGATGCCGAAACGCCCGCATGGGCTGAGGCCACCGGCTTCCTGCAGCAGTCCATAGAGTCAGCTTCCAAGTTGACAGCCCAAGATTCCAACGATGCGGTGGTGATGGCCACTTCGACACTCAACGCTGCTTTCAAGCAGTGGCAGGCATCGGTCAGCGCATATCAACGCCTGCAGGCTTTCCTCGCTGAGGATGGCCAGTTGGCGAAGTACGAGGCTTTGGCCACCGCTTACCAGTGGACAGAGGTGAGTGCTGACCTCGCAGCGAAACGTGCAGACATCGAAGCAGGATACAGCAAGGGCTCCTACAAGGATGAGGACATCGCCGCTCTCTACTCAGAATGTGAAGCTATCTTCAGGAGCTCTTTACAGACAGCCTTTGAGGCTGCTGTCGCTGCTGGTGAGCCTCTCGCTCAGCCGCTCGATATCACGCTGCTCTTCTCGGATATGTCATTCGCATATAGCGAAAATCAGGCGACCTACGTCCAGGGCTATCCAGAAGAAAACCCTGTGTGGGTGAACGAGACAAAGACGAACGCCTTCAAGACAGGCTATGGTAGCGCGGAAGTTTGGAATGTACGTCCCTTCAACATCTACCGCGAGTTCACCAACCTGCCGAAGGGTAAATATACCATTAAGGCTCATGCTTTCTATCGCGTAACAGCTAATGATGAGAACTACGCGAATTACTGGGATGGCGTTTACGCAGACACCGAGTATGCTTACCTCTATGCCAACAACAATCGCACAAATCTGACAAATGTGGCAGAATTAGCATTTACAGAATCGCTGCCGGGCACAACCGAGGTGATTGGTGTGGAAGGCCAGCCGGTTTACATCGTCAATAGCCAGCAAAGTGCTTACAAACTCTTCACTGAAGCCGCATACGCAGATCTTGCATCGAAGGCTTACGTCGGTGTGAGTGCCAATGTACTCAAGGACGGCGGCACCTTCAAGGCCGGTATCGCCGGCACCGAGAATCTGCAGGATAACCAGTGGACTCTTTTCTACAACTTTGAACTCTACTACGAAGGTGTTCAGGGACTTAATGGCGACATTCAGGATTTGCTGGATCAGCTGACAGCGTTGGACCCCTGTGGCGTTACCGCAACAGATCAATTGGTAGCTGACGCTGTGACTGCCGGTCAGGCAGCGATTGATCAGGCACGCGACATCCAGGCTGCTGCCGTTCAGCAGATGGAGGATGCTTTGGCCGCTGTTAAATTAAGTGGAGAGCTCACAGAGCAGATTTCGAACCTCTATGATGAGTATCAGCAGAAAAAGGATGAGCTTGACGGCACATTCACCGATGAGACACTGTCAGGCATCTTGGCTGAAATCGCTGCAGGCTTCGAAGCAAGCGCTTTCAAGAGCAATGCTCAGATTCAAGGTTGGATCGATGCCCTGCCCGGCGCTTGGGTTGACTACATCCTGAGCATGGAAGAGCTGGCAGAGGCCAGCGAGACGAATCCCGTCGAGCTGCCTATCATCGTCAACGGAAACTTCGCAGATTGTGTCAATAGTTTCCAGGGCATTCCCAATGGCTGGAAGGCTGAATACACCAACAACGGTGGCCGTGGCCGCGAACAAGTGATGGAGTTCTGGAATGCTCAACCCTTCGACTTCTACCAGGATCTCTCTAAGCTGAAGCCCGGTTACTACCGCCTCTCTGTGGATGGCTTCTACCGTGCTGGTGACGCCAACGATGAAGCACAAGTTTATGCTTATTACGAGGAACCATTCAATGAAACCTATCTCTATGCCGGTGATTCGATGAAGAAGCTGATGCAATGGAGTAATACAGAGAAGGGTGCTATACACTATATTGATGAAGACAGCACGCGCTATGTCGTTGATGACGAACTTAATATTCTTTATGAGTTTGAGGAAATAGAAGGCGGCGTCAGCTACGACTACGAATACGACAGGTGTCTGTATGCTCCTAATTCACAGTTGACTTTGAAGAACTTCGTCGCTGCTGGCCGCTACCATAACACACTCACCTTCGCATACACCGAGGGAGCTGTCCGCATTGGTATTCAGAAAATTGAATCAGTCAGCCGTGACTGGTGCCCGTTCACCAACTTCAAGCTTGAATATCTTGGCACGACGGCGCCAGCCTCAGAAGCTTACATGGAGTTGCAGGACTATATTGCCCAGATTGAAGGCCTGTATGATGCTACAATTCCTGCTTCGCAGTCCAGCAAGACCAATCTTGAGAAGGCTCTGGCAACAGCCAAGGCACTGACGACGGCAGCATCTGATGATGAGTGCCAGACTGCACGTGAGGCACTGGGTAGTGCATATAACGTATGGCAGAGATCTGTGCAACCCTACCAGAACCTGCAGGAGAATCTGGCAAAGATTTCTCAGCAGTATGATGCTGAAGAACCTGCCAGCCAAAGCAGCCGTGACGATGTCGCCAATGCTGTAGCTGAGGCTCAGGCCGTCCTGAACGGGACCTCTGAAATGAGTCCTGATGCCGCATGGCAGTCTGTGGTAAATGCCATGAATGTCTGGACAAGCTCCAAGTCACAATATGCTGCGCTGAACGAATACATCAGCGGTAAGCTGGCCAACTACATCGCCACCACCACAGCTAATGGTTGGACAGGCTTGACAGAATCTCTCACCACTACGAAGACCACGCTGCAGACGGTTTATGAGACTGGCTCCATGACTGACACCGAGGTTGCCGAGGCCATGGAGGGCGTTCTGGCAGACATCCGCGAATGGGTGGGTGAGAACATGGCCTCCATCAAGAAGGGCGATGATCTGACCCTCATGCTGGTGAACGCTGACTTCAGCGAGGGTATCTACGGTCCCACCGAGGCTAAGCAACTCAGTCCTGCGGCCGCCGAGAGATATGGCTGGAACATCCCTGGCTGGACCATCAGCAGTGGTAACATCAAGGAGCTACGCCCGTCAACGGGTAACATCGAATCATGGCACCAGCAGTTCGATTTCAACCAGACAATTCCTAACATGCCGGCTGGCGTCTATGACATCACAGTTCAGGGCTTCGTCCGTCATGATGACGCTTCCGACACCGACGGAATGGTGTTCTACGCTGGTGACACAGAGACCACGCTTATGCTCAATGAGGATCAGTGGAGTACCGTTGGTATCTTCACCGAAGAGACAATCGATAATGGAATAACCCCGACGCTGGGTGATGCCAATGTCGATCGCACCTTTGAGGTCCTTGATGACGAGACTCCCCAAACTGCTTATCGCTGCAACGGCATGACAGGCTTCTACTACTGGAGCATCACTGAGAACACCACGGGTGACAGTCAGGCCTACGACAAGTGGCAGCAAGGTGACAAATACTACACCAACCACATCAAGGTGACACTTACCGAGACCGGCGACTTCACGATTGGTTTGCGCAGTGCTAGCACCACCGACTGGGTCATCTGGGACAACTTCCAGATTACTTATCTGGGCGACGACGCCGAACAGTACCGCGAGATGGCAGTTGATAAGCTGGCCGAGCTGACGAGAGTGTATGATGCCAGTGTGAAGACTACGAAGGCGACCACCGACTACAACGCCCTCGCAGCCAACGCACCTGACTTCGCCAACATCACAGGCGTTGCCACCTATAGTGCATTTGCCAAGGCTTGTGATGCTCTTGTCGCTTACATCAGGGAAGGCGATGCTCTGGCCGCTTCACTGCAGGATTTGATCGCTTCCTATGAGATGCGTGCAGTGGCTGCAGACTTCGACGCCTCCTCCTTCATGGCTGATCTGACGGGCGCTCAGGCACTGCTTGAAAATGGTGCAGCGGACAACGCCACACTTGCCGCCGTTCCCATTACGCTGGGCAAGGCTTGGACAGAGGCTGTGATGAGCAATGCAGATGTGACGAAGTTTGGCAACGCAACAGCCGTCATCTACAACCCGTCCTATGTCAGCTATCTCAGCGAGCAGGAATACACGCTCAATGGTTGGATCATGGATGCTGAGAATCTCTCTGGCTTCGGCAACTATCGCGCTGCAGCCAATATCGCAGAGATATGGCATCCGCAGAGTAACTTCAACCACTATCAGACCATTGAGGGCCTGCCCGCAGGCTTCTACCGCTTGACCGTGGATGCGTACAGTTCTGCCAACGGACAAGAAAGGAAAGAGGTGTATGACGAGGTTAAGGATGAATATTCCTATACAGCATGGAACCGCTCCTTCGTATATGGTGCCACCTCCGTTGGAACCTTTGAAACTCCGCTGAAGAGTCGTATGATTGGCGTCCAGCCGAATCAAATTGAAGGCGTCAGCACCTCTTATGAGAGTTTCTACGATGCAGAAGACAACTTCTATGAAGGCTATCTCCCCAATAACGTAGATGCAGCCCGCTACTACTTCCAGAATATTCTGGATGACGCTCCCATGACCGTGGGCCTTGAGGGTGAAGATGCGAATGTCTCCATCTATCGCAACAGCCTGATTGTAGAGGTTGGCGAGGATGGTAAGCTCACCATTGGTATCACCAGCAATGACGACTTCGCTGACTACGACTGGGTTGCTTTTGACAACTGGACACTCAGTTACTGTGGTGAGACCCTGCCGACAGAAGCTCAGAAGAACATCGTGGTGTCCAACCAGATGGCTTTGAACGTGGACGCACAGGAATATCCCGAAGGCTTCAAACCCAACATCATCCTGAAAGCTTCCACAACCGCTCCCACCAGTACAAGCCAGGCATCTACGTTGGGTGCACTGACGGTGGAAACCAAGGCGACCTTCTCTGTTGGCAAACTCACGATGAACTACTACCCTGCTCAGCAGAACTACTATCGCTACTACGACTATGGCAGCACCTATTATGCTGCCCAGAGTAACTCTGTCATCACCAAGGGCTCTATGCGTGCCGACAGCATCGAAATCCGCATGAAGGTGACCGATGGAAAGTGGAACTTCATCTGTCTGCCTTATGATGTGAGGGTGAGCGACATCACCTGTGATGAAGATGCCGACTGGGTTATCCGCGCCTACGACGGCGAGCAGCGTGCTGCCTCGAACTTCGACAACACGTGGGTCAACGTGGCTGACGATGCCATTCTGGAGGCAGGCAAGGGTTACATCTTGCACTGCAACAACAATCCGAGCTGGTTCTATAACGCTTGCACGTTCCACTTCCCGTCGCTGAACACTGTCAACAAGAACAATCTGTTCTCGACCCAGGATCTTGCCACTGCATTGGCTGAGTATCCGAGTGAGTTCCTGCACAACCAAAGCTGGAACTTCATTGGTAACCCCTATGCCGCATTCATCGAGATTGGCAAGACCAACCTGAACGCTCCGATCGTGGTGTGGAAGGGCGACGGCTATGTTGTTTACACGCCAGAAGACGATGCCTATGTCCTCAGCCCAGGTGAGGCTTTCTTCGTACAGCGTCCTATTCAGCAGGAGAGCGTCACCTTCGCAGCAGAAGGTCGTCGCAGCTGGTATGATGTTCGCAACGGCAACTACAATGTGAAAGCTCAGATTCGCGAGAGCAAGAGTGACCGCAGCGTCTTCAACCTCATCCTCTCTGATGGCGAGCAGAGCGACCGTGCCCGCGTGGTCATCAATCCGGCTTCTGTCGCCAGCTATGAGCTCAGCCGCGATGCCAGCAAGTTCTTCTCGCTGGATGCCAAGGTTCCGCAGCTCTTCACCATTGCCGATGGCATCAACTACGCCATCAACGAGCGTCCGCTCGCCGACGGCATTGTACAGCTGGCTGCCCGCTTCGGTCAGACGGGGACCTACACCCTCACGCTGCAGACCACAGTCAGGGAGAAGATCACTCTCATCGACACGTTCGAAGGTACGAGCATTGAACTGGGAGCTGAAGACAGCTATAGTTTCTCCGCAGAGGCCGGAACGGTCAGCAACCGCTTCCTGCTTGTCTTCGGAGATGCTACAGCCATCCGCGACATTACCGCTGAGAACCTGAAGGATGCTCGCATCTACAGCCTCGATGGCAAGGTGCTGCCTTCCACGAAGCCTGCACCTGGTGTTTATCTCATCGAGAAGAACGGAAAGGTTCAGAAAGTCTCTATCAAATAAAAAGTGTCTCTAATCAGCTAATCAATCTATTGGTTTCATTTAAAAAGACACGATTATGAATAAGAAAATATTGAATATATTGTTCTTCTGGCTCTGGGCAGTCGCTATGATGGCACAGACGGCTGCTGGCGGCAGTGGCTCAGGGACAGACGATGGACTGTACACGGTCTCGACGGCGATTACGCCGTCGAAGGCCGGTACGGTGTCGTATCCGGGTAGCCGCTATCAGCCTGGTGAGGATGTCTATATTTACACGGAGGCAAATACGAGCTATCGCTTTAAGTACTGGCTGGAGGGGGACACACAGGTTTCCACTGAATCCCACTTCTACTATACGATGCCTGCGCGTGATGTGACCCTCACGGCCGTCTATGAGTATGACCCGGAGTCTCCTGCCGACCCGGCGATTCCCGGCACCCTGACACTGAAGGCTTCGCCCTCACGCGGTGGTAGTTTCAGTCATTCCTCGGGCCGGCGTTATCCGGAAGGCACGAATCTGCGCCTGTACGCCTATGCCAATACGAGTTACAAGTTTAACCATTGGGAGTACAAGGGCCAAGTGGTGAGCGAGAACTATTGGTTTGATTTCACGATGCCCGCTGACGCTGCCGAGTTGGTGGCTGTCTTCACCTACAACCCCGCCAATCCGCAGAACCCAGGCTCGAATCCCTGGGATGAGGAGAGCGGACAGCTCATCATTGACGATTTCCAGGAGGGGAATCTTTCCGATGCAATCTATAACGCTACCGGAAACTCCGACAAGATGGAGTCGCTGATTGTGGCTGGCAGAGTGAGTTCCAACGACATTCGCAATCTGTCGCAGTTCCCCTTTGCCAACATAGATCTCAGCAGGTGTGCCGGTGCTACTGCGATTGAAAGCTGGTCCTTTGAGGGTAACGAGAATCTGACTTCGATAGCTCTGCCCGCCAGCATTCAGAACATCTACTATGATGCCTTCTACAACTGCACTTCGCTCACAACTCTCAGCTGCTATGCCACCATACCTCCGACACTTGGCAACAATGCTTTCGAAGGAGTGAACACTGCCAATCTGCTGGTGTATGTCCCTGCGGGCAGCGTGCAACTCTATCAGGCAACGGCCGGATGGCGCGATTTGAATATCCTGCCGTTCGGAACAGAGGTGACTGCCATCGAAGTAGATCTTCCGGATGGAAGCAGTGATGGCCGCTTCAAGAATATGTTCATTGAGCTGGTGAATGTCAACAGCGGCCAGCGCCAGCGTTATGTCATCACCAATGAGGTGGCCTACACTTTCCGCAATATCATGTTCAACACCAAGTGGAACATCTATGTTAAGACTCCTAATGATGAGGTTCTGGGTAGCAAGGAAGGTTTCGAGGTCGGCGAGAGTACTGCCGGCTATCGCTATCAGTTCCCAACCCTTATAGAGCCCCAGACCATTCAGGCGAAAGTGATGGCGGGCGATGAGGATGTCACCTCGCAGGTGTCGTTCACGTGGAGGAATGCTCAGGGGGCCTTCATCGGTCAGAATTCCAGCGTCAGCGGTATTGTGCCCATCAGCGACACTGTTGTCGTGTTGCGCACAACGTTGCCGCAGTCGTTGGCCATGAAGTATCAGCTGCCCGAAGAGGTGAACTATTCCGTGAAGGCTTCTGACAACATTGTTCTGGTGAATCTGGTTCCTCTGCCCAAGGCTACGCTGATGGGTAGGGTGGTGGATTTGAGGGATAAATCAATCATCGCCAATGCTGTGGTGACGCTTTCTCAGACCCTCAACGGCCGGTACAGCAAGACCATGATTGTCAAGACGAATGCCGATGGCATCTATACCTTCCAGGATGTCTTTGATGCTCCCTCCAGTGTTACGGCTGTGGCCACTGAATATGTCAGTGCAACGAAATCCTACGACGAGCTGACGCTGATAGACGGCGTGGCCACGCTCGAGGATCTGGAGTTGAAGAGCATTAACGGCGTACGTATTACACTGAACTACACTTACACGCTGAGCGCTATTCCAGGCGCTACGCCCCAGACTCAGCCCTTCGATGATGTGCAGAATGTTACCTACACCGTCTTTGACGTGACTGCCGACAAGGCCATTACACAGTTCAATGTCCAATACCCGCAGATTGTACTTCTGGAGGATGTCGAGCAGGGCGATGTTCTGAAGCTCACTGCCACCAGCCGCAAGGGCGCGTTCAATACGGTCGAGGCTCAGGGCAAGGTGAACCAGTATGATCAGGCTTCTGTCACCTTCAACATCTTGCAGCTCGGACAGATTCAAGCTACGTTCGTGAGCTCTGAGAATGTTGACGTCACGGGTATCCTCTACGATGCCAATGGCAAGTTCGTGCGCAGTGACAGCTACGTCAATCGCACACTCCTGTTCACGGATCTGGCCGACGGCAGCTACAAGCTCGTGAGCATGGGTAGCAGCAGGTTCTTCAACACCATCTACGATCTGGGCAAGTTCCGTCAGTCCGGGTTGGTAGAGGGCATCGACTATGTCGTCAGTGACGTGGTCGTGGAGAGTGGTGTCATCTCCGTTGTCAAGGTAGCCCTCGTGCCCTTCTTCAACGAGGCCAAGCTCTACTTCACGGGTGCTAACACCAGCTTCACGGTCAATAAGAACAGCCTCACCGTGGGTACCTACTTAACCATGAATGGTCGCATCGACTTCAAGAGCACCTATGTGAATGATGTCACCGATGTCGAATTCATCGTGGATCTCCCCGAATCTTGTTCCTTCGTAGAGAGCTCTGTGATGGTGGGCAATGGCCTTGCATCCTACACCATTGATGGCAACCGCGTCATCATCCCCGTGTCCAATAAGGGCGACCGCGTTCGTTTCTGTGTGATTCCCACTGTCGGTGGCGACTATGCCCCCAGCGCTTATGCTCATTTCAGATACAACGGAGAGGAGGTGATGCAGCCTATCGGTCAGGCTCCCTTCACGGTCGAGGATCTCACCATCAATGTGCCTTCCGTGGTTGCCACTCCGACACTTCCTGTCAATGGCTCAGCCTTTGGTAAGTCTCGTGTCCAGATCTATGACAACGATGTCTTCATCGGTGAGACCACAGCATTAGCCAACGGCTCGTGGGCCACTTCCTGCGAGTTGGTAGACCCCGAGGACAACTCCAAGCATAACATCTATGCCCGAGTGACCACCCTGACAGGCCTGGAGATGCTTTCCGAGACCAAGACAGTCCTCTATGACGAGGACGCGGTGCAGGTGGATAACGTGACCATGTACTATTCTAATCCCGAGGTCAACAACTGGCGTGGTAAGAACTACCAGATGAAATTCGACTTCCAGAATCCTTCCACGCGCCCGTTCACGTACGTCTATTATATCTACAACCGCAGCTTCACCTTCACGCTGGAGTTCAACAGGAAGGGAGATACGCAGGTGCAGAATGTTGTAATCCTGGTGAAGACCGGCGATGGCCGTTGGCATAGCTTGCAGCCTGAGTACAATTTGCGTAAAGGTCAGTATGTAATCAGTGCCAATTTCGGCAACATGTACGATGGCATCGTGCCTGTGAACGTTGCTGTAGAATACACTCCTGTTTATGACGATGTGCTTGGTGAGCGTGTGCTCGTCTATTCCGGCTATCCCGACTGCGACGTGCCCATCGACCCCTCTGGTTATGTTTATGAAGGTGTCCCCAGCAACCGTATTCAGGGTGTGACGGCTACCTGCTACTATAAGGAAACGGTTGAGGACATGTATGGCGACCTCCACGAGAACATCGTGCTGTGGGATGCTGCCGAGTATGCCCAGGAGAACCCGTTGTTCACCGATGAGGACGGCTTCTACCGATGGGATGTGCCTCAGGGCCTTTGGCAGGTAAAGTTCGAGAAGGAAGGCTATGTGACCACCTACTCCGACTGGTTGCCCGTTCCTCCTCCGCAGCTCGACGTGAACATCGCCATGGTGCAGAACCGCCAGCCGAATGTGAACCCGCCTACAGTCCTTGAAGATGGCGTTATCTTTGAGTTCGACAAGTTCATGATGAGTGAGGATCTCAACACCGACAACATCAAAGTGGCCTTTGGCGGTACGCCAGTGTCTGGTGTGATAGAGTTCCTGGACAAGGAGGAAGCCTATGAGGATGGTCCAGAGTATGCCTCTAAGGTGAAGTTCAAGATCACCGATGAGACAGTCCTCAACTCTAGCAAGGACATTGATTTGGATGTTCAAGCCGGTGTGCGCAGCTATGCTGGCGCAAACATGCAGAATCCCTACCATCAGCGGGTTCCTTATGTACCGGTTGTCACCGATATTACCACCAATGCAGGGGATTTGCTGTTGGTTGGCAATGGCAATAAGAAGACCTTGCAGGTGACGGCACTTCCCAATGATGCCGCACCTGGTAAGACGCTGATTATCCGCCCGCTTTCCACTTTCATCTCTACCATCAAGGATTTAGAACTCGTGGATGACAGCTACTATGAGGTGACGCTTGATGCCAATGGTATGGCTACCCTGACTGTCAACGGTGAGATGCCCGGAACAACAGCTTTCCAACTGAGTGTCATGGGTACTGATGTGGAAAATCGCGTAGATGTAAAGGTCGCAACGACCTACGAGACAGAAAGCGCAGCTCCCTACGCATCGCGCGGTAATGGTTCCAAACTCTATCGTGGCACTTACGTGACCCTTGATTCCGACAATGAAGAGAAGGTCATCCGTTACACTACCGACGGCACGGAACCTGATGAGAACAGTCCGATTTACACAGCGCCTATCCTCGTGGACGATGCGATGACCATCAAGGCTTTCGCCCAGGTCGATGGTTTGCCTGCCAGCGACACGCAGACCTTTAGCTACACCATTCGCAGTGGCTCACAGACGCTGCAACTGGCCAAGGGCTGGTCATGGATTTCCCACCACGTGGCTTCTGATGTAGCCGTGGGTACGTTCCCAGATGCCGTTCAGGAAATCAAGAGCCAGACACGCAGCGCTATCCGCGACAACGTCTATGGTCTCTTCGGTAACCTAACCGCCCTCACAGCCACCGAGGCCTACAAAGTGAAGGCTTCCGAGGCTACGGAGAAGACTGTCAGTGGCGATGCCTTCAATATCACCACGGGCATCATATCCCTGAAGAAGGGCTGGAACTGGCTCAGCTTCCCGCTGGAAGAGGGCGCCGCTCCTGATGAGGCTCTTGCAAATCTGACGGCTACTGACGGAGATCGGCTGGTTGCTCATGGCCAGGATGGTTTTGCCATTTATGACAATGGCGAGTGGATCGGTTCGCTGACGGTCATGTCTCCCGGTAAGGGTTATATGCTGCAGGCCGCTCAGGCTTCCGATTTCCTCTTCGATGCTGCCTATGTGTCCAATGCTCCCGCTCTTGCTCGTGGCCGTCTGAAGCTCAGCAAGGCTCCGTGGAGCGTGGATGACCATGCTTATCCCGATGTGATGCCGATTTGCGCGCAGCTCTTCCGTGAGGATGCACAGACCTCTGATGCAGAGTTCACCGTGGCCGCCTTTGCCGGCACCGAGTGCCGCGGCATAGGTACATACGTGAAGGGCGTTATCTTCATGAGCGTCTGTGGCGAAGGTTCGGAGGATATCTCCTTCATGGCCTTCAACAACGACACCGAAGAGATTGTCAATGTCAATGAGACCCTGTCGTTCAACGCCAATGGCGTGGGCAGCTACCGCGAGCCTTATGCCCTCCATCTGGGACAGGAAGCTGATGGCATCGAAGAGCACTACAACCAGCTGGGCATCTGGCCTACGGTGGCTACCACCGAGGTGACTGTCTCGCTGGGCGGTAAGGCCATCGACCACCTGACACTGACCAGCATCGACGGCAAAACGGTGTATAGCGCTACGCCTGGTGTCGCTCAGACTTCTGTCAACGTGAGCCGCTTGCCAGTAGGCATCTACATTGTGGCAGCCAAAAGCGGTAGCGACTTCTTCTACAAGAAGATGATGAAAGTGAATCAATAACCGTAACGAAAATGAATCCCGATATGAAAAAGAAGATTCTATTTTCCCTGCTTATCATCCTCCTGTCGCCCAGCCTCTGGGCGCAGGAGGCTCACTGGCAGTTCGACGAAGGTGATTTCCAGTATGACATGACCGCCGTTGTCGCCTTGCAGTTTGAAGATGCCGTCATCAATGATTGGTCGAACTACGAGATTGCTGCATTCTGTGGCAAAGAGTGCCGCGGTGTAATCGACCCCACAAAGGATATCCTTCAGTACGGCGGAACGACGATAGCCTACCTTCGCGTGCGTTCCAATCAGGCATCAGGCGAGGAAATCACCTTTAAGGTTTATGACAAGTCTGCAGGCCGTGTCATCAACGTCCAAGGATTAAAGGTGACATTCCAAAACGACGATACCCAAGGAACTCCTGCTAATCCCAAGATCCTTGATATCACGCAGAATTTCAATCCTGGTGATGTGAATGACGATGGCGAAGTGACCATGGACGATGTCCTCATGACCATTGATGCATCGTTGGGTAATGTTCCTGCGAAATACAATATGGCAGCTGGCGATGTTGATGGCGATGGCGAAATCACCATCAACGACGTTGTTATCATTATTAATATGAAACAATAAAACTGAAGCGTATGAAAAGGTTACTATTCTCGACATTACTACTTTTGCTCGCAGTTGTCTCGAGAGCTACGATTACGTTCTCAGTGGACAACGTGAAGCTGCAGCGCTCAGAGTCGATAGAATTGCCTGTCAATGTAACAAATGACGAGGCATTCGCAGGCTTTGAGATGAGGATAATTCTGCCGCAGGGTGTGTCCTTTAAGGGCGCAGCCACCAATGAGCGGGTCGCGGCTACAAGCCGTTTGGAAGGCTTCACGATCACGGGCGCCGATCAGAGCGATGGCTCTTTTAAGATTTGTGTTGTTAACCTTCTCGGCACCCCGATTGCAGCTGGAAAGGGCGCTCTCCTCAAGCTCCTTTTGAAATCAGCAGAGGATGCACCTTATCAAGAAGGCGAACTCACCTTAGGCACGGTTCGCTATTCAAAGGATGAAGTGCTTCACAATGTGGATGATGTGGTGTCCAAGATCAAGGTCTATACGAACTATACCATTACCACCGCCACGGCCGATGCGAATATGGGTACTGTTTCTGAGGGTGCTTCCGTGGAGTCTGCTACTTTGTTTACCGTCACCGCCACTCCCGTCAATGGCTATGACTTCGTGTCCTGGAAGGATGGGGAGACCATTGTCTCCACTGATGCAGAATACGAGTTCACCCCCACTAAGGATCAGACACTGACAGCCTACTTTGAACCTCATGTCTTCAAAGCCACCTTTAAGAGCTGGGGCACGACAACTCCCGTCAATGTGGCTTTTGGTGCGACCATAGAGGCCCCCACGGCTGCTGCCAAGACCGGCTATAGCTTCTCTAAGTGGGATCCTGAAGTGCCGGCAACGATGCCTGCCAGCAATCTGGAGTTCAATGCTCAGTACACGGCAGACTCCTACGCATTTACTTATGACCTGAAGGGCGGCGCATTGGCTGGCGATGTGACGAATCCTGCCAGCTACACCATCGAGAGCGAGACCTTCACGCTGAACAACCCTACCAAGGAAGGCTACACCTTCATGGGCTGGACCGGAACGGACCTCGCTGAGGCAACGATGGAGGTGACCATCACCCAGGGTAGCATGGGTGCTCGCAACTTCACGGCTCAGTGGCAGATTAACCAGTACACGATGACCTTCAAGCTGGAGAATGGCGAAGCCGATGTGGTGAAGACACAGGACTACGCCACCGCGCTGACGGCCCCCGAACCCACCAAGGAAGGCTACACCTTCAAGGGTTGGGATGCTGAGGTGCCCGCTACGATTCCCGCTTCTGACAAGATCTTCACGGCTCAGTGGCAGATTAACCAGTACACGATGACCTTCAAGTTGGAGAATGGCGAGGCTGATGTGGTGAAGACACAGGACTATGCCACCGCGCTGACGGCTCCCGAGCCCACCAAAGAAGGCTACACCTTCAAGGGTTGGGATGCTGAGGTGTCCGCTACGATTCCCGCTGCCGACAAGACCTTCACGGCTCAGTGGCAGATTAACCAGTACACGATGACCTTCAAGTTGGAGAATGGCGAAGCCGATGTGGTGAAGACACAGGACTATGCCACCACGCTGACGGCTCCTGAACCCACCAGGGAGGGCTACACCTTCAAGGGTTGGGATGCCGAGGTGCCCGCCACGATTCCCGCAGCTGACAAGACCTTCACGGCTCAGTGGCAGATTAATCAGTACACGATGACGTTCAAGCTGGAGAATGGTGAGGCTGATGTGACCATCAAACAGGACTATGCAACAGCCTTGACAGCTCCAGTCGACCCGACCAAAGAGGGCTACACCTTCAAGGGTTGGGATGCCGAGGTGCCCGCCACGATTCCTGCTGCCGACAAGACCTTCACGGCGCAGTGGCAGATTAACCAGTACACGATGACGTTTAAGCTGGAGAATGGCGAGGCTGATGTGGTGAAGAAGCAGGACTACGCCACAGAACTGACGGCACCTGCCAACCTAACCCGAACGGGCTTCACCTTCAAGGGTTGGAGTGCCGAGGTTCCCGCCACGGTACCCGCCGAGGACCTCTCCTTCACAGCTCAGTGGGAACGCAACAGCTACAAACTGCTGTTCATCGTTGATGGCAGCACCTTCAGCGAGCAGACCGTTCCCTTTGAGTCTCAGATTGCTATGCCCGAAAACCCCGCCAAGGAAGGTTATACCTTCAAGGGCTGGACACCTGAGGTGCCTGCTACAATGCCTGCTGAGGATGTCACTGTCACGGCAGAATTCACGGTTAACACCTACAAGATTCGCTACTACTACGGCGAAACCCTTCTCTTCGAGGACGAGGTAGCCTACGGTGCTCCCGTTGTGCTGCGTGAGTTCGAGGGCGAACTTCCTGAGGGCAGTTCCTTCACCCAGTGGGAGGGCGACACTTATGAGACCATGCCTGCACACGACATCTCGTATCGTGCTCTCATCGTTGATGCCATCCGCTCCATTCGTTCCGATGTTGTCGGCATCGAGGTCTGGACGCTCAGTGGTGCTCGCGTAGGACGCTTCAACTCAGTTGCAGAGCTGAAACAACTCCGCGCAGGCATCTACATCATCAATGGTAAGAAGGTCCAGGTGAAGTAAAAAACATTGACTACAAAATGAACAGGTTGCATTTCAGATTGCAGCCTGTTCTTTTTTTGTTGACTTTCTCCATCATCCTTCACGGTCTTTTTCATAGGGGACGTGACACGGTGAAAGATGATGTGACAGATTCATATTATTTGGGGCGGTGGTGGGCGAATTATGCGGATTTTCTTGGTCAGGCCGCTATTTAGCACTACCTTTGTGCCGTGATTTCGGGATTGGACGCTAAGACTTTCGCGTAATATATAAATAAGGTAAGGTAAAATGAAAAAGCTATTCCAATGGGTGATGGCCGCCATTGTCATCTGTGGCGCAGGGCTGCTTGCTTTCTGCTCCGACAAGGATGAACCGTCAGAGCCGCGGGCGTATTCCGGCGTGCCGCTTGTCATCCTCGACACCGACATCGCATCCTCGGCCGATGACCTCTTTGCCTTGGAGATGCTCTACCGCTACGAGGACGAGGGGCGTTGCCGTCTGCTCGGCGTGGTGGCAGACAGGGAGGGCGAACAGAATGCGGCCTTTGTCGATGTGATGAACACGTACTTCGGCCATGGCGATGTGCCCATCGGCCTTGTCCGCGACGGCATCAAGGCGCCGAAGGTGTGGATTGACTATGCTCACGTGGCAGGCACGAAGGATGGTGTGGGGCAGCCGATGTTCCGACATTCCATTGCCGACTATTCGTCGTTGCCCGACGGCTGGCGGCTTTACCGCCGTCTGCTGGCCGCGCAGCCCGACCGTTCGGTGAGCATTGTGAGCGTGGGCTTCGTCACCTGTCTGGCGCAGTTGCTGACCTCCGGGGCCGACGAGTACTCATCGCTCTCAGGCGTTGAGTTGGTGCGCCGCAAAGTGAAATGTATCTATCTGCAGGGCGGCGTGTTCGGCGAGGCTGTGGAGCCCGATTTCAACTTCGCTCAGGGCATCACGTTCGCCAAGACCTTCTTCCAGCACTGGCCGCAGGATGTCGATATGGTGTTCTCTCCGATGGAGGTAGGCCAGGACGTGGAATACACGCCCGAGCAGGTCGTCGCCGACATCTCGTGGACCGATGCGCATCCCATCAAGCAAGTCTATATGCAGTGCAACTGCAACACCGGCCAGCGCATGTGGGATGTGATGCCCGTCGTACAGGCCGTGGAGGGCGATGCCCTCTTCTCGCTCTCCGGGCGCGGCACCGTGGCCCTCACCGATCAGGCAGAGACCATCTTCACCCCCTCAGCCACCGGCAACTGCCGCTATCAGCTGCGCGGCACCCAAGCGTGGGCAGCGCAGCAGTTGGAGCGTATCAGGATTTCAGTATCGCGCCGCCCTTAACATAATTTAAGGCGGGGCGAGGCTGCTGTTCTGTTATTTCTTCCTATCTTTGTAGCCGTATTTTTCGAATTCCTTCTCGCGATGCGCCCCATCACGGCGCCTTCATGAAAAATGTACACGGTCTGCAACTTTTCTATTGCATCAGCCGTCTAACCCATAAAGTTGGATTACTCAATCATCATTATCAACATGTTTACAACGATTTCTAACTGGTTCGGCTCGCTGGATTCCACGATGCAGGTCTTCTGGGCTTGTGCTGTTGCTGCGAGCGTCGTGTTTGTCATTCAGAATGCGTTGATGCTGCTGGGCATCGGCGACATGGATTCCGACGTTGATGCGGATGTGAGCAGCGACTTCGACGTTCACACCGACCTCGACGGCGATGGTGCCGGCGACACCGACATCTCCTCGGGGCACACCGGTCATGAGGGCACGCTGGGCTCGGCGGGAATCTTCTCGCTGTTCTCGCTGCGCAACTTCATCAACTTCTTCCTCGGCTTCGGCTGGGGCGGCATCAGCCTGGCTCCCGTCGTGAAGAGCCAGACACTGCTCATCTTCCTGAGCTTCCTCATCGGCCTGGCTTTCGTGGCCATTTTCGTAGTGCTGATGCGTGCCATCCTGAAGTTGGAGCGCAACGGCAGCTTCAAGATTCAGGACTGTGTCGGGCAGACGGCCAGCGTCTATCTCCGCATCCCCGCCAGCCACTCCGCCTCCGGTAAGGTTCAGATCAGCATCAACGGCTCCGTCCACGAACTCACCGCCTTCACCGACGGCGAGGCACTGCCCACCGGCGCTCGCGTGAAAGTCGTGAAGGTCATCGACAGCGGCAGCCTGCTGGTGGAGAGGATTTGAATGACGAATGAAGAATAAGAGTTACTAGTGATAAATGATAAATTATAAATGAAACCCTTAAACTCTTAAACTCTTAAACTATACAACATGGATCTCTACATTGTAGTTGTGGCCGTCGTAGTGGCCTTCTTCCTGGTCGTAGCGTTGTTCAACCGCTACCGCCGTTGTCCTTCGGACAAGATTTTAGTGATTTACGGTACGAGCACCGCCCGCGGCTCCGCCAAGTGTGTCCACGGTGGTGGTGCCTTCGTGTGGCCCATCATTCAGGACTATGCTTACATGTCGTTGACGCCGCTGTCTATTGACGCCAACCTCACCAATGCCCTGTCGCGCCAGAACATCCGCGTGGATGTCCCCTGCCGCTTCACCGTTGGTATCTCCACCGAGCCAGAGTACATGAGTGCTGCCGCCGAGCGCCTGCTGGGTCAGACGCCGCAGCAGATTCAGGAGCTGGCGCGCGATATCCTCTTCGGCCAGTTGCGTCTCGTCATCGCCACGATGTCCATCGAGGAACTGAACTCCGACCGCGACAAGTTCCTGGAAGCCATCTCCACCAATGTCGAGGTAGAGCTGAAGAAAATCGGCCTGCGCCTCATCAACGTCAACGTCACCGACATCAAGGACGAGAGCGGCTACATCGAGGCTCTCGGCCGCGAGGCTGCCGCCAAGGCCATCAACGAAGCCAAGGTGCGCGTGGCCGAGCAGGACAAGATAGGTGAGATCGGTAAGGCAGAGGCCGTCCGTGAGACCCGTATCCGTACTGCCGAGGCCAACGCCCAGGCTGTGAAGGGTGAGAACGAGGCCAAGGTCGAGATTGCCAACTCCGAAGCCTATCGCCGCGAGAAGGAGGCCGAGGCCCAGCGCAAGGCGCAGGCCGCCGAGAAGGTGCAGGCCGCCAAGGCCCTCGAGGAAGCCTACGCTGCCGAGCAGCAGGCCGAGACCGCCCGTGCCGAGCGCGAGCGTGCCACCGAGACCGCCAATATCATCGTGCAGCAGGAGATTGAGAAGCAGCGCCTCATCATCGCCGCTGAGGCCGAGGCCGAGCAGAAACGTGCCATCGCCAAGGGTGAGGCCGACGCCGTCTTCGCTAAGATGGAAGCCGAGGCTAAGGGTCTCTTCGAAGTCCTCACACGCCAGGCCCAGGGTTACGACAAGATGGTGCAGGCCGCCGGTGGCGACGCCACCGCCGCTTACTCCCTGCTCTTGCTGGAGAAGCTGCCCGAACTCGTCAAGACACAGGTCGATGCCATCAAGGGCATCAACATCGACAAGGTCACCGTTTGGGACAGCGGTGCCTCCGGCGATGGCAAGAGCTCTACCGCAGGCTTCGTCAGCGGTCTTATGAAGAGCATCCCCCCGCTCAACGAACTCTTCGACCAGGCCGGTCTGAGTCTGCCCGAGTACCTCGCCAAGAAGAAAGCCGAAAGCCAACCCGAAAGCCACCCCGAAGCTAAAGACGATGAGACGGCGTAAGGCACAAAACACCAACCGAGCCATCATGCGGGGCGTGATCGCCATGGCGCTCGTCGTCCTGCTCGTGTGCTGGCTCTTCCTCTCCATGGTGTCCTGCACGGATGGCGGTCCCCGCGTTGCCGTGCAGGGCTCCATTCATGGCGCTGCGGACTCCACGCTCGTGCTGGAGGCCATGGCCTTGGGCGGCGTGCAGCCCGTAGATTCCGTGCGGCTGCCGTCCGACGGCACCTTCGCCTTCAGCGTCCCTGCCGACAGCGCCTCCATCCCTGAGTTCTACCGTCTGCGCATCGGCACTCAGGTCATCAACTTCGTCGTCGATAGCGTCGCCGACATCACCATTGAAGCCCCCTACGCCCGCATGGCCATCGACTATGACATCCATGGCAGCGCCGCCTCGCGCGTCATGAAGTCCATCTCGCTGCTCAACATCCAGTTGCAGCAGCAGCTCGCGGCCCTCGGTGCCGATGCCTCGCTCTCCGCCATGGAGAAGCAGGAGCGCGCCCTGCAGCTCGTAGATCGCTACAAGCACCGCCTCAAGGCCGACTACATCCTCCAGGACCCCGCCTCCTCCGCAGCCTACTTCGCGCTGTTCCAGACCATCGGTTCCCAGATGCTCTTCAACCCCGAGGACGACCGCTCCGACATCCAGTTCTTCGCCGCCGTGGCCACGCAGTGGGACCTCCTCTACCCCCGCAGTCCGCGCACAGAGAACCTCAGGAACATCGCCATCCGTGGCCTGCGCAACACCCGTCCTCCGCGCACCGTGGAGCTGCAGATTGACGACGACAAGATTCGGGAGACCGGCATCATCGACTTCGGCTTCCCCGACATCCGCGGCCGCGAGCGTCGCCTCAGCGACTTCCCCGACAATGTCGTCCTCCTGGACTTCACCGCCTACAGCCTTCCCCAGAGCCAGCAGCGCATCATGGAGCTGCGCGAGCTCTATGCCGACTACCACGCCCGCGGCCTTGAGATCTACCAAGTCTCCCTCGATGGCGACGAGCACTTCTGGAAAACCATGAGCGAGCAGCTGCCGTGGGTCTGCGTCTATTGTGCCGAGGGCATTGCCAACGACATGGTGCAGCTCTACAGCGTGCAGACCCTGCCCACCTATTTCCTCATCGGTCGCGGCTGCGAACTCCAGGCACGCGGCGAGCAGATCCCCGACTTGCGTCAGGCCATCGAAAAGGCGTTGTAAACATCCTTTCCTGCGGCACCTCTGGCCTCATGAAAACACGAAAAGCCCCCGTAAGAGGGCTTTTCTTGCATTTTCTTGCCAAAAGATTTGGTGCGAATCACTTAAAAGCCTATCTTTGCACCGCCAACGACGAAAAAAAGGGTTCCGTGACACCGACGGGGCTCTTTTCCTTTTGTCCCGACTCGGATGAAATCGTCAATCGTAAAATCGTCAATCGTCAAATCGTCAAATCGTAAAATCGTCAAATATAAATGGCTTACATGACACAGAAGGGCTACGACAAGCTCGTGGCCGAGCTCCAGCAACTCGAAGCTGTTGAGCGCCCCAAGGCATCTGCAGCCATCGCCGAAGCCCGCGACAAGGGTGACCTGAGTGAAAATGCAGAGTACGATGCCGCCAAAGAGGCCCAGTCGCTGCTGGAGATGAAGATCACCCAGCTCAAGGCCACCATCGCCGATGCCAAGATTATCGACACCAGCAAGCTCAATGCCGACACCGTGCAGATCCTCACCCGCGTAGAACTCAAGAACGTCAAGAACAACGCCAAGATGACCTACACCATCGTCAGCGAGACCGAGGCCAACCTGCGCGAGGGCAAGATCAGCGTCAAGACCCCCATCGCCCAAGGCCTCCTCGGCCGCAAGGTCGGCGAAGTCGTCGATATCCGCGTACCGCAGGGCACCGTGCAGCTCGAAATCCTCAACATCAGCTACGAGGAATGAAGGCCAGAGGCCAGATTCATGGTTCAGGGTTCATGGTTCAGGTTTCATGATTCAGGATTCATGGTTCAGGATTCATGGTTTCAA
Organism: Prevotella sp.; assembly: GCA_015060555.1. Lineage (GTDB taxonomy): Bacteria > Bacteroidota > Bacteroidia > Bacteroidales > Bacteroidaceae > Physcousia. The sequence continues at coordinate 52,315 of SUYG01000046.1, forward strand.
GTTTCGCATTCGCTCAACTTTTGAGGAGTTAAGAAGTTAAGGAGTTAAGGAGTTAAGCCGAATGTCCTGCAAATTGTCAAATCGTCAAATTGTCAAACCGAAAGATGTCCATCTTCAGTAAAATTGCCGCTGGCGAGATACCCAGCTACTGCTGCGCCAGCAACGAGGAGTTCTATGCCTTCCTCGACATCAACCCCCTGGTGAAGGGTCACACCCTCGTCATCCCTCGTCGTGAAGTCGATTACATCTTCGACCTCACCGACGAAGAGCTCGGCCGCCTGCACATCTTTGCCGCCCACGTCGCCCGTGCCATCAAGGCCGTCATCCCCTGCGTCAAGGTCGGCCAGGCCGTCCTCGGCCTCGAAGTGCCCCACGCTCACATCCACCTCATCCCCATGCAGAGCGAGAAAGACATGCTCTTCTCCAATCCCAAGCTCCAGCTCCCCGCTGACGAGATGCAAGCCGTCGCCGACGCCATCCGCGCCGAGTTCGACAAGCAAGCCTAAGCCCGAATCATCAAGTGGCATCTGCCACCCGGCAATAACTTTATCACGCCCTTCAGCTCCAAAGAGAGCATGAGGGGCGTGAGTTTGTGGATGGCTATATTCAGCGCTGCAGCCAAATCGGCAGTCGTCAACTCGCCGTCAGATGACGCCAGAGCATCTATTGCAGCCTGTTCCTCGGAACTTAGTTCTAAGAACAGCGTCTTCTGTCCAGCCTCCTCAGTGCCTGCACCTTTCTCTTCCTGCTGCCATCCCATGTCCTTCAATAGGTCTGTGGCTGCCGTCAACAGCGTGGCCGCATTCTTCCGAATGAGCATATTGCATCCCACTGACGTAGTGTCCGTGGGACGTCCTGGGAAGGCGAACACCTCGCGGTGATAGTCGCCCGCCAAGCGTGCTGTATTTAGTGCGCCACCTTTCACAGGACTCTCCACGACGACGATGGCGTCGGCCATTCCTGCTACGATACGGTTGCGTTGAAGGAAGTTGAGCCTGTCTATGGCGGTGTGGCTCATGAATTCTGTTGCCAGACCACCTTGCTTGAGCATCTCGATGGCCACGGACCTGTGTGTGCGAGGGTAGATCTCGTCCATTCCATGTGCCAGCACGCCCACTGTTGGCAACCCCTTCGCGAGCGCCGCGCGGTGAGCGGCGACATCAATGCCGTAGGCTAAGCCGCTTACAATCAGAGTTCCTGGACACTGTGCCGCCAGTTCTTTCACCAGTCCCTCACACAACTCGCGTCCCCGTTCGGTGCAGCGGCGTGTGCCGACGATGCTGACGATGTGTTCGGCGTTCAGTTCCATATTTCCCAACGTGTAAATCACCAGAGGTGCGTCCTCGCATTGCGCCAATCGTGTAGGATAATTCTCTTGGTCCTGTATGCAGAGGATGCGGATGTGATGGTTGTGGGCATAGGCGACTTCATCCTCGCAACGCGGCAGCAAGGCATCCATCGCAGACAGCGCATCGGCGAAGTGCTCGGAGAAATGTTCGAACATACGTCCTAGATCACGGCGGTTTTCATACACCGCTGTTGCGCTGCCCAACTCATTCAGCAGTGTCCTTTGGTGCTTGGATTGCTGGCGCAATGCCATCGTCAGCGCCATTGTGTATAGTAGTTCTTGATCGCTCATTTTTCACTCTTCAAATATTCATATCCAAATCTACAACGCAAGCAGTCGTGACGGTCGCAGTACTCTCGTTTCAGTTGTATGAGCGCCTGACTGTCAGCAGCCGTGCTTACGGTGAGTCCGCACTGCTGCCATTGCCTGATGATGAAGTTCTGTTCGGGCTTCAGTTGTTCCAACAGCGTTACGGCTCGCTCCTGTTCCTCTTCGTCATTGTGTGCTTGCCCGTGGGCGAAAAGGATGGGGCAGACGGTGTTGATGATGAGTAGGTCGCGACTGGCGGCAGACAGACGTTTTTCGCTCTGCGTTGATGGCATCCCAAACAGATAGTGTTCCTGCCAGTATGGCGTTGTGCTGGTCTCGAAGGCATCGTGCAGCTCCTCGCGTGTGGTGGCGTGGAGCAGGGTTGAGAGGCCTGCTGTGCCGCGGTGGTAGAGTTGTGCCAGTTGCACCAGTCGCAGATGTGGGAAGTTCTGTGGTCGCAGCCGCAGATAGCGCCATCCCGCCCGCGTGGGTTCGTCCAGCTGGAACTTGTGTTGCAAATAGCTGTATTCCTTGCGCAGGCGAAGCAGGTAGTCGTCCGTCTCGGCGGCGACCTGTGCCGACGGCGGAATTGCCTCATGCTCCAGCAATCCAGCAGTGCCAAGGAACAAGGACTCCATCTGGAAGGCGTCATCGCGATGCTTGGCGGCGGCGTAAAGCGGGAACTTTCGTGCCCATCTCTCGAAGGCATCGCCGTTGATGCCGAAACCAAAGTTGCGTGCCAGCGTGATGAACAGCGTCCGCTCCCAGTCGCCCTCCACGGCCTTCATTCGTGCCAGACAGCGCTCGGAGCGCTCTTGTAGTCGTTCGGCCAACAGCGCCGACATCCATGAGTGCACCGTCAGCTTTTGCAACTGAGGTACAATGCGCCAGCAGCGTGGGTAGTCGTCCGTTTGGCAGAGCTGAGCGTAGTTCTCACGAACGCTGTCGGGGATAGGCAGCTGCAGTTGTGGCAGCATCTTGCCGTCGGCGGTGACGACTTCGTTGTCTGCGACCTCCACCACGTGTAGGATGACATTGTTATAGGCATCGTCATCGGTGTGGCCGTGTCGCTGCCAGTCTGAGGAGCGCAGGTGAATCTCGATATTGCCCACCCATAACGTTCCTCCAATGCGCACTTTCGCGTTGAAGAAATCGGGACCGGCATTGTTGTTGAGCAGCCCTGGGTCGATGACTTCCAGAGTCTCTCCCCCTGTAGTGTGTAGCTGCTTCAGTGGGAATATTCGGTGTTTCCAGACGTAGTGCAGTAGGGCTTCCATGGGTTGTCTTGATGTTCAACAGTGCAAAAGTAGTATAAAAATCTGAAATGACCGCGTGAGTTTCGGATTTTTATACTACTTTTGCGCCGTGATTTTATGAAACGACTATGAAAATTGCATTGATAGGCTACGGCAAAATGGGCCGTATGATAGAACAGATTGCACTGGAGCGCGGCCACGACATCGTGTGCCGCATCGACATCGACAACCCTCAGGACTTCGAGAGCGAGGCGTTTCGCAGCGCTGACGTGGCGATAGAGTTCACGGCTCCCACGGTGGCCTACGGCAACGTGCAGAAGGCGTTTGCAGCGGGCGTGAAGGTGGTGTCGGGCAGCACGGGGTGGTTTGCACAGCATGAAGCTGAGGTGCGCCGACAGTGTGAGGCGGAGGGCAAGACGCTGTTCTGGGCCTCGAACTTCTCGGTGGGCGTGGCCATCTTCGGCGCCGTGAACCGCTACCTGGCGCGCATCATGAACCAGTTCCCACAGTATGACGTGGAGATGGAGGAGACACACCATGTGCATAAGCTGGACCACCCGAGCGGCACGGCCATCACGCTGGCAGAGGATATCGTCAGCGAACTGGACCGTAAGGAGGCGTGGGCCGAGGATACGACAGATCCGAAGCTGCTGCGCATCGACAACATCCGACGGGGTGAGGTGCCGGGGATTCACACGGTGCGCTACGACAGCGAGGCGGATCTGATAACAATCACGCATGATGCGCACTCGCGCAAGGGCTTTGCACTGGGGGCGGTGCTGGCGGCGGAATATACGGCCGGGCACAGCGGACTGCTGAGCATGGGGGATTTGTTCCACTTCTAAAAAAAGCCCCCGAGCCCTCTAAAGGGGAGCGTAGGAAGCCCCTCTCTAACTCCCCCCGTGGGGGGGAGGACTGGGGAGCGTAGGGAGGGAAGAGGGAAAAGTGAAGAGGGAAAAGTGAAAAGTGAAAAATGACGAGTGACGAATAAGAAAATGAAAAGTGAAAAATGAAAAATGACGAGTGACGAATAAGAAAATGAAAAGTGAAAAATGAAAGAGTTGGATAAGAAAAAGATTACGTGGGTGGACTGGGTGAAGATGGGGGTCGTAGTGGGCCTTTACATCTGGTTCCTGGCATGGGTGGATGCCTGGTGGGGACTGATTGTGGTGCCCTTCATCTTCGACATCTACATCACGAAGCGGATTCCGTGGACGTGGTGGAAGGAGCTGGAGAATCCGGTGACGCGCACCATCATGTCGTGGGTGGATGCCATCGTGTTCGCCCTGGTGGCGGTGTATTTCGTGAACATCTACTTCTTCCAGAACTACACGATACCGTCGTCGTCGCTGGAGAAGAGTTTGCTGGTGGGCGACTACCTCTTCGTGTCGAAGATGAGCTACGGCCCGCGCGTGCCGCAGACGCCGCTGTCGCTGCCGCTGGTGCAGCATACGCTGCCGGGTGGCGCGAAGAGCTACAGCGAGCTGATACAATGGGACTACAAGCGGGTGTCGCCGAAGCCGGTGGGGCTGAACGACATCGTGGTGTTCAACTACCCGTCGGGCGACACGGTGGTGGCGAACCCGGCCTACCAGGCCATGGACTTCTACGGGCTGTGCATGGGCTACGGCCAGCAGATCATCGCGCAGAACCAGCAGCTGCCTGACATCCACTCGCTGACGCCGATGGAGCAGCGCCGCCTGCTGAACTTCTACCGCGCCGTGGGACGCCAGTATATCACGGAGAACGCCGCGGAGTTCGGCGAGGTGATGGCACGCCCCGTGGACAGGCGCGAGAACTACGTGAAGCGCTGCGTGGGGCTGCCGGGGCAGACGCTGCAGATTATTGACCGCATCATCTACCTGGACGGCGAACCGAACAAGGAGCCGGAGAATGTGCAGTATAACTACCACGTGGTGCTGCGCGACGGCCGCCGCGACCTGCCGGAGCAGGTGGCGCATGACCTGCGGCTGAGCAGCGAGGATCTGGTGGCTCTGCACCAGACGGGCGTGATGCCGCTGACGGCGGCGACACGCGAGCGGCTGCTGGAGATGACGGACCTGGTGGAGCGCATCGATGTAGATACGACAGGGGGCTACGGCGACCTGTACCCGCTGAACGCGGTGACGGGATGGACGCGCGACAACTACGGTCCCATCTGGATTCCGAAGAAGGGCGCGAGCATCAAGCTGTCCATAGATAATATCGCGGTGTATGAGCGCCCGATAGCGGTGTATGAGGGTAACAAGCTGGAGGTGCGCGACGACGGCACGATTCTCATCAACGACAGCGTGGCGACGAGCTACACGTTTAAGATGGACTACTACTGGATGCAGGGCGACAACCGCCACAACAGCGCCGACAGCCGCTACTGGGGTTTCGTGCCGGAGGATCATATCGTGGGCAAGCCTATCATGATATGGCTGTCCATCGACAAGGACCGCGGGTGGTTCGACGGACATATCCGCTGGAGCAGGCTGTTCAGGTGGGTGGAATAGCCCCCTGAAGGGGAGCGTAGGGAGTGAAAAGTGAAAGAGTGAAAAGTGAAAAATAATAATGACGAGTGAAGAATGATGAATGACGAATGGTCAGCAAAGCTGAACATTGAACTTTGAACATTGAACATTTCATACTGAATATATAAAATAGTAAATAGTAATTGAGAGGTGGTTAAGATAGAAGAATCGTGGGGTAGGGTGCTGGCGGCGGAGTTCGAGATGCCGTACTTCGTAGCGCTGGCGCAGTTCGTGCGGCAGGAGTATGCCGCAGGGCCTTGCTACCCGCCGGGCTCCAAGATCTTCAACGCCTTCAACACGACGCCCTTCGAGAGGGTGAAGGTGGTGATCCTGGGCCAAGACCCTTATCACGAGCCGGGACAGGCCATGGGGCTGTCGTTCTCGGTGCCGGAGGGTGTGGCGCTGCCGCCGTCGCTGCGCAACATCTACGCGGAGATACAGCAGGAGCTGGGCAAGGTGCCACCGGCATCGGGCGACCTGACGCGCTGGGCAGCGCAGGGGGTGTTGCTGCTGAACGCGACGCTGACGGTGCGCCGCGGACAGGCGGGCTCGCATCAGGGCCATGGCTGGGAGACGTTCACGGATGCTGCCATACGTGCTCTGGCGCAGCAGCGCGAGCATCTGGTGTTCCTGCTCTGGGGCTCCTATGCGGCGAAAAAGGCCCAGTTCATCAACGCACAACGCCACTTAGTGCTGACATCGGCGCATCCCTCGCCGCTGTCTGCCTACCGCGGCTTCTTCGGCAACCATCACTTCCAGCTCTGCAACGACTACCTCGTCCGCAACGGACAAAGTCCGATTGCTTGGTGAAGCCCCCGAGCCCCCTAAAGGGGAGCGTAAGGGGAGTGAAAAGTGAAAGAGTGAAAAGTGAAAAATAATAATGACGAGTGACGAATGACGAATAAGAAAGTGAAAAATAATAATGACGAGCGAAGCGATAACTCCTTAACTTCTTAAATGTCCCAGATTCCCATATTAGAAGTCGGCGGTGTGCTGATTAGCACACAGATTCTGACAGAGCGGTTCTGCTGCGACCTCGACGCTTGCGGCGGCGCATGTTGCGTGGAGGGTGACGCGGGGGCACCGGTCACGCTGGATGAAGTCGGCGAGATAGAGGCAGCGCTGGATGCAGCGTGGCCGTATATGTCCGCCACGGCACAGAGCGTGGTGGACAAGCGGGGGGTCGCCTACACGGATGTGGAGGGCGACCTGGTCACGAGTATCGTGAACGGCAAGGATTGTGTGTTTACGTTCTACGAACAAGTTTCAGGTTCCAAGTTCCAGGCTTCAGGAGCCAACGGCCAAGAGCCAAGAGCTAAGAGCCAAGAGCCAGCAGCCAAAACCTGCTGTCTGTGTGCGCTGGAGGCGGCCTGCAGAGCGGGGAAGAGTAGGTTTATGAAGCCCATCTCATGCGCGCTCTATCCCATCCGCGAGAAGCGCTTCGGCGGTGGCCTGGTGGGCCTCAACTACCACCGCTGGTCCATCTGCGAGGGAGCCCGTAAGCGGGGTCAGGAACTGGACATCCCCCTCTACCGCTTCCTGCGTGATCCGCTGATTCGCCGCTTCGGCGAAGAGTGGTACAAAGAGTTGTGTGAGGTGGCAGCCTTGTTGGGGTGAGCTATTTCTTGTTCACAATGGAGGTCTGTGGATGGCGGGGTGGCGTGGCGCCGGAGAGGAAGGCCTTAGCGGTGCCGAAGCGCAGGAACATGTCGAGGCGGACGGGGATGTGGTTGTCGTCGTCGGTGATGTAGAAGGTGATGACTTCCTGTTCGCGCTTCTTATCTTTGTTGTATTCCACGAATGAGAAGACGAGGCAGCGGTAGGTGATGTGTGTCCGCTCCATCTTGATTTCTTTCTTGCCGCGATAGACAAAGACCTCGTCGCTCTCGCGGCTGCCGTGGGCCATCTTGAAGCGGAAGCGCTGGCCCTCGTGCATGTCCTTGGCATCGAAGGAGCGGGCACGCAGGAGCATGCTGAGCATGTCGTAGTAGCATTCGTCGGCATCGAGCTCTTTCTTGTACTCTACGTCCTTGTAATCGACATAGCGCTGGCGGAGGTGTGTGCGGCCCTCGGGGTAGGTGTACCACACCTCGTCGATGTTGTGACGCTTGCCTTCGAGGGCACCCTTGCGGTAGTAGAAGGGTACGAGGTCGGGGGTGATGTAGCTGGTGATGGTGTCGCGCATCATGAAGAAGCGGTCTGTGCGCTTGTTGCCGCGTGTGAGCAGTCGGGCCCGCAGGATGTCCTGGCCGTTGTAGTGGCCGGCGTCGATGCGGAGGTTGGCGGTGCCGGCCTTCAGCCAGATGAATTTCCAGTTGAAGTAGAGCTGGTAGTCGAGACTCTCGCCGGGCCCAAAGGCGGTGTTGGGAAGGGGGCACTGGGCGGAGAGGGGAGTGACGAATGAAGAATGAAGAATGAAGAATGACGAATGAAGAATGACGAATGACAAATGACGAAGGCTGCGATTAAGCGAGAGGAAAGTCAAGCTCGCTTGAACTTTCCCGAGCGTGAGCAGGCTCGACCGAAGGTCAATGATGAGTGAGGAATGACGAAGTCCCCTCCTCACTCCACCTGTGAGGGGGAGCGTGGTTACCCATGCGAACAGGCGCAGCATGGTGGTTAAGTGGCCCTTCATTTTTTTTCTTGATTGAGACGTTTTCGCTATAACGTTATTATGACATTTCGTTATGACGAAAGTTTAATTGATTCTTCATTCTTCATTGACCTTCGGTCGAGCCTGCTCACGCTTGGGAAAGTTCAAGCAAGCTTGACTCTCCTCTCGCTTAATCGCAGCCTTCTTCACTTTATCACTTTCCTTTTGCTGCGTCGCGTTCGCGGTTGCGTTGTTTGATTTGTTTCTCTTTGTCGGGTTTCTGTTTGGTGATCTTGGCGGGCTTCTGCTTCATGTAGGCGATGCTGCGTGGGCTCCAGTCCTGGTTGAGTTCCCAGAGCGCTTTCACGTTGAGGGGCTGTGGGAAGTAGAAGGTTTCTTCGGGCGGGATGCCGGCGTCGTAGTTGCCGGTGGTCCAGACGCCGTCGCCGTTGCGATCGATGAAGCAGCGGAGGTAGTAGGCTCCGGGTTTGACGTAGTAGAACTCGGCGCGTCCTTCGGCATTGGCGCGCTCGGTGGCGACGGGCTTGTCGCTGGCGTTGAGGAGTTGCACGATGACGCCGGTGTCGGGGACGATGACGTGGATGAAGATGGTGCCAAACTCTTCTTCCTTACGGATGCGCAGGTCTTGCTTGACGGGTTTGTTGGTGTGTCCGAGGGCACCAGCCACGGTGGCGCTGTCGATTTCGAAGCGGTACTGCTGTCCGGGTTCCCAGTCGGCCAGCAGCTGGTAGCGGCGTGGGTCGTTGGGGAGGGCGAAGATGTCGAAGGGTTCGGGCTTCCACAGGCTATCGACCTTCAGCAGCAGGCGCATGGCGCTGCTGTCCGGCAGCGGTGCAGGCTCGGAGAAGGTGAGGATGGGGCTCTGGTTGGGTGCGATGGCGCCGGTGGGCTTAAGGTCGGCGCTGAGGAATGTGGTGAGATGCGGGTTCTCCTCGGGGGGCAGGTTGGGGTACTGCTTGCGCTTCTTCTTCTGTTCCTTCTCCCATTCTTCGGTCTTGCGCTGCAGCTCTTTGAGTTGCTTGGCGCGTGTGGTCTTGGGGGTGAGTTCCACGGTGTCCATGTGCCAGACGAGTTGTCCCAGCGTGTCGTGTTCCTGGAAGTAGAACTCGAAGGCGAGGGTGTCGGCATAGGCGATGGTGGTGTCAGGAATCCAGTAGGTGATGGTGTCGAGTTTCTCGGAGGGTTCTACGATGAAGCCGCCGTCGCCCTCGAAGCTGAGGCCGCGGATGTAGGGCATCGAGTCGCCGGGTGCGGTGAAGAACATGGTGAAGTGGTCGGGCACCTCGCGCAGTTCCTTCAGGCGGTGGCGCTCCTGCCCCTCTTCGAGGAAGGTGCGCAGGACGATGTCATCGGGGAAGAAGTGGGTGTAGCGCACGGGGTGGATGCTGTCGTAGTGTGTGGAGTCGCGCCAGATGGTGTCCAGGCGGAAGTCGGGACGCGCGAAGACGTCGAAGATGGCGGTGTCGATGCCGATGGCCTCGTTCTTCTGCGAGAAGCGGAAGTTGCCGTCCATGTCCTGCAGGGCGAAGGCGCGGTAGCGCTGTCCGGAGGCGACGCCCTTGATGACGAAGCGGCCGCTGCCGTTGGTGCGGGCTACGCGGTCGAAGGGCCGTGTGCGGAAGACGCTGTCGGGCACGGTGCCGTCCTCGCCGACAAGGTAGAGGCCCACGAGGATGCCCTTCACGGGTTCCAGGTCGGCGGCGTTGAGGGCGTAGCCGGAGACCTCCATGGTGTCGATGGCGTCGCCTGTGGAGAAGGAGAAGGTGTAGTTGCCCATGGGGTTACCCTCGTTGTTGTCCACGATGGCATCGGCGAAATCGATGGTGTAGGTGGTGTTGGGGCGCAGTGTGTCGAATAGTTCAATGCTCACGTGTTTGCCGATGGCGCGCACGTTGGGGACTTCGGACTGTGGCGGGGAGACGACGACCTTCTCGCTGGCGTTCTCGATTTTGATGTACTCGTTGAAGTAAATGCGGATGTTACGCTTGGCGGCATTCACGGCCTGGTTGTCGGGGAGGCTCCTGATGACACGCGGCGGTGTCTCGTCGAAGGGGCCGCCGTCCGGAGAGCCGATGTTGGCGCAGGCGCAAGCGAAAGAAAGAATAAAGATGAAATATAAAATATAAAATAAGGAGCCCCTCCTCGCTCCCTCGGTGAGGGGGAGAGAGGTCACCCTTGCGAAATGCCTCCATATGCTTCTAAAGAGCCCCATTATATCTTATATTTTATATTTTGTATTTTATATTTAGCCATTCAGCGCCAGCATCTGTTCGATGATGTCGCGGTTGTTGCAGAGGCGGGGCACTTTGTGCTGTCCGCCCAGCTTGCCCTTGCTGCGGAGCCAGTCGTTGAAGAGGCCGGGGCGGGCGGTGACGAGTTGCAGGCGCTGCAGGGTGATGTTCTTGAAGCGCTTGGCCTCGTAGTCGGAGTTCTGGCGTTGCAGGGCTTTGTCCAGTGCTTCGGCAAAGGCCTCGGTGTCGGCAGGCGGCTGCGAGAACTCGATGAGCCATTGGTGGCGGCAGTGTCCGTTCTCATCCATGAAGATGGGTGCTGCGGTGTACTCCAGCACCTGGGCACCCGTCTGGCGGCAGGCTTCGGCAAGGCCGTGCTCGGCGTTGTCCACGATGAGTTCCTCGCCGAAGGCGTTGATGAAGAATTTCGTGCGGCCGGTGATGACGAACTTGTAGGGTGAGGTGTTGGTGAAGCGCACGGTGTCGCCGATGAGGTAGCGCCAGAGGCCGTTGCAGGTGGTGATGACCATGGCGTAGTTGCGGCCAGGCTCCACGCCCCATAGTGGCACGACGGTGGGGTGCTCCTTGTCGATCTCGTCGAGGGGGATGAACTCATAGAAGATGCCGTAGTCGATCATCATCAGCAGCGCGGGGTCTGAGAGGTCGCTCTGCAGGCCGAAGAAGCCTTCCGAGGCGTTGTAGGTCTCCTCGTAGTGCATCTGGTCGCCGGGGATGATGCGGCGGTACTGCTCGCGATAGGGCGTAAAGGCGACGCCGCCGTGGAAGAAGACTTCGAGGTTGGGCCACACATCGAGCAGCGATTCCTTGCCCGAGAGTTCCAGCACGCGCGAGAGCACCGACAGCATCCATGAGGGTACACCGCTGATGTTGGTGACATTGCGGTGCAGGGACTCGCGGGCAAGGCGGTCGCGCTTCTGCTCGAAGTCGGAGAGCAGGGCAGTCTTCTTGCTGGGGACGCGGATGAAATTGACCAGCGGGTTGATGTTCTCGATGAGGATGGCGCTGAGGTCGCCGACCAGCGAGTGGTTGACGTTGTAGTTGGGCGAGTGTGAGCCGCCGAGGATGAGGCCGCGGCCAGCGAAGAAGCGGCTCTGGGGGTTGTTGTGCAAATAGAGAACCACGGCATCGCGACCGCCGGCGTAGTGGATGTCCTTCAGGCCCTGTTGCGACACAGGGATGAACTTGCTCTTGTCGCTGGTGGTGCCGCTGGATTTGGCATACCAGCGCACCATGTCGGGCCACAGGATGCCTCTCTCGCCGTGTCGCATACGGTCGATGTCGGTCTTGAGGTCGTCGTAGCTGGTGATGCTGGTGGCGGCGGCGAACTGCTCGTAGGAGTGTATGTTGCTGAAATGGTGGCGGTGGCCCCATTCCGTGGAGCAGCCGGTCTCAATGAGGCGTGCCAGGACACCGCGCTGCAGCGCTTCGGCCTCGGTGGCATAGCGTTCGATTTGGCGATAGCGTCGCTCGAAGACGGGTCTTAGTATGCTGGTGATGTTCATGTGTCTTGTACTTGTTCTTCTTCTTCTGCTGCAGGTGGCGTGAGGCGTGCGTCGCGCGCTTCGTAGATGGCAGCCACGAACTGCTTGTCGGTCTTCAGTGTCTGTAGCGTGGCTTTGGCGGCCTGCTGGTGGCTCTCCTTCTTGGAGTAGCCGCGGCCGCTCTCGCCGTCGAGGCCTTCGATGACGATGCGCGTCACGAAGACGGGTGAGCCCTGTCGCCCCTGCTGCTGTTCGATGAGGCGGAACTCCACGCGCAGACGGCTCTTCTGTGCCCACTCGATGAGTTTCGACTTGAAGTTAACCTCCTCTGCCGCCATCTTGTCGATGTTGATGACTTGTCGCAGGATGCGGTCGCGCATGAAGTGCATGCAGGCGTCGTAGCCGCGGTCGAGATAGACGGCTCCCACGAGGGCCTCGAAGGCGTTGCCGCCCATATAGCTGTTGTGGGCGTTGCTGTTGCTGTTGCTGTGGATGAGGCGGTCCAGCCCTAACTCCTTCGAGAGGCGGTTGAGGGTGTCGCGCTGTACCAGCTTGCTGCGCGTGTTCGTCAGGAAGCCCTCGCGGCTGCGTGGGAAGCGGCGGTAGAGGATGTCGCTGACGATGGATTCCAGCACCGCGTCGCCCAGATATTCCAGGCGCTCGTTGTGCTCGGTGGCGTGCTTGCTGGTGCTCTTGTGCTGCAGTGCCAGCTTGTAGTAGCGGATGCGGTGGGGGTAGAAGCCCAGTATTTCCCGTAAAGACGCGCAAAGCTCCCTGTCCTTGCGGAAGGGGAGCTTGATGCGGTCGATCAAGTTAGACGGCAGAAACACTACTCGTATTTCTTAAAGATGACGCATGCGTTGTGACCTCCGAAACCGAAGGTGTTGCTTAGGGCAGCACGCACGGGGCGCTTCTGGGCCACGTTGAACGTGAAGTTGAGGTCGTAGTCGATCTCTTCGTCGCGGTCGTCATCTGCGTGGTTGATGGTTGGGGGAATGATGTCGTTCTTGACAGCCATTACGCTGAACAGGGCCTCTACGGCACCGGCAGCACCCAGCAGGTGGCCTGTCATGGACTTGGTGCTGGAGATGTTCAGCTCGTAGGCGTGCTGTCCGAAGACCTCCTTGATGGCCTTGGCCTCGGAGATGTCACCCACATGTGTGGAAGTGCCGTGGACGTTGATGTAGTCGATGTCCTCGGGCTTCATGCCGGCATCGTCGAGGGCGTTCTGCATCACGAGCTTGGCACCGAGGCCCTCGGGGTGGGATGCGGTGATGTGGTGTGCATCGGCACTCATGCCTTCGCCTGCGAACTCAGCGTAGATCTTGGCACCGCGCGCCTTGGCGTGCTCCAGTTCCTCAAGGATGAGGCAGCCGGCGCCTTCGCCCATGACGAAACCGTCGCGGCTGGCGCTGAAGGGGCGGCTGGCGTGCTCGGGGTCGTCGTTGCGGGTGGAGAGGGCCTTCATGGCGGTGAAACCGCCTACGCCGCCTTCTGTGATGGCTGCTTCGGCACCGCCGCTGACAATCATGTCGGCCTTGCCCAGACGGATGAGGTTGTAGGCGTCAGCCAGCGCATTGGTGCTGGAAGCACAGGCGGAGGTGGTGACGTAGTTGGGGCCATGGAAGCCATAGAGGATGCTGATGTGTCCGGCGGCGATGTCGGCAATCATCTTGGGGATGAAGAAGGGACCGAACTTGGGGCCGATTTCAGCACCTGTGCGGGCATAGGCGCTAATCTCCTCCTCGAAGGTCTTGATGCCGCCGATGCCGACGCCGAAGACCACACCCACGCGGTTCTTATCGATGGCATCGAGGTCCACCTGGCTGTCGGCGATGGCCTGCTGGGCAGCAGCAATGGCATACTGCGTGTAGATGTCCATCTTGCGAGCCTCCTTGCGGTCGATGCCGTACTCCTCAGGGTTGAAGCCTTTGACTTCACAGGCGAACTGAGCCTTGAATTTCTCTGCGTTGAAATGGGTGATAGGGGCTGCGCCACTCTTGCCGGCCAACAGCGCTTTCCAGGTCTCCTCAACCGTGTTTCCCAGCGGTGTGAGGGCGCCTAAGCCGGTTACTACTACTCTTTTTAATTCCATATATCCGATAAGAGGTGTAAAAAAGTAACGAGTCAACGAGCGCAACTCGTCAACTCGTCACATGATGTTGTAAAGCAAAAGATTTACTGGTGAGCCTCGATGTAGGCGATAGCGTCGCCGACAGTGGAAATCTTCTCAGCCTCATCGTCGGGGATGGAAATACCAAACTCCTTCTCAAACTCCATGATGAGCTCTACGGTGTCGAGAGAATCAGCGCCCAGGTCGCCAGTGAAACTCTTCTCTGCACTTACTTCTGCTGCATCAACGCCAAGCTTATCGACGATGATATCTTTTACTTTGCTTTCAATTTCAGACATAATTGTAAACTTTAAATGATTGAATGATTTTAGTCGTTTCTTATTTTCGAGGTGCAAAGGTCGTAATTTTTATCCAATTTGCCAAATAAATGGTAGAAAAAGTGTGTTTTATTGCACAAAGGCATACAAAGTGTGCAAAAATTGCCCCATTATCATGCCATTTCGCGCCGCAGCGGGTAGTGCCCGCGTTGCCATTCAAATGTCTCCGGCGAGGCCTTCAGACGTTCGCTGTCGCGGCAGGGGTCATAGAGCTGCAGGGCACGTTCCTCGGCATCCTCAGAGGGATGGAAATCGGCAGGAAGCGACGGGGGCTGGATGTCGAAGTCCATGGGGCGGAAGAAGAAACGGCAGATGTGGCGCAGTGTCATCCGGGTGGCATTGGCCTTGCCGTCGGCGCTGTAGCCTGCGATGTGCGGGGTGGCGATGAAGGCCTGGCGGAGGAGTTCCTCATTGATGTGGGGCTCGTTCTCCCAGGTGTCGATGACGGCCTCGCTGACGGCTCCGCCACTCATGGCCCTGAGCAGCGCCTGCTCATCGACGACGCCTCCGCGTGCGGCATTGATGAGGATGCGGCCATGAAGCCCCTCGAAGAAGGCGTCGTCCAACAGGTGCCGGGTGGCGTTGTCGCCCTCACGGGTCAGCGGTGTGTGGAGCGTGATGATGTCGGCCTCCTCCCTGATGCGTTCCAGCGAGCACCATTCATAGCCTTCGGGAGGGGTGTCGCCGGCTTGCTGGCGGGGAGGGTCGCAAAGGAGAATCCTGCGAAGGCCAAGCGGGGCACCGGGCAGCCCTTCGGTCACCGAACGTAGTACGGCCGTCCCCACGTGTCCTACTCCCACGATACCGAGGGTGCTGGCCTTCAGATCCACACCGCGCTGGCGCTGCAGCTGTAGCAGGCTGGAATTTACGTACTGGCCCACACTCGACGCATTGCAGCCGGGGCAGTTCGCCCACGCGATGCCGTGTTCTTCGAGCCAACGGGTGTCAAGATGGTCGTAGCCGATTGTCGCCGTTGCCACCAGGAACACGCTCGAACCGCTGAGCAGCGAGGCATCGCAACGCGTGCGCGTACGTACTACTAAAATATGTGCGTTCCTGACGTCGTCGGCGGTGATGTCCTGTCCGGGTTTCATCACCACATCGTCCGTTAGCGCCCTGAGACACGGCTCAATATACGGTATCTTATCGTCTGCTACAATCTTCATAGTAGATCCGGCAATTGGTGGAGCTTCGTGCTATTGGAGCCCTTGATGAGGATGAGGCAGTCGGCGGGGGCTTGTTCGCCGATGGCAGCTTTGACCGCTTCCACGTCCTCGAAGCAGCGAACCTCCATGTCCGTAGCCGGTGCCGTGTCCAAGGCCTTGCGGAACTCCTCGCCCACGAACCATACCTTGTCGGCACCGCATGCCAGGGCCTGCCCGACGACCTTGCAGTGCGCCTCATGACTGGCACTGCCCAGCTCCTTCATGTCGCCCAAGATGACCATCTTGTGAGCGTGGCTGATGTGGCTGAAGTTGCTGAGGGCTGCCGTCATCGACGTGAGGTTGGCGTTGTAGGCATCAATGATGAGCTCGTTGTGCGCCGTCTTCCTGTATTCCGAGCGTCCCAGCGAAGGATGGTAGTCGGCAAGGGCAGCATCTATCTGCTGGGCCGGCACCTGGAAATGAAGACCTATGCAGATGGCTGCCAAGACGTTGTCCAGGTTGTAGTCGCCGATGAGCTGCGTCTGCACCTCGTGCTGCGCTTCATGGCAGGGGCGCCAGCAGATGCGCAAGGCGGGATTGCAGCTGGCCACGCTGCCCTCGCACACCCATGGCATGGCATTGGCCTGCTCACGGGCATAGGTGATGCACTTGTCGCTGTCGCAGTCAATGTTGCGCTGCGCCAGCATGTCTTGCAGGTCGCTGTTGCTCTTGTTCACGAAGATGTGTGCCGTAGCCTTCTGGCCGAGATAGTCGTAGAGTTCGCCCTTCGTGTTCTTAACGCCTTCGAAAGAGCCGAAGCCCTCGAGATGCGCACGGCCCACGTTGGTGATGAGACCGTAGTCAGGCTGCACGATGTTCGTCAGGAAGGCGATTTCGCCAGGGTGGTTGGCACCCGTCTCGATGATGGCGATGTCGTGCTCCCCGGGGCGTAGGCGCAGCAGCGTCAGGGGGACACCGATATGGTTGTTCAGGTTGCCCTGTGTGTAAAGCACGCGGTAGCGCTGGCTCAGCACGGCGGCGATGAGCTCCTTTGTGGTGGTCTTGCCGTTGGTGCCAGTGACCTGAAGGACAGGGCCTTGGAACTGTTGGCGATGGTAGGCTGCCAACGCCTGCAGCGCCTGCAGCACATCGCTGACCAGGATGTAGCGCTCGTCGCCATCAGGGATGACGGTGGCATCATCGACCACGGCGACGGCCGAACCTGCCTCTAAGGCTTTGGCGGCGAAGCGATTGCCGTCGAAGGAGTCGCCCTTGAGGGCGAAGAATATGCTCCCCTTGGGACAACGGCGGCTGTCGGTGGTCACGTTGGGGTGTTCTAAGTAGATTGTGTAGAGTTTTTGGATGTCCATAATGAATGAAGCATGTATTTTGGGTGCAAAAGTAACTAAAACTTTTAACTCAACAGCATTTTTCCTCCTATTATATTTCCGCGCGCACGAAAAATTGGCTACCTTTGTCGCGTCAAAACAGAAAAACGTTCATGACGCTGAACCTTCGGGGCCATCTGACCGACTTCTCACAACCGCAGGTGATGGGCATTCTCAATGTAACGCCCGACTCCTTCTATGCCGCCAGCCGTGCGCAGGGGGCAGAGGCGATTCATGCGCGGGCGGAGCAGATTCTGGCCGAGGGTGGCAGCATCATCGACATAGGTGCTTGCAGCACGCGACCCGGTGGCGAGGCGGTGACGGCAGACGACGAGATGCGTCGTCTGGACACAGCCCTCACCATCGTCCGCAAGGACTTCCCCGAAGCTGTCGTGAGCGTGGACACCTTCCGTGCCGATGTCGCCCGCCGTTGCGTGCGGGACTTCGCCGTGGACCTCATCAATGATGTCAGCGGCGGTGCCGTGGACGAACGGATGTTTGAGACCGTGGCTGACCTGCGTGTCCCTTATGTCCTCACTCACAGCGGAGGCATGGCGGATGCTGCCGTTCCCGATGCCGCCTCCTCAGAGGCTTATCTCCCTGCTGTCGCACGCTTCTTTGCCGAACGTCTGCAGACGCTCTATGAGATGGGCGTGGCAGATGTTATCCTCGACCCGGGCTTTGGTTTCGGCAAGACGCTGCAGCAGAACTACCAGCTCCTGCACGGCCTCGGCAGGTTCATCGCCCTCTTCCCCGACAACCCCTTCCTCGTGGGTGTCTCGCGCAAGTCGATGATCTATCGCCTGCTGGGCACCACGCCCGAGGAGTCGCTCAATGGCACCACCGTGCTCCACACCATAGCGCTGCAGGCCGGAGCCCACATCCTCCGTGTCCACGATGTGCGCGAGGCGGTGGAAGCGACCAGGATTATTGGACAATTGGACCATTTACAATTGGACAATTGCACAATCCCCGGCAGTAAATCGTAACCCGATAGTGAATCGTAAATTGTAAATCGTAAATCGTAAAATAGTAAATCCCTCCGTGTTCTTCTCCTTCGGCCTCAAAGACTTCATAGACATCCTGCTGGTAGCCATTCTCCTGTACTATGCCTACCGCCTGATGAAGGAATCGCGCTCGCTGAACATCTTCTTTGGTGTGCTCCTCTTCATCGTCTTCTGGCTGTTCATCTCCCAGATTCTGGAGATGCGCCTGCTGGGGACGCTGCTGGATCGTGTCGTCAGCGTCGGTGCCATCGCCCTGCTGATTCTGTTCCAGGATGAGATTCGCAAGTTCTTCTCCAACATCGGAACCCATGAGCGTGTGCGGGCGGCGCTGCGTTTCTTCAGTGGCGAGGGTAAGGATACCCACACCCGCGAGGACATCATGCCGATCGTGCTGGCTTGCATGTCGATGTCCAAGCAGAAAGTCGGCGCGCTCATCGTCATGCAGCGCTCCTTGCCGCTGAATGACTTCGTCCGCTCGGGCGAATATATCGATGCCAAGATCAGCCAGCGCCTCATCGAGAACATCTTCTTCAAGAATTCGCCTTTGCACGACGGCGGCATGATTATCTCCCACAAACGTATTGCCGCAGCAGGCTGCATCCTGCCTGTTGCCCACGACCAGAATATGCCCAAGGAGTTGGGACTGCGCCATCGTGCTGCGATGGGCGTATCACAGGAGACCGATGCTTTGGCCATCGTGGTCTCGGAGGAGACCGGTGCCATCTCCGTTGCCTTCCGTGGCAGTTTCCGGTTGCGCGTGAGTGCCGAGGACTTGGAGCGCATACTCACCGAGGATTCGTTCTAGAGACTCACCCCCGCCCCCTCCCTAGCAGGGAGGGGAGTAGATACTTAAGAATAATAACTTCGAAATAACGAAATAACGTTATAGCGTAATAACGAAAAAAGAAAAAAAAATGAGTAAAAAACAAATGCAAAATGATACTACGCCCCTCTCTGACCATAGAGAGGGGACGGGGGTGAGTCTTCCCGACAACGCCTTCCGCGAACTGCAGCCGGGTGAGCAGTATGAACCGCTGATGAGCCCTGACCGCAGCTATGCTGAAGTCAATGTGTGGAGCGTAGCCTGGGGTATCATCATGGCTGTGGTCTTCTCGGCCGCCGCCGCGTACCTTGGTCTGAAGGTGGGACAGGTCTTCGAGGCCGCCATCCCTATTGCCATCATCGCTGTGGGCGTCTCCACGGTGGCTAAGCGCAAAGGGGCATTGGGTGAGAATGTCATCATCCAGAGCATCGGCGCATGCTCGGGCAGTGTGGTGGCAGGTGCCATCTTCACCTTGCCGGCGCTGTATATCCTGCAAGCCAAGTACCCCGACATGACAGCCGACTTCATGAGCATCTTCCTCAGCTCGCTGCTCGGCGGCATCCTGGGCATTCTGTTCATGATTCCCTTCCGCAAGTATTTTGTGAAAGAGATGCATGGCAAGTATCCCTTCCCCGAAGCCACCGCCACGACACAGGTGCTGGTGAGCGGACAGAAGGGCGGCGACCAAGCCAAGCCCCTGCTCATTGCCGGACTCGTGGGCGGACTCTATGACTTCATCGTGGCTACCTTTGGCTGGTGGAATGAAAACTTCACCTCGCGTGTCGTCGGTTGGGGCGAGGCGTTGGCTGACAAGGCCAAACTGGTCTTCAAGGTCAACACGGGCGCTGCCGTCGTCGGTCTCGGCTACATCGTAGGCCTGAAGTATGCCTCCATCATCACCTTCGGTTCGCTGGCTGTCTGGTGGCTCATTGTGCCGGGCATGGCATTGCTGTTCCCCGACACCGTCCTGAACCAATGGGACCCCAGCATCACCACGCCTGTTGGCGAGATGAGCCCCGAGCAGATCTTCCGTGCCTATGCCAAGAGCATCGGCATCGGCGGTATCGCCATGGCTGGCATCATCGGCATCTGGAAGAGCCGTTCCATCATCGTGCAAGCCGTGAAGCTGGTGCGGGGCGTGGATTCCGCACAGCATGCTGAGTCGGTGCAGCGCACACAACGCGACCTGCCCATGAAGATCATCGCCGGCGGCGCACTCCTCACCATCGTCGTCACATTCCTCTTCTTCTGGTTGGGTGTGATGCAGGGCAACCTCATCTTTGCCATCGTGGGCATCCTCCTGGTGGCTGTCATTGCCTTCCTCTTCACTACGGTGGCGGCCAATGCCATTGCCATCGTGGGCTCGAATCCCGTGTCCGGAATGACGCTGATGACCCTCATCCTTGCCTCTGTGGTGATGGTGGCTGTGGGCCTCAGCGGCACGGGCGGCATGGTCGCTGCTTTGATTATGGGTGGTGTGGTCTGCACGGCGCTCTCCGTGGCGGGTTCGTTCATCACCGACCTGAAGATAGGCTACTGGCTCGGTACCACGCCTGCCAAGCAGGAGACGTGGAAGTTCCTGGGCGTGCTTGTGTCGGCAGCCACTGTCGGCGGTGTGATGATCTTGCTGAATGCCACCTACGACTTCGCGTCGGGTGAGTTGGCAGCACCTCAGGCCAACGCCATGGCGGCGGTCATCGAGCCGTTGATGAGTGGGGTAGGGGCTCCGTGGATTCTTTATGCCATCGGTGCTGTCATCGCCCTCATCCTCACCTGGTGTGGGGTGCCGGCCCTCGCCTTCGCCCTCGGCATGTTCATCCCCTTGGAGCTCAACGTACCCCTCGTAGTCGGCGGTGCCATCAACTGGTACGTCACCACACGTTCCACGGACGCAGCCCTCAACGCAGCCCGTGGTGAGCGCGGCACCCTCCTCGCCAGCGGCTTCATCGCCGGTGGTGCCCTCATGGGTGTCGTCTCAGCCCTCCTCCGCTTCGTGGGCTTCAATCCCATCAACGAGGCTTGGCTCGCCAATCCCCTCTCCGAGCTATGCTCCCTCATCGCCTATGCCCTCCTCATCCTCTATGTGGTCAAGGCCAGCATGAAAGCAAAAGTCTCATGAGTCCAATAGGTCCCATAGGCCCTATAAGCCCCATAGGCCCCATGAGCCCCATAGGCCCCATGAGCCCCATAAATTGTGAATTTGTAAATTGTCAAATTGTCAAATTAAATCATGTCATTAATTGAAAAAATCATCGCACGTGCACAGGCCAATCGCCAGCGCATCGTGCTGCCCGAGGCCGAAGAGGAGCGCACGCTCATCGCGGCCGACAAGGCTCTGGCCGACAAGTTGGCCGACATCATCCTCATCGGTAACCCCGCCAAGGTGCACGCGCTGGCCAAGCAGCACGGCCTCACGCACATCGACGAGGCCACCCTCATCGATCCCGAGAACTACGAGCGCAGCGAGGAACTCGCACAGCTCCTCTGTGAACTGCGCAAGAGCAAGGGCATGACCATCGAGCAGGCCCGCCAGCTCGTCAAGAACCCGCTCTACCTCGGCTGCATGATCATCAAGACCGAAGGTGCCGACGGTCAGATCTCCGGCGCCCTCAGCACCACGGGTGAGACCCTGCGCCCCGCCCTGCAGATCATCAAGTGCTCACCGGGCATCACCTGCGTCAGCGGCGCCATGCTCCTCATCACCGATAAGCCCGAATACGGTGAGAACGGTGTCCTCGTCGTGGGCGACGTGGCCGTGACGCCCATGCCCGATGCCGACCAGCTCTCGCAGATTGCCGTCTGCACCGCGCAGACCGCCAAGAGTGTCGCCGGCTTCGACGATCCCCGCGTGGCCATGCTGAGCTTCTCCACCAAGGGCTCTGCCAAGCACGAGGTTGTCGATAAGGTCGTTGAGGCCACACGTCTGGCCAAGGAGCGTTGTCCCGAGTTGAAGGTCGATGGTGAGCTGCAGGCCGATGCCGCCCTCGTGCCCAGCGTAGGCGAGAAGAAAGCTCCCGGCAGTGCCATCGCAGGTCATGCCAACGTCCTCGTTTATCCCAACCTCGAGGTGGGTAACATCAGCTACAAACTCGTGCAGCGCCTCGCCGGTGCCATTGCCATCGGTCCCATCCTCCAGGGCATCGCACGTCCCGTCAACGACCTCAGCCGCGGCTGCTCCGTCGATGATATTTACTACTTAATCGCTATCACGGCCTGCCAGGCCATGGATTCACGCACCGCGTGAATCCATGGAATGAAGAATGAAGAGTGAAGAATGAAGAATAAAAGTTACCTTGATGCAGCAGATAACTAAACGTGGAGATGACTCTCCTTTGAATGTAAAAAGCAAAGCTTTTGCTGTGCGCATTGTTAAGATGGTCAAGCATCTTGGTAAAGATTGGAGTCTTTCTGCTCTTTTCCAACAAATACTTCGTTCAGGCACTTCGATTCACGCAAATGTGCGTGAATCAGAGTTCGCCCAAAGCCCTTCAGACTTCATTTCTAAGTTGTCGATTGCCTTGAAAGAGGCCAACGAGACACAAGGATGGCTTGAAATTCTCCACGAGTCGGAATGTATCTCACATCAAGCTTTTGAAAGTCTTAATAAAGATTGTGATGAACTTATTTCGATGCTTTCTGCTTCAATCAAGACTACCAAACGCAACAATGGTCTGCTATAGAATTATAATCAATCATTAACATTTTTAATCCAAAGGAATGAGAGTAGGAGACGCAAAGGATATTTTTATTCTTCATTCTTCATTCTTCATTCTTCATTCAATTTATGAAAATACTTGTCTTAAACTGCGGAAGCAGCAGTATAAAATATGCTTTGTACAACATGGATGACCGCAGCGTCATCGCCAGCGGCGGCATTGAGAAAATCGGGTTGCCCGACTCCTTCATCAAGGTGAAGGCAAAAGGTCAGAAGGACCAGTTCGATGTCTTAGTGCCCGAGCACACAGCCGGTGTGCAGGTGATTTTTAAGGTACTCACCGAGGGTAACCTCGCCGTCCTCAACGACCTCCACGAGATTGACGCCGTAGGCCACCGCATGGTGCACGGCGGCGAGAAGTTCTCCAAGAGCGTGCTCCTCACCCCCGAGGTCATGGAGCAGTTCGCAGCCTGCAACGACCTCGCACCCCTCCACAACCCCGCCAACATCAAGGGTGTCAACGCCGTCAAGGCCCTGCTCCCCGACCTGCCACAGGTCGGCGTCTTCGACACCGCCTTCCATCAGACCATGCCCGACTACGCCTACATGTACGCCCTCCCCTATGAGCTCTACAAGAAGCACGGCGTGCGCCGCTACGGCTTCCACGGCACCAGCCACCGCTACGTCTCGCAGCGCGTCCTGGAGTTCCTCGGCATGCCCGTGGAAGGCAGCAAGGTCATCACCTGCCACATCGGCGGCGGTGCCTCCATCGCGGCTGTCAAGGACGGTAAGGTCGTCGATACCTCCATGGGCCTCACCCCGCTGGAAGGCCTGATGATGGGCACGCGCTCCGGTGACATCGACGCCGGCGCCGTCACCTTCCTCATGGACAAGCTCGGCCTCGACACCAAGGGCATCTCCAACCTGCTGAACAAGCAGAGCGGTCTCCTCGGCGTCAGCGAGGGCCGCAGCGACTTCCGCGACATCCTCGCCGGCATCGCCGAGGGCAACGACCTCGCCCGTCTGGCCAAGGAGATGTACACCTATCGCATCAAGAAATACATCGGCTCCTATGCCGCTGCCATGGGCGGTGTCGATGTCATCCTCTTCACGGCCGGTGCCGGCGAGAACCAGTATGAGGTTCGCGAAGGTGCCACCCGCGGTCTCGAATTCCTCGGCGTGGAGCTCGACGATGCCAAGAACCGCGCCTGCCGCGCCACCGAGGCCATCATCTCCAAGGACTCTTCCCGCGTGAAGGTCTGCGTCATTCCCACCGACGAGGAGCTGATGATTGCCATGGACACCCTTGCGCTGGTTCAAGCCTGAACCAGTCTTGGGTGACTACAGGCGTCACTATTTCATACAACAATTGTAGAAAATATCTATCACATCTGTCACCTTCCGTCTATGCTATTCATTAACAGATAGATGGAAGGTGACAGATTGCGTGATAGATGGGGCGAATGTGTGATAGATGTCACCCGTTTTTAGTCCTTATCCCGCGTTTGAACATAGTAAACCTCGCCATTTCTTGAGCGATGCCGCTGAAGACTTTCCAATCCATGCAGCTGTCGCCCAAAGGTGATTGCTGAAGGCACTTGGAACACGCTGCCGAGGGACTGCCTGAGTTCCTGAAGGATGGCAGCCGCTGTCAGCCACCGCCCGTTGTCGTCCGTGCCCGGCTCGAAGTATTCGAGGAAGTACTGCATGGCACTGGGCACCTGCTGGAACTGACGGTTGTGCCGCATCATCTGTTCGGTCTCAGCATCGTCAAACCAGTAGCGCGCGCCACCATCCAGCTCCTTCAGCGCCTGCGCATAGAGCTGTTCGTGGTTAGGCAGTCGCGAGACATTGATGCTGCCCTTCACGTTGACGCCTATGAAGCGGCGCGAGCCGGAGGGGTCGGTGAGCACATCGGCCATGTTCGTGGTGGCGATGAAGGATGCCAGACGCGGCGCCTCCTCGATATGTTTGCCGTAGGGACGCTTCACCTTCACGCTGGGCAGCTGCAGGATATTCTTCAGGAAGCCCTGCTGCTTCTGCGGTGAGATGCGGTTGAACTCGTCGAGGTTGATGAGCAGCATCTGCGACATGGCCAGATGCACCGGGCGTTCCTCGGCGAGCGACAGGTTGTCGGTGTAGCCCCATGAGCGCAGTTCCGGCGGCAGCAGCGAGCGGCAGAAGGTGCTCTTGTGCATCCCCTGTGCGGAGATGAGCAGCGGCACGATACTGTTGCCGTAGCGACGGTCGCGCCCCTGCCACTGTGCCACCATCGCCAGGAACCACGTGTGGAACCACTCTGCCCACTGTGCCGGCTCGTCCGTGGGCACGGTGGCGGCGAGGGCGCGGATGCGGTCGCGGCCATCCCATTTCCCGCGGCATTTCCACAGGTAGTCCTCGATGGGATTATAGTCGCGGATGCGCGTGGAGTTGATGTAGCGCTTCACGTCGCGGTCCCACACGTTGAGGCCGGCCAGCTGCAGGTCGGTGGTGAAGGTGTTGATGACCTTGTCCGTGACAGGTTCCCAGGGCGTTGCCCACGAATGGTTCGGACGATACTCCGTGTAGCCCATCACCGTGTTGTGGCGCAGCACATAGCGGGTGGTCATGCGCCGTATGATGGTCTGCATGAGCGGCTCCGCCATGCTCTTCGTGCGGCTCTCGCCTGTTGCCCCTTCCTGTTCGTAGATGGCCTCGGCGGTGGCGCGCACGAAGTTCTCCGTCAGCCCCGGCTCGTCCTTGAAGCGCAGGTTGTTCCAGGTCACGCACACCGCTTCCTCCTCGCCGAGGCCCTGCTGGCAGAGGTCGCTGATGACGCTGCTGACGAAGCCCTTCCACCATGCACTCGTGAAGCGCTGCGTACCCTTCAGCCGATCGTGTGCCTCGTGCGCGGCTTGCGTGTAGAGATGTTCGTGGATGACGTACTGCTCCATGTCCGCCTCGCGGTAGTCGCGGGGCGGCTCGGGTAACGCCAGCAGGTGCTGCTCGGCATCGTCCGTGGTGGCCGCCGGCATGTCCGTGATGCGGAAAGGCACGGCAGCCTCGTTCACCAGCGGCTGTGTGTCGAGGGGCATGAGGAAGGCGTTGCGCAAGTGGGGCGTGATGCGCGTCACGCGGCAACCCAGCAGACCGTCGTAGAGGGGCAGCAGCTGGTGGTAGGCCGTCGTGTAGAAGTCCTCGGCGCTCACTTCGTCCTGCGGCAGCTCGCCGTTGTCAGGCTCTGTACGCACGAGGATCTTCACCGTCTGACCGCTGGCGCCGATGAACGCTGCCCATGTCGAAGGCGACTGCATGGCACGCCGCTTCAGCTGTTCCAGCGTTGAGGTGTTGGCCACCTGTCGCACTTCCAGCACCACGAGGCCGTTGAAGGTCTTCATGGTGAGGTCGCCCGATGGCGTGCGGCCGAAGTCAGCGCTCACGCACACCCTGGCTATCTTGCTCATCTGCGGGTAGCTGCCCCACTTCGACCCGCGCTTCAGGAAGTCGCGGAAGCCGCTGATGAGGAACTCCTGCGTCTCGTATGTCATGCGTTCCATGAACCATGCGGTCTCATGCACGCTCAGCTTCATCTGCTGTTTCTTGTCTATTCTGATACCTGTGAATCTCATTGGCTTTAGTATTTTCGTTATTGTTGAATGCGCCTTGCGCCTTGTCCGATTCTCATAAACTGCCTAGTCCGTTGCAATTTGCCACAGGTGGCAAAAGCTTTTGCCACTGATGGCAAATGGATTTGCCATTGGTGATAAAATCCTGTACCCTGTATTGTGTAGTCCCGCACGATGTATTGTGTAGCCCTGCACGAAGTGTTGTGTAATCCTGCATCATCCATTCTCCCCGAAGTAATATCCTTCGGTGTATTCGTCGAAGGGCTGATCTGTTTTGTAGCCGTACTTGTGGAGTAGCGCCACGACGCGTGCCTGCAGGGCGGGCGGAATGGGCCAGCGACCTCGGCGATAGCGGTAGAACTGCGAGGTGCAGCCGAAAAGGTCGTAGAGTTGCTGGCGCAGCGCCATGCCCTTCTCGGAGGTGATACGCGGCAGCAGGTGCTTCATGCCGCGTGCCAGACGCACAGGTTTGTCCTCGACGAAGCTGTGGCAGCCGTCGGCCGTACGTGCGCCGGGCAGCACACATTCGTGGTGTCGCAGGTCGGCCGGCGCGAGCTGCGCGGCATGGTGGCGCAGGCAGTTGGCAGCCAGCGGACAGCCCGTCTGAAAGCAGATGGGCCAGTTGGTGGGAACGTCAGAGAAGAGTAAAGCTGTTTCCATAATAAACGGTCTTTTTAGTGTAAAACATGGTTCTTGTTATCTGCCTGCAAAGATACAACAAAAATCCGCGAAATGCAAATATTACGGATTATATTTGTGTTAAATAAGTGTTAAATCTATCACTCTCCTCACCATCTATCACACCATCATTCACAATGCAGTCCGTTTATTATAAATTAGTTATCTACTGTGGTGATAGATGTGTCAGATATAACATAGAAATTATTATGTTTATGTATAAAATAAAACAACGTTATCTTTTCTCACAACGAATTATACGAATGCCTTGTTGATGAGCTGGCATCACCATTGCCAGGGGGCTATCTTCTACGCCTTGACCCTGATGACTGGTATGATTTGAACAGAATAGAACGAATGGCTTCTCTTGACAAAAAAGCAAAATATTTGTGTAGAAACTGTGTTAATATCCTCCCCAAATGCAGTTTTTTGAATTATTTTTTGTACCTTTGCCCTCGAAATTTCATATAAATACGTATTTATTATGGCAACAATGACATTACCACAGACATCCCAAATAATAGTGACGCTGGAAGATAATGCGCTTGTGGCCGACATCAAGCGGGCACTGAAAATGATACGCGGCATAGCCTCAGTGCGTACTGCCACCATCAGTGATGACCACACCATCACCCCCGCCATGCGCCGCTCCATCAACAAGGCTCGCCGCGAATATGCCAAGGGTGAGACCATCAAATGCAGCACCCCGGAGGAGATGCAGCGATATTTCGACAGCCTATGACCTACACGATTGAGTACTCCAAGGAGGCTGACCGGACGTTGCGCAAGTGGAAGAAGTCTAATCCTCAGCTGTTCAAGAAGGCCACAAAGATTCTGATGGACATCATGGCGCATCCACGTACAGGTCTGGGGCATCCCGAAGCACTCATCGGTGGCAATGATGTGACCTATTCACGGCACATTACAGCTCACGACCGCATCATTTACGATATTTACGATGACCGTGTGACAGTCCTCGTTGTTCAGGCAGAAGAGCATTATAACGATAAATAAAAACCTTATGCAGAATACCATTAAAAAAAATACCCCTCCCAGTAAGTTTGGGCTGAAACTGACAGAAAGAGCGCTGCGGCGCACTATGATATAACTGTGGCACGTTCCGATTCCCCTGTGTGGAGTCGGGGCGTGCTTTTGCTATGTAAACACTTGATATTAATCTGTAAAACATAATTACTTATGACACTTAAACATTTTCTTTTTTCTGCGCTTATGCTGCTGTCGGCTGGCACGGCATGGGCTGATGTGGAAATTAACGAAACGAATTTCCCGGATGCGAGTTTCCGAAATTATCTGCTGAGTCAGGATTATGGCAGCGACGGAAAGCTGACGGATGAGGAGATTGCTGGAGTGACAAGTATTAATGTATCGGGGACTTATTTTTCACCTGGAACCATCAGCAGTCTGAAGGGCATTGAATTTTTTACTGCGCTGGAAGATCTGCGCTGCAACGACAACCAGCTCAATTCCCTTGATGTTTCGGGATGTACTGCGTTGACAACGCTGTTCTGCTACAACAACCAGCTTACTTCGCTTGACGTATCGAAGAATACTGCACTGACATTGCTGCAATGCGACAACAACCAGCTTACTTCTCTTGATGTGTCGAAGAATACTGCGCTGACAAGGCTGGAATGCTACGACAACCCGCTTACTTCGCTTGATGTGTCTAAGAATACTGCGCTGGATACGCTGTCCTGCGGCTCCAACCAGCTTACTTCGCTTGATGTGTCGAAGAATACTGCGCTGATATATCTGGACTGCTTCGACAACCAGCTTACTTCTCTTGATGTGTCGAAGAATACTGCGCTGACAGGGCTGGAATGCTACAGCAACCAGCTTACTTCGCTTGATGTGTCGAAGAATACGAAGCTGACAAGTCTGAAGTGCCAAAAGAACCAGCTTACTTCTCTTGATGTGTCGAAGAATACTGCGCTGATAGAGCTGGAATGCTACAGCAACCAACTTACTTCTCTTGATGTGTCGAAGAATACGGCGCTGGAAATATTGTGGTGCTACAACAATCAGCTTACATCTCTTGATTTGTCGAAGAATACTGCGCTGAAATATCTGTCCTGCGGCGACAACCAGCTTACTTCTCTTGATTTGTCGAAGAATACTGCGCTGATAAGGCTGCACTGCTACTCCAACCAGCTTACTTCGCTTGATGTGTCAGGATGTACGGCGCTGACAGAACTGTGGTGCTACTCCAACCAGCTTACTTCGCTTGATATATCAGGATGTACTGCGCTGACAGAGCTGCGCTGCTACGACAACCAACTTACTTCTCTTGATGTGTCTAAGAATACGGTGCTGACAAGGCTGTACTGTTATCAGAACCGAATAAAGGGCGCTGCTATGGATGCACTCGTGGCGAGTCTGCCGACAGTAAGCAATTACACTATGCGTGTTGTCTATTATGAGAACGAACAGAACGTGATGACAACTACTCAGGTTGCAGTTGCAAAAGCTAAGGGATGGGAGCCTATGGAGTATGACGGACAATACTGGGTAGAATACGCAGGTGTTGACCCTTCAACCGAAGTAAACAATGTCGAGGCTGCCGATGCTGATGATTCTGCTCCTTGGTACACTATCAATGGCGTGCAGCTTGCGGAGAAACCGACTGCTCCGGGAATTTATATCCACGGAGGAAAGAAGGTCGTTGTGAAGTAAATAGCGAGCCCCTCCCGTCCTCCCCGAGAGGGAGGTGAGCTCCGTTGCAGGGGTGCAACGAGTTAGAAAATCATCCGTCATCAAAATTTTCCCACGCAGGTGATGGCGGTTGAGGGGCACCGGCAACGCTACCATCACCGCCACAGTCGCTGACGGCACCAACTACACCTACGCCACAAAGACGGCACAGTACACACTGACAGTTGAAGCCGCTACAGGCATCAGCAACGCTAAGGCAGACTTCGCAAAGAATGCCAACTGGTACGACCTGAGCGGTCGCCCATTGAATGGCAAGCCAACCAAGGCAGGTGTCTATGTAAAGAACGGCAAAAAGGTCGTGATTAAGTGAGCATAAAGCAGAGCATGCTCATGCTTTATCGAGCGTGAGCGAGCTCGAGCAAAGCTCAAGGTCGTGATTAAGTAAACATTCTTACACCCAATATCATTCGGGGACGGAGCACTTTCGTATGCTTCGTCCCCGAATTAATTTATCACGGCACGAATTACACTTTAAGATTAAATAACATTTATTTTGCGCCCATTTAGCAAAAAAATGTTTTCCTTTGCACGGTATTCCCAGAGTCCAAGCCTGCGTCATCTCCATCAATGATGCATCGATGATTGCGAAGGACACGCTGGCAATGCTTCAAGACTGACCCCGTTCATGGTAATCAAGTTTCTATAACAAGGACTCCACCTCTTCAAGGTTTTCTGCATGATGAATCGATATGAATATATAGAAAGGTTACGCGAGAAATGTCCTCATGATTTATACGTCGTAACAGGGCAACTGAATTCGCGTACCAATGATCCCATAGATTCATGGACTTTCTTTCAGTGGCTTCAACGAAACGACATTCCGTCCAAATATGTTATTTGGAAAGAACATTTCTTGTATCAGCAGCTTGTAAAAGAAGACGCATTGAAGGATGTGATTGTCCTTAATGGCAATGGGGAAGATGAGGAGTTGTTGGAACATGATGTAGTCTTAGCCAGATGCTGTGCCTTTGTCCAAGAGAATGCCGCAATGAACCGGGGAATCCACGACTGGCTCTATCAATTGGATGATTGCCGATTGGTCTTCCTGCAGCATGGAATAGCAGCCATCAATATTTCAGAACTGACTTGGCGCTATTTTCCTCCCTTCAACGACATGAACGTGTCCTCAAAGAGAGAAAAGGAGCTCGTCGAAAGCCTGATGCCCAAACAACCGTGGAGCAAGGATTTGTGTTTCGTCGCTGGTCTGCCTCGGTTCGACCAGTGCAGGGATCTGTCTTTTGAGTTGGACGACAATTATGTCTTTGTCATGTTTACGTGGAGGAGTTCGTTGGAAAAAGGAATAGACAACATCCACCGGTCGCTTTATTGGCAGAATCTGATCAAGTTCTTTTCCAAAGAGAATATTCAGCGCTTCCGTGATAATGGTATCAAACTCATTGTAGCCCTCCACCATCACATCCAGAACAGGGTTGCTGACTTTAACTTAGGCGAGAATGTGAAGTTTATCAGACAAGAGGAGATAAAATATTGGGTGTGTCACGCCAAGGCTTGTATTACGGACTGCTCGAGTATTTCCTTTGATTTCATGTTTCAACATAAGCCTACGTTCTATTGGATTCCAGATAAGGATGATCCGTATTTGGACATGAACGATGCCGATGACGGTGCAAAGGTGCAAGCTGCATTAGGTCTTCAACACCATTTCTACAACATCTGCAAGACTCCGGATGAGCTCATTGCGATGACGTGTCAATATGCAAAACATCACTTCCAGCTGGAAGCGGAGAAATGTGCCATTGCGGACAGCTTCTTCAAGTATCGTTCCGATTTCTCGTTTCATATCTATTACCAAATAGAGCAGCGGCTCATGCTGGCTGAACGCAAAAAGTCAAGTGATTTGAGCTCACAGCTCAAACAGGCTACGGAAATGATTCTTCAAAAAGAAGGTCATATTCAGCGGCTGAACAAGAAGAAGGCTGTACATCTGCGCGTCATACGCCTTCTCGCCTATCTGTCGGCGTTGTTATTAATTGCTCTTTTATATTCGCTGTTCGCTGTATGAAGTTCTCCTTTATCATACCTGTTTATAATGTTGAGAAATATCTTCGTCAGTGTTTAGACTCTGTCGTGAACCAGACGTTTCAAGATATTGAGATTATTTGTGTGGATGATGGCTCAACAGATGCGTGTCCTGCAATTCTTGCTGAATACCAGCAGAAAGACAGCCGTATTCAGGTTGTGACGCAGCAAAACAGCGGCACGTTATTAGCCCGTAAGGCAGGCATCACCATCGCCAAGGGGGACTATCTTCTGTTTCTTGACCCGGATGATTGGTTTGATTTGAACGCAGCAGAGCGTCTGGCCCAGGTCCTTGAAAAGAATGATGTGGACATTCTTCAATTCGGCCTAACTGTTGAGCCCGGAAAGGAGATGCCTGCGGAACAAATACAGGCAATAGATTCGTTTTTCAACCGTCAGGTGGAATATCTTGTAGGCAGCGATGCCGTTCTTACTGCAGGCTATATCAACGAAGTGTTGCCTTATAATCAAGTCGGAAAGGCGATACGCACAAGTATTGCCCAAAAGGCCTTCTCTGTGTTGCCCGAAGTCCATTGCATTTATGCAGAGGATCAGAGCTTTGGTTTTGTCCTATTCTCTTACACACAACGTTTACTTAGCATACCCGACCGCATGTATCACTATCGAGCTGGGGTCGGAATCTCCACCAAGAATAATCTGACGGTTGCAGAATACATCAGCACCCTTGGTGCTTTCCGAGTGTTAGAGGCCTTGAAGCAGTTTGTGGCTACGCACTATGCAGATAGTCCGTTGCATCAAAGGATTCTCGCAGAAATCCAGCACTCCATGGTACGCGCCAGTGTGGAATTAGCTGCGGAAAGGACTGTCGGGTACAAAGATGTGGAGGAGTGGATGACTCCGCTCTGCGAACAAGCCCCTGCGCCAGAGATTGCCCTTCTTCTGGCAAGGAAGTTGGAAGAAAGGAAAAAACAGATGGCCGCCTTTGAACATACAACACAGGCTTTAAGGCATGAGGCAGATTCATTCAGACGGGAGTGCGATGCACAACAGCAGGAGGCTGATTCTTTGAGAATACGAATTCGCAAGTTAAGGAAGAAGCGGAGGAGAGAAAGAATCGTGTGGGTGATGATCTGGGTCGTAACGCTTCTCCTTCTCTTTTTGATGATTACCAAAATATAAATGTCATGAAATCTGTAGATTCAACCATTGTTATTGGAATCCTTGCACGAGATTGTGCGAATCACTTGCAAGTGAATATCCAGAAGGTAGAGGCCATGGGGGTGCTCTTTAAGGATTATCATGTGGTGGCCTATGAAAATGACAGCACGGACGGCACCACAGAACTCCTACGGGAATGGGCTCTACGGAATCCTCATGTCCTATCCTTTAACGAAAAAACTGGGCAGACGACTATTCCTCAGAAGACTGCCGCAACGCCATATCCAGGTCAGAGTTATCCGCGTATCGAAAAGATGGCTCGTTTTCGCAATCGCGTCCTGAAAGAGGTTCGCGAGCGCTATCAACCAGATCTCTTCTGCTTTATAGACATTGACATGGAAGATTTCGACCCCGATACCGTCGTGCAAGCTATCGATGAAGCGCCCAAGGACTGGGGGGCTCTTTTTGCCAATGGGCAGGTAATTATAGACTACAAGGACCATCAGTGCATCAGTCCCATCATGTATGATTATTTCGCCTATGTCAAGAAAGGCATCAATCCCTATCAAGGTGGGGATTATGCCATCCGCATAGATGACAACTTAGCGCTGACATATATGGAGCAACGACTCATCAATATTCGTTCTTATCACCCCTGTCATTCCGCATTCAACGGCATTGGCATCTATCGATGGGAAGTTGTTAAAGACCTTAAGTACGTAGCATATCAGACGCCGGAGCTGAAGGCTGTCAATGCATCTTTATGCGAGCACGTGCCTTTCAACTACGAGGTGGTGAAGCAGGGCTACCAACTGTACATCGTCCGCAAGATGAAGACAAGGTTCGTGCATATACCCCCACATAAGGTCTATCACGGGCTCAACAAATGGAGAAACTACAGCCCAACGATAGACTTCTTCCTATACAATAAACCAGTCAGGAAGCGAATCATAAGTAATCTCCTACAATCCCTGAAGATATAAACGTTGCAATTCTATGCCTCGTAAACGTTTCAAAAGCCTTCTGTCCCGAATGAGCTCATTGCTCAATCTGAGGTTTATCATACTATTTTGCATGATAGTCCTCAACTTTCTGTTTATGCACTATTACATTGCCACGCACATCGGGTTAGAGGACTATCCGAATTGTCGTGCAGTAAGTAATCTGTGGGCGTGTGTGGTTGATGCCGTAGTCATCTATCTCTTCTCATATCTGTTGACCATTGGACGGGTGCGCGTTTCACTGCCATTAGCATTTTCCTTATCAATGGTCTTAGCATATGCCAACATTCTATATGCTCGTTTCTTTGGGATCTACTTACCTAAAAATGTGCTCTTTCAGATCGGAAATCTGAATGATAAAGACGTGTTGCTGAGCATTCTCTCAGCTGTCTCATATGTTGATGCGCTATTCCTTGTTTTTGCAGCCATTTTTGGCTTTCTGTATGTAAAATGGAAAGATAAGGGATTGCAAAAAAAATCTTTTGCATCGTTGCTGACCTCCGTGGGCATTGTGTATATGTATTTTATTCTGTGGTTGCTCTTTCACATCGGTGATGGGAAGTATTACCAGAGTTTCAAGGCTGGCTTCTACGATTTAGTCCCCTACTACAAATGGGAGAGTTCGGTCAAACCCAATATCTATCTCTTCAAAATGGGTTTCACTAGAAGGTTCCTCTATTGCATGAGTGATTACACTTCTAAAAACGTAGAACTGACCCGTAACCAATTGGATGAAATTATCACATACAGCTTAGACCATTCAGAAAGAGTCTCCGACAGGCCTTTGCTGAAAGACAAGAACCTCATCTTTATTCTGGTGGAGTCATATCTCTCTGAGACTATAGACTTGGTCGTGGATGGTCATGAGATAACCCCTTTCATGAATAGGCTTAAAACGGAAAGAAATGTCTATTTTAATTCCCATATCCATCCTAATATCACATGTGGACAATCCTCGGATGGCCAACTGATTTACATGACGGGGTTATTGCCGCTACGGTCTGTAATTACGGTAGATGTCGCCAAAAGTTGTCAGCTAAAGGGTCTGCCCAAACTGTTGAAAGAGTATGGCAGAATAAAGTCTTCTCATATTGTTATTCCAACCGTAGCAACCTTTTGGTCGCAGGATGACATGTGCAAGGTGTATGGCATTGACAAAATCTATTCAAAAGATGATGTCCAAGACCGAGTTGCGGTTTCTGCAGATTTAACAGATGAACAGATATTCTCTATGGCATCTTCTGTAGATTGCCAGACAGCACCACCCTTCTTCTCCTTGATACTGACGATGTCAATGCACGGCCCATATCACCTGAAGCCGGATTCAGACTTCACATTGACAGACAGTAGCCTTCCTGAAAAATACAGGAACTATCTCATTAAATGTCATTATTTTGATGAGCAAATAGAACAATATATTAACTCCCTAAAGGAAACCGGTGTATATGACAGAAGTGTGATTGTCATTGCATCCGACCATCATATAGAGCCCAAACAACTGGACATGGAAGGTCGGATAAGTACGGACTTACCATTATATATCATCAATGGAGACATTAACATGCGCCAGTCGTGGACTGGTACGTGTAATCAGTTGGATGTTTATACGACCTTGCTGGATCTGTTTGTCCGTGATGACTGGTGTGGTCTGGGACATACGCTCTTGCGGCCTGAATACAACGATTCCTACACCCCTCAGGCTGAGCGCCTGTCGGAATGGATTCTCAGAGGTGATTATTTTAATAGATAGCCAACAGCAAAGAAAAGCTCTTTCGTACCTCCATGGACACAGTTTTGTACATAGGACATTCTTTTCATCAGAAGACCAAATCATCTGGTTTCCTGTTGGAGCAACTGAAGGCGTCTTTTGATGTCACAGAGCTTTATCTGGACTCCCAAGAGCAGCCGATAGGCGAGGGGACCGAGGTTCAAGGCACCCATTTTGACATCTTGGTTATCTGGCAAATTATGCCTGACGTTCAGGAAATGCGGAAACATTTTACATGGGAACGAGGCGTATTCTTCCCCATGTACGACCACTTCCTTGCTACACAAGGGTTGTACCCCATGGTTTGGAAAGGTTATGTGAACTTTACCATTATCTGTTTCTCCAAGAAGCTTCACGAGGAGCTGACGGCGGGTGGTTTTGATGCAAAGTATATCCAGTACTTTCCTCAGCCGAAGCCCGTTGATGAATGGGGACGTGAGGATGGCGTTTTCTTTTGGCAAAGGAGGGATCTGCCCAGTCTGCAGACGCTCATGGCGGTAGCTGAGCCCCTGCATATCCGTCATATCCATCTGCATCAGGTGCCAGACCCGGGCTTCCGCAGTGAACAGACCCAAATGGAGTCCCATGACATACAGATTACCTCTACCCAATGGTTTGAGAAGAAAGAGGATGTATTCCATGAGATGAGCAAATATGCCTATTATATGGCACCACGATTGTATGAAGGCATCGGACTAAGTTTCTTAGATGCCATGTCCATGGGACGTTGTGTCATTGCGCCCAACACTCCAACCATGAACGAGTACATCGCCGACGGGGTGAATGGTATCCTCTATTCGTGTGAGGGCAGTACCCATAAGGTTCCTCGGAAGACCATCTCTCTTGATGTAAGAACGCTACAGGCGAACGCTTATCACACAATAGAACAGGGATATAAAGAATGGATGATCAACCGGTATAAGATTATTGAGTGGTGTCAGCAGGAGCCCAATCCCGATGTTGAATGTCTCCGCATGAGTGCAAAAACCTACGGCTGGAATGATACCCTCTCGCCAGTTCCCCCTTCTGCAGCCTCTTCATTGGCATACGCCCTATATATTCCTGAAATTCTTTTTTTTATCCAACAACTATGCTCGCTGAGATGGCAGGTACTGAAGAACTTTATGATAGTTCTTCTCAGCTCGCACTTTAACAGAAAATGGTATCTGGTCCATTACTCTGGCTCTATGGCATCTGGAATGGCACCAGCTGCGCATTATCTCAATGAAGGATGGAAGCAAGGTAAGAATCCATCTTCGTCTTTCTTCACGAATCTTTACATTAAACAGCACCCCGAAGTATTGGAGGGGGGATATTGTCCGCTCGTTCATCGCAAAATGAAAAGGCAAGATAGAAGCATTTAATCCATAATCATTCCTCTTTCATCTATGAAGATATCTGTCATCACCGTCAATCGGAATCATCTGGAAGGGTTGCAGAAGACCTTTCAGAGCATCGTGGCTCAAACCTACAAGGACTGGGAGTGGATTGTCATAGATGGCGGTAGCACGGAAGGCGACAGGGATTTCATTGAGGTACATCAGGCGCAGATCGCCTATTGGTGCAGCGAGCCGGACAAGGGCCCTTACAACGCGATGAACAAGGCCCTGCAGCACGCTACTGGAGATTACCTCGTCTTTATGAACTCCGGCGACACCTTTCACGATTCCTCCGTACTGGAACAGGTTTTCAGCCAACCCCGTCAGGCTGACATCCTCTATGGCGATTGGATGGAGGCATATCTCGACGGGCGTCAGAAGCGTAAGCGAGCGCCAGAGGACATCTCTCTCCACTTCTTCTGCCGAGACAACATCTGCCACCAGGCTATGTTCATCAAGCGTCAGGTGATGCAGCAGTCGCCCTACGATGAGCGCTATCGTCTCTTTGCCGATTGGGCGAAGTGGATAGAGTTCACCCTGCAGGGCTACATCTTCCAGTATGTCTCCGTCGTCGTCTGCGACTTCGAAATGGGTGGGATAAGTAACAGCATGATCCAGCAGCAGGCCAAAGAGCGCGAGATGCTGTTCTCCCAGAATTTCTCTCCCGCTGTCAGTGCCACGCTCACGTATTTATCCACCATCCATCCGCTATCCATAGAAGCCAACCGTCTCATCAATAAGAAGAAGCTCTACAAGAAAATCATTCACATGGCCATTCGCCTCATCCATCTTTTCGAGCACTGAGGAGAACCGCTGGTTTCGCTAAGAGGTGGTGGCAGATGTCGTATGGGGAATCGGGCGATTCACGGACTTCGTCAGCGCATCATCTTACTGCTTGAGGAAGCCGAAAAGCTTGCAGAATTCGTAGAGGAAGATGT
This sequence comes from Prevotella sp., assembly GCA_015060555.1. Lineage (GTDB taxonomy): Bacteria > Bacteroidota > Bacteroidia > Bacteroidales > Bacteroidaceae > Physcousia. The sequence continues at coordinate 89,821 of SUYG01000046.1, forward strand.
CGAGGGAGGTGCCGGCGTAGAGGTCGGGGAAGGTGGAGCGGATGTCGAGGAGGGCGGGGCTGGTGGCCAGAATGCCGCGACTCTCCTTGTTGAAACGCTTGGTCCAGCGGCCGCGCAGGCAGCGTTGCTGCAGTGGCGTAAGGTGGAACAGCGTGATAAAATGGCGTAAAATACCTCCGATGTCGCGCCACTTGCGGCCGTCGAGCTGTGAGTTGGCAGTGACCTTCTGCGGGTGCTGGCGATAGCGGTTGAGGACGCGGCAGACTTCGATGACCTGGCCCTGTTCGCAGACACCGACCCAGAAAAGCCAGTCGCCGCAGTAGCGGTACTGCTGGTAGTCGGCGGGGATGGCGGCGAGGGTGCTCTTGCGGAAGACGACCATGCTGGCGTTATAGACATTGTTCTGCACGACCATGCGGTGGCGGTTGAACCAGGGGCCGTCGTAGGTGAGGATTTTGCCGGAACTGCCTTTGGGGTGCCAGGTGAAGTCCAACGGTTCGCCCTGGCTGCCTACCATCCGTGAGTGGGAGTATGCGAGGACGGCCTGTGGGTTGCGGTCGAGCTCGCCGACGAGTGTCTCCAGAAAGTTGGGCTCTGCGGCATCGTCGCTCTCTGCCACCCAGAGGTATTCGCCCTGTGCAAGTGCGAAGCCGCGCTGCCATTGCAGGAAGGTGTTGCCAGAGTTGTGCTCGTTGAAGATGATCTGTCGCACGCGAGGGTCGTGGCGATAGGAATCCATGACGGCGCGACTGTCATCGGTGGAGCAGTCGTCGAGCAGGAACACTTCCAAGTCTGTCAGCGTCTGTGACAGGACGCTGTCGATACGCTCCCGCAGGTAGGGGGCGTGGTTGTAGTTGGGGATGATGACGCTGACTTTCATTTCTTCGGGTGTGCTATTCGCCTAATAGTTCCATCAGCTTCAGGATGTTCTCGCGAGGCTGGAACAGCATGGTCTGGTTGCTAACGCCCTCGCGCAGACGTTCCTGTAGGGCTACATCGGTGAGGACGGCGTGCATGGCATCTGCCAGCGCCTGAACATCGCCGACGGGAACGAGGATGCCGGCCTTGCCGTCGGCGAGGATCTCGCGAGGCCCCGTGGGGCAGTCGCTGGCGATGATCTGCTTGCCCAGCATCAAGGCTTCGATGAGCACCGTAGGCAGGCCCTCAAACTTGGAGCTGTGCACAATCAGCTGTGCCTGCTTCATCCATGGGTAGGGATTCTGCGTGAAGCCCAGTAGATGCACGTGCTTCGTGAGGCCGCGCTGGTCGATGAGGTATTGCAGCGTCTCGCGGTCCTTGCCTTCTCCAAGGACGACGAGGTTGGGGACGTAGGACATCTTGCGAGTGAGCACGGCATAGGCTTCAATCAGCGTGGTGAGGTCCTTCTGGCTCTCTTCCAGACGCTCTACGGCCAGCATGAAGCCCTCATGCGAGAGGCGGTACCACAGGGGGTGGGTCACCTCCTCGGATGCCCGGCGAAGCAGGTGGTCGCGGCGCACGGCGTTGTAGATGGTCACCAGCTTATCCCGCAGCCACGGGAACAGGCGTGCGCCCTCCAACGCCATTTCCTTGGAGATGGAAACGACATAGTCGTAATGAGCCAAGCCTTTGGCAGTCCGGCGCATATAGTGTGGATGCGAGTCAAGGAGATGCTGGAAGCTGAAGTGGAAGTAGGCGATGTTCAGCGTCAGCAGCGACCAGTCAATCATGGAATGTGCGCGTGAGTCGATGTCGATGACCACGTCCACGTCTTGCTGAAGACGGCGGAAGCGACGACGTTGCCGATAATTGCGGATGGGGTTCAGGAACATCTCGTCCAGCAGCGAGAGCAGGTGATTGCGGTGCCCGTCCAGCTTGCGGCGCTTGTACCACAGCAGCCAGCGCTCGCTCACCATGTAGTGAATATCCACGTCGGGTGGAATCTGGTCAAGGAAGACTTCCTTCCCGGCCATCTTATGCGTGATAACCAGTGTGCCGTGTAGCGTAGAGGAATTGCGAACCAGATTCTTCAGCAATTCCACCAACACGGTGTCTATGCCACCGTCCAGGAAACGACTGATGACAAAGAGGATACGTCGCTTTTCACGTGGTAAGGATTGCGATTCGTTCATTTTTTAGGTGCGTTGCTCTGCCATTTTGGAGAGCATGATCAGTTGGTAGTAACCTTCGAGGCAGGCTTTGATGAAGCCGGGAAGGCCATCGCGGCAGCCGCCTTTGAGAATGTATGCTTTGAACCACCGGAAGAAGGGGCGCCAGACATAGGCCAGCGGGCCATAGTGCTTGCCCTTTTTCTTCAGTAGCTCATAGTCGGTGTAGGAGTTGGTTTTGCGTAGAATGTCACTGACGCTGTCGTTGGCCAGGTGCTCGAAGGCCAGCTCCTTGCGTGCTGCGGGCAGGCGCTCGGTGTTGCCTGCGATTTGAGGCACGGCATGTACATGGGGCGGCCAGGTCACTGCATCGCGCTTGAAGAAGCGGAGGAGGTAGTCGGGGTAGTGGCAGTGCATGAAGCGTCCCATGAAATAGTTCTTGCGAGGGATGAAGAGACCGGGGGCGGCATCTTCACGGTTGCTGTGGGCATAAAGGGCTTCGCACAGGGCGGGTGACACCAACTCGTCGGCATCCACGAGCAGCACCCAAGGATGCGAGGCGTGCTCGATGGCGAACTGGCGTGCGGGCTCCACGATGCGGTGTTCACCACGTGGGAACGTGACGATGCGGCAATCGTGGCGGCGGGCGATGTCCAGTGTCGAGTCGGTGCTTTCCATGTCGCACACCACCACCTCATCGAAACCGCTTACGGATTGCAGTACGGCTTCTAAGTGGCGCTCGGCGTTGTAGGTGTTGATGACGACGGAAATCATGGTGGTATGGTTTTTAAAGGAGTGAAGCGTAAAGCTGTTGTAGGGGCAATGTCAGCGTCTCGGTTTTGAAGCGGTCGGCGTAGGCATGGCCGTCTGCAATCATCCGTTCACGCAGCGCTTCGTCGGTGAGCACGCGGGTGATGGCATCGGCAAGGCCTTGGGCATCGTCGGGATCGACATAGAGGCTCGATGGCCCGCCGGCTTCCTCCAGACAGGAGCCTGTGCAGCCGATGGCCGGAATACCGCTGCAGAGTGCTTCGAGCATGGGGATGCCAAAGCCCTCGTAGCGCGAAGGATAGACAAAGGCCTCGGCCATCTGGTAGAAGGCAGGCATATCCTCGAAGGCAACGCCGCTGATGATGCGGAAACGGTTGCGGAGGCCCTGCTCCTGCACATATTTTTTCACGCGCTTGGCATAGGCGGTCTTATGGCCCAGTGCCACTACGCCAATCTTTTGGTCGGGCAGCAGCGTGAGCGCCTTGGCCAGCAGCATCAGGTTCTTGCGCTCCTCGATGCTTCCCACGTAGAGGATGAAGCGCTCGGGCAGGCGGAAATGGCGGCGGATGGCAGCCCGCTGTCCCTCGGATGTCGGCTGGCGGTAGAGGTCATCGCAGCCTTGATACAGCACGGAAATCTTCTCCTCCGGCGTGCCGAAATAGTGCATGATGTCGCGCTTCGTGCATTCGCTGACGGCGATGACGTGGTCGGCACGCCGACAGGCAGAGCGCATCTTCCAACGGTAGATGAGGCGGTCGATGAGGGGGTAGTACTTGGGGAAGCGCATGAAAATGAGGTCGTGGATGGTCACAACGCTCTTGATGCCGTTGCTCTTCAGACCATAGGGCAGCTCGCCGCTCAGGCCGTGGTACAGCTGCACATGCTTGCGCTTGGCGTGGGCCACGACACCCCATGAGCGCCACAGGCTCTTGAAGTGCCGCCAGAAAGCGGTCTTGGGGAAGTGCATCGTCACAGCCCCAAAGTGATCGACGCCGCCCAGGGAGCGTGTCTTGCCTGCGTCAGGGACGAAGAGGTGGAGGCGCATAGTGGGCGCATACTGTGCGAGGCCCTTGATGACGAAACGGCTGTAGTTGCCCAAGCCGGTCTTGTTCTGGGCTGCGCGCTTGGCGTCGAATCCGATATGGATGTGATGGTGTGCCATAGTGGGTTTATGGGGTTAGGGCGAAACGCCATTGGTGGGGTGCCGCGTCGAAAGTGTTAACGGTGAGAAGGATGCTGTCGGCTGTCGTCCGTGTCTTGGACAGGGAGTCCTGTGACAGACTGAAATAGATGTCGGAACTGTAAGCAGCAGGATCGTTGCGCTGGTCGTGGTAGAGCGACACCTCGTAGGTGGTGCCGCCGGCGGTGTTGGCGTAGCTGTTGTCAAGAACGAAGCCCCAGTCGTGGTCTGCACCCTTATTCTTCTTGAGCAGGTGCAGGTTCACGAAGGTGCCACCCGTCCAGGCACTGACGACACCCACGGGGTCGCGCTTCAGGTTGGCCTTGTCCGTGTAGTTGGATAGCACGCCCACGCCCCGAAGCGTGAGCAGCTCCACCTTGCCGGCGTCCTGAATCACGAAGCCAGCCAGACAGCGCAACCAGGTGTCGGGCTTCAACCCTTCTATCTCGGCAATGGCTTGATAGCGCTTGCCGCTGTCGGTGTAGAGGGTGAGGTCGGTGAGTGTGGAACCGACGTGCAGCAGCCCCATCTCCGTGACGAGCGCAGGGAAGGCATCTTCCTCTGCATTCTTGCTGTCGGAGCAAGCCGAAAGCGTGAAAAGTGAAAGAATGAAAAGTGAAAAATAGGTCCCCCTCCTCACTCCCCTTTGCAGGGGGAGAGTGGTCACCTTCGCGAAGTGGCGCACAATGTATCTGATGAGGTCTGTTATCATTTCTTATTTTTCACTTTTCACTTTTCATTTTTCATTTTTCATTCTTCATTGACCTTCGGTCGAGCCTGCTCACGCTCGGGAAAGTTCAAGCGAGCTTGACTTTCCTCTCGCTTAATCGCAGCCTTCTTCATTCTTCATCCTACTTCTGTCCACTTTCCAACTGGTTCTTCACAGGATTTGCATACATTGTCAGGATGCATTCGCGCAAGAAGGCGGCATCAGGAGTGGTACCGGCGACCTGCAGGGCCTGAGCGGCCATGGCGATGCGTTGTTCGAGATAGTTCTCGAAGGCGGCTTTGTCTGCGGGCGTATAGCGGTTGGTATAGCGTTCTTCGCCGCTCTGCAGGTCCACGGCGACATAGTTGCCGGGGTAGAGGCGGTAGGAGCGGTGTATCTCATGGTCAAGGCGCTGTGCCAGTGCCTGGTAGAACTCCTTCTCAGGCAATTCGGACAACTGGTCGATCCACGTGTTCACGGGGCGTCCCGTCTGGTAGTGTATATGTCCCTTCTGCCCGAAGATGCCAGTCTTCATGTTGGTGAGGTCATCCTGCTTGGACTTCTTCCAAGCAGGATTGTCGCGCTTTAGCTGGAACTCCTGCGCCTTCAGGTAGTCACAGGGGTCGTACTCATAACTGATGGACAACGGCACGATATTCAAGGCTTTGAGACTCTCGATGGCACTTGTGGTGCTGCCTTCGCCTGTGATGGCCAGCATCTTCACCAGCGACACCTGTGTCTGGTCGCTGGAGTCCTTGGCGCGCCCTTCGCGCTGTGCTATCCAGATGTTCTCGTGCTTCTCCGTGATGGCATAGTGCATGTAGCGGCTCATGGTCTGCGAGGCTTTCAGCATCTCGCGCATCGGCAGCGAGCGTTGCACGATGAAGGCTTTGTTCAGCCGCACCAGTGTGCGAATCCAGGGGTATATGAGCAGGTTGTCACCGATGGCAATCTCGCAGGTCGTTGGGAAATGGTCGTCGTGAAGCTTCGCATCCAGGATGGCGCTGTCGAGCACGATGTCACGATGATTGCTGATGAAGGTATATCGCTCGGGGCCTGCCGTGATGTCGGGGTGGTCAAAGGAGCAGCCCTTGGCACAGCGCCATAGGATGTACTTCACTACCGGCTTCATGAAACGTACCTGGAAGCCCAACGTAGAGTGTATGCCTACGGTGGCCAGTTGCAGAATACCACGGCTCACGGCCAGCGGCAGGAACGGCACCATCCCCTTGAGGATATGCGAGAACTGACGGTCGCGCAGCAGGCTGTCAATGGCATCCCGCACTTCATCGTCGTTGTAGGGGCGAATGGAATCAAAAGACTCACCCCCGGCCTCCCCTATAAGGGAGGGAGCGGTTGATGCCAGAGTGGATGTATTCTTTTCCATATCCCTTGAATGTCTTATATTGAGAAGTAATGGATCTCTCCCTGATAGGGAGGGGAGAGCCTGCTTATAGCTTATCTTCGATAATATCGGTCAGCACGTCCTTGAGATCAAGTCCGGCTGCGCGGACTTGCTGAGGAATGAAGCTGGTGACGGTCATGCCGGGCGTGGTGTTGATTTCCAGCATGTTGATGCGCTCGTGCTCCTTGCCGTCCTCGTCGGTCACTTTCGTGACGATGTAGTCGATGCGGATGATGCCGGAGCATCCAAGGATGTCGTAGATGGCACTGGTGAGGGCTTGCACGCGGTCGCTCAGCTCCTTGCTGATGCGCGCGGGAGTGATCTCATCGACTTCGCCCTTGTACTTGGCATCAAAGTCGAAGAATTCATTGTGTGTGACGACTTCCGTGATGGGGAATACCACTTCCTTGCCGGACACTTTGTAACAACCGCAGGTAAGCTCCGTTCCGGGCATGAAAGCCTCCACCATGACCTCGTCGCTCTCGTGCATTGCCCGGTAGATGGCAGGGCGCAACTCTTCGAGTGTCTTCACCTTGGTGACGCCGAAGCTGCTGCCGCCGGCATTGGGCTTCACGAAGCAGGGCAGGCCGATGTGGTTGATGATCTCATCGTCCGTCACCAGGTCTTCACTGCCGCGACGTACCACCAGACTCTCACTGACGCTGACGCCAAAACCCTTCAGGTATTGATTCAGTGTGAACTTGTTGAAGGTCATGGACTCTATGAGCACGCCGCTGGTGGAGTAGGGGAGACGGATGAGGTCGAAATAGCCCTGCAGGATGCCGTCCTCGCCGGGCGTTCCGTGAATGGTGATGTAGGCGAAGTCGGGCTTCACGGTGCGACGACCAACCTTGAAGGAGAAGTCTTCGCGGCTCACGGGTACACGTTTGCCGTCGGCAAGTTCTGCCTCCCATTTAAGGCCGTTCAGCACTACGATGAATACTTCGAATTTCTCCTTGTCCATGAAGCTGTAGATGCCCTGTGCACTGCGCAGGCTCACCTCATGCTCGGAACTGTCGCCACCGCAGACGATGGCTATTACTTTTTTCTTTTCCATTTTATTATATGTGCGCGTATGCGCGGAATTTAGTTATGAGTTGTGTCATATCCTCTGGCAGAGGTGCCTCAAAGAACATCTCCCGCTTGGTGCGAGGGTGAACGAAGCCCAGTGTGCGGGCGTGCAGAGCCTGTCGAGGGCAGATGTCGAAGGCATTACGCACAAAGGCTTTGTAGCTGGCGGAGGGCTGTCCGCGCAGGATTTCCATGCCGCCATAGCGCTCATCGGCGAAGAGCGGATGGCCTATGCTCTTCATGTGTGCGCGGATCTGATGCGTCCGCCCAGTCTCCAGCACACATTCCACCCATGTGACAGGTCCAAAGGCTTCCAGTACACGCCAATGGGTGACGGCGGGCTTGCCTATCTCGCTTTCTGGCGGGAATACCGTCATGCGCTGACGGTCGCGCGGGTCGCGGGCGATGTTCCCTTCGATGCGGCCTTCCGCCGTGTCAAAGCTGCCCCACACGAGGGCGTTGTACTGGCGGCGTGTGCTCTTGACGAAGAACTGGTGACAGAGGTCTGTCTTGGCCTCTGGTGTCTTGGCTACCACCAGTAGCCCGCTGGTATCTTTGTCGATGCGATGCACCAGTCCCACACCTGGGTCGTTGGGGTTGTAGCCTGCGTTGTCCCGCAGGTGCCATGCCAGCGCATTCACCAACGTGCCCGTATAGTTCCCAACACCGGGGTGTACCACCAGGCCTGCAGGTTTGTTCACCACCAGCAGGTCATCGTCTTCGTAGGTGATGTCCAGCGGGATGTTCTCTGGCGTGACCTCCATCACGAGGCGCGGGTGATCCAGCATGAGTGTTACCACTTCCAGGGGCTTCACCTTGTAGTTGCTCTTGACGGCGCGCCCATTGACGTAAATGCAGCCTGCTTCGGCAGCACGTTGTATGCGGGCGCGGCTCGTGTCGCGCATGTGCTCCATTAAGAACTTGTCCACGCGCAGGGGAGACTGACCCTTGTCCGCCACTACGCGGCGGTGCTCGTAGAGTGTGCCGTCGGCAGCCAGCTCCAGACCCTCGTCATCGACTTCCAGGTCTTCGCCGTCCTGCAATGGTGCTTCGGGCAAAAGGGCATCACTCGAGCTCATCAATGCCAATGGTCTCAGTTTCGTCCGAGGCCGCTGCCTCGTCGTCGTAGTCTTCAACTTCCATCGGGCCTTCACCGCTGCCCACTTGCAGCACCAATGGCACATCCACGGGGATGCGCTGTCCGGCATAGACGTTGTGCCCGCCGCTCTTGATGCCATAGACCCAGTCCTTGTCGCCTGTCACGCGCTCCACGGGAGCCAGACGGAAGCCCATGGCCGAGAGCTTGGCCTGTGCCTCGCGCAGCGAACTGTTGTCTGCCAGGTCGGGCAATGCCATGGTTGGCATGTGACTGGTGTTTACGGTGAGATACACGTTGCGACCGCTCTTCACCTGACGTCCTGCTGCTGGAATCTGCTCCAGAATGGCGCCAGGTTCCATGGCCTTGTTGTAAGCTGAGTCCACCACGACGGTGTGCAGGCCGAGCTGGGTCAGGCGGTAGTTGGCATCGCTCTCCTGCAAGCCCACCAGCTTCGGCACCTTAATGGCCTCGCCGTGGTGGGTGTAGGCATCCATGCCTTTCCACAACAGCAGACACAGCAGCAACGCTACCAAGAACATTGCCAGGAGGTTGCCCCATACGATGGGGCTGAGGAGTTTCTGCTTAATATTCATGTTCGTCTTTTCTTGAAATGCGAACGGCGCAGATGACACATTCTTTGGAGTGTATCATCTGCGCCGCGACAACATGTCTATGGCCCGTGGATTATTTGCCGTGACGCTCGTCGGAGACGGTGAGCTTCTTGCGGCCCTTGGCACGACGTGCAGCGAGCACGCGGCGGCCATTAGCGGTTGTCATACGTTCACGGAAACCGTGCTTGTTCTTCCTTCTACGGTTGTGGGGTTGAAATGTCCTTTTCATAATGCTATATTCTTTTGTATTGTATGCGAAAGTGGTCTAACGGGCTGCAAAAGTACTCACTTTTTTTTAATCACGCAAGATTTCGATGATTTTTTGCTCATTCTCTTGCGTTTTTTGTTTAATTTTCACTACCTTTGCACCCGATTTCGAGAGAAACTGCGAAAAAAACAAATCGAAAGGTTATAAATAGTAAATTATAAATCGTCAAATTGTAAATCGTATGATTAACTCCCAAGACATCAAGAAAGGCACCTGCATCCGCATGGATGGCAAGCTCTACTTCTGCATTGACTTCCTTCATGTGAAGCCCGGAAAAGGTAATACCATTATGCGCACTACCCTGAAGGATGTGGTTTCTGGCAACGTGCTGGAGCGTCGCTTCAATATCGGTGAGAAACTGGAGGATGTTCGCGTTGAACGTCGCAGCTATCAGTTCCTCTATTTGGAAGGTGAGGATTACATCTTCATGAATAACGAGACCTTTGAGCAGATTCCCATTCCTAAAGATCAGATCAATGGCGTCGCCTTCATGAAGGAAGGTGAGAATGTTGAAGTTGTCACTGACGCTTCCACTGAGACTGTTCTCTATGCCGATGTGCCTGTGAAGGTGAAGCTCGCCATCACATGGACAGAGCCCGGCCTCAAGGGAGACACCGCCACCAACACGCTGAAGCCCGCTCGCGTGGAGACCGGTGCAGAGATTCGCGTGCCCCTCTTCATCAATGAGGGCGAAATCGTCGAGGTTGATACCCGCGATGGCAGCTACCTCGGCCGCGTGAAGGCATAAGGCTGATGACAAGACAAGAGAAGCTCGTCAATTCGTTGACGAGCTTCTTCTGTTTTTCAGTCTTGGGATTTAGTCAATGACGACGGCCGTGCCGCTGGTGGCCACCATGAGCATGGAGCCGTTGGCACCGATGGTCTCGTAGTCGATATCAATACCGATGACGGCGTTGGCACCCAGCATTTGAGCACGACTGGACATTTCCTTCAGTGAGGTGTCTTTGGCTTCGCGCAGCACCTCTTCATAGCTGGACGAGCGACCTCCTACGATGTCACGAATACCCGCAAAGAAGTCTTTGAAAATGTTGGCACCGATAATGGTCTCGCCTGTCACAACACCCATATACTGGCGAATGCTGTGTCCTTCAATCTGTGGAGTTGTTGAGAGTATCATAGTTGTTTATTTAGGGGTTAATCACGTTGTTTATATTCCATAGACGTAGGTGAAATCATAAAAGTTGCAGCGTATGCTTAATTTTTTAGGAAGGGACATGAAATGTAAAGATGTTTAACCAATAGGTCGTGGAAAATGTTCAAAAGGTCGGTTAATATTTGCACGGATGCATTTGTCTGTCCAAAAGGACATTACAAGTAGCCAAAAAGGACTATCTTTGCGCCCGCAATTAAGAAAAAACGAAAAATAGATAAGAAAGATGAAAGCAAAAATGATTCTTTATGGAGCGCTCGTTCTGGCGTTGGCGGCTTGTAGCGCGAAGAACACAGAACGCGAGAAAGCTCCGATTCGCGTCGTGGTAGAAAAGGTGAGTGCGCAGGCTGTGGCCAGTGATGGCAAGACCTATGTCGGCGTTGTTGAGGAGAACCAGGCGACCGTTGTCAGCTACACTACGATGGGAACGCTCAAACATGTGGCTGTGAGCGAAGGACAGGCCGTAGGCCGCGGACAGCTCATCGCTGAACTCGATGACACACAGGCCCGCAACATGCTCGCTGCCGCCGAGGCACAGAACCGGCAGGCCGAGGATGCCCTGCAGCGCTATAAACTGCTCCACGACGAAGGCTCGATGACCGAGGCGCAATGGGTGGAGGTGCAGAGCAAGGTGGATCAGGCTCGCTCCGAGCTGGCCATCGCCCGCCGCAACGTGGCCGACAGCCGCCTGGAAGCTCCCGTGAGCGGCATCATCGGAAAACGCTATCTGGCTGCCGGCGAGACCGCGCTGCCCTCGCAGCCTGTTGTGAGCATCCTGGATATCAGCAGCGTGAAGGTGAAGATTGCTGTGCCTGAGCGCGAGATGAAGGACATCACATCGACAACGCCTACTACCATCTTTGTTGAAGCCATTGGACGTGAGTTTCATGGCGGCCTGATTGAGAAAGGTGTGCAGGCAGATGCTCTCACACACACATATGACGTGCGCGTGCGCGTAGATAATAAAGGTAGGGATCTGCTGCCGGGTATGGTGGCCAAGGTAAAGACACTCTCCCCGTCCTCCCTCTCAGGGAAGGAGCAGTCGCCCTCGACAACAACCTTCTTTACGCTTCCTATCACGGCGGTGCAACAGAGGGCCGACGGCACCTTCTTCGCGTGGACGGTGAGCAAGGACAACACGGCTCATCGCACAACGGTGACCACAGGCACCATCGTGGGCAACCGCATCGAGATTCTCTCCGGGCTGAGCGATGGACAGCGCGTGGTCACAGAAGGCTGCCAGAAACTGAGCGAAGGGACGAAGACCCAACCCCTCCCGTAATGGAGACCCACCCCCAGCCCCTCCCGTAATGGAGAGGAGCCTGCGGATAGTGGGCAAATATATCTCTCGTAATACAGTAATACAGTAATATCGCAATATCGCAATGTCGAATAATAATGAATCTATGCGCCAGCCTCACCCCTCCCCTATGGGAGGGGCCAGGGGTGGGTCTTGGTACGCCTGGCCGCTGGAGCACTACCGCATCTCGCTCCTCATCGTCGGGCTGCTGTTCCTCATAGGCATCTATGGCATGTATGTCATGCCGAAGGATGAGTTCCCGCGCGTCACCGTGCGGCAAGGCGTCGTCATAGCCGTCTATCCCGGAGCCTCCACAGAGGAGGTGGAGCTGCAGGTGGCACGCCCCCTGGAGCGCTATCTCTTCACCTACAACGAGGTGAACCGCAAGAAAACCACCACCACCTCGCAGAACGGACTCTGCATCACGATGGTGGAACTCAACGGCTCCGTACGCAACAAAGATGAGGTGTGGAGCAAGCTGAAGCTGGGACTGCAGCAGTTCAAGCAGTCGCTGCCGCAGGGCGTCGTGGCACTCGTGACCAACGATGACTTCGGCAACACCTCGGCCCTGCTCATCGCCATCGAGAGCGGCGAGCGCAGCTACCGCGAACTCCGGCAGTACAGCGACCAGCTCGGCGACCGCCTGCGGCGCATACCCTCGGTGACCAACGTGAAGCTCTTCGGCGAACAGCGCCAACAGATTAGCCTCTACATCGACCGCCAGCGCCTGCAGGCCTACGGCATCGGACAGCAGATGCTCCTCAGCACCCTGCAGGGCGAGGGCCTCACGACTCTCAGCGGCAGCCTCGACGATGCCGACCAGCAGATACCCCTGCACATCGCGCCAACAGGCCACGATGAGCAGGAGATAGCCTCGCTCATCATCTACAGCGACGCCGCCAGCGGCAAGACGGTACGCGTGGGCGACGTGGCCCGCGTAGTGCGCGAATATGACCCGCATGCCAGCCGCATCGAGCACAACGGTCACCCCTGCGTGCTCCTCTCCATGGAGATGGTGCCCGGCAACAATGTCGTGAACTACGGGCGACTCGTGAACCGCGTCCTCGACGACTTCCGCACCGACGTGCTGCCCGACGACGTCACCCTCACGCGCATCGCCGACAAGCCCAAGGTGGTGGAGCTGAGCATCCATGACTTCCTGCGCGACCTGCTGCTGTCGATGGTCATCATCATCATCGTGATGATGCTGCTCTTCCCCCTGCGCTCCGCCATCGTGGCGGCCATCACCATCCCGCTGAGCACCTTCGTGTCGGTGGCCTTCATGTACTTCGCCGGTATCGAGCTGAACATCGTGACGCTGGCGGCACTCATCATCGTGCTGGGCATGATTGTGGATAACTCCATCGTCATCATCGACGGCTATCTGGAATACGTGGGCAAGGGCATGAAGCCCAAGGATGCCGCCATCACCTCGGCCAAGCAGTACTTCATGCCGATGCTGCTGGCCACGGTGTGCATCACCGTCATCTTCTTCCCCCTGCTCTACACCCTCAAGGGCGCCTTCTTGGATGCCCTGCTGGACTTCCCCTGGACCGTGGGCATCAACCTGCTGGTGTCGCTGCTGCTGGCCGTGGGCGTGATACCCTTCCTGTGCGTGAAGATTATCGGTGTTCCCGATACTGAGAAGCAGGGAAAACGCTTCACAGACCGCGTGCAGGAGCTCTACACCCACGTCCTCAACTGGAACTTCCGCCATCCCTGGGCCACCATCGCCCTCGGCGCGGCCGCGATAGGCGCCTCGCTGCTCATCGTGCCCACGCTGAAGATGCGCCAGTTCCCCTTCGCCGACCGCGACCAGTTTGCCGTGGAAATCTTCTTGCCCGAGGGCAAGGGACTTGCTGAGACGAACATGGTGGCAGATTCCGTGAGACACATCCTTGAGAAGGACGAGCACATCACAGCCATCACCACCTTCCTCGGCTGCTCCTCGCCACGCTTCATGGACACCTACGCCCCGCAGATGGCGGGCAAGAACTATGCACAGTTCATCGTGGGCACCACCTCCAACGAGGCCACCCTCGAACTGCTGGCCCACTACCAGCCCCTGCTGGCAGAGGCCTTCCCCAACGCTTACGTGCGCTTCAAGCGTCTCGATATGCTTTACACCCCCGAACTGGAGTACCGCTTCTACGGCGAGGACATCGACTCGCTGCACGCCGTGGCCGAACGCATGATGGAACGCATGCGCGAGATGCCCGAGCTGGAATGGGTGCACACCGACTACCTACAGCCCTCGCCCATTGTGAACGTAGAACTCGACCCCGTGAAGGCCGCACAGATGGGCATCACACGCGCCTCGGCAGCACTCTCACTCAGCGCCGCCTCCGGCTCGCTGCGCGTGGGACAGCTGTGGGAAGGCGACTACGAGGTGCCCATCGTGGTCATGGATGAGACCAACGGCACCTTCGCCGATGTCGAGAACTGGTCGGTGGCCACACCGCTGACCATGCTCGCCGGAGGACTCGGAGGCGCCAACAGCACCATCGCCCTGCGACAGGTGGCAGCCGTCAAGCCCCTGTGGAGCGAGAGCCGCATCGTACACCGAGGCGGAGAGCGCTGCATCACCGTCACGGCAGAAATGGTCAAAGGCGTCTATGCCGAACCCATCGAACGTCGCCTCGCTGACATCATGAACAACGAGATAGAGTTGCCCCAGGGCGTGCGCACCGAGGTGGGCGGTGAGCTGGAAGTCAATGCCGAGGCCATGCCGCAGATCTTCAACGGCGTGCTCATCGCCCTCGTCATCATCTTCTTCTTCCTGCTGTTCAACTTCAAGCGCTTCGGCATCACCTTCCTCTGCATGGGTGCCCTGGCGCTGATGATCCCTGGCGCTCTCGTGGGTCTGGGCATCATGAACCGCACGCTGGGCCTGACCTCCGTGATGGGCGTCATCACACTCATGGGTATCATCATGCGCAACGAGATTCTCATCTTCGAACATGCCGACAATCTGATGAAGCGCTTCCACGCCGAACATCCGGCACCGGAACATCCCACACCCGAGGAGCACACCACCTATCGTCAGCGCTATAACTACGCCATCGAGGAAGCAGCCTACGATGCCGGTCGCCGGCGTATGGTGCCCATCTTCCTCACAACAGCCACCACGGCCGTGGGCGTGATTCCCATGATCATCGCGGGCTCCTCGTTCTGGATGCCCGTGGGCGTCACCATCTTCGCAGGCGGTATCGGCACCCTCATCCTCGTGGTCACCGTGCTGCCCGTATTGTATTGGAAACTAAGTGTAAAGAAATAGAGGACTCTCCCCCCGCCCCCTCCCGGGCCTCACCCCTAACCCCTCTCCAAAGGGCGAGGGGAACTTATGGGAGGGAGCAAATAGTTTTGAGAATTTGAATACATTATACTATGAAACTTAAGCGTTTGTTAGTCAGCATATCCATCGTAATCATCTCTACCTGCTTCTCAATGGCGCAGGTAACCGCTCCCTCCCTTATAGGGAGGGCGGGGGGAGAGTCCTTTACATTGGAGCAATTGAAGGATTCTGCCCTTCAGAACAATATCGCCATGCGTAAAGGACGCCTGCAGGTTGCAGCAGCCAAGGAGCAGCGCAAGGAAGCCTTTACGAAATATTTCCCCAGCATCAGCGGTACGGGAATGACCTTCCGTGCCAACAAGGAGATGGCCGAGATGACCATCGATCCGCAGGAGATGCTGACGCCTGAAATGAAGGCGGTGCTGGGCGAGTTGGCACCTATGATGGCACAAATCCTGCCTCCTGAAGTGCTGGCAGGGCTGGGTAGTCCCATGACAATGGCCATGATGAAAAAAGGTACCATCGCCGGCGTGAATGCTGTACAGCCTGTCTTCGCTGGCGGTCAGATCATCCTTGGCAACAAACTGGCTCGTCTTGGCGAAGATGTCAGCCATCTTCAGCTTCAGCTCTCTGAGAAAGATGTTGAGGCACAGGTAGAGCACAACTATTGGCAGCTCGTTTCTATGCAGCAGAAACTGCGGACACTCGACAGCGTAGATAAGATGCTGGGCAGCATTCAGCATGATGTGGAGACGGCGGTTAAAGCCGGCGTAGCCCTCGGCAACGACCTCCTTCAGGTGCAGTTGCGCCAGAATGACATCGCCAGCCAGCGCCTGAAGCTCAACAATGGCCAAGCCCTTGTCAAGATGCTGCTTGCGCAGCTCTGCGGCCTCAGTGTCACCCCAGAGATTATGATTCCAGACATGTCAAACGACATATCGCAAGAACTCGCTCCCCTCGCCCTTCGGAGAGGGGCTGGGGGTGAGGCCATTGAGGCCCCCCTCTCATATTTACCAGAATACCAGCTCCTGGAGAAGAGCGTAGAGGCGGCGAAATTGCAGCGTAAGATGGAGGTGGCCAAGAACCTGCCCACGCTGGCCGTGGGCGCAGGCTACAACTACCACAACTTGTTGGAAAACGACCGCCATTTCGGTATGGTCTTCGCAGCCCTCAATGTGCCTATCACCGATTGGTGGGGAGGTGCCCATGCCATCCGTCGCAAGCGCTTCGAAGAACAGACGGCGCGTGAGCAGCTCATCGACAATGCACAGCAGTTGCAAATTCGTGTGCAGAGTACATCCAATGATGTTGCAGAGGCTCAGAGCCAGCTTGCCTTGGCTCAGAAGAGCGTGGAACAAGCCACTGAGAACCTGCGCATACAGCGTAACACCTACCGCGCCGGCACTTCCACCATGAGCGACCTGCTGCAAGCACAGCTGTTGCTGCAACAAGCGCAGGACCAAAAGACGGATGCTTTTGTCGCACTCCAGAACGCCCGTCTTGCCTATCGTCAAGCCACTGGGGTGAATGAATAGCAGCCCTTTTTAGTCTTTTCTGAACATTTTAGCTGTAATTATTTGGAGCGATAGTTTGAAACGCATAACTTTGCAGGCAGAAACATTGCAAAAACCAAGTTTTTTATGAAACGGATATTGCTTTCTCTTTTTGCATTGGTCGTGTTTGGGTCAGTCCATGCAAAGACCATCACCCTTACTGTGAAGACAACGCGCCGTCAGACGGTGACAGGCTTCGGTGCCGCCTGCTGCGATGGTGCCATGCGCCCGTATGGTACTGATAAAAAGCCTGCACAGTTGCTCTATGGTCCCACGTCCAAGGTAGGCTTGAACATCTTGCGCGTAGAGATTTCTCCAAGCTTTAATGGTGATGATGGCGCGTCGTGGGGTAGTACCTACAACTGGGAAGGCGGTGTTCCGTCGGCTCAGGTTGTGAAGCAGCGTGGCGGTATTGTTTTCGGCACGCCCTGGTCGCCTCCAGGAGACTTTAAGACGAATGGCACGGCCCAAGGTGGCAACAGCGAAGACCAGGGCTGGCAGCGCGGTGAACTGCGCGAGGACTGCTATGAGAAGTTCTTCCCTTGGCTGAACTCCTACCTGAAGTACATGAAGAGCCGTGGTGTAAAAGTCGATGCGGTGTCCGTGCAGAACGAGCCCGACTGGTGGGTTAACTACTCAGGTTGTCTCTACACGCCCCAGCAGCAGCTCAACCTTGTCAAGAACTATGCTCACATGCTTGACCGCGAGACCTATTCGGGTGTGCGTCTGATCAGCGCTGAGCCGTTGGGGTTCGACCCCAGATACTCCAATATGCTGCTGAATGACAAGACGGCGCGCGAACAGATTGACATCATCGCAGGTCATATCTACGGCCACGCACCCTTGCTAAACGGCAACCTGAAGGATGCTGCCGTGTTGGCTGCCAAGTATGGCAAGGAAGTGTGGATGACGGAGCATTCCTCGACGGACAACATCGGTGAACGCCTGCCGACCTGGCATGAACAGCTGCTCTTTGCCGAGGAACTCAATGAGTGTATGTTGGCTGGTTGCACGGGGTACATCTATTGGTATATGCGTGCCCACTGGGCTTTTGTGAGTACGGGCGAGGCTAAGTATGGCGCAGCGAATAAAACTAAGAATCGTCTGTTGCCCCGTGCCTATGTGATGTCGCACTTTGCCAAGAATGTCACAGGCTCCACGCGCTTGGAAACCTCGTTGGATATGACCTCTGGGACAGAAGCAGCAAGAGAGTATTCTGCCTACATCAAGGACGACTCGCTGCTCATTGTCATGGCCATCGACACTACTGCCGAGAATTCCACCTTGCGACTCAGGCTCCCCTATAACGTGAAGGGTGGCAAACATATTCTTTCTACCGGCAATGAGACTACGGAACTTTGTCAGGAGTCCGAGATTGTCCTGGAGGAGCCCACGAAGACCTTCCTTGTTGACATGCCCGCACGCAGCCTGAACACCTACGTTCTTGTTATAGATAAGGAGTCTACGGCCATCGCCGCACCTGAGATGGCCACGACAAAATCTGCTAAGAGCCAGTTCTATGACCTGCAGGGCCGCCCGATGCCGGAGCCCCGTGGCCTCTGCATAGAGCGCCGCGCCGACGGCACTTCCCGCAAGGTGTACCTTGGCCCGCGGGGAAGAGCCATCAGCGTCAAGTAGTTTTCAGGCGTAGCTGTGCATGCCTCCGAGCAGGTAGTTGACGCCAAAGTAGGTCATGAGCAGCGATGCCAGCGCGATGAGCGAGTAGATGCGGTAGTTGCGCTGTGAGCGGAACCACGGCAGGCTTTTCTGGTGCAGGGGAATGCTGTAGATGATGAGCGTCACCAACGCCCATGCTTCCTTGGGGTCCCATGACCAGTAGCTGCCCCAAGACACGTTGGCCCACACAGCACCGAGGAAGATACCTGTGGCCAGGAGGAACACGGCAGGACGCAGTGCCTCGCGGCGCAGGATGCTCACCACGAGCAGGATATAGCTGAGCATGATTGTTCCCACGTGAACCACGAGGAAAGGCGAGCGCAGCACAGGCACCAGCGGACGCATACAGATGGCGATGACCATGTAGGATGCCATCGCTGTTCCACAGATGCCCAGCAGAATTGTCGGCAGCAGTGATGTGCGCGTTTTCACACTATCCTTGCGGCGGCTCTTCTGCACAGATGTGCAGATCATTCCGATGGCTAACAGAATGTAGCCGGCGTAGGTGACGGCAGTTCCCCAGGGATCGTAGCTGATGGTGAAGGTGCTGCCGTGTGCGTCATCGTCGAAAGAAGTCTGGTAGATGCGATAGCCCTTAACGCGTCCGATGTTATTCATGGAGATGGTGGTGGGCGTTTCGCCGTCGGTGGTGGCGATGACTACGTGGCTGACGTAGTCGGCGGGCGTAGTGCCGTCGCTGTCATAGGTGGTGGTGAACTCGCGCAGCGCAAGATAGAAGGGCATCTTTTCTGACACGGTGTAGGCCCCGTGTTCATCTTTCACCCAATAAGAACGTGTCGTCTCACCTTCGCGCAGGTGTGTCATCCCACGGTGGCTGGTGAGATGTGTTGTCAGAGCTCCGGTCAGAATCACGAGAAAGGCTGCATGCAACAGCATCACGGGCCAGTTTCGCCACATCTTTCTCTTCCACATGAGAACACATGCTGCGATGGCTACCAGCGCCCAAAGCGCTATGAACCACCAGGCGCCATATACCTGCCGCAAGGCATATTCCGTTCCATAGTTTTTCTCTACGACGGTGGCGATGGCAATGACGGCTGCCACCGCGAGCAATAGGATGAAGGGCAGGCGCCGCAGGAACGTTCCTTTTTCCATGATCATAAAGCGGGGTATTCCGGATTGTTGTTTTCCTTGACGGCTATGCACTCCATCTCAATGAGCCAGGTAGGACGGCAGACGGGTGCCAGCGTGATGACTGTCGGGATCTCGGGGAAGCGCTGTCGGAACATCTCGCTGACCAGCTCGTAGTCGCCTGTGTCGCGAAGATAGACCACGAGGTGCATGACATTGGAGTAGTCCATTCCGCCCTCGTTGAGCAGCATTTCGACATTCTCCCACATACGTAGCGTCTGTTGGCGGATATCTCCCACATACATGACCTCACCTCGGTTGTTGATGCTGGCGGTGCCGGAGATGAGCACCTGTGCACGGTCGCCGTATTCCACGCGTGTGCCTCGCTCGAAGGTGACCCCGTATTCGTAGGTCGGGTTCAGGTGAGTCTTGGCGTAGAGATAGCGTTGCTGTGAGGGTTGGAAGCCTGTGAGGGCGTAGGTGCCCATCTGTATGAGTGCTTTCGTGTCGGCGGGGCCTCCACCGATACCCGTGGAGGCGATGTAGTGTGTCGCCGGTGTCAGTCCCTGCTGCTCGAAGTTGTCGCGCCGGGCTCTTACCATTCCAGCATATTGGGTATCGACATCACGCACAAAGAACCATGTGCGGATGCAGTTGTCGGCCAGCGTTGCCCCGAAGTGTTGCAGCTGCTGTTCGTAGCGATTCAGGATGGTTTCGGTCTGCTCCGCCGAGTCGCCTTGATTGCAGATGAGGCCCATCTGCCACAGGTGGCGGTAGCCATTGTGGCTGGCCACGACCATCCCGTGCTCTGTCGTAATCTCTTGTCCGCTCGTCAGGTAGAGCCATGCTGCCACCTTGGAACCGTCCAAAGGCTGCTGCTGGATGAGGGAGATGGCCACGTTGGGCTCCTGCCGCATCAGGGGCTGCTGGTTGGTGCTGTCAGAAAGGAAGTAGCGCTTGAGGATGTACTGTGCTCCTTCAAATCTTGGCATGTGGGGCAGTCGGTCCTCGGCCGCGTACATTCTCTGCAACTGGCTTGCGAAGTCCTCGCGTCGCGGCTCCACGTGCAGCATCACATGCCATTCTCCAACGCCTGTCTCCGGACAGAAACAGGCAACCTCGGCACGGACACCTAAGTCTTCTAAATATAAGGTCGTATATTTCATTTCTTTAAGTCATTAATCCAATCATCGATGAGTTGTCGGACTTCGTTCAGGTTCTCTTTGAACTGGTTGCTGAGGATCTCTGTGTGGTTTACATGCAGGAGATTCTCACCCCCTTCTGCCGTGATCTGGTGGAGGAGCGATTCCTGGGCGTTGCCGCTGACCACGCGGACGGCTCCCTCCTTGCGGGTGCTGGGCACGTCCACGAGGCTGGCATAGGCGTGTCCTGCGGTGAGGTTCAGGGCGGCAGCGCCAGCACCTCCGTTGCCACCGTGACATTGGATGCACGCCCTGTCGAACAAGCCAAGCTGCAGCGCACCGAACGTGCTGACGTCTACGGTGCCCAACTCCATGCGGATGGTGTCTTTCGTGTCGCCGGCATCGTCCATGTTCACGCTGGCGAGCGTGATGATGCGTTCGCGCAGTCGGTTGGTGATGGCCAGCTCCACGGTGTTGATGTCGTCGCCGATGTTGGAGAGCACCACCTCCACCGTCGTGCCATCGGTCGTGGTATTGGGCAGTGCGCGAACCACTTGGGCGTAGTTGTCGCCCGTCGTGAAGCCAGCCAGCGAAACGGAATATTTCTTGTCCCATGCGCCGATGCCAGAGACCGTGGCCGTCAGCTTCACGACGCGCCCGTTGTCTGTGGTGGCGACAGCCTGCTGCTCGATGTCGCCCGAGTCGCAGGCGGCCAGCAGCAGCGCCAGCAACGCAAGGATGCAAATATAAGGATGCTTCATGCCTGTTGAATAAGGATGGAACTAAAAGCTGAACTGGGCCTGCAGGGCGGCGTAGTGAGTGCTAATGCCGAGGTCGTCGTTGTCGCGGTCGAGCTGTGTGGCGTGGCCCCAGCGACCCGTGAACTGGTACATGGCCGAGAATTTCAGGTGTACCTTCGGCACGTAGTAGTTGCAGACCACGGCGGGCATGTTCAGAAAACCGTCCTTCGATGTGCCGTTGCGGTCCATGAAGTCATAGCGCACGCCCAGCTGCACCGTCTTGCTGACGAAGTAGCCCAGCTGTGCATAGGCACCCCAGTAGTTGAACTTGTCGCTGATTTTCTGGCGCTTGGTGAAGCTCACGTGCATCCAGTAGGCCTCGGCGCCCACATACCAGCGGTTGTAGAGCATGGCGAACTCGGCGCCCAGGCGTGCATCGTTGGTGCTCTCGCTCTCGCTTTCCACGTTGAGTCCGCCGGAGATGCCGAACTGCATGTGGCGCCCCTTCAGCATTCGGGCATTGCCCTGTGTCAGCGGCATCTTCCCCCACGGCATGAAGGTGATGCGACCGGCGTAGAGCAGCGATGGGATGTGCCAGTCGTCGGAGATGGTCTTGGTGGCACCGTTCACGACCGAGCCGCTGCCGTTCCACAGTCCGACTTCGTAACCCATGAGCCAGCTGTCCTTTTTCTTGTTCAGGTGTGCAACGCCGTGGAACTGCACGCCAACGTCGAAGCCGGTGGCAATTTGCGGTGTGACGGCATTCAGCGTGTGTGGCATGATGGTGGACGTAGAGAGTGAAGTAGGAACAGTGGGGAACAGCGTCTCGCCCAGCGTGGTCAGATAGGCGTGTGTGAAGGGCGTCTTGAATTTACCCACACGGAAGCGCGCTGCGGGGGTGATGGCGTAGTCGAGCCACGCCTGCTGCAGGATGTTGGCTCCTGTGGCGGCGGCATTGATGCTCAGGTTGTAGTCCAGACAGCCGAAGGTCTTGCCCGTGAATCCCAGGATGGCGTAGGGCATGGCGAACCCAGAGTTGGCGACATTGTCCTGATTGTAGGCTTTGTCCAGCCCCTCTTCATCATAGTAGTTGAACTGTCCGCGTGTCTGCAACATCAGATAGGGCTTGAACACGAACTTTCCGTTCTTGGACTGCAGCGTGAAGCCGCGGTCATCGGCGATGCCCAGCACGCCGTTCTCCATGTCGATGTGGGAAGACTCACCCCCCGAACCATTCAAGTCGGAACACTTAATAGTTCCGTCTTTCTGGCACCCTATAAGGGAGGGAGCGGTTTCCTGTGCTAAAAGGGTAGCTGATGGAATAGCAAAACAAATGATGAATAAAAGCTTAATATTTTTTCTCATGAGAATGTTTTTTATAAGTAATTGCTCCCTCCCTACAAGGGAGGGTGAGGGGAGGGTCTTTATAATGACTCTAAGAATTTTATCAGCGCCGATCTATCATCCTTGTGCATATTCTTATAGAGGTTCTTGCTGGCTTCGCCCTCTCCACCGTGCCATAGGATGGCCTCTTGCAGATTGCGGGCTCTGCCGTCATGCAGGAAATAGGTATGAGCATTCACCTTCTCTTGCAGCCCGATGCCCCACAGCGGCGTAGTGCGCCATTCGTTGCCGCGAGCCAGACCGCTCACATAATGGTCATCAAGTCCTACGCCCATGATTTCAGAGCCCATATCGTGAAGCAGATAATCGCTGTAGGGATGGATGGTCTGGTTGCCCAGCCAAGGCAGCTCGGTGCCATTGAGTAACTTAGCTCCGCGAGGTTTAGTGTGCAGTGTGGTGACATGACACAGATGGCACTTGGCCTCGAAGAACTTCTGTTCGCCGATGGCCACCATCTCGCGTTCCGTGATCTGGCGGTTCTTGTAGCTAACCTGCGTGGTCGTGCTGCCCAATCTCCTGGCGGGAACGCCCAAACCGTGTAGGTAGAAATCGACATCCTCCATATCCTCTGTCGAGACATCCAGCTTGTCGTAGAGCAGTCCCATCATGGAGCCCTGCTGCATCTGGCTCTGCCCCTCGCAGATCTCCTCGGGATAACGACTGTTGGTGACGCCCATATCGCTGGAGAAGCCCAGCTCCACGGTGAGGTCGGCGTGCTGTGCCTTGTTGCCCGAGAGTCCCAGCCGCAGGCGCCCACGTTCGTTGATGTAGTTGGCGCGCCCTGAGATGCCGTACTCGGGATAGTTGGAGCGGCGTGCCAGCTCCTCTATCTCGGCGGGGTCGATGGCCATCATCTGTCCCATTCCCACGTGGCGCAGGGGGATGCGCACGGTGCAGAAGAGATCCTCCGGACGGATGGGCTCGTCGGTGTCGCGGTAGGTGGGCTTATACCAGTCGGTGATGGTGTATTCGGGATAGACTAACTCGTAGGGCGTACCGTCGGGGAACTGGAACTGCTGGCTGTGCCAACGACATTCCAGCTTGCCTTCTGCTGTCACACCCATAATGCTTTGATCGTGAATCACACGTCCGTAATCCTGGAAGAAGGCGCCGTTCTTGCGGGTAACATACACCAGCATCGACGAGAAACCGTAGGCGCCGCTGCCGTAGTAGGGCGTGCCGTCGGGGTCGGTGCCGGTCTGTGTCCACAGGCTCGGCTTCGTTCGGCCGGCATTGCGATGGCAGGAGCCGCACGAGTAGCCGGCATAGACGGGCCCCAGGCCGTTGCCCGTGTTCATGGGATTGTCATAGAGGCGGTCGCCATGCGTGAAACGCTTCTCGTTGGCCGCGACTTTTGCCACCCAGTCGGCTTCCGTGTCATAGGCGTAGCTGGAGTTCTTGAAGACCGTAGAGGTGCCTGCCGAAAGGACAAACCCCTCCGGCACCTCTATGTCGCGAACATCGTTCACCTCTAAACCATCATTCTCACAGCCCCAGAGAGCCGTGAGAACAATGCACCATAGTAGTTTTTGCTTCATTAGTATGTGCGTGCCTTGCCGTCTTTGAACAGCAGGAACTCCAGGGTGTGGAATCCGCGTACGTTCTGCACGGCTTCTATATCTTCACTTTCTTCGTCGTATTCGCCTTCCCATTTGATGAGTTCCTCTATCTTTCCGCTCTCCATCACGCCCTTGATGGCATCGACGTCCAAGGGCCAGGAGTCCATATTGGGGTCAAGACCCAGGTCGGCAACGGGGCCGAAGAGGAAGGCCTCGCTCGTCTCCCACGGCTCGCGAGCCTCTATCCACAGGTCGGCAGCACGCTTGAAAGTGGCGGACGAGGGCTGGCTGGCGAGGGCTTTGATGGCCTGCTGCAAGGCGCCAGTCTTGCTGACCAGATCAGCGTAGGTGGGAAGCACCACCTGATCTACGTAGGTCCTGACGATAGCCTCCAGTTCCACGTCATCGGCGTGTGCACTGATGAACGCCGTGAGGTCATTCTCCAGCACGTTGACCAACGCTGCGCAGGCATCCTGAGCCATCAGCACGCTGGCGTTGCCGATATGGCTGCGGAAGGGAGCCGCCATCCCCTTGATGGCGCTGTAGGCAGCATCGATCTTGCCCTTGACAGAAGCATACAGGGCGGCATCCTTGGCTTTCGTGAAGGCTGCCAGCGAATGTTCGGCTTCCTGGTTGTCGCGAGTGCCGTTGAAGGCGTTGCGGATACTGAGGATGTTATTGGAATAGTCGTCGATAGAGTGCCAGCTGTACCAGGACTCCACGGCATACACGGCCTCCGTGTATTTGCCAGCCTCCCACAGGTCGCGAGGCTCGCCGATCTTGGCTGTTCCTACTTCGCCGGCGATGTCGATGCAGCCGTCCACGATCTGCTGAACGCAGGCAGAGGCGCTTTGGTATTCTCCGCCGAAGTTCTTGAAGGTCTCGGCGTAGGCCTCGCCGTTTTTGTAGCTGACGGCCCATGCCTCGTTCAGGTCGGAGGCATCCTTGGTCAGCAGGTTGGCGACAGCTGTGGCGTACTGCGTCCAGGTGTTGATGTTCGCAGATGTCACGTCGATGTTGTTCTCCTGGATGGTCACGTCAGCCGTACCTTCGGGCAGACCTCCACCACCATTGTTCTCATTCTCTTTGTTGTCATCGCTGCACGCTGCAAAGCAAAAGCTCATCGCCAGTGCAGCCATCATAAGAATTTTCTTCATTGTACTGAATTTATAGTTAATAATTATCCTTCAATTTTTCAATTGTCCATTTTTCACTTTTCACTCTTTCATTTTTCACTTTTCACTCTTTCATTTTTCACTTCTTCAAGAACCACCCCACAAACGCTACGCCCAGGGCGAACTCGTTCTCCGATTTGTACTTCCCACCGCCGATGCTGCGATGCGTGTAGTCGGCCTTGATGACGATATAGGGCAGGGGACGGTAGTTCAGACCTGCCACCCACATGTGGGTCTTCAGTCTGTCGTCGGCTTCCTTCAGGTTGTTGGCATCGACAACCACCTTCTCCTGCGGGTTGTAGTATTCGTAGCGGAAGAAGGGGGTGAGGTCGGGCATCTTGGGATTCTTGACGAAGCCTTTCACGTGGATGCCAGCCTCTGCGCCATAGCTCACGCCACGCTCTGCAATGGGAGCCAGGCGGCTGTAGGGCGATTTGTTGCTCAGGCGGTTGTTCTTGGCCGTCAGCTGCGAGCTGTTGCCGATCTTTCCTCCCAGCACGTTGCCGCGGATAGTGAAGTAGCGATGCGTGTATTGCGCATCCACTGACCATATCGTCATGGGCACGTCGAAGGTGTATGTCTGCGGTTTGTCGCTGTTGGCGGCTGCATTGTGAACATAGTAGAACGAGGCGCCCACGCGCAAACCGGGCACACCTCTATAGTTCACGCGCGCCACGTAGGCGGGCGAGGTGAAATTGTCCACCTCGAAGAAGCCCTGCTTGCCGCCGGCCACCCATGTGTTGCGGTCGAAGCCGTTGGCGTTGAGGCCCGAGACCACCATCGCCTGGTAGTCGAACAGCGTCCACTTCTTGCCCACTTCACCCAGGATGCTGAGACCCGTCTCGTGCCAGGTACTTGGCAGCAGCGTGGTCTCGCCCTCTGGACGCACGGTGCCGAAGAAGTTCACGGGCTCGTGGTGCGTATTCGTGAGTCCTACGGGAATGATCTGATGTCCCATGCGCACGTTGAACGCCTTGTTCAATGTGTAGGTCACGTGGAACTGCTCCAGTGCCACCTCGCCGCCTTTCTCCACCTCGGTCTCATATTCGCCGTTCTCCGTGTTCTCTATCTCATAGGCGATGCCCGTGCCGCCAGCTTCGAACTCCACTTCTACGCCCACGTTCCAGTGTTTGTTGAAGCGGTAGTCGCCGGCCACCACGAAGCGGGGGATGGAGATGGTGTTGCGCTTGAAGTCGCTATTGCCTTGCGCAGTGCCGTTGAAGCGGTTGATGCCGTAGTTCTTGAACTGTGCCAGGACTTCGCCGTAGCCGCCCACGCGGAACTTGCGATACTCCTCTGAGAGGATAGAGTCGCCGCTCCAGCGTGCCTTACGTGCTTTGCGTGCCGCCTCCTTCTTAGCGCGTTGCTGCGAGGCACCCGTCACGCCATCCACGCCCGTGTCCTTTTGGGGGCTTGCACCCGTTACGGCATCCACGCCCGTGTCCTTTGTCTCCTGTGCCGTTGCGCAAACACTTGTCAGTGCCAGCACTCCTATGAAAAATATTCTTCTCATCATATTGAACTATCTTAAACTCTTAAACTTCTTAAACTTCTTGAACTTCTTAAACTCTTAAACTTCTTAAACTCTTAAACTTCTTGAACTCTTGAATCCCGAATCTCTTCGCCCCTTCTGGGGACCTTTCGAAATCCGCTGCAAAATTACAGACAATTCACGATTCCCACAATACGCAAAAATCAGTATTCTGCACCGCCTCCACCACCCCCCACTTCACCTGTTTTGGTGAATGGCCTACCCTGTTATGATTACTCGCTCTTCTGCTCCTTAAATGTTAATACCTATTAATGAGGATTGCTTTTTTCGGAAAACATCCCTATCTTTGCGCCCGAGAAAAAGACATGTCTCATGAAAAGTATGAAATTATACGAGGCCGACGACAAGATGATCTCGATGATCCGCGACAACTACGACCTGTTGCAGGCGTTAGGGAGCTTCGGCATCAGCCTCGGCTTTGGCGACAAGACCGTGAAGGAAACCTGCGAGGACAATGGCGTTGACACCTACACCTTCCTGGTCGTAGTCAACTTCATCGTCAACGGCTATGGCGACTTTGACACCGACGCGAAGATCTCCGTGCCTACATTGCTGCACTACTTGGAAGCCAGCCACGCCTACTTCCTTGACTTCCAGCTGCCTTACATCCGGCGTGAGCTGCAGGAATCTCTCGACGAAGACAAGTCACTGGCCAAGCTCATCATCCATTTCTACGACGAGTACGCGCAGGAGATACGGCGCCACATGCGCTACGAGCAGAAAACCCTCTTCCCCTACGTCCAGTCGCTCATCGAGGGGCGTCCCGCCAACGACTACAACGTGGAGACCTTCTCCAAGCACCACGGTGCTGCCGACAAGAAGCTGCGCGAGCTGAAGCTGCTCATCATCAAGTACCTGCCGCAGGACGGCCTGCACAACAACCAGCTCACCGCCACGCTCCATGACATCTACGAGAACGAGGTATGGCTGCAGCAGCACGCCATGGTCGAAGACCACATCTTCGTACCTGCCATCCGTCGTCTGGAGCAGCAAGTCAAGCAGAGCGACGTCACGCGCAACATCTCCGACATGGTCTTCAAGGCAGGTGCGGGCCAGCAGTCCGATGCCCTCTCCGATCGCGAGAAGGACGTCATCATCGCCTTGGTGCAGGGCATGTCCAACAAAGAGATTGCCGAGCACCTCTGCATCTCCGTCAACACCGTCATCACACACCGTCGCAACATCGCCAGCAAGCTGCAGATCCACAGCCCCGCCGGCCTCACCATCTACGCCATCATCAACAACCTTGTTGACATCACCTCTGTGAAACTATAAGCCTTTGATTCTTTATTCTTCATTCTTCATTCCGGGGGCTCGGGGGCCTTTAGGCTTTTGCCTGAAACCCTTTAGGCTTTTGCCGGAAACCTTTAAGGGTTTGGGCCGAAACCCTTAGGACTTTTTGTTTGACGATTGTAAAGGTACGTTCACCTCTTCATTCTTCTTGTGTCCTCGAGTCTTTTCTAACCACGGAGGCGCAGAGAAACAAAGGCCCTTCCTCTTGCATTCTTTTGTACGGAGAGCCAGCCAAAACGCTACGCAGGTTTTGGCTTAGGCGAAGGTCACAGAGTTTCTATCCATTCGTCACTCGTCATTCGTCACTCGTCATTCGTCATTCATCATTTTTCATTCTTCATTGACCTTCGGTCGAGCCTAACCTCAATCATTAGTGGGCGGCACCTCCCCCCCCTAGGCCCCCTTTATAGGGGGCTAAGGGGAGGGAGGGTTTGCCCTAGGTCGGCGGCGTCCCAGTCAAAAAGCTCCATTTGTTCGGCCGGCGTTTGATGAGATCGCGGAACTCACTGTCGCTCAACACCGTGCAAAGATATAGCAGCAGGCGCAGCATCGTAGAGCATTGCATGTGCAGCAGTCTGTCCACTGTCAGCATCTTAGGGCTGAAATGACCGTCGCGGCACACCGCCTCCTTGGTGAGTCCGATGTCCGGATCCTTGAAAATGCTGAGGATTATCTCGGCAATCTCATGTAGAAAATCGTTTTCCGTTTGCATAATCTTTTTGTTAAAAACCATGCAAAGTTACGGACTTCTCAGCAATCCCTCTTCCCTACGCGGAAGTCTGCGGCGAGTTCTGTGCAGCCTTTCTGTTTGAAGTGTTCACTATACCGTCTTTTGGCGCCTTTTGTTGCTGTTTCGATATGTTAGGTTGCTTTTGTTGCTGATTTATCGACGAAAGGCAACAAAATTTACCGCATTTAACCTTTTTTCTCGCGCACGTACCTTGTCACTGAGAATTTTTGTTTAGTTTTGTACTCGAATCAGACAAAAATAGGGGTGAAATAGTTCCCTTTGCCTCCCCAAAATAGTATTTGTATGTATAGTATCAAAGAGTAAAGAATAAAAGCAAGACGATGACAACAATGCTCCATTAAGATGATGAATAGATATGGCCAAGAAACAAAATGTTACATTTGCGCCCCAAGTTGGGGCAGAAATGGAACAAACAGTTCTGCCCCAACTTGGGGGACAAATAGAAAAAATCCCCCAGCTTGGGGGACAAATTACTCAACACATTGAGGGGAATGCGGTTGTTAATATCTCGACTTACCGCCCAGGTATCTATCTTTATAAAATTGGTGAGCAGACGAACAAATTTGTAGTGAACTAGAGTATTCTTGAAAGTTTTTTGGAAGCTCTGCCACAAATTGGCGTACCTTCTTCCTTTCTTTGCAGTAAAAATTCGTGAAACATGGACAACGACAGAGGACAAAGTCTGATAAGCAAATACGTCTGGGTGATAGAGACAATCTACCGCCAAGGCCCGATTTCGTTTAAGGAACTGAACGAACGATGGCTGCGTGATGACATCAGTCGGGGCGTGGAGATTCCGAAACGCACCTTTGACAACTGGAAGTATGTCATCTGGGATATGTTCGGCATCAGCATCGTCAACGAAAACCGAGGCGAGTACCGCTACTATATCGAGAACGAAGAGGACATCAGTAAGAATGGATTGCGCTTATGGCTCTACAACACATTTTGTGTGAGCAATGCCTTAGCGAATAGTCAAAGCATCAAAGAACGCATCCTCTTGGAGTATGTCCCCTCCGGACAGGATTACCTTCAGCCTATTATTGAGGCCATGAAGGAGAACCACATCCTTAATATGACCTATCACAGCTATTGGAAGGATGAGGAAAACAATTTCGATGTTCAACCATATTGTGTGAAGCTGTTCCGTCAGCGGTGGTATATGGTAGCCCGCAGCACCTATTCTTATTATTATAAGAAGGGGCCACGTGTCTATGCCCTGGATCGCATCAAAGACCTCCGTGCCAAGGAAGAGACCTTCGACATGCCGAAGGACTGGTCCGCGAAGGAGTTCTTTGATGGTTGTTTTGGCATCATCGCCGAACAGTCGGTCAAGATTCAACCTGTGAAACTGAAGGTTTCTGCAGGACAAGCCAACTATATCCGCGACCTGCAGCTGCACGAATCGCAAGAGGAGATAGAACGTAATGAGGAATACAGCATCTTCACGTTCAACCTTCGTCCCGAGTTTGACTTCCAACAGGAACTGCTTTGGAATGGCGAAGATATGGAGGTGCTGGAGCCCCTCTGGCTCCGCAAAGAGATAGCTGGAAAGATAAAGAGAATGTGGAACAAATACAAAGATGATCAGAAATGAAAGATTTTGCAGCCATAGATTTTGAGACGGCTAACAATGAGCGCAGTTCTGTGTGCTCTGTGGGCATTGTCATCGTGAGGAATGGGGAGATTGTGGATACGTTCTATTCTCTCATCCAACCAGAGCCGAACTATTATAACTACTGGTGTTCTCAGGTGCATGGGCTAACCCGAGAAGACACAGAGGAAGCACCAGTGTTCCCAAAGGTGTGGGAACAGATAGAGCCTTTGATTGAGGGACTACCGCTCGTTGCCCACAATAAGCCATTTGATGAAGGATGCCTAAAGGCTGCTTTTCACGTCTATCAGATGGATTATCCCGATTATGAGTTCTATGACACGCTTTGCGTCTCTCGTCGTGTGCTTCCAGATTTGGAGAATCATCAACTACAGACTGTAGCTGCTGCCTGTGGTTATGAGTTGGAAGACCATCATCACGCACTTGCTGACGCAGAGGCTTGTGCCTGGATAGCAAGAGAGATACTATAAAGATATAAAAAGATGAGCATGAGTGTATTTGAAGAATTAGATAATATTATCAGAACGGGATATAATAGTGAGAAATTACAAGCCATCAAACCAAAACTTGATGACTATCTTACAACTTGCCCAGAGGAGGATAAGGCTAGATGCCAACGGGAAAGTGAGTTAGTGGATAGACTTATTAAAGAGTGTAAGGAGGTGGACAAGCTTCGACAGCAGTATTCTCAATTTCATGATTATGTCTTAAAAAACCAAATGTCAGGATTAGTCGAATTGGAATATACAGAGCCGAATGGCAATTCGTATGGAGTCGAAGTAAAAGTAGGCAATTATATCATGGAAATGGTGTATAAGCCAACGGACGAACACGAAAAGAATGAAGTAAGAACCAAATTCTATGTCAATGTTAATGGCATGTATAAAGCGTTCATGATAAAAAAGGATGTTATCCCAGCCGATTTCGATATTCTTCAATGTAAACTAAGAGACCATTATTCCACGTCCGTAAGATGGGATAATTGGGGTGATATAATCATAAATGCTATTGAGAAAGTGAAGAGTACCCCCCAAGGATTCCTACAGATGTGCCAATATTCCGATGGATGGGACTTCTCCAATGAGTTGGGAATTCTAGAAAGAACATTTGGATAATTATACCAAACAAATAGAAAACCTAAAATAGTTATAATATGGTACAGCTAACAGATAATATGATAAAGACGGCCTTTGAGGAATTGGCTGTCGATGGTAAGTACTTTGATAAATTCAAGGAAGAAGTAGAACGCTGTTACGCCGAGTTGCAGAGAGACTGTCCAGAAGATGACGATGATCCAGAGGAAGAGTCTAATGCAGATGCGGGTATTCGTCTAACTAAAGAGTACATGGAATACTATGTGCCTGAAAAGGAGAAAGGACACTGCGATAAATGGACTGAGGCCTATGCTGAAAGTAGTTTGCTTGGAATAGAGGAATATAGGTCATATCGTGAAGCTTACAATGCAATAGAAGATGAAGAAGAAAAGGAGAAGGAACTGGATATCCATGTTGCATCAATGAGTGATGACCCTCTGTTCAGAAAGAGATACAAATATCTCTTTACCGAAATTACAGGCGACCCGAAGGAATATGCTGAAGCATATTGCAATGATTACAGAAATATGATTGCATTAGGAAAGAGTGAGATTTATGCCCATGCTTATGCCGACTACCACGATGAATATAAAGAGGAGTTTTGCACAATCTACGCTCAGGCATACGAATTGGCTAAGGAACATGGTATGGATGACAGCGATGCCTTTTGCTTCGGCGACACATGTACCGAAGCTGTAGATCAAGGCTTATGGGTGGGCATGGATAAATTCTTGAAAAGATATCATGAAGATTGGCAGAAAGAATTTTATTTCACTTTGATTAAAAAGGACTTTGAAGAGTCCGAGCACCGCAAAATGTCAAGCAAAGAAGAAAAGGAGCTTAGAGAGGATTTGTTTGGGTAATAACGTTAGAAAATCAGCCCACACCATGCTCCTGTAGATGCAGATGCTAGTGCATGGACAGCAAGAGAATTTCTATAACAACAAACATTCATATAAGTAATGGAAATCGAATATAGTACCAGAGACGCGGTAAATAAAGCGTTCCCCAATAAGATAATTCATGAGCATTTGTATTGGATACCTCGTTCACACCGATATTTCCAATTATCAACGCCCATAATTGATGACCCATACCTTCATCATGAAGTTATCAGAAGATCCTCTGGGGTATTCATTGAACTTCATTTTGAAGGGGAAGGGTATTCGGTTAAGTATCAAGGATTGATTGACTATCTCATCAAAGCAACAGCAGACTTACCAAGCTTTGTATGGGAGTACTGGGGTGGTGGCTATAGATGTCAATATGCTTCTGTTATGGAAAACGAAAGGCAACTCATAGAAACGTTAGCCTTTTTCATGTCTAAAATCGATGAGTTGATTGAAAATTATGGGAATAATAACCAGACAAACGTAAACTACAAGTTAGAAACAGATTTCCAGTTACCTCCCCAAGGAGAATCTGTAGAGATGCATGAACTAAGTTTGGATTCTGTCCTTAGACTTCCTCTATCCATTCCTGATTATCAAAGAATATATTGTTGGGAAGAAGAAAATGTACGGAGTTGTCTGGACGATATTTTTTCTCATACGGAGAAAACAGCAGATTATTCATACCGCTTAGGAACCATCATTCTTCA
The DNA here is from genome assembly GCA_015060555.1 of Prevotella sp. Lineage (GTDB taxonomy): Bacteria > Bacteroidota > Bacteroidia > Bacteroidales > Bacteroidaceae > Physcousia. Next base: position 123,035 of record SUYG01000046.1, read on the forward strand.
CCATATATCTGGTCGTTATGATATCATTGATGGTCAGCAGAGGTTAATCACTCTATCTCTTCTGCTCAATGAGTTAGGCGTCACCGTCAAACTATTAAATGAAAACGTAATTTCCAGCCAATCATATTCTTACATAGCCTATAACAAGCACCTCATACAAACATATTGCCAAAAACATCCAAGAGACTATAAGAAATTGTCTGAGGCCATCCTTAATTATATAGATTTCAGTGTACTAGTGCTTGAAAATGCTTCGATAGACCTCGCCTATACTTTCTTTTCTAACCAGAATTCAAGAGGTGTTCCATTGACAGACTATGACTTGCTTAAAGCTCATCATCTACGTTTCATTCCGCTTGTATTTGAGCAACAGTCAATGCGTGCTGCTGAAACATGGAACTTTATGATAGAGTCCGGAAGGGTTAAAATCAACGAGAATAGAACACCTGACTATATTCGTACATTAGAAATCTACCTCTATCATCTCAGGAAGTGGATGAGGAAAAAAGATGTTGAGGATGGCGAGAATACACATCGAATTAAAAAAGAGTATGAATCCTCACCTGTCATTGATGAGATACCTCCATTCGGAGAAAGATTCTATTTTAATGAACCAATACAAGGAGGTGTACACTTCTTTTCATTTGTAGAGCAACACCTTCAGCATTTTAAGCATTTCTCCGAACTGGAAGAATACAAATTCTTCCATAATATGTTAGGATATGGAAGTCACAAATGGTACAGAGATGCTGTTGAAGCACTTCTATTTGGCTATTATTTAAAATTTGGGGAATTCTGTCTCTCAGATGCATTGGTTGTTATTATAAGAATCATACTGCAACATCGTTATGAGAACGGAAGAGCACATAAATCATCTATCATTCAGTATGCCAGAGACTCGGAGATCATAATGATGATAGACCAGGCTACATCTCCTACTTTTTTTCTTGCTGAAGCGCGAAACATAGCAAAAAATTTAACTCTCCCAATGATGCAAGAAATGTCACCTATCAGACGAGATATGCTAGCCATTGCAAGACGAGTCAATAGAGAGTTGAGTAATAGGATTATCATCAATTCATTTAAAACAATAAATCTATGAAATATACACCAGCATCTATTGTTGAAAACAATCTACTGTTTACAATCCCCATATACCAGCGTCTTTTTGAATGGGACGAAGAGAATATCCTAACCTTGATGAATGACCTTCTGCAAGCATTTGAAAAATCCAAAGGTTCAGAGGATTATTACATAGGAATGCTGACCTCAAAGTTGGAGAACGGCTGCAATGAGTTAATTGATGGCCAACAGAGATTTACTGTGCTCATGCTGATAGCTTGCGCTTTGAAGGAATACAAAAATTGGGAGGATTTTCTTGGTAATAATCCACTTAGACTACGTTTTACATCTCGCCCCAAAGATGATGACTTCCTAAGATCTCTTATTGATGACAAATGTAGTTCTGAGGGATATGTAAACATCAAGATGAAAGAGGGCCTTTCTGTAATCCGAAGATTCATAACGTCACTCAAAAATTGTGATAAAGATATTCTATTTGCAGAGTATGTCTTCAATCATCTTTGCTTATTCATTTCTCATCTTCCAGAAAGATATGGACCTCTGGATTTAAACAAATATTTTGAACGGATGAATACATCTGGAAAGAATTTGGAGCTGCATGAAATCCTTAAAGTTAAGCTTCTTAAGAATCTGACAGAAGACGTTAGTAAGTATATGCTGCTATGGAATAAACTATCCGATGTTGACACATTACTCATAAGGAAACGTAATGAAGAAAAAGAAAGCCAATTACGTGAGAGAAAGGACAGAGCTATAAAAAGTAGCATAAAAGAAATCATTGAAAGCAGTCTGATAAACGGAATAGGCCAGAATGATGAAAGCAAAATAATTGCGATATCTGAAATCCCTTTATCAATCAATCCTCCCAAAACAGAACAAAATAAGACAAAGGATTCTCATTGTGCTCTTTCGTTTCCTTACCTTTTATTGCAGACATTATTTCTTAAGATTGAAGGGAAAATAGAGGGCAACATATCTGACTTCTTTAAGCCCAATAATCTGCTCGAAACATTCCAACAATATCTTCCTTACGAAGGAAATAATGTCAAGGTTGAAGATATCCGTGAGTTCATGGAACTTCTTGTAAATTGTCGATTAGCATTAGATATATGCTTTATTCGTCCGTCAGAATATGGATACACGTTAGATATGAATCGAAATGAGGACGATGAATCTTTAATTAAGCTGCTGATGTTGCAATCAATGCTCTTTGTATCATCGTCTAACTATACTCATTATCGATGGTTCGGGTGGTTAATGGAATCTATTAAAAATCATCATGGGATTCCTTCCACAGAGCATCTTTTCGAAGATTTGAAGACAAGAGATGATTTGTTGCATAAGCCTATACCAACTTTGAGTCAATTATCTTATGGTGATATAAGGTATTGGTTCTGGAGATTGGATTTTTATATATGGCTTCATAGAAATACAATTTTCAGCGATTCTCCAGAAGCACTTAAAGTTGCCGACAATTATATATTTAGGAGAAATAGAAGTATTGAACATATTGCGCCGCAAACCCCAGAGAGTGATTCTGTGCTTAAGTGGAATGATACGCCTGAAGACATAAGGTTGAGAGACAGCTTTGGGAATCTGGTTATGATTTCACAAGGTCTGAATTCTACTCTGAGTAATGCTTCTTATCAAGTTAAAACCGCCCATGTACGATCATATATTAACGGAGCTAAATCTGGTAGTATAGAAAGCCTAAAGCTATTAGTCGTGCATCAAGACTATAAAGACATATGGGACAAGACAACGATAGTGGAGCACGGAGATAAAATGTACCAATGGTTAATTGAAAGTTATCAATAATCATTCTTTGTATGCTTTCATTAATCTCCAATTCTGCCCACTACAAAGAAGTGCTTGAACGTATTAAGACCGTGAAGCACACGCTGTGGATTGGCACCGCTGACATCAAAGACGTCTATGTAGAGGTCGATGGCGAGGTGAAACCGTTGATTGGGTTAATTGCGCAGCTGATTCGGCGTGGGGTTGAGGTGCGGCTGATTCATGCCAAAGAACCCGGGCAGAACTTCCGAGATGACTTTGATAAGTTCCCAGTGCTATTTGACAGACTGGAAAGGGTCCTTTGCCCTCGCGTGCATTTCAAGATACTGGTCTTTGACTGCAAGGAGGTATATATCGGTAGTGCCAACCTCACAGGGGCTGGGTTGGGAATGAAGGCCACCACGACCCGCAACTTCGAGGCTGGCATCTTGACTGATGACCCGCAGATAGTGGAACAGGCCATGAACCAGTTCGATGAAGTCTGGATTGGTAAACATTGCAAGACCTGCCGACGCAAAGATGTCTGTTTAGATCCTATCGCATAATTTTGACGAAAATTTGTTTTTCCTCTGACCTCTGCCACCAGTTGGCGGAGGTCAGATTTTTCTTTGCACCAAAATTAATAATAACTTGTAATGTAACTATTGTATGAAAGTACATGTACCTTCCATCGACATTCCCGTCCAATTCGGGGATGTTAATAGTCTGGACAGACAGAAGAGAGAAAATAATTACTTGGAGCACCTGACGTTTACTGGTGCCAAAACCATTTACGGGAAAGGACTTCCCAAAGAGGTGACTGATCGGCTCCTATTTGAGCTTGAAGTAATCGAACAACGAGAAGCAGCGGCTTACTTCTTGTTCATACATGAGTTGGTGCGCGTTGCTCAGTCTGAATTGGGTGCATGGGTCGGACCTGGACGTGGATCGTGTGCCAGTAGCCTGGTCAACTATTGCTTAGGTATTACTAAGATAGACCCTTTGAAGCATGACCTCCTTTTTGAGCGATTCCTTATGCCTGAAGGAAACGACTTTCCAGATATAGACTTGGATATAGACGATGGGGGGAGAATCCGTTTAATAGAGTGGCTCACTCAGAAATATGGGGTAGAATATAGTGCACATATAACAACATTCAGTTCGTCATCCTCAGAATCTCAACGTGGAATACATTTTTGTGGTTTCGTGGTATCAGACGTTCCTGTTTCCGAACTTGCACCGATGGTATATGTAGAGACCGAGGGCGTTGATGGAACAAAGAAACAGGTAAGATGTGTGCAATATGATGGTTGGAACATCAACGAAAACGGCCTAATAAGATTTGACTTCATAGGGCTTACTGAATTATCCATGATGAAGGATATGGTCAATGAGATAAAAAAGTACAAAGGCATAGACCTAAATATGGATACAATCCCCATTGATGACCCAAAGACTTTTGAGCTGTTTCAGAATGGGCGAACAGAAGATGTATTCCAATTTGAATCCACAGGGATGAAGAGATACATGAGAAATATGCATCCTACTTGCTTTGAGGATTTAGTCATATTGAATTGTATGTATCGGCCAGGGGCAATTGATGACCTAGGACTGCTCATTGAACATAAGAAAGGTTACCCTTTCAGGTACTATATCCCTTGCATGGAGAAGTATCTGAAAAACACCAATGGGGTGATTGTTTTTCAAGAACAGCTGATGTTAATTCCCCGTTTGGTAGCAAACTTCACACGCAAGGAGAGTAATACATTGCGCAAGGCTTTTGGAAAAAGGCAGAAGAATATCATTGCGGAGATGAAACCAAAGTTCATTGAGGGTGGCATGAAGAATGGGCATGATAAGAAAGCACTCAAATACGTATGGGAGGAAATGGAGCGTAAAGGCATATATGCGTTCAACAAGGCTCATGGCGTTTGCTACACTTGGATAGGATATCAGATGGCCTATTTGAAAGCACATTTCCCAGAAGAGTTCAATCAAATTATTGCTGATTATGCATCTGAAAATAAGCATTAGAATCTTAATCATCTCACAAAAGTATTGACATGAAATGGTTCTTTGGTAGAAAGAAGAAGTCAGGCAAAAGCCTTGACACTTTCAAAATAAAAGTCATTGGCGTGGGCTGTGGTGGCTGCAATATCGTCAATCACATGAAGGAACATGGTTTCGACAAGGGCATCTTAGCTGTCTGCGATATGGATGCCGATGTATTGGAACGGGCAAAGGTTCAGGAGAAGTTGCAGCTGGGTAGCAGTGGCTTGGGTGCTGGTAATGACCCCGAAACTGCCAAACGTGAGGCTTGGAAAAAGATAAAGAATATCCACGCAATGCTGCAAGATACAAGAGTGTTGTTCCTTGTATCTTGCTTAGGTGGTGGCACGGGAACCGGAGTGACACCGATTATTGCTCGCGAAGCATATAATAAAGGTATAAGCACATTCGCGATGGTAACACTGCCATTTGAATTTGAGGGCGAACATAAGTTCAGACAAGCTTTTTGGGGAATGCAACAGATGGAGCATTTTACAGATGGCGTGTTTTTCTTGAACAATCAATTCCTAAAAAGAAAGTGGCAGGACAAAATAATGAATTATGCCCATGAAGATGCTAACTCATTAATCCAAGGTGTGATACAAAACCTTATAAATTCTATATGTTATGATTGATATACAAGATTACGACATTCAATGCATTGAGAATGAAATCATGTGGAAGTATGACAAATCTCCATGTGACTATCCTGATTGTGACTGTTTGCTGTCCATTCGAAAGGACATGATAAACAGAAGAGCATTACAACACCAGGAGGAGTTGCTGCCAGACATCATTGCATTTAACGATGCACTGACTGCGGCCCTGCGTGAACTATATGACAGGGCGCATAGGATGTGGAATAGCATCAAGACACTTCCAGAATTTACTGCAGAAACAGGCCTTGAAGCGAAATGCTTCCTGAGCTATGACTATCCAGAGTTACATCCCGTGCAGGGTGAAGACAGGCAGGATCTGTGGCATGCCATCTGTGATGCTGGCTGGAACAAGGTGTATGAACAAGGCCTTTCATTGTCAACGCTTCTACTGCCTGAAGACAATGAGTCCTTTGAAAGTTTCATAGGGCTGGATGACGAATATGACAACTGGAATGAGGGGCTAGACCGTGAGTTAACTAAAGGTCTGCATCTGACAAGCGCTTTCCACAACACCTTTGAACACTTAGAGTTTGCCATTACGGACTTCATCTATGTACGTAAATTCGAGACAGAGATACAAATCGAAACACGTAAAACTGTTTGATATGACTTACAAGGAATTACTTGAAAGCGTGACTTTCAAAGATATAGCACCATTCATCGCCAAGTATCATGGTGACGATGATTGTCTAGTGCTCTATAAGATGCATTACGATATGTTACACCTCATGACACCCGACATAGAACAGGCCTATTACAAAAAGGCAGATGTGAGGTATCGCGAACCAGAAGAGGGTGAGTCGGATGCACTCTTGGAGGTGTTTCCTATCGAAGGTCAAGTGTGGGAGGGAGCACTTGCCATGGAGCTGGTGATTGCTCCTGATGTCAAGGAGAGTCTGGAAGAGATTGCGGCCTGCTGCCTGTGGCATACTTCCTTTTATGGATTCACACATGAACAAACGGAAGAGACCGCCAAACGATGGGAGGAATGCCATAATGACCTCACTGAAGAAGAAGCGGAATGCCTAAGAGCCAATGAATCAGCTGAAAGGATAAAGGGACTTGGCGGCAATGTGCCGTCCATAGATGATTTGATTAAAATTCCGTCATTCAGAAAGGTGGTGGAAAACAACGGAAAAAACATAGAGGCTGAATACTGGCATCGCATCGGTACGATTTCGGACTTTATCATACGTAACCTTCCCTCGGACACAGACATCGTAAATTTGCCTGTCGAAGATCTTTGTCAGCTGTACTACGCCAACCACTTCATTGAGTACAAACTTAATTCATACTGTAATGATGAATGTGTTAGAGCAGACTATCTGAGAGAGTTGATTGACAAATATAATGCCTTTGGGCATGGCACTCTTGAAAATGCCATCGTTGTGCTCTATTCCGCTAAGAATTCCCCTTTAATGCTGGAAGAGACAAGACTGGCTGCATACATTGCACAAATGGGCAAAGGAAAATCAAGTTTCATCTACAAGATAGATGATTCTCTTGGACGTGAATTGAGAGTAAACGTTGCTTTCTACGAATATGAAAAAGATAAAGAAACATGCCAATCCTGAGAATTGGAGCCACAAGAATGACTATCCTATTGAAGAGGTTTGGAATACCGACAACACCTTGGCACAATTGATAACACCAAGACTGTTGGCGTTCAAGGGCCTGAACAAACACGGCTTACCTGAACCATTTAATGATATGCGAGAATGGGACAATACCATTCAAAAGATGATTGATGCTTTTGAACTGATGAAATATGTCCATTCTCATTCAGCTGAAGAAGAGGCAACCATAAAACAAGGCCTTGAACTCTTCTGTAAGTATTACCAAAACTTATGGGATTAGCTATGGCATTTGATTGTAATAAATGGGCCTACTCGTTCTATGGCGTAGTGGACGAAAGATTTGCTGTGGAAACGGATTTGTTCCAACTACATATTCACAGAAAAGAGGGTATCAAGAAACTGATGGTGGAAAAGACCCTTGGCAAACTTGATATATACGTTCCTGACAATATGGATCTTGAACTTTATAGAAACCAGGAAAAAATGCGAAAGTTGATGGTGGAAGAGGTCAATTGGCAAGCCTCTCAGATATTCCGGCAGCGAACAGACGTGATAGCCTCACGGTTGAACATTGGTCACATTGAAATTAGGACAATGAAATATGATACGCACGCTGGTTATAACTGCAACGCCTATCTGAAATTTAATATATGGACAATATGTGGGCGTGATAGCCGACTTGTTGACTATTTAATATGCCATGAACTTGCTCATTTTTACAAGTCAGGCCACTGTAAACCTTTCTGGAGAATTGTCGATATGATTTACCTCGGACTTGATGACGAAAGCAATTGTACGGGAGAGATTTCGTTGGGCTTAGATAAAGAATTCCGTTACAATTGGGTTCCTAGCGAAATGATGCATTGGAGCAGTCCCTCTACTTTGAAACATTGGTATGAAAACGGATGGGTTCAAAATAAGTGGAACCGCATCAGATAGATAACCCTAAAACAAAACATTTTCTATTATTAAAATTTTGGACTTTATGGCACTTTGGAGAATTGTAGTCAAGAACAGCGGTAACGCCGCATGTGTAAACAAAAGACAACGCCTTGAAAAGGGCATGTTCATCGAAACGAGTACGATGTCCACAACACCACCTCTCGGACAACCTCGTGAACGTCCCATGCTTGTGAAACTTTTCCTAAACAAGTATGGCATCGAGGTCAACCAAAGCCAAATGAGCTTGTCGTACTTTACTTGTGAAAGGATTGACTGATGCATTCATTGCTCTAAATTGAAGTGTGGATGAGCAGACACGAGCATTAACCTTACTCTGCCACTACTCTGATTTTCCTTCTTACTGCTATTGCGCCGTGTGTTCCGCTACCTGTCTGATGGGATGCACGGCGTTCTCTGTTTCAGTTGGCCTCCTAAATGTGGTCTGTTTGACGTGTTGCTTGTACCGAGCTTGTAAGCATCCGATAAACTACAGGTATTAGTACCTATATACTATAACAACAGCAGCTACAATCCTATTCGACTATAGCTGCTGTTGCTTTTTGTGCACCTTTATGTGATACCTATATCATGTAGTCTTCGTCATGAAAGTTTCTGGCAGTCATCGTTCATCCCATCGCATGGAATATGGCTCCAGAAGTTTGAGAGGGATTTGCAGTTCTGTGGCTGTCTTGCGCCAGTCTTTGATAGCGGCACGAACCTCCTCGATAATCTCTGCTGCTTCTTGTCTTTCAAGCATATAACTTTCGCTGGCAGCGAGTAGGGCATTGATGTCCGACTCTTCTGTATATGAGTCGATGAGCAAGCAGTGGTGCGACTTCGTTCCTGGGTTGATGTCGTATGCAGGTGAGAGCGTCCAGCCTTTCGGGGTAAGCAGGAAACCGTGATTGCGGAAATGGTCATCGGTGTTGCCGAACATGACATTGAATGCCACTCTGCGATAGAGTTCCCTGAGATTCTGTCGTACATCGGTGCAACCACGAAGGATGAAATCCACGATGTCAAGATAGCCATTGCCAGTGCTGCTGCCGGCTCCGTCATCAAGACCAAGCAACGACATGGCAGAGGCAAAGTGGATGCGACGGCTTTCCTTTGTCCTGTCGAATCGTTCGGAGAGCAACAGGTCGCGGTCTCTTGAAATCCTGATAGTGCGGGTCTTTGCCACATGGATGCCTGCCTTGGCTGCGAGCTGATGCGAGAAGTGCTCAATGAGTTCCGTATTCTCCAAGTCCTTTTTTGACGGGAACTTGGCCACATATAGTGTGCCATCGGTATCGATGACATTAGCCTTTGGTCGGGCACCTCCAAGCGAGGTCCCTGGGTCAATTAACTGGTCGAGCCAACGCTGTTCTGGCAATTCGTTGCGTTCTTCTGCTAACTCTATCTCATGGCACGCATCGCATAGGGCGCGAAGACTTTCAATAGGAGGGACATGGTACTTGTTACTGGTGTTAATATAGTCATCGCTGTCTTCCTCTTTATAACGTATTCCACCCATACGAGTGAAGTCCTCAATGCCGGTGAGGTAATCGTAATCGGTGGGCTTACGTATAAGCCTCCCTTCCGACTGGGCCGTCAGTCGCTCCCTGCGATCAAGCAACAGACGTCCCCAACGGTCGGGGAAGGAATCCTTAACGAAGCCAAACACATTATCATTGCCACGAGGATGCTGCAACGAAGGAACATTCATCAGGTCACCACTCAACAGAATACCGCCATATTGCTTCAGCCACTGGCGAGAATACTCAAAGACAAAATGACCTTTGCCATGAACATGTTCGTAGCCTAACGTTCCTATCTTCTGGGCTTCAGGAAGGAAATCAAAATCTGCGTAAACCGTAATCTTTTTCATTTTCTCAGTAATTCTGCATCCTGAAGCTGCCGGCCGAGGGCATCATCGGCAGCCAGCAGGGCGATGTCGTTTTCCAGATTCAGCGCAAAGAGAACACGCGCATAGATGCCCATGGAGACTGTCGGGTCGCCATGTTCCACTTTAGAGACAGTCAGCCGGGTCACCGTTGCTCTGTCTGCGATGTCTTGCATGGACAGATGCCTGCGTTTGCGTGCCAGCATAATCTGCTCACCCATGATTTTCAGCTTCTGACTCAATGCCCTTGGCATCGTCTTTCCGAATGTATTCTTACTCATAATTGTATCTTATCGAGCGCAAAAGTAGTACAAAATGTTTAACATAACAAACATTCTCGTGAAAATCTTCGCTTGGGTTCTTATTTTTTGTAATTCAGTACAACCTGAAATAAGAACATTTTCGGATGCAAATATGGGCAAAAAATCACATTTCCGGACATGGGTGTGCGGTTCATGGTCCATGGTTCATGGTTCAAGATTCAAGTGTAACTTTCATTCTTCACTCGTCACTCGTCATTCTTCATTCTTCACTCTCACTTTTTGGCCATTTTTGTCCTTTGTGGCAAAAATGCCAAAAACGTTTGGTGCATTTTAGAAACTTTTCTACCTTTCTGCCGTCTTCACGCCGAGACAGCCACTTTGTGGTGGCTGTGCAGCGTAGCATTTCCTAAAAGTACGCCGATTAACATTAGTAAGAAAGTGAAAAATGAGGGGGCGTTTGCGTTTTGTCGAAAGACTCAAGGTGGCAGAGCCTCAGCAGAAGCTGACTTCCTTGAAGGCGTAGCGGCGGAGGCGCTGGTCGGTGTCGCGCAGGAGGAGGTGGCCGGTGGGGGCTACGCCCTCGATGGAGGCGCGGAAGGGGCCGTCGGCATCGCGGAAGGGGTGTAGGCCGCTGGAGCGGTAGAGGGCTGCGTGGTAGCGGGTGTGGATGTCGTCGAAGGCGCCACGCTGAAGGTCGGCGTAGTGATGCATGAAATGCTCCATGATGCGCTCAAGGACGAAACGGCGTTCGGTGGTGTGGCCCAGCAACTGGAAGAGCGAGATGGGGGTGGGGGAGCGCTTCTCACCGTCGTTCGTCGCGGGGGCGAGGGTGGGGAAACGGAAGCTGTCTTGGTTGACGTTGACGCCGCAGCCGATGATGGAACGTGAGACGCTGCTGCCCTGAAGGTCATTCTCAATGAGGATGCCGGCGATCTTGCGGTCGTCAACGTAGATGTCGTTGGGCCACTTGACGGTGACGGATGACGAATGACGAGTGTCGAATGACGAATGACGGGTGATTTCATCAATGATAGCCTCGCGGATGGCAAGGGCGATGGCTTCGCTGATGCTGAAGAGCTGGCTGGAGGGCACGGGGCAGGCAGTGAGCAGAAGACTGAAGAGGAGGTTCTGGCTGCGCTCTGACTCCCAGCTGTTGCCGGCCTGTCCGCGGCCTGCGCTCTGGTGCTCGGCTGTGACTAAGGTGACATCTACGGGCGTGAGTGGGCGGTAGCCCTTCAGGAAGTTGTTGGTAGAGTCGGTTTCATCGAGCTCTATCATGCGGAAATAAGGGGAGTCGTCGAGACACATGGTGATTGGACAATTGGACAATTTACAATTTGAGAATTGGCGCCTGGCGTATGCGAGAACTTGCAGCCGGGTCTTTCAGCTGTTGAACCATAGAAACAAAAAAAGAGAAGGCCGTTGACCTCCTCTTTTTTTCTGTTGGGCTACCCGGACTCGAACCAGGAAAGGCAGGACCAGAATCTGCAGTGTTACCATTACACCATAGCCCAGTGTTAGTTTAGAGTTGAAAGTTTAGAGTTGAGTGTTTCAAGACTAAACTGCGTCTCATTTCTGATTTGCGGGTGCAAAAGTAGAGACTTTTTGTGAAACGTGCAAGCTTTTCCCTAAAAAAATGAAATTTTATGCTCGTTTTTCCTTCTATTCGGGGAATTCGTCGTATCTTTGCAGCTCAAACAACGCATTAAGAATGAATTTACAGACCGAACAACTGATTCAACAAATCCAAGCCGGCATTCAGGAAAAGAAGGGCCACGACATTGTGATAGCAGACTTCACGGGTCTCGAGGACACCATCTGCAAGGCCTTCGTCATCTGCACCGGCAATTCTCCTTCTCATGTCCAGGCGCTCGCCGAGAGCGTTGCTGAGTTCGCCCGCAAGAACCTGGGCGCACGTCCCACTGCCGTGGATGGCCTGCGCAACTCCCAGTGGGTGGCTATGGACTACACCGACGTCATCGTACACATCTTCCTGCCCGAGCTGCGCGAGTTCTATGATCTGGAACACCTGTGGGCTGATGCGGAGATCACGGAGGTTCCGGACTTGGATTAGGCATCTTTTAAATTTTGTATTCTATATTTCATATTTGACAATCGTTCATGGCTGAACAAAATAAGACCAACGGAGCGCCGCAGAACGCGCAGCGCAACGATAAGAACAATAAGAAGCCACGCATGAGCTTCACATGGGTGTATGTCATCATCGCCATCGCCCTGGGCTACCTGTTCTTCGCTGGTGACGAAGGCTTCCAGGGCAGCAATGGCGCCTCGAAGAACGTCACCTACACCGTCTTCAAGCAATATGTGGAGAACGGCTATGCCAACAAGATTGTGGCGAACAAGGACGAGGGCACGGTGAAGATGTACGTGAAGCCCGAGCACATCCGTGATGTGTTCAAGCAGGGCGTGGACCAAGCCGGTAAGATGCCCTACGTGCAGGCTGATTTCCCGTCGGCCGACAAGCTGGACGAGTTCGTGTCGTTGCAGCAGGAGTTGGGCAACTTCAAGGGTGAACTCAGCTACAAACGCTCTGACAACACCTTCATGCAGGTGTTCTGGAACCTGTTCCCGCTGCTGCTGATCATCTTCGTGTGGATGTTCATCATGCGGCGTATGGGCAGCGGCGGCGGTGGCTTTGGCGGCATGGGCGGCATCTTCAATGTGGGTCGTTCGCGCGCGCAATTAGTAGAAAAAGGTGGCGAGAACGAGTCCAAGGTGACGTTCAAGGACGTAGCCGGTCAGGCCTCGGCCAAGCAGGAGGTGCAGGAGATTGTGGAGTTCCTGAAGAACCCCAAGAAGTTCACGGACCTGGGCGGTAAGATTCCCAAGGGCGCGTTGCTTGTAGGCCCTCCGGGAACGGGTAAGACGCTGTTGGCGAAGGCCGTGGCAGGCGAGGCCGACGTGCCCTTCTTCTCGATGTCGGGTTCCGACTTCGTGGAGATGTTCGTGGGCGTGGGCGCCAGCCGTGTGCGCGACCTGTTCCGCCAGGCAAAAGAGAAGGCACCGTGCATCATTTTCATCGATGAAATCGACGCTGTGGGACGTGCCCGTGCGAACAACGCCATGATGGGCGGCAACGACGAGCGCGAGAGCACGCTGAACCAGCTGCTGACGGAGATGGACGGCTTCGGCACCAACAGCGGTGTCATCATCTTGGCCGCCACGAACCGAGCCGACATCCTCGACAAGGCGCTGCTGCGTGCCGGACGCTTCGACCGTCAGATACACGTGGACCTGCCCGACCTGAACGAGCGCAAGGCCGTGTTCAAGGTACACCTCAAACCCATCAAGGTGGACAAGAGCCTCGACATCGACCTGCTGGCACGCCAGACACCGGGCTTCAGCGGTGCCGACATCGCCAACGTCTGCAATGAGGCAGCGCTGATAGCAGCGCGCCATGGCAAGCAGAGCGTCACGAAGGAAGACTTCATCGCCGCCGTCGATCGTATCGTGGGCGGTCTGGAGAAAAAGACTAAGGTGATGACCGAAGAGGAGAAGCGCACCATCGCCCTGCACGAAGCTGGTCATGCCACCATCTCGTGGAACCTGCAGTATGCGAACCCGCTCATTAAAGTAACTATAGTACCGCGCGGGCGCGCGTTAGGTGCTGCCTGGTATCTGCCCGAGGAGCGACAGATTACCACCAAGGAACAGATGCTCGACGAGATGTGCGCCACGCTGGGCGGACGCGCTGCCGAAGAGCTCTTCACGGGCCACATCAGCAGCGGCGCCATGAACGACCTGGAGCGCGTGACAAAGCAGGCTTACGGCATGATTGCCTACATGGGCATGAGCGATGCACTGCCCAACCTGTGCTACTACAACCAATCGGAATACCAGTGGCAACGTCCCTACAGCGAGGCCACGGCGCAGAAGATCGACGACGAGGTGAAGAAGATGATTGCCGAGCAATACGAGCGCGCCAAGGCGCTGCTTCTGGAGAAGCGCGAAGGCCACGCCGCCCTCGCCGACTTGCTCGTGGAGCGCGAGGTCGTCTATGCCGAGGATGTCGAGAAAATCTTCGGCAAGCGCCCATGGGTCAGCCGCACCGAGGAGCTGTTGGAGAAAGACCTCACCCCCGACCCCTCTCCAAAGGGCGAGGGGAGCGAAGAAGAGAAACCCTCCAATGAACCGGCTCCTGAATCATAATCATCACAACGAATTTCACGAATTAAACGAATTTTTGAAGCTGTCAGTCTTCATACATTTTTAATTGAATAAGTAAACATAAATGTTGCCCAAGCGCAGTTGCGACGATTGCGAAGCCGTCGTATAATTTGTATAATTAACTTTGTTGACTTTTGTCACGACTCGGCAATTCAAGCAAGCTTGATTGCTCTCGCTGCTCCAAAAGTTCGTTGTCAAAGAAAAGAAAAAATAAAGAATTCAATATGTCTGAAAAAGGAAAGAACCTGGTTGTTCGCACGCTTACGGGCATCGTCTTTGTCGCCGTCATGGTAGGCGGCATCCTGCACAGCCCGCTGACATTCGGGGCGCTGTTCACCGTGATTACCGTGCTGAGCGTGTGGGAGTTTACGGGCATCGTGAACCGTAGGGCGGATGTCGATGTCAACCGCATGATCACTACGGTGGCCGGCGGCTGCCTTTTCGTGGGCTTCTTCGGCTATGCCGCAGGCATCGCTGGTGCCGGTGTCCTCTTCGTGCCTTGGTTGCTGAGCATGATGTATCTGATGATTACAGAACTCTACCTGCAGCGCGAGAGCCCGCTCAACAACTGGGCTTACACCATCTTGGCACAGCTCTATGTAGCCCTGCCCTTTGCGCTGTTGTGTCTGCTGGAGTTCGTGGGCACTGAGCTGACCGCTGTCCAGCTCCCCGAGGGCGCTACGGGCGCGTGGCTGGTGCTGGCTATCTACCTCTTCCTGTGGTGCAACGACACGGGTGCCTACTGCGTCGGTTCGCTCATAGGCAAGCACAAACTCTTCCCCCGCATCTCCCCGGGTAAGTCCTGGGAAGGTAGCGTCGGCGGCGGCGTGTTCTGCGTGGCAGCTTCGCAGGTGGTGGCATACTATCAGCCCCTCCTCAGCCCGATGGAATGGGCGATTTTTGCACTTGTAGTGGTCGTCTTCGGCACATGGGGTGACCTCATCGAGAGCCTGCTGAAGCGTCAGATTGGCATCAAGGACAGCGGGCGCATCCTGCCTGGCCACGGCGGCATGCTGGATCGTTTTGACAGCAGCCTGATGGCCATCCCCGCTGTGGTCATCTATCTCTACTGCCTATCCGTATTCTGAATAAACGTTAAATTGAGGGGCTGGCGTTAAACACTCCGGCCCCTTATTGTGTCAGAGTGTACATGAAACACTTATTATCCTTTATTCTCCTGACGTTCATGGCCCTTGCGACTTTCGCCCAGAAGGGTACCGTGTCAGGTTCTATCGTAGATTCAGAAGGCGAACCCATGCCCGGTGCCACCGTGGTTATCATGCGGCTGGACAGCACGCAGGTGACAGGTCAGCAGACGCGCGACGACGGCACCTTCTCCATAGCCTCCATCCCTGTCGGCAGCTACCTGCTGCGCGCCTCGTTCGTTGGCTACAAGACCGTGTTCCGCAGCATCGAAATCTCGAAGCAAAACCGCAAGCTGGCCATGGGACAGATCACCCTGCAGGACAACTCGAAAATCATGCGCGAGGCGCTGGTGACGGCGCAGGCTGCGCAGGTGGAGATGAAGGCCGATACCTTTGTATATAATGCCGACGCCTTCCGCATTCCCCCTGGTTCCAATTTCGAGGCGTTGCTGAAGAAGTTCCCCGGCGCTGAAATCACCGAGGAGGGCACCATCAAGATCAACGGCAAGGAGGTAAAGAAAATCCTGGTCAACAAGAAGGAGTTCTTCGGCAACGACACGCAGATGACGCTGAAGAACATTCAGGCCAATATGGTCAGCCAGGTCAAGGCCTACGACCGACAGAGCGACTACACCCGCGTCACCGGCATCGACGACGGCGAAGAGGAGACCGTGCTGGACCTTACCATCAAGAAGGGTATGGGCGAGGGCTGGCAAGGTAATATCGAAGGAGCCTATGGTACGGAGAAGCGCTATCTGGGCAACCTCCGCGTGACACGCTTCATGGAAACCTGGCGAGTGGCCCTCTTCGGCAATGCCAACAACACCAACAACTGGGGCGGCGGTCTCACCGACACCCAGCAAGTGGGCGGCGACTTCGCGTGGATGAACGGCAAGGGCGAGGACGAGGGTGGTTTTCTGGAAGTGGGCGGTAATGTGCGCTACAACCACTCCTCGACCGACAACAAGAGCGTCTCCAACTCCCAGAACTTCGTCTCCAGCACCACCTCGCAGTTTGTGAACCGCATCAATCAGAGCTACAGCCACCGCGGCGGCGTCAACGGCGACTTTCGTGTGGAATGGAAGCCCGACTCGATGACCAACATCCAGTTCCGCCCCAACTTCTCCTACAACGACAACGACAACAACGGCTACAACAACAGCGTCACCTTCAGCGGAGACCCCTATGCTGCCGGCATGAGTGACCCGCTGGAGGAGTTCCGCACACGTGCCGAGGACGGCTCGCTGCTGTACCAGGACATCCTGATCAACTCCGACAGCCGCACCAACAAGGGCACCAACAGCAGCTACAACGTGAACGGGTGGCTGCAGATCAACCGCCGACTGAAGAAGCCCGGACGCAACATCACGCTGGACATGGGCGGTAGCATCAGCCAGAGCAAGAGCGAGAGCTTCAACCGCTCGCTCGTCAGCTTCTACAAGACCCCCACACGCCCCTACACCTTCACCAATCAGTACAACGACAACCCGTCAAAGAACTGGAACTGGCGTGTGCGCGGTTCTTATGCCGAACCCATCTTCAAGGGTGCCAACCTGCAGTTCTCCTACCAGTTCCAGCGTCGCTTCTCGGACAGCGACCGCTCGCTCTATGGCATCGACAAGCTCCTCACCGACCCGCAGTTTGCCTACATGTGGGTGAAGGAGGACGGCACGCCGATGAGCGATGTGGAGATCATCGAGGCGCTGGTGCTGGGCTATATGCCGGCAGACAGCGTGCTGGGCAAGGTGCGCGATGCCCGCAACTCGCAGTACGCCACCTACAACGAGTACAACCACGATGCCAGCGTCATGTTCCGCTATCAGTTCGGTGACTTCCGCGTGAACGCCGGCGTCAGCTTCCAACCTCAGACCACACACATGCAGTACAGCCGTCCCGCCGTGCTCGACACCACCGTCACACGCAACGTCTTCAACTGGGCGCCGCGTGTGGACTTCCGCTGGAAGATCTCCAACACCAGCCAGTGGCGCATCCGCTACAACGGCCGCATGTCGCAGCCCTCGATGACGCAGCTCCTGGACGTGGCGGACACCAGCGACCCCCTCAACATCAGTTTGGGTAACCCCGGTCTGAATCCCTCGTGGACCAACAACTTCAACACCCGCTACAACGACTACATCCCCGAGAAGCAGATGGGTTGGAACATCAACGGCGGCATCTCGCAGACCCTGAACAGCATCAGCCAGTTCACGACCTATGACACCGTGACGGGTGTTCGCACGACACGCCCCGAGAACATCAATGGCAACTGGAACGCCTGGTTCTGGGGAGGCTTCAACACCGCCCTTGGCCCCAAGAAGTACTGGAACGTCTCCAACAACGTCAACTTCGGCTACAACAACAGCGTAGGCTTTATGCAGGAGACGGGCGGTTTCAACTCCGTCAAGAGCACTACCAAGAGCTTCAATGTCGGAGACAACCTGCGCTTGAACTTCCGCTACGACTGGGGGGATACGGGCTACGGCATTGACCTCGGTGTCCTCGGCGGCTTCAACTACCAGCACGCCCGCAACGACATCCAGTCGAGTGCCAACCTCGACACATGGTTCTACAACTACGGCGGCAATGTTCAGGTGAATCTGGCGTGGAACATGACCTTCTCATCCGACATCAGCATGCAGTCGCGCCGTGGTTACAACGATGCCACGATGAACACCAACGAGCTCATCTGGAACGCCCGCCTGCAGCAGCAGTTCCTGCGCAAGAAGAACCTCATCGTCTCGTTGGAGTGGTACGATATCTTAGGACAGCGCTCCAACATCAGTCGTGTCATCAACGCCATGCAGCGCAGCGACACCTGGACGAACTCCGTCTATAGCTACGGCATGATCCGCGTCACCTACAACTTCAACCTCACCGGCAGCCGTCAGGCCCGCGCAGAGATGAATGAAGGTGTCCCGCCCGAAGGTGGCCGCGGTGGTCGCGGCGGACGTGGTGAACGTCCTGGCGGCTTCGGCGGTGGCGGCTTCGGTGGCGGTGGCTTTGGCGGCGTACGTGTAGGACGTTAACGTCCCCTATCTCTTCTTACGGAAGAAATCTTGCATGAGCGCGGCACACTCGGCTTCGAGGACGCCGCGCTCCACTTGTGTCTTGGGATGCAGCGCGTTCGGCGCAAAGCGGCAGAAGCCCCGCTTCTCGTCGGCAGCTCCATAGACCAGGCGCCCCAGCTGTGCCCATGCGATGGCTCCGGCGCACATCACACAGGGCTCCACGGTCACATAGAGCGTGCAGTCCGTCAGATACTTCCCGCCCAGCGCCGTGGCAGCGGCCGTGATGGCTTGCATCTCGGCGTGGGCCGTGACATCCGTCAGGCGCTCGGTGAGGTTGTGGGCACGGGCGATGACACGCCCTTGGCAGACGACGACAGCCCCGATGGGAATCTCGTCTTCAGCCGCGGCATACTGAGCCTCCAGCAACGCCTGCCGCATAAACTGTTCGTCCAGATTCTTGCTTTCTTCCATCAATCAGGGTGATGATTATCAGATGAAACTTTCTCATGTGCTTTATTTTATCTTTTCGTGCGCAAAGTTACGCATTTTTTCTCGAATAGCCATCGTCCTCCCCCAATAAGTTATATATAATTACATACATAATTTAACACTTTTCTTTCCCCGTCGAAAAAAATGCACGCAATTTGCAATTTTGCAACCTAACTCGGCGCTGTGTACTGAAAATCAGAAATAAAATGCAGAATGAACTGCTAAAGAAACGAGGATTAGCCTGATATACATATCTTTGCACCGCGAAACATAAAGAAAGACAATAATGAAAAAGACTTTTAAGTACATTTCCCTGTGCGGAATGTTTTTGTTAGGCCTTAGCCTAATTACCTTTACAGCTTGCGGTGGTGACGACGAAGGTAATCAGCCAAAGGGCACGGAAAACGGTGCCGGAAACGACGATGACGATGATGACGGCAGTGGCCTCCCCTCTGTCGGTATCAATATCGAAAACCTGTATGGCACCTGGGAAACGGTGTCCTATGACGGCAAGGCTATTGACCTCAGCAAGGAGGAGGACTGGCCAAAGTGGGACAAGTTTGAATTCAAGGAGGATGGCAGCTTCAACGGATGGTCGATCAACTACAATGGCGACGAGGGCATCAGAGGCCGCCAGGAGCACACGAAGCTCGGCAAATGGGCTTATGATGCCACGACAAAGAAAGCGAAGCTCTACGACCTTGTCATGGGTTACCATGAGGTGAAGGATTATCTGAACGGCAAGACGGATGTCCAGAAAATTGAGATGGCGGTAACCCTGAGTTCTCTGTCTGCTACGGAGCTTAAGCTCACCATCCCGGGAAGAAACGCTTTTGCGTCCCCTGTCACAGTCGTGATGCGCAAGACAAACGGCGGCGGAGGTGATGACGACGAGGAAGTGGACGACGAATGGGAGGACGAGGCCTCTAACATCGCTGTAGTGGAGGAGGATTTGGAGAACATCCGCTTTGTCATACGGAACGAGGCGCACAATTGGCAGGCTGTCATACAGGCTTATGAATTCGTGGAGAACAGCCCACGCATAGAGCTCATCGTGGAGGCTCTTAATCCCCAGCAGAAAGCCAAGATTACGGCCAACGACATGCAGCACACCAATTTCTGGGAACAGGCATTCATGCGCTATACGGAGCAGGCTGCAGGCGAAGCAATGACGGCGCAAGAGAATGTCAAGCGTCTGACAATCAGTGGCGTCATGCTGCGTCAGAACCAATTCGCCGACTACGAGGAAATCCACGAGATCACGATTGACGGCCTGAATGATTTCAGGATTCCTGCCGGCTGTTTCCAAAACGTCACTCACCTGGAAGCCCTCTTTATCGGGACTCGCGCAGATATCGCTCTCGGTAAGAACTGCTTACCCTCAAGTGTAGGCTTCACCGTGTATGTCAGCACCGATCAACAGTACGAAACTGTTGCCGAATATCAGCGGAACAGTGATTGCCGTTTCGGATTGGAGTGGCTCAAGTAGAACGTTAGGCGCACTCAAGTACCCCAAAAAACAGCATACGGGCGGTGGCTCGTGTGCTGTTTTTTTCGCTTTTTAATAAGAAATCGCGGGCTGCAACCATAAAAACGGCCAAAGAACCACGTTTTCCGAGCGAAAATGCTTACCTTTGCCGCTCAATAGTTCGTAGAACTAACATTCACAGTAACGAAGAAAACAAGAAATATGGGAAAAATCATCGCATTAGCGAACCAAAAAGGAGGCGTAGGCAAGACGACAACCTCGATGAATCTGGCGGCATCGCTGGCGACATTGGAGAAGAAAGTGCTGCTCATCGACGCCGACCCGCAGGCCAACGCATCCAGCGGTCTGGGCATCGACATCAAGGACGTGGAGACCAGCATCTACGACTGCCTCATCAATGGTGTGGATGCCCGCGAGGCTATCTTTGAGACCGATGTGCCGGGGCTGGACCTCATCCCCAGCCACATTGACTTGGTAGGCGCAGAGATTGAAATGCTCAACCTGCCGCAGCGCGAGAAGGTGATGGCGAACCTGCTGAAGCCGCTGAAGGACATCTACGATTACATCCTCATCGACTGCTCGCCTTCGCTGGGCCTCATCACGGTGAACGCCTTGACGGCTGCCGACTCGGTCATCATCCCTGTGCAGTGTGAGTACTTCGCGTTGGAGGGTATCTCCAAGCTGTTGAACACCATCAAGATTATCAAGACGAAGCTGAACCCGCGGCTGGCCATTGAGGGCTTCCTGCTGACGATGTACGACTCGCGCCTGCGTCTGGCCAACCAGATTAAGGACGAGGTGCAGCGCCACTTCCAGGAACTGGTGTTCAAGACGGTCATCAACCGCAACGTGAAGCTCTCGGAAGCTCCGAGCCACGGCCTCCCCGCCATCCTCTACGATGCCGACAGCGCCGGCGCACGCAACCACTTGCAGCTGGCACAGGAGATTATTGAGAAGAATGAAAAATGAAAGAGTGAAAAGTGAAAAATGAAAGAGTGAAAAATAAGAGTTTCCTTTTGCTCAACAGGAAGTGATTAACAAGTGGCTTATGAAATATTTATTTTTCACTTTTCACTCCTTCATTTTTCACTTATAAATAAAAAAGATATGGCACCACATAAGAAGTTTCCGGCACTGGGCCGCGGCCTGGATGCGCTGATACAGACAGACGAAGTACAGACCGAAGGCTCGTCGAGCATCAATGAGATTGCGCTCGACCTGATTCATCCCAACCCCAACCAGCCCCGCCATGAGTTCGACGAGACGGCGCTGCAGGAGCTGGCCGACAGCATCCGTGAGATTGGCATCATCCAACCCATCACGTTGCGCAAGATGGACGACGGCACCTACGAGATCATCGCCGGCGAACGCCGCTGGCGTGCTTCGCAGAAGGCTGGGCTGACATCGATTCCCGCCTACATCCGCACGGCCGACGACGAGAACGTGATGGAGATGGCGCTCATCGAGAACATCCAGCGTCAGGACCTGAATGCGGTGGAAATCGCCCTGGCCTACCAGCATCTGCTGGAGCAGTACGGGCTGACACAGGACCGCCTCAGCGAACGCGTGGGCAAGAAGCGTGCTACGGTTACCAACTACCTGCGTCTGCTGAAACTGCCCGCCAGCATACAGATGGCGCTGCAGAACCGCGAGCTGGACATGGGACACGCCCGCGCCCTGCTCTCGCTGGACAGTCCCGCCCTGCAGCTGAAGGTCTTCTCGCAGATTCAGAACGAGCACCTCAGCGTGAGAAAGGTGGAGGAGCTGGTGAAACGGCTCACCGAGGGCGAGACCGTGAACCTGAAAGGACAGACGCTGCGCCCCCGCAAGGCACAGCTCAGTCGCGAATACAGCCTGCTGCGCGACAGCCTCTCAGAGTGTTTCAAGACGCGCGTGCAGTTCACCTGCAGCGATCGCGGCAAGGGCAAGATCACGATTCCCTTCTCCAACGAGGAGGAGATGGAACGCATCGTCAGCATCCTGGATAGATTGAAACATTGAAAAATTGAGAGCTTAAAACATTGAAGCGGGTAGGGGAACGATACAGACGATGGACGTTGGCGCTGCTGGTGGCGCTGACCGCTGCGACGGGGCTTTCGGCACAGGTTGTGGATGACGACCCCGAGTTCCCCATCACGCCGGACAGCGTGCTGTTGCGCCCCGACAGCAGCCTCCTGGATCGCAGCCTCGCCGTGCCGATAGACACGCTGCACACCGACACGCTGGGGCTGACGCAGCTCTCCGACAGCCTCCTCAAGCAGGTTGACGCCGCTGTGCGCGAGCCCTTTAAGCCCGACCCCATCCGGGCGCTGTGGCTCTCGCTGGTTCTGCCCGGCGCGGGGCAGATCTACAACCACAAGTACTGGAAGCTGCCCATCATCTATGGAGGCTTCCTCGGCTGTGCCTACGCCCTCTCGTGGAACAACCAGATGCTCAGCGACTACTCGCAGGCCTACCTCGACATCATGGACAACGACCCCAACAGCAAGAGCTACGAGAAGATGCTGCCCATGGGCTATGACATCACCGGCCGCGAGGAACAGTTCAAGACCATCTTCAAGAACAAGAAGAACTACTACCGTAAATACCGTGACATGAGCATCTTCGCCTTCGCGGCTGTCTATGCCATTGCAGCCATTGACGCCTACGTGGATGCGGAGCTCTCAACCTTTGATATCAGCGAGGACTTGTCCATGCGCATTGTGCCAACCATCATCTCCTCGCGCCCCGACTGCGGTTCCCGCCGTATGCTCTCACTCCCGGGTGATGCAGCGGCAGGCTTCTCGCTACAGATGACCTTTTGAATGTAAAGCCTATGTCTAAGAATGAACTCAATCAGCAAGATGTGAATGCGAAGGAAGCCACCCAGCGAGCCGACGATGAGCTCGTGCAGGCGGCCTATCAGCGTCTGTTAGACACCTATCTGGCATCACCCCACCGCAAGAAGGTGGATCTGGTGAACAAGGCTTTTAACTTCGCACGCAAGGCACACGAGGGCGTACGGCGCCTCTCGGGGGAACCTTATATTATGCACCCGCTGGCCGTGGCGCAGATTGCCTGCGGCGAGATAGGCCTGGGCAGCACCAGCATCTGCGCGGCGCTGTTGCACGACGTGGTCGAGGATACCGAGTTCACCGTTGCCGACCTGGAGAACCTCTTCGGTCCCAAGATTGCACAGATCGTAGATGGCCTCACGAAAATCTCGGGCGGCATCTTTGGCGAGAAGGCATCGGCACAGGCTGAGTCGTTCCGCAAGCTGCTGCTGACCATGAGCGACGACATCCGCGTCATCCTGATTAAGATTAGCGACCGACTCCACAATATGCGAACACTCGGTTCGCAGCCCAAGCATAAACAGTACAAGATAGCGGGCGAGACGCTGTATATCTACGCGCCGCTGGCCTACCGCCTCGGCCTCAACAAAATCAAGGAGGAACTGGAAGACCTCAGCTTCGAGTACGAACAGCCCGAGGTCCACGAACAGATCTGCAAACAGATTGAGGCCATACGCCCCGAGCTGGAAGCTGCCTACGAGCAGTTCATCGTCCCGATTCGCCAGAAGCTTGACGAGAAGGGCTACCACTATGACGTCAAGGCGCGCATCAAACGTCCCTACAGCGTGTGGATGAAGATGCAGCACAAGCACGTGCCCTTCGATGAAATCTACGACCTGCTGGCGGTGAGGATTATCTTCGACCCGCTTGTGCCAGGCGATCCGGAAAAGGAGCAGGACGACTGCTTCCGCATCTATCGCATCTGCTCGAGCATCTACAAAGCCCACCCCGACCGCTTCCGCGACTGGCTCTCCAACCCCAAGTCCAACGGCTACCAGGCTCTGCACACCACGCTGATGAGCGAGGGCGGGCGCTGGATTGAGGTGCAGATTCGCTCGCGCCAGATGGACGACAAGGCGGAGAATGGTTTTGCCGCACACTGGAGGTACAAGGAAGGCGATGCCGACGTTGAACTGGAGGACGAACTCTCCTCCAAGGATTCCCAGCTGGAGAAGTGGGTGGGCACCATCAAGGAGCTCCTCGACGACCCGCAGCCATCGGCCATGGACCTCCTTTCCACCATCAAGCTCAACCTCTATGCTTCGGAAATCCTGGTCATCACGCCCAAGGGTGAGTTCAAGACGATGCCTGCGGACTGCACGGTCCTGGACTTTGCCTTCTCCATACACACCGTTCTCGGCACCCATTGTATCGGAGCCAAGGTCAACCACCAGCTGGTGCCCATCAGCTATAAGCTCAACAGCGGCGACCAGGTGGAAATCCTCACGAGTGCTTCTGCACGCGTAGAGCCCTCATGGTTGGAATATGCCACTACGGCCAAGGCGCGTAATAAGGTGGAGGCCGTGCTGCGCCGCATCAGTCGCGAGCAGCAGAAACGCGGCGAGGAAATCGTTGAAGAGTGGTGCGAGAAGCATGAGATAGAGATGACCAGTCAGCTGGTGGAGAGACTCTGCACTGTGTGTCAGCGCAGCAGCCGCGAACAGTTGTTCGAGCAGCTGGGAGCCGGTAACATGTCCCTCTCGGATGCCGAAGCCGATGCCTTGCGCAAGATGGCGCGCGGACGTAAATCCGGCAAGGGCTGGAAACGCCTGATTCCGTTCTGGAGACAGCAGGACAAGAAGGGTACACCCAAGGCCCCGGAACCTATAACTATCGACCGCAAGAAGCCGGTCATCCTCAATG
This sequence comes from Prevotella sp., assembly GCA_015060555.1. GTDB lineage: Bacteria > Bacteroidota > Bacteroidia > Bacteroidales > Bacteroidaceae > Physcousia. Next base: position 148,285 of record SUYG01000046.1, read on the forward strand.
ATGACAACCTCTCACGCTTCACCATGTGCCCCCATTGCCAGCCCATCCCCGGCGACCAGGTGCTCGGCTACCTCGACGACCAGAACCGCGTCATCATCCATAAGCGCAAATGCCCCATTGCCGACAAGCTCAAGACCAGCGACGGCAACCACATCCTGGCGGCAGAATGGGACACCCACCGCCTGCTGCATTTCGCGGCCACCATTCACCTCGAAGGCACTGACCGCGTAGGCATCCTGCGCAGCCTCACCGATGTCATCACCCAGCAGTTCAATGTCAATGTCCACCGTCTCACGATCGACACGAAGGACGGCTTGTTCCATGGCGACATCGAACTCAGCGTTTATGACACCGAGGACGTGCAGACAATTATTCGGAATTTAAAGAGTATTGATGGTGTGGAAGAGGTCACGAGAATTTCGTGACCCCCTTCCTAAACCAGTGTATCCAGCTCCTTCTTGATGGCTATCAGCTGCTCACGAACATTCGTGAGACGGGTCATCAGGTCGTTGCTGTTCTTGGCTCCGTTGCGGTTGCGCTGAATCAGCTCGCGCGCAGCCGCCAGCTTCATGTTACGAACTTTCACGAGGTCGTAAATCAGGCGAATCTCCTCAATGTCGTCCTTCGTGTACATTCTCACGTTGTTGCCGCTCTTCTTGGGACGTATCGTGGGAAACTCCTTCTCCCAGTAGCGCAGCAGCGAAGCGGGCACATTGAAAATCTCGCCCACTTCAGCGATGGAGTAGAACTGTTTTAAGTCCTTGTTCAGATTGAGAGCCATAGAGATTGCTTGTTATTGTTTGCCGTTGAACGTTTAGCATAGTGCTCGGCGCCTTGCGGCGCCTTGCACTAGAGGACTGTTTATGCCAAGGCCATCTCGATGAACTTGTCGATGGCGGCGCTGAGGCCGTCGGGGTTCTTGCCGCCGGCCGTAGCGAAGTGGGGTTGTCCGCCGCCGCCGCCTTGCATCAGCTTGGCAGCCTCGCGGATGGCCTTGCCCACGTTGACGCCGTTCTCCTTGACGAGCTGGTCGCTGGCGGCGCAGGTCAGCAGGGGCTTGCCCTCGCTGACAGAGCCGATGACCACGAGGGCATTCTCCACCTCGGCGCGCAACTGGAAGGCGATGTCCTTCACGGCCTCGGCGGGCAGGATGGTCTTGCCGCTGATGACACTCACGCCATCTTTCTCCTTGGCGGTGCGCAGCAGCTCGGCCTTGTAGGCCTGTGCTTTCTCGTGGATGAACTCCTCGGCCTGCTTCTTCATGCCGGCGTTCTCGCTGATGAGACGCTCGATGGCTCCGTGCACGTCGGGGATGCCATTGAAGAGCTGGCGCAGCTGTTCCATGCTGTCCTGCAGCTGGTAGAGTGCTTCCTCCACCTTCTGACCGGTGATGGCCTCGATGCGGCGGATACCGGCAGCGACGCTGCTCTCACCCACAATCTTGAACATCCCGATCTGACCCGTAGCCTTCACGTGGCAGCCGCCGCAGAACTCCACGCTCTGCCCGAACTGCACCACGCGCACGTGGTCGCCGTATTTCTCGCCGAAGAGGGCGATGGCGCCGAGCTCCTTGGCCTTCTCGATGGGAACATTGCGGTGGTCTTGCAGGGCGATGTTCTCGCGGATGCGGGCATTGACGATACGCTCCACCTGGCGCAGCTCCTCGGCTGTCACCTTCTGGAAGTGGCTGAAGTCAAAGCGCAGGCCTTCGGGCGACACGAGCGAGCCTTTCTGCTCTACATGTGTGCCCAGCACCTCGCGCAGGGCCTGATCCAGCAGGTGCGTGGCGCTGTGGTTGGCCTCGCTGGCGTGACGCTTGTCAGTATCCACGCAAGCCATGAAGTTGGCTTCGGGGTGTTCGGGCAGCTTCTTGGCGATGTGCACGGTGAGGCCGTTCTCGCTCTTCGTGTCGATGATGTCTATGGTCTCAAACTCGCTGACGATGACGCCCTGGTCGCCTACCTGTCCGCCCATCTCGGCATAGAAAGGTGTCTTGTCCAGCACAATCTGGTAGTAGGTCTGCTTCTTCTGCACGACGCGGCGGTAGCGCAGGATGCGGCATTCGTATTCGGTGTAGTCCCAGCCCACGAACTCACTCTCGGCGGGAGAACCGCCGAGCACATCCTGCCAGTCATCGGTCTCTACGGCGGCGGCATTGCGGGCGCGCTCCTTCTGCTTCTGCATCTCGGTGTTGAAGCCGGCTTCATCCACGGTGAGGTTGTTCTCGCGGCAGATGAGCTCGGTGAGGTCGAGGGGGAAACCGTAGGTGTCGAAGAGCGTGAAGGCTTCGGTGCCGCTGATCTCGCTCTTGCCGGCGGCCTTCGTGTCGGCCATCACCTTGTCGAGGAGCTTGATGCCCGTCTCCAGCGTGCGCAGGAAGCTCTCTTCCTCTTCCTTCATCACCTTGTCGATGAGCTCGCGCTGTGCCACCAGCTCGGGGTAGGCCTCGCCCATCTGCTCAGTGAGCGTGGGCAGCAGCAGGTGCATGAACGGGCGCTTCTGACCCAGGAAGGTGTAGGCGTAGCGCACAGCACGGCGCAGGATGCGACGGATGACATAGCCCGCCTTGGCGTTGGAGGGCAGCTGACCGTCGGCGATGGAGAAGGCCACGGCACGGATGTGGTCGGCAATGACGCGCATGGCGACATCCACGTCCTCGCTCTTGCCGTACTGCTTGCCGGAGAGCTGTTCGATGGCCTTGATGGTGGGCTGGAAGACATCGGTGTCGTAGTTGGAGTGCTTACCCTGCAGGGCGCGCACCAGACGCTCGAAGCCCATGCCGGTGTCGATGACATTCATGCCCAGGGGCACGAGCTTGCCGTCGGCCTTGCGCTCGAACTGCATGAACACGATGTTCCATATCTCGATGACCTGCGGGTCGTCCTTGTTGACGAGTTCGCGGCCGGGCACCTTGGCTTTCTCCTCGGGTGTGCGGCTGTCGAGATGAATCTCGGAGCAGGGACCGCAGGGGCCCGTGTCGCCCATCTCCCAGAAGTTATCGTGCTTGTTGCCGTTGATGATGTGGTCGGCGGGCACATGCTTCGCCCAGAAGCCGGCGGCTTCGTCGTCGCGGGGGATGTTCTCCTCGGGTGAGCCCTCGAAGACGGTGACGTAGAGGTCTTTGGGGTCGAGGCCGATGACATCTACCAGGTACTCCCATGCCATGTCGATGGCGCCCTCTTTGAAGTAGTCGCCGAACGACCAGTTGCCGAGCATCTCGAACATCGTGTGGTGGTACGTGTCGTGTCCCACCTCTTCCAGGTCGTTGTGCTTACCGCTCACGCGCAGACATTTCTGCGAGTCGGCGCGGCGGCGCGGTTCGGGGTCTTTGGTGCCGAGGATGATGTCCTTCCACTGGTTCATACCAGCGTTGGTGAACATAAGTGTGGGGTCGTCCTTGACGACCATGGGGGCTGAGGGCACGATGGTGTGTCCCTTCTGTGCGAAGAACTGCTTGAAGCTCTCGCGGATTTCGTTGGCTGTGCGAAGCATCTATGAATTTACAATTTGACGATTTACAATTTACAATTTGGCCGCAAAGGTACGAAAAAAAGTTTACGTGACTGTCTATTCTTCTTATTTTTTCGGTTCCTATTTGTCTTTTTTGAGAGAAAAGGCGGTCGTGGAGTCGTTGCGTCTGACTGTTATCTTTTTTCCACGATGGATATAGACGCCGGGCTGCGTAGGCTTTTGTGTCAGCTTAATGCCTTGCAGCGTCCACCAGTCATCACTGTCTTCATCATTGTCAATGGCCAGTCCTCCGACACCGACAGAGGGATAGAGGAGGTCTATGACATAGGGTTCCCACGACGTGCCGATGTTGGCGTCGCTGACGAACTGCTGCGTGTCATCGATGTCGATGACCTCTCCGTCGATGCATGTGCGCAGTATGATGGGTTGTCCGGCTCCCTCTCCTGCGATGACGAGGTAGTAGAGGCCGTTGCTGTTGGCGCGTGTAGCACCTCGGCACTCATCACCCACGAAGGCGGCCACCTCGGCGGTGTCAACCACGGCGGCGCCCTCCTTCAGCTGGATGGCCATCGTCATATTATTGGGATAGAGGTATTTATCGACAGGAGTAAAGATCTGCAGCGCTTCGGGAGCGCGACGGGGAGCAGCCTTGCGTGCCGATGCCGACGGGGCATCGGGATATACGAACGACTTCGCCGTGGCGTCGGTGCTGTAGTACATGTAGCCATGACCGCCCTCCAGGGCTTGCAGGCTGCCCTCCCAGCCGTAGGGGCCGTAGATGGACATGCCCGTCTGCGACTTCACGATGTCGCCCTTCTGCGGGTTGGCGGCTGCCAGCGCCTCATCGACGGTCATCGTCGTCAGCGGCGTGTAGGCTATCCAGTTCCAGCCCTTCGAGAGCGTGACGGCGCGTTCTGCGTCCTCCTTCAGCTGGCGGCCCGAGACGGCGAGCAGGCTGTTCGGGGCCTCCTTCTTCGTGGTGGGCAGGCGGTCAATGCGCAGCTTGTACATGGCGTTGGCCACGGGCTGCAGCGTGCCGTTCCACTCGGCACCGTTGTAGTCGCTGAACAGCGTGCGGTCCTTGATGAGCAGCTGCCAGTCGGCATAGTCGGCGAAGATATGGTCAGGGTAGGGCGATTTCGGCACCACGCCGAAGGCTATCCAGTTCCAGTTCAGGTGTACGGGTATGAGCTGCTCCACGTTGTCGCTCTTCGTCCAGATGGCGGGATGGTCGAAGTTGCCTATCAGCTTGTCCTGGCCGAAGACGATGTCGATGGGGGAACCATCGACCGCGATCTGTGCGTCGGTGTAGGCCACACCCTGCGAGGCGTCCCAGATGCGGAAGGTCAGGGCCTTGCCCCTGTCCTTCGCCTTGGTGTCGTTGCCATAGACGGTCATCGTCACGTAGGCCGCGCCGCGCACCTTCTCGGGCGAGGCCACGCCGCGGCATTCGTCGCCGATGAAGGCGGCCACCATACTCTCGGCGTTCTCCATGAGGATGCCGCCCATATAGACCTGGCCGATGATGTTCATGTGGTGCTCGTACTTTGTCGGGTCAACAGCCCACTGCGGCCGTTCGCCGCGCACCTTCATCACGATGCGCAGCGGCTCGAGGATGCCGTTGTTGCCCTGCAGACCGATGGTCACGTCGTAGTTGCCTACGGGCGTCAGCGGGTTCACCCTGAAGCGCAGCGTCTTCGTCCTGAGCGGGCTCACGTCGTCGCTGCGCTCGCTATCGACGAGCGAGAGCCACTGCGGCATATTATATAAGGTGTAGTACTCCGTGTTGCCGCTCTTGTTCTCGATATCGATGTCGAAGGTATAGTCGTCGCCGTACTTCTTGTTGACGTTCACCGAGTCGCGGGTCCACTTCAGCGTGTTCTGCTGCACGTAGGCCGTCCACTTGATAGGCTCGGACGAATTGCCGTGCAGGTCGCGCACCTTATCGACGGTGATGTTGAGCGTGGTGCCCTCTAACTGCCGCGCCGTGAGTCCGACCATCGACAGGTTGATGACCACCTTGCGGTCCGAAGCCACGGGCGTGGCGGTGAGCACCGTCTCGTCGGGCGCGTTCTTCAGCGGCGGCGTGAGGGCGATCAGGCTCGCCGTGTCGGCGGGCAGCACCATGGCAGCGGCCTTCGGAGCCATGTTCTCCAGCGCAATCACCTTCGTCGTGACGCCGTTCTCCTTGCCCGCTTTCTCGAAGGGATAGTAGGCCACGAGTCCGCGCGAATAGACGTCGGCGGTGTCTATCGTGTTGTACATGTTGCCGAGCAGGCGGCTCTCGCTGAGCGCGGCGTGCCAGATGCGTATCTCATCGACGAGGGCCATCATCTCGTTGTTCCTGCCCACGACGAGCCTTGAGCCCTGCATGGGCGGCACGTCGGCCTCGGGGATGACCGCCGTGCGCTGTCCGTCGAGGTAGAACGAGGCGGCCTGTCCGCGCACCACGTTCAGCGCGTAGTGGTGGTAGCGGCGCAGGTCGGGGAAGGCCTCATGGCTGGCCACCACCTGCGACTTCCCGCCGTAGTCCAGCACCAGGTTCTGCAGGCTGTCGAAGCGCAGGTGCAGGTTCGTCACCTTGTTCTGGTTCGTCATCGGGCTGTACGGGTCGGGCGTGGCGGTTTCAAACACCGTCTCGCCCTTCGGGTTGCCGCTCTTGTTGAACCACATCTCTATGGCGTAGCTCTCGCCATCGCCGGTGCCGATGCGCGAGATGTCGGCCATGATGCCCTCCGGCTTGTTGATCATCAGCCCGTAGTTCTTGTTCTCCAGCTTCCACATATCCTTCACCACGAAGTCGTGCGTGTGGCGCAGGTCGCCGGCCACGGTGCCGTGTCCCTCGTCCATGGGCCAGAAGTTGGCCAGTCCATAGACGTAGCCGTCCTTGGCATTGTACTTCTCCTCGTTGGCTTTCGACAGGTCGCGGCAGTAGTTGTAGAGTCCCAGCGAGTGGATGTCGGCCTCCACGGGGCCGAGGTACAGGCGGTTGTCCGTCATGTAGTGTACGGCCTGCACGTTCTCCATCGACACCTCTTTGTCGCTGAACAGGTAGATGTTCTTCTCGTCCTGCAGGGCCAGCATGTTGAACTTCTTCTTGTCGGTGTCGTAGTTCAGGGCGAAGAACGTCCACTTGTCCTTCGGCACCGGGGCCTCGCTCCTGTAGGTGTTCTGCGACATCGTCACCGTGACGTATCCGTCTTCTCCGATGCTCAGGGCGAAGTTGTCGGTCTTCTCGCCTAAGTGCAGGATGGTGCCTGCCTCGTGCCAGTTCAGCCAGAAGTCCATGGCGAAGCTGCTGGTCAGGAACACGGGGTTCACCGTGCGCGGCATCATCTCCTTGAAGGGCACCAGCTGGTAGGCCACGTCGTGGTGTACCTCGCTGCTGTTCAGCTTCGCCGTGACGATGACGTTTTCGTCGCCCACGTAGCCCGGCACGATGTCCTCGTTGAACTCGATGGCCAGCTGGTCGCCATAGGTCAGTATGCCGTTGGCGGGCGCCGGCGTGTAGAGGTTGATGGGCCGCGTACGGTCCTTGGTGACGGCGACGATGTCGCTATATACGTGCACCATGTCCGTGCCGTAGGGCGTGGTGGTGTAAGCGCGCAACTCGTAGTTGCCCTCGGGATAGGTCAGGTTGCTCATCATGTCGAACTCGTAATGGATGTCGCCCGACTCGGGCACCATCTTCATGCCGGTGCCTACGGTGTCGGCAGCGTTGACGAACCACTTCCGCAGGTTGGTCCACTGCGTGTTGCCCTGGAAGCGGTACTGCACGCCTATCTCCTTCAGGTGGAGGAACTGGCGGTTGAAGCCCTTCAGCGTCATCTGCAGCTTGGCACCTGGCGTGCCGCTGTTCACCACCGGCTCGTCGATGGCCAGCATGACGGGCGATGACGACGGCACGAAGTGGGCATTGAGCGTCACCTCGCTGTGAATCAGGCCGGGCTGGTACTGCGATTCAAACCACAGCTTGATGCCCTCGTAGTCGAGGATGCTCTGGTCACTCTGGCGGATGGTGAGCACCTTCGTCACCGACTCGCCGTGCTCCAGGTAGAGCGAGCGCCCGTTGATGGGCACACCGTCCATGAGTATCTGCAGGCCGTTGGTGTTCGTCTCGTCCAGCACTTCGAGGCCGTAGCTGAACATGATGCCCTGATGGGCGTTGCCCAGGTTGGTGCATTGCAGCACCACGTTGGCTTCGCCGCCGGCGGGGATGTCGTTCACGGTGACGCTCTTCGCCGTGTTCTCGCCCGGCAGACCGATGCGCATGTCGGGCTGCTCCATCTGCTCCGTGCTGTTGCCAAGGGGCGTGCCCGGCTTATAGTAGTGCGTCACCTCCTGCGGCTGGTAGGGGTTGTAGGTCTGTCCGCCGAAGACGCTGAAGAAGTCGCTGTACTTCGAGTTGTCCGACTCGTAGATGGTCAGCGACAGGTCGGTGTCGCGGTTGCCGTCCTCGATGTTATACTCCCACTCGGTGAAGTTCTCTGTAATGGTGCCATCGCCCGTGGTTTGGCCGCCGCCGTCCTCGCTCTCCGCACTGATAAGGACATTATGTGCAGCAATATGCTCGCTTTGGACGCCTATAGTTAAATTTAACACGGCACCTAACTTCCAATCAACTTTTGTTTCGTCGTGCTTCGTGTCGCTCGTCCTCTTCGAGTAGTTGTAGGAAGAGCCGCCGTCTATGGAGATGTTCGTTTTCTTGCCCTCATTCATCAGTCGCAACTTATCCGCCTCGTTATCTGCGATGGCGTTCTGCCAGGATATGATTTGGTTGTTGCACCAGGCCACACTGTCGACGGCCATTCCATTGAGTACTCCTGATGTCTTCCAGCTCTCAGGTCTGGCCCACACGTAGTTGATGCCCTCGCTATAGTCGTCGAGGTCCAGGCCCAGCCATGTCAGATAGACCGAGCTGCTGCCATGGTTGACATAGTTTCGGGCCTCTTCCGCTGTGGCTACCTCCGTGAGGAAGCTGCGGCGCATGTCCTTCCACTTGGGTATCATGACCGTCTCCAGCTCATACTGGGTGAACTTGAACGCCGTGGAGATGGTGTCGCCGATGGAAATGGCATTCTCTAACTTCACCTCATATTTCTTCGTTTCTATGTTGCGGCCGATGAACAGGTGGCGGCAACCGCCGATGAGGAAATTCGTGGATTTGCCGATATAGACGTCGCCCGGCGCACCCACGTAGGGCTTGCTGTCGCTGGTGGCGACGTTCTTTGTCGTGGTCACCACATGTGTGCTGTCCCTATTCCACGTCTTCTCCCAAGTAGAATGGAAACCAGCATCTATTTCTTTGTTGGCCTTAAATGACGAAATGAGCATAAGACCAACGCCAGAGCCTTCCTTGACTGATGCGCCAAAACCAAAGCCAGCGATAAATTTATATTCACCGTATGCTTTGCGTGTGTCGTAGAATGTTTTGGTGACGGAAGTACCCGTCGTCAACTTGGTGGTCGAATTGGCGCCCTGCGGGTCGCGCAGCACGAAATCGACCACATCGGGGCCTTGCGTCACGAAGTTGTTGCCGTTGGTCAGCTGGCCCAGCACGACGGCATCGATGTTGGCCACGTTGTAGGTGCGGTCCTTATGCTCCATGAGGACGTTGAACTTGCGGGTGTAGGGGGCCGTGATGTTGGGCGGGCCCGCCATCCACGTCAGTTCTGCCTCGCCGTTGTCGTCTAAGGGTATCTGCTGCTGCTGCACGTCGTACACCTGTCCCTCCTTGTAGCCCGTGCTCTCGTCCATCACCTTATAGACCACTCGCTGCTCGCTGCTCATCTCGTTGGTGATGGTGATGTTCTGGTGGTTCAGGGCGATGGTGTCGCAGACCACGGTCGCTGCGTCGCGGTTCTCGTAGGCTTCGTAGCCCCGCAGGTGGTATTTCACCGTCTGTCCCATCTTGTAGATAGGATAACCCACTAAGTAGAGCGTGTCGCTCTTTTCCTTATACAGGTTGCTGATGACGATGTCCGTGCCGCCTTGCTCCTGTGCCGGATAGGTAATCTCTTTCAGGCCATAGACGCCCTTGGGGTGGTCCTTCTCCACCACGTCCATCTGGGGCTGTGCGTAGTAGGTGCGCACCATCTTCGTGTGGTAGCCGTACCGCACCCATATACTGTCGTTGCCGCCATCAACAGGAACGCGCAACGAGTCCTTGCCCATCTCCTTGGCCACGCTGAGGTCCAGCTCTGGCAGCTCGGTGAACTGTATCTTGTCTCTGTTCGAATCCACCACGATGCTCTTCACCGTGTATTTCAGCGGGGGAATCTTGGCCGAGAACTCGCCCGTCAGCGAGTCGGTGCGGATGTAGATGTAGTGGTCCTCGCCGTTGCGGAAGCCGGTGTGCGTGTGGCTGTTCACGCTCACCGTGTCGCTCGCCCACGTGCGGTTCTGCTGGTGGGTCTCGGTGGTGCCCGTCTTGCAGTTGAACGACTTCGACTCGTTGTTGATTTTCAGCGTGATGGTCGCAATGCCGATGTTGTTCTTCGACGCGCCGAAGCCCACGGCCAGGGTGTCGTTGCGCTCGCCGCCGCCGATGCGGCCCACGAGGTTCACCAGTGTGGAGTCGATGAAGTCGTGCTGCACGGGGCGGTCGAAGTGGGTCTTGCCCGAGGTGGGGTAGCGGCCGCCGTCCACCATCGTGTGGTCGTCGAGGTATGCCTCCACGTAGTGCTCGCCGATGGGTACGCTGATGATGTAGCGGCCTTCGGCATCGGTCTGCGCCAGCTTACCATCGACCGACTGCGTCATTCCATCTACCTTCAGTATGATGCCCTCGGCGGGGATGTTGGTGCCGGCATAGTAGATGTGGCCCTGCATGGGGAACGACGACACGTCCTCGAAGTCGATGTTGTTGGCCGTCAGGCTCGTGGGGCTGACGAACATCGAGCGCGTGCCGGGCGAGAACTCATGCACGCCCATCATGGGCACAATCTTGTAGTTGGTGCCGCCCTGCTGGAAGGGTATGCCACGGATGATGTAGTCGCCCTCGCTGTCGGTCACGCCGTAGAGCTTCAGCAGCGACGGTGTTTCCGTCTTCGGATTGACGTTGGCGCCCACCACGGGGTGGTTCTCCTGGTAGATGCCGTCCTGGCGGGCAATGTCGAAGGCATATTTGTTCACGGCCTCGCCCTCGTCGAGCGGCCAGTAGAGCGTCAGCCCCTTCTCCGTGCCGCCCAGGATGCGGGTGTAGTTGCCCTCTATCTCCTGCCGGGTGAGGGCGCGCAGCCACAGGCGGATGTCATCGACGTAGCCATCGTAGGCATTGCTGCCGCTGACGCGGTTGTCGCCGCCGAAGCTCAGGGTCGGCGTGGCGGCGTTGGCGCCGTGGCTGGCCGCGACGGCGTTCCACCCCTGTGCGGCCACGGTCATGGAGTCGGTCAGCAGGCTGTCGCTGCCCACGTAGAACTTCCACTTCATCTTGTCATAGACGGCGGTGATGTGGGTGAAGTCGAGCGGGTCGAACACCAGCCGCGGGAACTCCTTGCGCGTCGTGCCGCCCTGTGAGCGGTCGATGGCATAGAGGTGGTAGCTGCCGTCGCTGCCGCTCTTCACGCCTAACTCCAAGACGCCCGCCAGCGACAACAGCTGATGCAGGTCTTGGCCGCCGGTGGCGATGCTCTTCGGCTTGGCCCACAGCTGCAGGGTGAGGGGGCTGCTGCCGTTGAGCGTATGCACATAGCGTGCCGAGTCGGCCGTCCAGTGCAGGCCCTGTCCGTCGCCGCTGATGGCGCGCGAGAGGTATTGCGCTGCACTGGTTTCATCGTCGCTCGATGTCTTCACCAAATCCACGCGCACGCCCTGCACCGCCGTGCCCGAGCCGAAGGAGATGTGGCCGGTGATGGTGCCGCGGGCCTGCGAGAAGCCCGGTGCCACCTCGCTGTCGCTCTGCCGCGTCTGCTCGTCGCACAGGGCGCCGAAGGCCTCCACGCAGTATTCGTAGTAGGTGCCGGCCAGGGGTCGCGTGTCGATGTATTCATAGTCTGAGGCGGTGCCGTGAATCTCGTCGGTGAGCGTCACCCACTTGGTATTATCCTCACCCACGATGCGGCGGCGCACACGGTAGTAGATGTCGTGGCTCTTGTCCGGGCGCACCACCTTCCACTTCACCACGACGGTGCTCTCCTCGGTGCCGGTGGTGGCCTTCACCTGGCTGATATAGCTGCCGGCGGGCAGGTTGGCGCTGAGGATGTTGGAGCATACCTCGCGGCCGTTCACCGTCGTGCGTATGCGGTAGTCTATCCGCTCGCACACCGAGCCGTCATACACCACCTCGGCGGTGGTCTTCTTGGGGTCGATGGCGATGGTTTCCGACTTGGTGAGCCACGTGCCGTCCTTGGAGTCGGCACCGCGGTAGTCGATGCTCCACTCCAGTCCGGTAGCCTGGATGTCGTACTCCCACACCAGGCGCACGCCGTTGTCATAGGTCTTGTCGTGGCTCAACTTCACCTGTGCGGTGAAGTTGGTGCTGATCTCCGCCTCCTTCCACAGGTTGTAGTCGCCCGCGCTTTGGCTGCCGGGCAGGCTGGCCAGCCGGTCCTTGTACTTGCTCTCCAACAGCGAGGGCAGGAAGATGACACGATAGACGTAGCTCTTGTCGTAGTCAATCTGGTCGTCGGTCATCTCCAGCGTCGTGGCGTTGCCATTGAGCGTATTCACCAGCGTATAGTCGGTGGCGGAGCCGTCTTTGATGTAACGGATGACGTACCACTTGCCTTCCGTGCGACATTCGACGCTGGTCTGGCGCGAACCGTTGTGGCCTGCCTCCTTCTTCTGGCGGTCCCACTGTATGACGTTCTTCTTCTTCCACTGGTCGTGCTCCACCCATACCTTGATGGGGCGGGTGAAGGGCTGGATCTCCACGACGCCGGCCTCGGGCTGGTTCAGGTCGATGAACTTATTGATGGTAGGGCTGGCCGGATTCACGGTCATGCCGCCTGAGTATTTGATGTAGGTCGGCACGGTATAGACCCTGTCGGCCAGTGCCGGCGGCAGGAAGGAGAAGCTCATGTCCATCTTGCCGTTGTTGCCGTCGGCGCAGTCAGCCGCCTTGTTCTTGGTGCCGAAGGTGCGCTCGTAGCTCTGCCCAGTGCCCGTGTAGTAGAAGGTCTTCACCGTGTAGCGCTGGTCTTGCCATTGGTCGTCCTTGCGTTTGTCGGGCACGCCGGTGGCCTTGGCGCTCAGCTGCCCGTTGTCGTTCCACTCCACGGTGAGCTTGGGCATCGGCTTGTCCGCAGCAATGCCGGAGAAGGGGAGGTCTTTCTCGTACTGCACCCAGCCGGTTAAAGTTTTCAAAGATACACCATGGGAGTAGGCAACGATGTCCTGTCTCATCACGATACGCTTCACGCCATCCTCGATGGCCTTGTCCGAAGGGGTGTAGTCTATCGTTACATAGCCTTGACCGATAGTATTCGGATTTTGCACATCCGAGACATGAACCGTGCCCCACTTCTCATTCGTTCTGGTGTATGGAGTTGACCGGTTTTGACCATAATCTTTACTCCATGTGGCAATCTGGTGGGGCACATCGTCGGCCGTAACCACATAGATCACACCTGTATATTTCTGAGCATATATGTCAACAGGGACAAGATTGTTCCAGTAACTGCCGAAATAATCCACCTTGACTTCAAAATTCCACCAGAACTGGTTTTTGTCGGCATCGAAGTGCTGCTGCGTCTTAAAGTAGCCATGGTTTTCTGGTTTCCATAGTCTTCCTCTGTAGTCTATTACTTCGTTTGCCCCACCTCTGAACCGATAGACACCGCCGCCGTCGTCACTGACGTTGGTGTGGTCCCAGGTGAAATGTTCTTCTTCCGCCCATGCCTGCGGGCTGCCCCCGATGAGCAGGGCGAGCATGAGCATGAGCACATGCCAGCGCGTGGCCCTGCGGCTGCGCTCAGGCAGAAGCCTGTGCCGCAGCATCGCCAAAAGTTGTTGCTTACTTGTTTTCATTATCTTTTCAGTTTGTTATACATTGAATTTTTCTCACTGTTTTTTCACTACTGTTCCTCTTCTTCTCTCGTCATTACATTCCGAGACCAGACGGATATAAACGAAGTCCGCCAAGCCCATCCTTCTGCGGATGTCTCGGCGGATAATTCTCTTTTCTCTCGGCGGTGCGAGGGTGTCAAAGCAAGCCGTTGGCCCTCATCCAGCGTTTCCCTTTCGGGGTCAGGCAGTAGATCAGGAAGATGATTCCTGGAACGCCAATTAAAATTGCTGCTAAATAAACTCCCATGGTTACTTGTCCTTTCTTTTATTTGTTAATATCAATCCGATTGTAAGTGATATGACGACAATGAACAACCCCGTGACATAGAGAATTGTCTTGTCCGACACATCATTGAATAGCGACGTGATGACCACACCCGTCAGCACGTATTTTGCCACGTCTATAAGAAAGTCTGCCAGTTTCTCTTGCCTCGGGTTCACCTTCGGTTCCTGTTTCTGCTCCGTGTTCGCCGCCTCCAGCTGCTTGTTCATCTGCGGCTTCTGCGGCTTCGACTTCTCGCGTCTCGTTGTCATAATCTCTGTGCAATGTTTCGTTTCGACGGTGCAAAGGTACAACAAATTTCCGACATGACGCGCAAATCGCGAAGAAAAATATCCGTCTGTGTCTCAGTATGTCAAAGAGCGACGAGCCGAATGCAATGGAGCTTGCTCCAATTGCTGAGGCGAGGATGATCTTCGAGGCGTAGCCTCAAAGAACGCTTTTGGGTCTGCCCTCGCTGACCGCCCGGCGACGGTGTCTATTACTGTTTCGTCAGTTTCAGCCCCGTGGCCTCCACGTACTCACCCTCGGTGAGCGTGGCCTTGGCCGTGCCGGTGTAGGAGTTGCCGCTGCCGTCGCTGACAGTGAAGCTGAATGTGCGCTCCGCAGCGGTGGGCAGCAGGGCGACATAGACCGCATCCTGGGCCGTGGAGCAGGTGACGGTGAGGGCTTCTGAGCTGCCCGCCGCGCCCGTGGCGTGGACGTTGGCCTGCTCCGTGTTGGCACCGATGGCCACCGTAGCCGTCTGCGGATAGGTGCCTGCATCCGAGCCAGTGCCGCCATAGCTGATTTCCAGCGTCGTGATGGGCAGTGCATCGCCCGTAGCCTTGTCCTTGAACGAGAACTTGCACACCGTGAGCAGGCTCTTCATCCTGACCATCTCGGCCGTGGCCGTCGTTCCTGTCACCGATGTCACATGCGCCTTGCCATAGACATAGTGGAAGTTGGTGGCTAACCCGCTCAGCGTGCCGTCCTGTCCTGAGAGCGAAATGGTGTATTGGCTGTTGGTGGTGAACGTCGCGGCGGGATAGACCACGGCGAGGTAGTCGTCCGCGATGCACGTCACGTCGCCCGTGAACTGCGAGATGGCTGCGGTGGTCGTAGCCGTCAAGTTGCCAGAAACAGGTACATATTCTTCACCATTATACTGCATCCTCATCAGATTGCAGTACGTCAGCTCGTCGCCTGCCTTCCATGAGGGCACGAGCCCACTTTCGTCTTCTGCCAGCGTGGCGCGTGTGAGCGCCTGCTTGGCCTCTGCCGCAGCGCCTTCCACCTCTGTGATGGTAAGTCGGCGCACCTTCACCTCATTCTCTACAGGCGCTTCCTCCGTTTCCTTGATGCTCTTCGTGTCATCGTCACTCGAGCACGCCGTTGCCCCGGCAAATACCAAACCGCCGAGCAACCAGCTCATGATGTATTGTGTTCGTTGTCGCATAGATGTATCGTGAGTTTTGTTGTTAGAATGTTTTGGGCTCGCTTGGTGTATCGTCGTCCTGACTAAAGCCGCCACTCGACTTGCCGTAGCCGGAAATCTCGCCGCTCAAGCCGTCGCTGCCGCTCAGCAAATACTCACGTTCTTGAAGGATGATAACCTTCGTCGTTGGATTCTCGTATGTTCTTTTCATTGTCTAAAAATAACTTGTTGTCGATATTTGAGTACAAAAATAGAAATATTCCTTTATTTAATTTATTTGTTGTGTTCAAACGTTTTCGGCGACAAAGGTACGTATATATTTTCAAACGCCCAATGTTTTACCCCAAAATAGCGTATAAATAGCTAAAAATAACAGCATCACGTCACGCCTATGCGCCCAACGGCTGCCCTATTCGCGACGCTCTCATCGGTTCTTCAAAACGACAGAACACCGTATCTTAGTGGCAAGCAAAAAAAATTTTTTCAAAACAGTTAGCACATATCACTGGAGAAGGGTATGTCGGACATTTCAGAGGTGAATTCGTGATATGTGCTAACTAAATGATTGAAGTTTCGGATGTAAATTTTGACCACAGATTTCTTGAAGTGTCAAGCGTCGCAAGCGCCGAGCGCACAGATTTCACGGATTACCTGTCCTGTAGTATGAATCATTTAATTCTATATTACACAGATTCTTGAGCGACA
>SUYG01000047.1:0-19374 GCA_015060555.1 Prevotella sp.
ATTTCAAGCAATTCACAACTATTCGGCTGCTCCTGTGTACGATTATGTTGGGTGTCTATGATGGTTCAAAGATGAAGAATTTCAAGCAATTCACAACCCGTTTATCGTAATTGTAAAACTGATTATCGGTGTCTATGATGGTTCAAAGATGAAGAATTTCAAGCAATTCACAACAACAGTATTGCCAGCATGAAAGCGGATTCCGGTGTCTATGATGGTTCAAAGATGAAGAATTTCAAGCAATTCACAACGAATCGTATGATAATATTTTATACTATTTGGTGTCTATGATGGTTCAAAGATGAAGAATTTCAAGCAATTCACAACAGCTATATGTTACTTGGCATTCGTACATGGGGTGTCTATGATGGTTCAAAGATGAAGAATTTCAAGCAATTCACAACTCCTTATCTGTGCTTCCATTGTTCCTGAAAGGTGTCTATGATGGTTCAAAGATGAAGAATTTCAAGCAATTCACAACGGTTTGATTTTGCACGCTATATTGCTATTTGGTGTCTATGATGGTTCAAAGATGAAGAATTTCAAGCAATTCACAACTTTGTCAGCAGGAGCCTCTTTTTCGGAATTGGTGTCTATGATGGTTCAAAGATGAAGAATTTCAAGCAATTCACAACAGTCAATAGATACTTACTTTGTGCAGTTCCGGTGTCTATGATGGTTCAAAGATGAAGAATTTCAAGCAATTCACAACCTACTGCGACAATGAACCGTTAGTAGATGTGGTGTCTATGATGGTTCAAAGATGAAGAATTTCAAGCAATTCACAACAGGAAAAGGCAATAAAGCGTGCTAATAGGAGGTGTCTATGATGGTTCAAAGATGAAGAATTTCAAGCAATTCACAACAGGTTCTTTCTAATTCTCAAGAACCTGCTTGGTGTCTATGATGGTTCAAAGATGAAGAATTTCAAGCAATTCACAACAGCGTGAATGGGATTCTGCAAGAAAGCAAGGGTGTCTATGATGGTTCAAAGATGAAGAATTTCAAGCAATTCACAACGATGTTTATGATATTAATGAATTTCCTGATGGTGTCTATGATGGTTCAAAGATGAAGAATTTCAAGCAATTCACAACCATGCAGTCGATATGATACGCTTCACTCGTGGTGTCTATGATGGTTCAAAGATGAAGAATTTCAAGCAATTCACAACACATAGTGTTTTTCTCGCTCATGCCATCGCGGTGTCTATGATGGTTCAAAGATGAAGAATTTCAAGCAATTCACAACCGCTCCTCACTGCTGGCGGCGGGTGTCGGTGGTGTCTATGATGGTTCAAAGATGAAGAATTTCAAGCAATTCACAACTCTTGCCTTGGTAGATGATAGCAGCTCCCCGGTGTCTATGATGGTTCAAAGATGAAGAATTTCAAGCAATTCACAACAATATGTGTACATGATAGGTCGCCTTTACGGTGTCTATGATGGTTCAAAGATGAAGAAATTCTAATCGTTATTCCCAAAATGTCAAAGAACGAAAAATGAGACGATTGATCAGGCCTCTTCTTGAAGTGTAAAGCGTCGCAAGCGCCGAGCGCGCTGAGGTTGAATCGGCTCCAAAAAGCCTACTTCGTGGCCCTTTTGGCGACAAAGATACGATTAAGCGAGCGAATAACCAAATTTATTTGAGTTTTTCCGAGCGTGAGTATCTAAGAACGAAGGTCAAGGCAACAGAATAAAGTGAAAAGAGAAAAATGAAAGAGTGAAAAATGCGAAATTAAAGATGAAAAAAGGTTTGAACTACGGAAATGTGGATTTCTGACTTACATGTGGTAGAAGAAGATGATGTTGTGGATATTTTGTAAATAATCCTATTTCTTGCCTCGATTTTTTACGCTTATACCGTTTTTTCACTATCTTTGCATCGTCAAACCAATATAGGTGTAAGAACCGATTATGGCTAAGAGACATGAGATAAGAAATAGCACCGCCGAGTTTCTTATTTTCCAACTGGAGAATAAGGAACAAGGCATAGAGGTGATGTACGCCGATGAAACGATTTGGTGTACACAAAAGGCAATGGCAGCACTCTTCGATGTAGGGGTGCCTGCCATCAGTAAGCACCTTGCAAATATCTTTGAGACAGGAGAACTGAAGGAAGACGCAACTATTTCCAAAATGGAAACAGTTCAACAGGAAGGGAATCGTGAAGTGAAACGCACTGTGGTGATGTATAAGCTCGATGCTATCATCGCCGTAGGCTACCGCGTCAACTCCATCCGTGCCACTCAGTTCCGTCAGTGGGCTACAAGTGTACTGCGCCAATACGCTATCCGTGGCTATGTGCTTGACAAGAAGCGGATGGAGAATGGAACCTTCCTTGGCGAAGACTATTTCGAGCACTTGCTGGCAGAGATTCGAGAGATACGGCTCTCCGAACGACGCTTTTACCAGAAACTGACAGACATCTACGCCACGTCCATAGACTACAACCGTGATGCACCTACCACGAGACTGTTCTTCAAAATGGTGCAGAACAAGATGCACTTTGCAGTACATGGCCATACGGCAGCAGAACTCATCATGGAGCGGGCCGATGCCAAAAAGGAACACATGGGGCTGACCACATGGGAAAATGCACCCGACGGAAAGATTGTCAAGACTGATGTTTCCGTTGCCAAGAACTATCTGAAGCAGATGGAGCTGGAGGATATGGGACGCATCGTGACGGCTGTGCTGGAGTTCGCTGAGAGTCGCGCCAGGCGGCATATCCCGATGACGATGGAAGATTGGGCAAAACGTATCGACGCCTATCTGTCCAGCGATGAACGCCCGCTGCTCGACAATGCAGGGAGTGTGGGTCACGAAGAGGCCGTGCTTCATGCCGAGACGGAATTTGAGAAGTACCGCATCGTGCAGGACCGGCTTTACCAGAGTGATTTTGACAGATTACTAGGCGCATTGCCGTTTGAAGAAGAGGAGTCGAATTAACGAAAGAACAACTTGATGTATGACGATGACCAAATGCTCATGTTGTCGGGGATTCAGCACTATATGTACTGTCCCCGACAATGGGCTTTGATACATGTTGAACAGCAATGGGGCGAGAATCGCTGGACGTCGCCCCCTACGTGGGGGCGTGGATTGAAACTTATCATCCACCTGTGTCAGATTCTGCGCAAGGAGTTGCTAGGATTGAGAGGGTTTTCAGCCACTCAGTTAAGGGATATGCGGCTTTTTTACGAAGCATGGCAGCTACTGGATTCAAATTCATCGGCCGTGGCCGATGAATGGCGAAATGAAAAAAACTAATTCTCAAGAATATATAAATTCACCAATCATGACTGGCGAATTTAACAACATTGATATTCATCAATCCAACGGTATGACAGCTGCGACCAATTCATGAAAAAACTTTTGCGAAAAACCCTACGAACCCTCCCCAACCCTTCCGGAGGGTTCGTAGGGTTTTCCGCAAAAGTTTTTTGTGGAACAGAAAGAGATGTGCTACTGTATTTGTTTTGACACACCCTCGGTTTCATGCTGGTGTCCCATTGGTTGGCCATGCAAATACCATTGATGGAACACGTGAGTTCCACTGGTGGAACACGCAATAAGAGCATGGCCTTATCGTTTTTGCCACTGGTGACAAAAACCATCACACCTTCGGATTGTGCTCTGATGAGCTAGACACTACTAGTCCCTCGCCTTACCCTCTATAGAGGGTACGCTTAGGGACTATAGAGGGTACGCTTAGGGACTATAGAGACTACGCGCAGACACATGTCACTTATTCAATTTCTTGCACGCGTTTTAAAACTCTCACATTTCTGGCGCGTAGAATAGATGCATAGTGCTGTTTATTAGTTTTCCAATAAGATTGATTAGGCCCCTCCGCTGAGGTTGAATCGGCTTCAAAAAGCCTACTTCGTGGCCCTTTCGGCGATAAAGATGCGATTAAGCGAGCGAATAACCAAATTTATTTGAGTTTTTCCGAGCGCGAGTATCTAAGAACGAAGTTCAAGGCTACAGAATAAAGTGAAAAGTGAAAAATGAAAGCGTGAAAAATGTGAAGTGAAAGATGAAAACTGATTTAGAAGCAATAAAAGCCGCTGATTTCAGCGGCTTTTATTGCTTCTGGTGATCCCGTTGGTGATTCGCGCTCGGCTCGAAGAGACGCTTTCAGAGCGCAACGGGTGAAAGAACCCTTGGGTGAGAATCCCAATGAATCGCGTTAGTGATCCCGTTGGGATTCGAACCCAAGACCCACAGCTTAGAAGGCTGTTGCTCTATCCAGCTGAGCTACGAGACCAAGAGCTTTGCGCCACGTGCCACCGGAGATGGATGATGGAGGAGGGAAGATAGCAACACGCATAATAGCGCAAAGCGGGCGCAAAGGTACAATAAAAATGAAAAATGAAAGAATGAAAAATGAAAAATTGTTGAAAGAGGGCTGTTTTTTTGTTCGTGGGCATCAAAAAGCAGGCCATTTCTGCCGCATGAGGAGCAAAAATGGCCTGCTGAAGGGGGCGTGTCTTAGCCTTGATGCTGCGGACGCAGGAGGTCGTTGACGGTCTTCACGGGGTTGAAGGTCTCGAGGGGCACCTCGACGAAGATGGTGCTCCAGTCGCTCATGGCGCCGTTCCACAGTCCGGGCAGCTCCAAAGCCTTGAGCTCCTTGCCGTTCTTGGACTTGAAGGAGATGAAGCCGGTGGCGGGATCGACGTAGCGTGGCAGGTCGAAGCGCTGACCCTTGTAGTCGCGGATGGCGCAGACGAGATCAACGGGGTTGAAATGGGTGCCGCTCTGGAACATGGCCATGTAGGCGGGGTTGTGTGTGTCGATTTGCGAGCTTTCCAGAATCTGCAGGCTGACGCTGCCGTCGGGGTTGAAGGCCAGGAAGGGGCCGCCGCCGGGCTCGCCCACATTCTTTACCATACCGCACACGCGCATGGGGCGGTTGAACTTGCGACGGAGCGTGGCGATGAGGTCTTCATCGGTCATCAATGTGATGTCAGGCACCTCGGTGCAGAGGTCGCGGTGCAGGAAACGGCACATCTCCTCCAGCTCTTCACGGCCCACACCGCCTTCGTCGAGACGACGGAGGTAGGCGAAGACTTGGCGCTGGGCGTTGACGAGGACACCGGCGATGACCTGTTTCCACAGCGTGGTGGCGGGCTTCAGGCGGTCGGGGACGACATTGTCTATGTTCTTGATGAAGACGATGTCGCTGTCGAGGTCAGAGAGGTTCTGGATGAGGGCGCCGTGACCGCCGGGACGGAACAGGAGCTGGCCGTCGTCGGTGCGGAAGGGCTCGTTGTCCATGGTGGCGGCAAGGGTGTCGGTGCTGGGCTTCTGCTCGCTGAAGGAGACGTGGTACTTCACCTTATATTTCTCTTCGTATGCGGGCAGCACGCGCGCGACGAGGTCCTCGAAGAGCTCGCGGTGTTCGGTGGAGACGGTGAAGTGCACGTCGGTCTCGCCATTAGACACGGCATACTGAGCGGCTTCTACGAGGTGCTCTTCCAGCGGTGTGCGCGCATACTCGGAATAGGCGTGGAACTGCAGCAGGCCCTTGGGGAGCTGGCCGTAGTTGAGGCCCTCCTCGTTGAGCATGGCAGCGGCGACGTCCTTGTAGCGTCCGGCTTCCATCAGCGCCAGGGCACCTTCGCCATAGAGCACCTGACAGGCGTCGTCGAGGGCAGGGTAGAAGGCGAAGTTCTGAATGTGGTCGAAGTAGGTCTTCTCGAAATCGCTCTCGGGGGCATCGTGGTCGCCGTCGCGGAATTCAAACATGTTCTTGAACATGCGTGATGCGGCACCGCTGGCGGGTACGAACTTGGTGATGTGGTGGCCTTCGGACTTGTAGTTCTCCCATGCTTCCACGAATGCCTGGCACTCGGTGTTGGTGGGGGCTATGATGCCGTTGCCGATGGCTGCTGCTGCGCGCAGTTTCAAGAAGGGGAAGCCCTCGCGGAACTGCTGGAGCTGGCGCTGGATCTGTTGCTCGCTGATGCCTTTGGCGGCAAGCTGTTTGCGATCTTCTGAAGTGATCATATTTTTGAGTTTAAAGTTTATAGTTTAAAGTTTATAGTTTAAAGTATAAAGATAAAAGTTGATGGATATTCATGCTTTTTTGTTTTGTGCATGATGAATTGTAGCGAAAAGCTTAAAGAGTTTCAAAATCGCCGTCAAAAGTAGTAAAAAAGGTTCAATGATGCATCATGATTCGCGGAAAATCTGTATCTTCGCGAAGTTTTTTAGAAAGAGAGTGTGTATGAATAACGATTCTTTTGCTTTGACAACGGAAGAACAGCATAAGCTGAAGGGGCTCTACCGTGGCTTGATGAAGCTGGTGGGGCCGGAACTTCACCCCCATGATTACGAGCGTGTTAGAAGTCTTTTTGCAGACGTCTCCATGACAGCAGACATGAAGCGCGACGTCTTTGGACTGCACCCCCTGCTGATGTCGATGCAGACGGCCATGGTTGTGGCTACAGAGATAGGCGTGTCGCGTCCTGCCATCCTGGGTGTCATCCTGTGCCAGTTGGTTCGACTGGGGCGGCTGACAGAGAAGCAGGTGCACGATGATTTTGGCGAAGACGTGGCCACCATCATCCGCGGTCTGCAGCGCATAGACACGCTCTACGCCAAGAATCCCATCGTGGAGAGCGAGAACTTCAAGCAGCTATTGCTGTCGTTCGCTGAAGATATGCGCGTGATCCTCATTGTGATTGCCAACCGCGTGTGTGTTATGCGCCAAATCAAGGAAGCTGCCAACGACGAGGCACGACGCAGGGTGGCCATGGAGTCGTCATACCTCTATGCACCGCTGGCTCACAAGCTGGGCCTCTACCGCCTGAAGAGCGAGCTGGAGGACCTGTCGCTGAAGTATCTGGAGCACGATGCATACTACCACATCAAAGAGAAACTCAACGAGACGAAGAAAAACCGTGATGCCTATATTGAGCGCTTTATAAAACCTGTAGAAGAGAAACTTAAGGCCGCAGGGCTGAAGTTCCACATGAAGGGTCGAACGAAGAGTATTCATAGCATCTGGCAGAAGATGAAGAAGCAGCAATGCGACTTCGAAGGTGTCTATGACCTGTTCGCCATCCGCGTGATTCTGGACTCTCCGCTGGAGCGCGAGAAGCAGGATTGCTGGCAGGTGTTCTCCATCATCACGGATATGTACCAGCCCAACCCGAAACGAATGCGTGACTGGCTGAGCATTCCCAAGACCAACGGCTACGAGAGTCTGCACATTACCGTGTTGGGCCCCGAAGCGAAATGGGTGGAGGTGCAAATCCGCACGGAACGCATGGACGAGGTGGCAGAACGCGGTCTCGCAGCCCACTGGCGCTACAAAGGCGTGCGTGGCGGAGAGGCTGCCGTGGAGGCGTGGATGCAGGGCATACGTAATGCCTTGGAGACGGGCGATGACCTGCAACTTATGGATCAGTTCAAGATGGATCTGTACGAGGATGAGGTCTTTGTGTTCACGCCCAAGGGTGACCTCTTCAAGTTGCCGCAGGGTGCCACCGTCCTCGACTTCGCCTATGCGCTGCACACCAAGATCGGCAACTGCTGCACGGGTGGTCGCATCGGAGGTAAGATGGTGACGCTGCGGCAGGTGCTGCACAGCGGTGACCAGGTGGAGATCATGACCCACTCGAATCAGGTGCCGAAGCAGGACTGGCTGAATGTGGCCAAAACAAGCCGCGCCCGAGCCAAGATACGTCAGGCGCTGAAGGAGATGGCTGCCACGCAGGCCGCCTTTGCCAAGGAGGAGCTGGAGCGCAAGTTCAAGAACCGCAAGATAGAGATTGACGAACCCACGCTCATGCACACCATGCACCGGCTGGGATACCGCGTGGTGACAGAGTTCTACAACGCGCTGGCTGTGGGCGACATAGACCTCAACCAAGTGATGGAGGCCTATCAGCTGCAGCAGCGCTATGACCGCGGCGAGCTGACAACCCAGACGCAGAGCGCCGAGAACTTCCAGGCACAACTGGCAGAGAACCAGCCTGCCGGACGCAAGTCCGACGTGCTCGTCATCGACCAGAATCTGAGCGGCATTGACTACTCGCTGGCACGTTGCTGCCAACCCGTCTATGGCGATGAGGTCTTCGGATTCCTCACCGCAGGCGGTGGCATCAAGATTCACCGCTGCGACTGTCCCAATGCACCTGCTTTGCGCGCGCGCTACGGGTACCGTATTATAAATGCACGCTGGGCGGGCAAGGGAGGAAGTCAGTATGCCATCACGCTGCGCATCGTAGGGCAGGATGACCTGGGCATCGTGAACAACATTACCAGCATCATCTCGAAAGATGAGAAGCTGCAGCTGCGAAGCATCTCCATAGACTCTCACGACGGTCTCTTCAGCGGCGCACTGACCATCATGCTCGAGGACACGGCGCGCTTGCGGCAACTCATCCAAAAACTGGAGGGCGTGCGTGGCGTAAAGAGCGTGACACGTCTCTGAACTGCTTCGCCAGCCGTGAAATGTCCTTAGCTTCCGTTAAAAGGTCTTAAGGAATTTCAGCCCCTCATAATTTTTATCTACCTTTGTGCATCGAATCATTCAACCTTACATTCATGTATCCTCTTTTTTGCTATATAAACACCTTTTCTCACACCCTGCTGCGCCATACGCTGGCGACAGTTGCCTTGTGCCTGCCGCTGTGGCTGACGGCACAGGAAATATCTACTGGCACATACACCTTCCGCGATGGCGCTGTGTATCAGGGTGAAGTCTTCCGCGGAAAACCCTATGGTAAAGGACGCACGACCTTCAAGAACGGCGATGTCTATGAAGGCGAGTACGTAAAGGGAAAGCGCCAGGGCGCCGGCATCTATACTTTTGTGGACGGCGAGCGCTACGACGGCGAGTGGTACCAGGACCAGCAGCATGGCAGAGGCGTTTTCTATTTCAAGAACAACAACCGTTACGAAGGCCTTTGGTTCCGTGACTTCCAACATGGTAAGGGCACGATGTACTACTTCAACGGTGACGTCTATGACGGTGAGTGGGTCAACGACAAACGTGAAGGGCAGGGCACCTATACCTTTGCCACCGGCGACAGCTACAAAGGCTCGTGGAAGAACGACAAGAAGGACGGGCTGGGGACCTTCGTATGGTCCAACGGCGCGCGCTACAACGGCATGTGGCGCGAAGGTAAGATGAATGGAACAGGTACCTATAACTATGCCAATGGCGACGTCTATAAAGGCTCTTTCGTAAACGACTCCTTGGAAGGAAAAGGCATCTACCGCTACAACAACGGCGATGTCTATGAAGGCAGCTACCACAACAGCCAGCGCGAAGGCGAAGGTATTTTCACCTATGCCAATGGAAATAAATACGTAGGACAACTCAAAGGCGGCATGAAACACGGCGCCGGCACCTTCACCTCGCCCGATGGCACCAGCTATACAGGCCAGTGGCAGCGCGACCAAAAGGAAGGTCGCGGCAAGTATGTGTGGCGTAACGGAGACGTCTATGATGGCGAGTGGAAAGCCGACATGATGGACGGCGAGGGTGTGCTGCGACAAAAGGACGGTACCAAATTCCGCGGCCAGTTCCGTGAAGGCAAGAAAAACGGCAAGTGCATCATGGAGACACCGGACGGTCTGCGCTTTGAAGGAACCTATAAGGATGACGTGCGCGATGGCGACTTTGTTGAGAAAGACCGTAATGGAAACGTCATACGCAGAGGCTCCTATAATAACGGCGTTGTAGAGCGCTGAGCACTGCTTTCCGGCCTTCTCAAAACAGTATAAGTGCCCAAAGGGAGCATCTGATGCTTCTTTTGGGCATTTTCATTCGTTTTTATTTTTCTTTACGAAAAAAATATTGTAACTTTGCCGCGAAAAATGTAAAAAGTAGTAATCACCTACGGTATGATTATTGATGACTTTAAGGCGTTCGATCGCTATCTCGGCATGAACCCGCTTTTCCCCGCTGTGGCAGAATTCTTGCGTACAACGGACCTCAACTCCCTTCCTACAGGTATCACAAAAATCCAAGGCGACGACCTCTTCATCAATGTGCAGCAGGCTCCCGTCAAGACACGCTCTCAAGCGCGTTTTGAGACGCATCGCAGAATGCTGGACATCCAGGTGCCCATCAGCGACAGCGAGGAATATGGCTGGGCGCCCATCAGTGCGCTGCCCGCAGCGGAGTACGACGCTTCCTGCGATATGACGCTGCACGACCCCGAGGCTCCCAATACACCCGAGGACGTGGCTGCAACCTATTTCACCCTGCATCCCGGACAGTTTGCCATCTTCTTCCCTGAGGACGGCCATGCGCCGGCCATCACACAAACGGGACTGCGCAAGGCCATCATCAAAGTGAAGGCTTGAACGGGGATGAGATATACTAAATAGCGAATACTAACAACAACTATATGGCAACCAAAACCACTTCAAAGAAGGCCGCTTCGAGTTCTAAGAGTGCGGCTGAAAAGAAAAAAGCAGCCGCTGTACCCCAGCAACTGAAAATCGTTCGCTCGGACGAATGGCTGGCACCCTTTGAGCCCGCAATTGCCGGTCGCCACCAGCATGTGCTCGACAAGATGGCCGAGATCACCAATGGTGGCAAAATTAAGTTGGGCGATTTCGCCACTGGGTATCTCTACTATGGTCTTCATCTTGAGGACAAGAAATGGATACTTCGTGAATGGGCTCCCAACGCTACAGCCATCTATCTTGTGGGTGACTTTAATAACTGGCAGGAGGATAAAGCCTACGCCATGAAGCGTCTCACCAAGACGTCGGGAGATTGGGAACTGAAGCTCCCGGCAAAAGCAATCAAGCATGGCCAGCTCTTCAAACTCTCCATTCACTGGGAAGGCGGACAAGGCGAGCGCATCCCTGCATGGGCCACACGTGTCGTACAGGACGAACAGACCAAGATTTTCTCCGCACAGGCATGGGCTCCCGAAAAGCCCTACGAGTGGAAGGTCACGAAATTCAAGCCCAACACATCACCGCTCCTGATCTATGAGTGCCACATTGGTATGGCACAGGACAAGGAAGGAGTGGGCACCTATACCGAGTTCCGCGAGAATGTGCTGCCACGCATCATCAAGGACGGTTACAACTGCATTCAGATCATGGCTATTCAGGAGCACCCGTACTACGGCAGCTTTGGATACCATGTCAGCAGTTTCTTCGCTGCCAGCTCACGCTTTGGCACGCCCGAGGAGCTGAAGGCACTCATTGATGCAGCACATTCTGCCGGCATCGCCGTCATTATGGATATCGTGCACAGCCATGCCGTGAAGAATGAGAATGAGGGTCTCGGAAACTTCGCAGGAGATCCCAATCAGTACTTCTATCAGGGCGGTCGCCGCGAGCATCCCGCATGGGATAGCCTCTGCTTCGACTATGGTAAGAATGAGGTGCTGCACTTCCTGCTCTCCAACTGTAAATACTGGCTCGAGGAGTACCACTTCGACGGCTTCCGCTTCGACGGTGTCACCTCTATGCTCTACTATAGCCACGGCCTCGGCGATAACTTCACGGGCTATGGTGACTACTACAACGGCAACGAGGATGACAATGCCATTGCCTACCTGACGCTGGCTAACCTCGTCATCCACGAGGTGAACCCCAGGGCCATCACCATCGCTGAGGAAGTCTCCGGTATGCCCGGTCTGGCTGCGCCCTTCAAGGATGGCGGCTACGGTTTCGACTACCGCATGGCCATGAACATCCCTGACTACTGGATTAAGATCATCAAGGAACTGCGCGATGAGGACTGGAAACCTAGCAGCATGTTCTGGGAGGTCAAGAACCGCCGTGCTGACGAGAAGACCATCAGCTACTGCGAGAGCCACGACCAGGCACTCGTGGGCGACAAGACCATTATCTTCCGACTCATTGATGCCGACATGTACTGGCACTTCAAGAAGGGCGATGAGAACTACAATGTGGAGCGCGGTATCGCCCTGCACAAGATGATTCGCCTGCTCACAGCCTCCACCATCAACGGCGGCTACCTCAACTTCATGGGTAATGAGTTCGGCCATCCCGAGTGGATTGACTTCCCCCGTGAAGGCAACGGATGGAGCTACAAGTACGCCCGCCGCCAGTGGAACCTCGTCGATAACCACGAACTCTGCTATCACTACCTCGGCGACTTCGACCGTCAGATGCTGAAGACGCTGAAGCTGCAGAAGGATATCCAGAAGACGCCCGTCACAGAGATCTGGCACAACGACGGCGATCAGGTGCTGGCCTACCAGCGCGGCGAGTTGCTCTTCGTGTTCAACTTCAGCTACAACCGCAGCTACACTGGTTATGGCTTCATGGTTCGACAGGGTGCGTACAATGTGCTTTTGAATACTGATGACGTGGCTTTCGGCGGTCATGGTCTCAACGATGACAGCGTGCGCCACTTCACGGTTTATGACCCGCTGTTGGCTCGCGACAACAAGGGCTGGCTGAAGCTCTACCTGCCGGCACGCTCTGCAGTGGTGCTCACACGATCCAAAGAAGATTAAATAATGGAATAGAAGAACGGACAGATGATTGCTTCCGTTGGATAAAAGAATCGGGGATGTTGAAACATCCCCGATTCCTTTTTATTCGATCGTTGAGAAGATGCGGTGCTCACCCAGTGAATCGTAGATGAAATAGACCTCTAACTCAGGATGGCGCACAAGCACTTCTTTTGCGCGGTCGATGCCCAACACCATAAACGCGGTGGCAAAGGCATCGGCTGTGGCGCAGTTGGGGGCCAGCACGGTCGCTGAGAGCAAGGAATGCTGCACGGGGTAGCCCGTGTGTGGGTCTATGGTATGTGCCACGCGACGGCCTTCGTCGGTGACGTAGAAGTTGCGGTAGTTGCCGCTGGTGGCCAACGCCTGATTGTCCAGCGTCAGCACTGTCTCCAGTTCGCGGTTGCTGCTGGTGGGGTCATCGTCAGGTTTGTTGACACCGATGTGCCATGCCTCGCCCTTTGGATTCTTGCCGCTCACGACGACCTCACCACCAATCTCAACCATGAAGTTCTCAATGCCTTTGCTGCGCAGCAGGTCGGCGACGACATCCACGCCGAAGCCTTTGGCCACTGCAGAGCAGTCAAGAATGATGCCTGCATCTTCTTTGTGAATGCGGTTCTCAGATGTCAACGCCACGCGCTGCCAGCCCACCAGTGCACGCAGGCTATCCACGGCGGCGCTGTCTGGCAGGCTGCCGTTCTTGAAACCAAAGCCCCAGGCGTTCACCAACGGTGCTACCGTGATGTCAAAGGCTCCGTCGGTGGCCTCGCTAACCTGACGGCTTAGAAGAAATACGCGCTTGAAGAGACTGTCCACCTCCACGTCCTCACCTCGGTTCACACGGCTGATGATGCTTTGCTGGTTGAACATCGACAGGCTCTGGTCCACGCCCTTCAATGCAGCTTCCACTTCGCCCTGCAAGTCTTCGCTGGACTGGTAGCTAAGATGGTAGAGTGTGCCGAAGACTGCACCTTCGTTGTGCTGATAGGGTGCAGGTGCATTCTTGCGGGTGATAATGAGGATTGTGCCGATGATGAAGAGCAACAGCACGGGAATATGCCATCGGCGCCACTGTGACTTGGGCGCGTCCTGAGGTGTCAGGGGCTTGAACTTTGGCTCTTTGTCATCCTGTGCCTCCTCGGGCATCTGAATATTGTGAATCGGGTTTAGAGGGTCGTTCATTGATCATGTATAATTGATAATGAATAATTGGTAATTCATTATTCTTCATTGTTCACTTTTCATAGCTCCACCATCACCCTGAACGTTCCTCCCCATCCGCTGGTGTCGTTCTTGCCGAAACCGGGGATGAGCCAGGGTGGGCCTACTTCGCCAGTGGTTTGTGCCATGCGGAATTTGCCGCGGATGTCCCATCCCAGTCGGATTATCTTCCACAGACGTGTCTCCAGTCCGAAGACGATTTCCGCCCAGTGGGCTGTTCCGCGTAGGCTCTCATGATTGAAAGGCTGTGAGACGTTCCATACGGGGTCAGTCAATGGTGTGGGAGAGGTGAGGTCGTAGTTGAAGACCGAGAAGCCATAGCGGACACCCACGAACAAACGGTTGCCGTTGTGCTTCTTGTTGATGTTGTAGTCCATGCCGCCGCGGAAATAGGGCGCACGCAACTTGAAGCGGTAGTCCAGGTCGTTGCCTTCGTGATCTGCTTCGCCCAAACCCATCTCGAAAATGGGGAAGAACTTGTCCTTTAGGTTGACGCGTGCCATCACCTCCATGAAAGACCATTCCACGCCTGCCACCTTCATCCCCAGCCCCACGAGATCTGCGCCCACGGCAACACCGTAGTAAATGCGCTTCTCCTTATCTTTCTTCTTGGGCAGCTCTATCTTCACCGTGTCACCCAGCTCTACGCGCAAGGTGTCCTGTGCCGAGAGCGGACTCGACAGCAACACCAGCAGCAACAGGATGCTATTCCTGATCGGTGCGGAAATATATCTGCAGATTTTCCTTGCCATCGTAGTTGATGTTAGGCTCGCTGATGAGCACTGTGTCTATGAGGTGATGTGTGGAATACACATGGGTGATGTAGTGCCACATGTGGGCCGGACACGAAACGTCGTCCAGATGTGCGATGTTCTTCTTCTCGATGTACAGTGTGTCGCTCCCTTCGCCGTCCTCTCCCTGAAACAGGAACTCCAGTGTGTCGGCGTCGTTGTAGTAACTCACGGGCAGTTTCACTTGGCTGGCATCGACGAGGCGGTTTGCGAGCACGGTGTTGATGTCCAAGGCCGTGATGGTCAGCGTGTCGTGAATGGCTATAGAGCCGCCGGGAGCATAGAATCCATACACGTACTGCACCTTCGTCTCCAGCAGACAGTTATACGTGTCGCAGCTTGCCAAATTGAAGATGAGAAGAAACAGAAAGACCACCCCCCGAGCCCCTCCCTTGAGGGAGGGGGACAGGCTGCGCGATGTATTTTTAGTTGGCGACATTACGTTATTACGTTATTACGGTATACCGACACTCGCTCTCATCTGGTCTCCCCTTTTCCCAACTCCCCGCCCCCATGGGGGGAGAGCGGCTCTATATTTCCTTCTCAATCTGGTAGTTGTTCCTCTGCTCAGAACTGCGGCTGATGAGATCCCCCAGGAAACCAGCCACGAAGAGCTGCGTGCCCAGAATCATCATTGTCAGCGAGATGTAGAAGTAGGGGGAGTCGGTCACCAGACGTGCAGGGATGTCGTTGGCCAGCGCAATGAGCTTGTTGGCACCCACGATGATGACGGCAATGAAGCCAATGAAAAACATCAGCGTGCCCATCAGCCCGAACACGTGCATAGGCTTCAGCCCGAAGCGGCTGAGGAACCATAGCGACAGCAAGTCTAGATAGCCGTTCACGAAGCGGTCCAGTCCGAACTTCGTCCTGCCGTATTTGCGCGCCTGATGGTGCACCACTTTCTCGCCAATCTTGTCGAACCCCGCGTTCTTGGCCAGATATGGAATATAGCGGTGCATTTCGCCATACACCTCGATATTCTTTACCACATCGCGGCGGTATGCCTTCAGTCCGCAGTTGAAGTCGTGCAGATTCTTAATGCCACTCACTGCGCGTGCTGTAGCATTAAAGAGCTTCGTGGGTATCGTCTTCGACAGTGGGTCGTAGCGCTTCTGCTTGTAGCCGCTCACCAGGTCGTAGCCGTCCTCCACGATCATGCGCCGCAGTTCCGGAATCTCGTCCGGCGAGTCCTGCAGGTCCGCATCCATGGTGATGACCACGTCGCCCTCGGCGCGTGCGAAGCCGCAGTAGAGTGCCGGGCTCTTGCCGTAGTTACGGCGGAACTTGATGCCCTTCACCTCCGGGTTCTGGGCTGCCAGCGTCTCGATGACCTGCCATGAGGCATCCGTGGAGCCATCGTTGACAAAGATGATTTCATACGAGAAGCCGTTAGCATCCATCACGCGTTTGATCCATGCGTGCAGTTCGGGCAGTGATTCCGCCTCGTTGTATAGCGGTACGATGACAGAAATATCCATCTTTACTAAAAGTTTTTTTCTTTTACGCTGCAAAGGTACAACATTTCTCGCTATTCCTGCGCTTTTTCCTGATAAAACAGCGCTTCGGAGCTAAAAATGTAAAGTCTTATGCCAAATCCACAATGGTGATGCCGGCGCCTCCGAACTGGACATGTTCGTCACGAGCATCGAGGACACTGGGGACGGTGCGCAGGTACTGCCGGATAATCTGGCGCAGGGCGCCTGTTCCCGTGCCATGTAATATACGTACGCGCGCGACGCCCACCTGTATGGCATCGTCAATATAATGTGTGACGGCGTTCAGAGCCTCTTCAGCGCGCATCCCGCGCACGTCGATATCCTGCTTGAAGTTCAAGCTCTTCTCGCGCATCTCGCGTTGTGTCTCGCGACCGAGGAAAGTGATTCCGCCTGCTGCATCCTCCTTCTTCGGTGCTTGTGCGGGCACCAGCCTGTCCACCTTCACCGTGGTCCGCATCTGCCCGAAGAGTACGGTGGCCGTCTTACCGCTGATGCTGATGAGCTGGCCCACAGAGGATTGGCCTTTGATGCGAACGAAAGACCCACCCCCAACCCCTCCCGTAATGGAGGGGAGAGCTGGCGCATTGCTACCTTTTTGTTTTCCTGAGGACTGCGCTCCTCCCTCACGGGAGGGGTCGGGGGAGGGTCGGTTCTTTCTCTCCTGCCTCCTCCTGATTTTCTCCATCTTGCGAGTTATCTCATCGTCGTCGGCACTCTCCTGCTGCTCGATGGTCTTGATCTTGAACTCTTCGAGCTGCTGACGTGTGCGGCGTGTCTCTTCTTTCTCGGCTTGCGCCTCGCGAATCTCGCGGATGGTATTCTCAATGCGAGCATTGGCATCCTGCAGCAGTTGTTCTGCTTCCCCGCGGGCTTTGCGCAGGATCTCCTTGCGCTGTCGCTGTAGTTCCTCCATCTCTGTTTCATAGCGTTCGATGGTTTGTTCCATCTTGCGCTCATGTCCATGGATGGCCTCGCGCTTCTGCTGCCAGTAGCGGCGGTCGCGTACGATGTCCTGCAGCCATTTGTCGGCGTTGATGTAGTCGCGGCCCACGATTTCCGAGGCATCGGCGATGACCTCCTCAGGGATGCCTATCTTGCGAGCAATCTCCACGGCGAACGACGATCCAGGCTGCCCTATCTGCAACTGGAAGAGCGGTTGCATCAGATGGCGGTCGTAGAGCATGGCGCCGTTCACCACACCGTCTGTCTCCTCGGCAAAATGCTTCAGGTTCTGGTAGTGCGTGGTGATGATGCCAAAAGCCCCTTGACGCACGAAACGCTTCAATACCGCCTCTGCCATTGCACCGCCTATCTGAGGCTCGGTGCCACCGCCGAATTCATCAATGAGCAGCAGCGTGGAGGGGTCGGCAGCGCGCATCATCTGTTTCATGTTCAGCAGGTGTGAACTGTAGGTCGAGAGTTCATCTTCAAGGCTTTGTTCGTCGCCAATGTCTATCATGATATGCTCGAAGATGCCCACGCGAGAGCGTTCGCCCACGGTGATGGGCAACCCGCATTGCAGCATATATTGCAGTAGTCCTACGGTCTTCAGGCAGACACTCTTTCCACCGGCATTGGGACCAGAAATGAGCAGGATTCTCTGGTGGCGTGTTAGCTCGATGTCCAAAGGAATCATCTTTTTGCCGTGCTTTGCCAGCGAACGTTCCAGCAGCGGATGTACGGCCAGTGTCCAGTCAATGAACGGGTGGGGTGCAATCTCCGGTTCGGTGCTTATTGTGGCCTTTATCTCGCGGGCCAGGTGTACCTTGGCACGCACGAGCTCCACGTCGGCCAGCATCTCATAGCTCTCCATCAGCTGTGGAGCCAACGGCCGCACGGCATCCGTCAGTTCACGTAGAATCCTGATGATCTCGCGCCGCTCCTCTGCTTCCAGTTCTCTGACGCGGTTGTTGGCTTCCACCACCTCCTGCGGCTCAATGAATACCGTCTTGCCCGTTGCGCTCTCGTCGTGGACGATGCCCTTGAGCTTGCGTTTCAAAGCGGGTGCTACGGGGATGACCAGACGGCCGTCGCGCATGGTCGGTGTGACATCATCGGCCACAGTTCCCTCAGCCTGTGCGGCGCGTAAAATGCTGTTGAGCACACGTCCGATGCTGCCTTCAGTGCTGGCCAGCTCGCGGCGGATACGTTGCAGCTCAGCCGAGGCAGAATCCTTCACGTGGCCGAATTTGTCCAGTATGCTGTCAATTTTCTTAATCAAAAGACCCACCCCCTGATTGCTCCCGTGAGGTAGGGTTGTCCTGGCGGTGACCATGCGTGAAAGTGCAGGGTAGGGCGTCTCGAGCGAAGCGAGGTTCTCCCCCTCGCGGGGGTGCGGGGAGAGGGTCCTCTGTATTCCCTCGATAGTCTCCAGCGAACGCTTCAGCGCAAACAACTCATCCACCTCCATGTATGTCCCCTCGACACGGATGCGTGCCAGCACGGGACGCAGGTCGTAGTAGCCTTGATCGGGGAAGTCCTGCTCTTCTATAAGACGGTTGAACTCACCAGCCTGTCGATGCCATTCACGTATCTGCTCCACGTCGGTGCTGAACGTCAAAGCATCCACGCGCTCTTCGCCCATGGTGCTCAGGCAATACCGCTTGAGCATTGCCCTCACATCACTCATTCCAATCTTTTCTTCAAACGACTGTGGGTATATCATCCTTTT
The DNA here is from genome assembly GCA_015060555.1 of Prevotella sp. Classification (GTDB taxonomy): domain Bacteria; phylum Bacteroidota; class Bacteroidia; order Bacteroidales; family Bacteroidaceae; genus Physcousia. The sequence goes on from SUYG01000047.1 coordinate 18,661, forward strand.
GTATTTATAGCGGCTTGTGTCCGCTCATCATTTTGCCTGCAAAGATACCACTAATAATTATAAGAGAAAAAGAGAATGACTAAAAATGAAAGAAAATGGGGAAAATGAGGAGAGAATGAAAAAAAATGCGTAGCTTTGTCCCGCAATTAACAGATAAAGACAATGAATATAGGAGAATTTCTGAATCGCATGGATCGCTTCGCCGCAGGAGCCGGCTGCCAAATTACAGAGGTGGATGCTGAGCACGCGGTGGCCGTGATGACGGTGACCGACAAGCACCTGAATGGTGGAAACGTATGTCAGGGCGGGGCCCTGTTCACACTGGCAGACCTGGCCATCGCAGCTCTGATGAATCATCAGGGGCAACTAACCTTTGGCATCAATAACAGCATCATGTTCGTGGCGAGTGCCAAAGAAGGGGATGTGCTGCGGGCAGAGGCTGTCAGCGTAGCCGATCACCATAAGATTCCGGCCGTAGAAGTGAGGGTGACAAATCAGGATGGACGTCTCATCTGCCATGTCACGGGAATGGGCTATCGGAAGTCGCATTCGCTGGCCTAAAAAAGAAAAAGGGGCTGTGTCAAAATTGAAGTGAACCCCGAAAGTTAGACAAAAAACTTTCGGGGTTTATTATGAATACGAGAAAGGATTTAAAAAGAAAGAAGCATACATTTGAAGATAGGCTCAAATATATGCACATGATTGAGGATGGTC
>SUYG01000048.1:0-52811 GCA_015060555.1 Prevotella sp.
ATGTCATATTAGAGTTTTGCTTGTTTTCTTTTTGCAACACTAAGATAAGTGAAAATTCTGACATGGCAAAATCCTGGGCAACTTTTTGTTGCTCAGGAACTTATAAATAAAGTTAAATTATAGTGTTGCGGAATTAAGGATGGATAAATCCAGTTTAACTATGGAACGTGAAGAGGAATATTTTGAGATTGATGGATTCACCTATCAAATAGTTAATATTGATGGTGCAATGCAGGCGTGGCTTATTGCTATCCAAAATAAAGATGTTTATGTTGTTAGTATACCTGAGACTATATTATGTAATGATAATAAAATTCCGGTAACGAAAATTGGAAAAGATTGTTTTCATATGTGCCTGCATTTGCAGAGAATTGATATACCACCTAGCATAAAACATATAGATAATGGTTGCTTTGCTTGTTGTTTTGATTTAATTGAAATAAAACTACCTGATCAATTAGAAACCATAGGTGAAAAGTGCTTTCTAGGGTGCCAAAAGTTATCAGAAATTACAATCCCTGCGAGTGTTCGCTATATTGATGATAGCGCCTTTCAAGGTTGTCGCTCCTTGAAAAGAATCCAGATTTTTGGAACGGGTACAAGATTTAGGAATCGCTGCTTTTCTCAGTGTGAGAAACTTGAGGACATTACATTCCCAAATGATGAATGTATGATTTATGAATCTTGCGTCTATGGCTGTGAGAAATTAAATGAAAATACACGGAAACATATCAAAACAAGAGAGATTGGTAAATTCGAGGCTAGATATAGAAGGTATGAAAGTTTCATAGAAAAGCTATCAAAGTCTATAGTATGCCAGCATATTAAGAAATTTCTCAAAGTATTTCTGAATTCTGGCATTGGCAAAGTGTTTATTATGGCAACCTGCATAGTTTTAGTGTTGCCCATTTTGGTGATTGCTATGGCTTGGTTTATTGGCATCCCAACTTTTGATTACTTGGAAAGCCGATTTAATTTTAGACATGAAAATGCCATTGCTTATTGTATAGCAACATTATCCATTGGGCTTATGTTATATGTTTTACTTTTTATTATAGCCATTTTCATAAATACAGGCGGCTTTAACATGTGGAATTATGTAATACCTAATCCATAGTAACCAAGATGAGGTAATTACGAATTGGGAAGGTATAGAATAGAGATAATTATGAATGATTGGGGCATCATATTAATCGTTGTATTAGTTGTCATTAACTTCATTGTATTCTTTGGAGTTCTAATGCTGCAATATAATGAATGGAAGAGAGGGGGCAAATGGGATTGGACGGAATCTATCGTCGGATTCTTTTTTGTTTTAGTATGTGCATCTATGCTTATAGCATGGCCCATACGCTTTATAATCCAATGTAGGAAAAAGTGGGATAAGAAGAAGCTAATGAAGGAATCAGAGGCTTATCATTTCTGTAAATCAAAGCTTCGACTGAAGGACTTGCCTTTTGAGCCCTCTACCGGTGACCTCATATTCATTGAGAACGGATATAACGTCCGTATTAACGAAATGATTCAGCGCAATCTTAACTACATACAGGAATGCTGTGATAAGGCTGAATTCTTTAAACATCACTTTGTCTATCTACCCAATCTTTTTCATGAACTATCTGGAGCAAACGCTTCTTTCGATTATTATGCACCTTACGAGAAGGAGCATATTTTGTCAACAGACCATAACCTGTCAAATGGTACACTTCTCGATTACATGTACGCTCCCGAAAATAGGAAAAACGTCCAACCGTGCTTTGCCAGATTTATTGACGATTACGAAGGCTGTTCATGGTTTGAGTGCATCAGCTTCGACCCAGAAGAAGGTATTGACGAAAAGAATCTGTTCCGCGCTTTGTGCACATGCTTTGATTACTTTCCCATAAGCAATGGCCCAATGTATCAATCTTTAAAAGAAGAAGCGGATGATGCAGAGGGAAATTATGAGAAAACTATCCAAGAAATCATGAAGGAGATTGAAGCCCGTGTCGTACAGCTACGGAAGAGAGGAATCAGCCAATGGGCCATAAAGCAGCTCGTGGAACCAAAGCCGACGCTTAGCCAATTGGTCATTACTCGCGACTATCGTTTCTTTCTTCCTGATTACAACAATATGGAAATCAAAATGGAACCATTAATCAAAGCAGTCTACCTGCTTTTCTTGCGCTACCCCGAGGGCTTGATGTTCAAGGATTTGCCGAGCTATCGCGAGGAGCTGACGGAGATATACCTGAGATTGAAACCAAATGGGATGACAGAGAAAGTGAAGAAGAGTATTGAGGATGTGACGAATCCTATGCAGAACTCAATCAACGAGAAATGTGCGCGCATCCGTGGGACTTTCCTATTGATGTTTGATGAACATTTGGCACGGTTCTATTATATAGATGGTTTGCGCGCGCAACCGAAAAAGATTGCGTTGCCGCGAGAGCTGGTTATCTGGGAAGAGTAAGTAAGCATAAAGCCTTTAATTGCCGTTTCACAAGGCTTGTGATTTCTTTTCGCTTGCCCAGCTCGGATTGTATTCGTAATTTTGTCGCGAATTCTAAACATTATCAACTATGACAGACTACGAATACGTGCTCATTGAATGCAAGAAAGCACACTATGACAAATGGACACAGAAGGCGATAGATGCTTGTGTGGAAAAGCTGCAGAACTTTACGCGCCCAGAACTGCTGCGGCTGTTCACCTCGCGCTGGTTGGATCGGAATGATGAGGTGCGAAAGGAGATATTCGCGATGCTCTATCGGACGGAACTGGACCAAATCGATAACTTCATCCATGAATCACCCATAGAGGAACTAGGGCCAATGCTTGCAGAGCAGAATGGCAAGTACCCAAAGCTGGTTCGCGAAGAGCTGAAAGCTCGCTATAATGCCAGTGACCACGATACGCAAATGCGTATTATCGGGTACTTCCTGAAAAGCCGTTCAAAACAAGATCGCCAATGGGGAGAGGTTCGAGAGAAGTGGCAAAAGCGCGGCTTCGCCAATCCTCCAAGCATGTTTGATTCATGGCAAGAATAAGTAGAATGAAATAGTAATGGGACCGATGAAAGAAATACCCGACTGGCTGAAATGGCTGCCACTGGGATTATTGATAGTCTCCATGATATATGTTTATTGCTTTTGTGAAATCAGATATTTTAGCAGATGGCATATTACTCACTGCTCCATTGGCTTCCCTTGGAACTGCTCAATCGAGGAGCAAAAGACGTGGTGCAAAAATTATGCGGAAGAAGTGGTATCGTACTGGTTTCTATCGTATGTTGCTATACTCTTGTGTTACAAGATTGGGCGGAAGATTTTGGGCTAGGGCTTGGATCGAGTTATAATCTGTTTAATATTAAGAATGATATGAATACATTTGAGATTAGGAAAGAGGACATCGGGTTCTTGAAGATTGATGCAGGAATCCGGATTCGGGATTTCAGCGGGTTCTTTGATGCCGACGGGCGAAGGCTGAGAGCGCTACTGGAAGTCGCCAGCAACTGCGAGGTTGGGGTGTTGCATATCGGGACGAAGCCAGACGTCGTAATCACACTAACGAACAGCGAAGCGCGTCAATATCAGGGCCGCTCTTCTGCGGAACGGCACTTGTATGAGCCGTTTTATCGGGAGGTGATTCGCGTGGGGCTACTCTTGGAGAAGTTGGCGTTGCTGATTGACCCGGCGGCGAGAATCGAGGTTGATTATCCTAAAGAGGAAGAGCTGGTAGGGAGAAGTGTCTCACGATACGAAGAGTTTCTGCGAGAGTTCCCAGAGGAGTGCAAGGAGGAAGGACTCTCAACAGTTGTCCCCCAAGAACTCGAAAGGAGGATTGATGACTTCTTGACCCTAGTGATACCGCCACAGAACTACATGATGGGCATTTGCCATTGGATATGGGGCATGAAGAAAGCGATCCTTCGCTACGGCTTCAACATCGATTGGCAGACACCAGCGGAACGGAATCCGCATATTATTTATGATTAAAGAACTGAGAATAGCATGAAACATATATCGAAACTATTAAAAGAGCGACTACCGCAGAAGGCGGCGCTGAAGAGCGGATGGGATTTCATCGATAACGAGCTTGGCGGTTATCATCCGGGTGAGTTGATGACTGTATGCGGAGTGGAGAACAGCGGGAAGACTGCATTCATCCTGTCGCAGATAGATCGTCTGGCTGTGGAACAGAGAATTCCAACGCTCATAGGTTTTGGATTAATGGATATGTCAATGGTGGTTGCATCAATGATGGCATATCACTATGATATTGAGACGAACGACCTGTGGAATCTATGGGATAATCCGCTCTACCAAGAAGAGATTGCAGAGTATGAATCGATGCTTCGTGAAGCGCCATTATTCGTCGTAAAAGAAGACCTGCAGGACGATAATTTGCTAGAGGAGTTGAGGGACAGGATTGTAGACAACGGCATACAGATTGCATTCTTCGAGGACTTTGAGATTTATACTTCCCTCAACACGTCTTCCGAATTAAGGCGGTTGGCAGTAATGTCGAATATTCCAGTTATCAAGTCTGAACTCATTTGGCGAGACAGAAAAGATGGAGAGCGCTTGGTGTCTTTATCTGACATGAACACGAGGGAATGGGGCGCCATTAGTAGTATGTCTGACACCGTTCTCGCCTTTAATGACTATGAGTTCATGAAGATATTTATGGACGAACGTGGGGTTAACCTTCGCGGTGTCCTGGGCATAGAAATCCTGAAGCAGAAAGGAGCAATCAGTCAGAAGTTGTATCGGCTATTCAAGAAACGCCTATATTATCGCACACGCTTCTCGGATTCTGACTATGATGTTCCTGTACCTCGGCCAATCGTAGAACATATATAGCAATAAAATTCACCAATTAAATTAGGGGATGAAGAACTGAAGGAAATGGATACGGATCGATTTTCGTGCGCGCGATAATAATTTTGATGAAAATAACCTACACTCCTACACTCGTGAGGTTTAACTAACAGAATTAGAGATGGATATATGGGTGTAGGATGTAGTGTAGATAGGGTGAAAGGGTGTAGGTTTTAACATTGTTTTTGCGAATCACATGGATAAGGGTTAGGAAAATGAAGGCTGATCTTCCGGCCGCATGACCATGGCTATCCATCCGTAAGTTAAGGGTGGGGTAAACAAGACCAAGGTCTTCGAGCCATAAGACCATGCTCTTATCGTTTTTCTCACTGGTGAGAAAGACTTTTCTCACTGGTGAGAAAAATATTTCTCATTGGTGAGAAAACCTATTGCGTTACGTCAGGATTCCCGCTGATACTTAGCGCGACACACACAGTGCCGCCTCCCCTTTATATTACCACCATCTTGCACAGAAAAATTACTGCTCACTGAAATCGATGATCTCGAAGTCGTCGATGTCGTCGATGTCCTCCAACTCGTTGTCGTCGATGATGTCGATGTCGAGGTCTTCACCCTCGTCTTCCAGCTCGTGCTGCAGCGAGGTGAAGTCCTTGTCGCGGTGGACGATGGCGGCGGCGTGGGCGGCTTGGCGCTCGCTGGTGTCGAGCTGCTGCCAGAGGAGGTCCTTGAGCTGGGTGATATGGAATCCGGTGACGGAGGAGATGAAGAGGTGTGGCAGGTCGGTGGGCAGGTCGGCTTCCAGCATCTGCATGAGTTCGTCGTCGAGGAGGTCGGCCTTGGTGATGGCCAGCACGCGCTGCTTGTTGAGGAGCTCGGGGTTGTAGGTGGTGAGCTCGCGCAGCAGCACTTCGTAGTCGTGGCGGATGTCATCGGTGTCGCCGGGGATCATGAACAGGAGCAGGGCGTTGCGCTCGATATGTCGCAGGAAGCGGAGTCCGAGGCCCTTGCCTTCGCTGGCGCCCTCGATGATGCCGGGGATGTCGGCCATGACGAAGGAGCGGCCCTCGCGGTAGCTGACGACACCCACGGAGGGCTCCAGCGTGGTGAAGGGGTAGCCTGCTATCTTGGGGTGGGCAGAGCTGATGGCACCCACGAGGGTGCTCTTGCCGGCATTGGGGAAGCCCACGAGGCCCACGTCGGCCAGCATCTTCAGCTCCATGATGACGGTGAGCTCCTGCATGGGTTCGCCGGGTTGTGCGAAGCGGGGAGCCTGATTGGTGGAGGTGGCGAAGTGCTTGTTGCCCATGCCGCCGCGGCCGCCGCGCAGGAGCTGCACGATCTGGCCGTCCTCGGTGACGTCGCAGAGGAAACGCCCTGTCTCAGCGTCATAGACGACGGTGCCGCAGGGCACGTCGATGTAGCGGTCGGCGCCGTCAGCGCCGTGGCTGCCGCTCTTGCCGCCGGCGCCGCCGTGTCCGGCGAAGACGTGCCGCTCATAGCGCAGGTGCAGCAGGGTCCAGTAGTTGCGGTTGCCTCGCAGATAGACGTGGCCGCCGCGGCCGCCGTCGCCGCCGTCGGGGCCTCCGTTGGGGACATATTTGGCGCGGTGCATGTGCATGGAACCGCGGCCGCCTTTACCGGAGCGGCATACAATCTTGACGTAATCTATGAAGTTGGTTTCCATTGTTTTTGGGGCTTATGGGGCTTATGGGACTTATGGCTTTTTGAGTCGCTTGAAGGCCTTCGGCAGATAGTTGATGATGTCGCTGGCGATGAGGCTCTCTTCGCCCAGGTCTTCAGCGGCGAGGTCGCCGGCGAGGCCGTGGAGATAGACGCCGACCTGGGCGGCTTCGGCGGGCAGGTAGCCTTGTGCCAGAAGGCTGGTGATGATGCCGGTGAGGACGTCGCCGCTGCCGGCGGTGGCCATGCCAGCGTTGCCGGTGGGGTTGAAGAGGACATCGCCCGTGGGCGTGCAGATTTGTGTGTAGTGGCCTTTCACGACCATGAAGATGCCGAAGTTGATGGCGAAGTTGCGGGCGCGGTTCATGCGCTCGAAGGAGGTGGCACAGTGGCCCACGAGGCGGTCGAGTTCGGCGGGGTGGGGAGTGAGGATGCTGTCGGCGGGCATCTCGCGCAGCCAATCGGGGGTCTCGGCCAGGATGTTGAGGGCGTCTGCATCGAGCACCATGGGGCAGGCTTGCTGGCGCAGGTAGCTGTGGAGGGCGCTGGCCGTGTAGCGGTCGGTGCCCAGTCCCGGACCGATGCCGATGGCCTTGAAGTTGGTGGCGTCGATGGCGCTGGTGATGATGTCGGCATCGACGTCCATCTGCACGATGGCCTCGGGCACCGTGGCCTGCAAGAGATCTACGGTGGAGTGGGGCAGGTGTACGCTGAGCTTGCCGAGACCTGTGCGCAGGGCGGCACGTGCGCCGAGGATGGCAGCGCCCATCATGCCGCGATGCCCGGCCACGAGAAGGGCGTGGCCCATCGTGCCCTTGTGTGCGAAACGTGGGCGGCGGCGTAGCAGGTTCTGCACCTCGGCCTCCTCGGTGATCCACAGGTGGCTCTTGATGCCGTCGATGCCTTCCTTGCTGAGGCCGATGTCCAGGAAGGTGATGTCTCCCACGAAGCGCTGGTTCTCGGCGAAGAAGAATGCCAGCTTGGGCATCCCCAAGGAGAGGGTCGCATGCGCGCGTATTAAAGAAGAGGTGTCGTTGTAGGTGTTGTCCTCGCACATCAGCCCCGAGGGGACGTCGATGCTGACGACCGTGGCCTGGCTCTGGTTGATGCGCTTGGTGACCATGGCAAAGCCGCCGCCGAGAGGCTTGCTGAGTCCTGTGCCGAAGAGCGCGTCGATGACGAGGTCGCCGGGGCGCAGCTCCGGGAAGATCAGCTCGCTGGTGACTTCCGTGAGATGGGCACCCTCAGTGGCGAGCAGGCGGTCGCGGTTGGTCTCACAGTCGGGGTTGAGGTGGCTGGTGACGTTGAAGAGAAAGGCTTCTGCGGGATGACCGGCCTCGGTGAGCAGACGTGCTACGGCCAAGCCGTCGCCACCGTTGCCGCCAGGGCCTGCAAAGACGATGATGCGCGAGTGGAAAGGGGCATAGCGCTGCAGCAGAACTTCTGCTATGGCATGACTGGCTCGTTCCATCAAATCAATAGACGCTATCGGCTCATGCTCGATGGTGTAAAGGTCCAATTCGTGAAATTGTCCGCCTGTGAGAATCTTCATTTCAGCACTTTTTTATGAATTTTGCTGCAAAAATACGCAAAGGAATATGAAAAACAAAATAATTTATCTACTTTTGCGGTCGAAAAGGTATATTCTGACACAAAAGACCCACTTTACATGAAGACCTTGCAAGTAAAAGACAAGCTCTTTGCCCTCAGTATTCCCGAGGCCGAGATTCAAGAGCAAGTGCGGCGAGTGGCCGCGGAAATCATGCGTGACTACGCTGGTAAGGAGCCTCTGTTCCTGCCCGTGTTGAATGGCTCGTTCATTTTCGCTGCAGATTTGCTGCGCGAGGTGTCGTTGCCCTGCGACATCAGCTTCATCAAGCTTGCCAGCTACCAGGGAATGCAGTCGTCGGGGGAAATCCGCGAGGTGATGGGACTGGCGCAGGACATCACAGACCGCCATGTCATCATCGTGGAGGACATCATCGATTCCGGCATGACGATGGCGCACATGATCGAGACGCTGCAGACCCACAACCCCGCCAGCATCGCCGTATGCTCCATGCTGGTGAAGCCTGCGGCGTTGAAGGTCAACGTGCCCATCAACTATTGCTGCATGGAAATCCCCAATGACTTCATCGTGGGCTACGGGCTTGACTATGATGGCTTCGGGCGGAATACAAGGGACATTTTCACGTTGGTGAAATAAAGTAAAATTACATATAAAGATGAAGAACATTATTATTTTCGGTGCGCCGGGTTCTGGCAAAGGCACTTACAGCGAGGCAATCGTAGAACGCTACGGCATGGGGCACATCTCCACGGGTGATGTGCTGCGTGCAGAAATCAAGAATGGCACAGAACTGGGCAAGATTGCCAAGGGCTACATCGACAATGGGCAACTGATTCCCGACGAGTTGATGATAGACATCCTGGCCAGCACCTACGACCGTATGCCTGCCGGCAAGGGCGTCATCTTCGACGGATTCCCTCGCACAATCGCACAGGCCGAAGCCCTGAAGAAGATGCTGAAAGAGCGTGGCCATGACCTCGGAATGATGGTGGAGCTGATTGTGAGCGAGGACGTGCTGATGGAGCGTCTGTTGCGTCGCGCACAGATTGAAGGCCGTGCCGACGACAACGAGGAGACCATCCGCAAGCGCTTTGCCGTCTATCACAACCAGACAGCACCCCTGTCGAAGTGGTTCGCTCAGGAGGGCATCCGTCACACCTTTGACTGGAGCATCTGCAAGACCAAGGAAGGCATGATTGAAGCTATCTTCCAGGACATCGACAAGGAGAACAAGTAAAGCCTGGACTCTCTCCAAAGAAAAAAAACGTCGTAACAACGCGATAACGAAACAACGCGATAACGAAACAACGAAAAGCAGTGAAAAAGATTTGCACAATATCCGCCCTCCTGTTGTGTTGCGTTGCTCCCTCTCTTGCCCAGACGGAGATTGAACGCTTCCAGCCAGGAGTGACACTCGAGGGTGTCAACTATTTCCTCCCGAAGACCGTCTTCGAGGTGGTGCTCACAGCTGAGAAGGCTACCACGAAGCCCGGTGAGTTCGCAGCTTATGCCGACCGCTATCTCCGGCTGAAGGATGTGCCGACTGTGGAGTCCACTCAATGGGCCCTCAAGGCCGTCACCCTGATGCCCTATGGTGTGCCGGATTCTACCAAGGCCTATTCCATCAAGTTGCGTGCCAAAACCGCAGCGCCACTCGTCAGCCTCACCGACGACGGCTTGCTCATTGGCGTGAATGCTGATGTGACACCCGAACCAGCCCCTGAGCTCCCGAAGCCCGTGGCCGCACCAAAGCCTGTCAATGGACGTGACTTCATGACTCACGACATCCTCACGGCGGGCAGTACCGCTAAGATGGCACAGCTCACGGCCGAGGAAATCTACGACATCCGTGACAGCCGCAATGCCCTTGTCCGCGGCGAGGCTGACAATACGCCCAAGGACGGCGCACAGCTCAAGCTGATGCTCGACAACCTCGACAAACAGCTCCACGCCCTGGAAACACTCTTCAAGGGACAGACGCTCACCAGCACCGAGGTGCTGAGCTTCGATTTTGAACCCACCCTGGAGGGCAGCGGCGAGAAACAGCTCCTCTGCCGCTTCTCACGGAAGTTGGGACTTGTGGCTGCCGACGACCTCAGCGGCGAACCTATCTGGATCACGGTCAAGCCCGTAGGCAGTATGCCCGCTGTCGTGAACGATGCCGAAACCGCCAAGAAAAAGGCCAAGATGGAACAGGGACTCTACGTGAACCAACCGCGTCGTGCCCAGATCACCATCTTCACGGCACAGCAGACCCTGCTCACTACGGAACTGCCTGTGGCACAGTATGGTACCACAGAAGTCCTCTCTGATGCGCTCTTCAATAAGAAACTGGAAACCAGCGTCACCCTTCACCAGCACACAGGCAGTGTGAAGGAAATTAAGTAGTAAGTGGAGCTGGAGGGAATTGAACCCTCGTCCAAACAGGGAAATCCTACGCTTTCTACACGCTTATTCCGGCCTTTGGTTTTCGAGCATCAACAAGACCCGGACCACCGATTGATGCCTTAGCCTCTAAAGTTTCGTCAGCGTCAGCGAGGCCTGATGTGACTATCCCCAAGTGTGCTGCACCACTATACCAGAGCGCTTTGGGGCGGAGTCTCTGAGTGATGTCCCGTCTCAGCACCTGGTGCCGAGATAAGCTGATCTACTATACTTCAATCAAGCAGCGAGAGCGTAAGTGTTTTCGCCAGATAATTGTTGGAGACCATGGATTTAAGAGAGCGATCAGCGACTCTCTGCGTGCTTACGTAACATTCCATCCTGCTGTCAAATCCATGTCAGCCCCGGATGTTTCATGCGTTTCTGCGCGGCAAAGGTAGGGATTATAATGAAAAGTGAAAAGTGAAAAATGAAAAATCTGAGTTCAAAGTAGAAAGTTTTTGTGTTGAAGGGCCTTTTTTTTGATGAAATGGGCTTTTTTTGCACTTCCAATGACAATAATTCGCCTCAAAAGTAGTTATCGTAATAACTATCCCATGAGACTATACATCTATAGATGATACAACAGACCACCTTGGACATTGAGCTGACGGATGGCATGAGTGGGACAGAGCGAGCCGTGAAACGCGCTTTCGACATTGTGGCCGCTTTGTTCTGTCTGCTGTTGCTGTCCCCGTTGTTGCTGCTGATAGCGGTGTCCTTAAAGATCAAAGATCGTGGACCTGTGCTGTTCCGACAGGAACGAATAGGCTACGGCGCACAACCTTTCTATATCCTTAAGTTCAGAACCATGCGCACCGACACGGAGAGCGACGGGCGCCCGCAGTTGGCACAAACCGACGACGAGCGTCTCATCCCCCTGGGCCGTTTCCTGAGAACACACCATCTGGATGAATTGCCACAGCTCGTGAACATCTTGCGTGGCGAGATGAGCTTCGTGGGCCCACGTCCGGAGCGCCGCTATTTCATTGACCAGATCACGGCACAGAACAGCGACTACCGCTACATCTACCGTATGCGCCCGGGAGCCACCTCGAAAGCCACCATCTACAACGGCTACACCGACACGATGGAGAAGATGCTGGTGCGTCTGCAGATGGATCTCGACTACTACCAGCAGCGTTCCCTTGCATTGGATGCCCGGATTCTCTGGACAACCTTCAAATACGTGTTATTCGGCAAAAACTTCTAACTAAATATGAAAAAGAAACTACTCATAGCCCTTCTGGCATTCCTCGCCATTCAGACACCGCTGCTGGCACAGTCCATGACGGACTCACAGCTGATTCAGTATGTGCAAAAAGAAATGGAGAAAGGAACCCCGCAGCAGACCATCATCCAGAACCTCATCAAGCGTGGGGTGACGACCGAGCAGTTGCAGCGCGTGCGCCGCAAGGTGGAAGCCGAGCAGAAGCAGCTGGGAGCCACCGATCTCACTGGGAAACAGGAGGTGGAGCGCCAGCGCACAGGATCCAATGATAAGAAGGAGACCACGAAGTCCCAAACTGATAAGAAACAAACTCGTAAGCAGCAGCAGACCTTGGGCTCGGTGCCTGTGAAGAGGACTGCTGCTGATGAGCGCCGCATGACAGCCGAAGAGCGTCAGCGTCTCATGGCCACCGAGGGGCAGTTCCTGGGCTTCGAGGAGGAAGAGGAATATGATGAAGACCTCTGGACCATTCCCCGCGAAGAGCAGGTCTTTGGACGCAATATCTTCAATCAGAAGAACCTGTCGTTTGAACCCAACCAGAATATGGCCACGCCGTCCAACTATCGGCTCGGCGCCGGCGACAAGGTCATCATTGATGTGTGGGGTGCTTCTCAGGAGACTTTTGAGAGCACCATCTCCCCCGATGGCACAGTGACGATAACGGGCGTAGGCCCCATTAAGCTGGCCGGCCTCTCGGTGTCGGAAGCTACGGCGCGCCTGCGCAGTCATCTTGGCCGCTACTACTCCGACTGTCAGGTGAGCCTCAGCCTGGGTGAGAACCGCAGCATCATCGTACAGGTGATGGGCGAGGTACAGATGCCTGGCACCTACACCCTTAGCAGCCTTTCCTCTGCCTTCAACGCCCTTTACTCCGCAGGTGGCATCAGTGATGTCGGTACGCTGCGCGACATCAAGGTCTATCGCGCGGGCCGCTGCATAGCACACATCGATGTCTATGACTATCTCGAGAATGGCAACGCTGCCGGCGATGTGCGCCTGCAGGACAACGATGTCATCATCGTGGGGCCCTATGACTGTCTGGTGGCTGTGCGCGGTAAGGTGAAACGCCCGATGTTCTACGAGATGAAGTCCACGGAGAGCGTGAAGCGTGTGCTGCAGTTCGCCGGCGGCTTCTCGGGTGATGCCTACACAAAGAATGTGCGCCTTATCCGCAAGTCCGGCGACGAGCATAGCATCCACACGATTGATGAGTTCTCCATGGCCAACTTCACCTTGATGGATGGTGACAGCATCTATGTTGATAGCGTCATCCCCCGTTTCCGTAACATGGTGGAGGTGCGTGGTGCAGTGATGCATCCCGGTCAGTTCCAGATGGATGGTCGCATCCAAAGTGTGCGAGACCTGCTGCTGGCTGCCGAGGGCTTGCGTGAGGATGCCTTCACAGAGCGCGCTGTCATGCATCGTGAGAAGGACGACCTGACGCTGGAGATGGTGTCGCTGGACATCCAGGGCATCATGGATGGCAGCCAGCCTGACATCGCACTCCGGAAGAACGATGTCCTGTTCATCCCCAGTAAGGGTGACATGCGTGGCGAGGAGACACTCCGCATCAATGGCGAAGTCAACTATCCCGGCACCTACAAGTTTGCGGAGAATACAACCATTAAAGACCTCATCCTGCAGGCTGGCGGTCTCACACGTTCCGCCTCGACAGCGAAGATAGATGTCTTCCGCCGTAACTACGACCCTGCAGCCCAGGCCAGCGGTAAGAACCTCTCGCAGGTCTTCTCCTTCAATCTGGCCAATGGCTTTGTGCTTGAAGACACCATCTTCGCCCTGCAGCCCTATGATGAAGTGCAGGTGCGCAAGAGCCCTGTTTACACCGAGCAGCAGAATGTCACCATCTCCGGTGCCGTGAATTTCTCCGGTGAGTACGCCATGACCAGCAAGGAGTTCCGCCTCAGCGACCTCGTGCGTCTGGCTGGCGGTCTCTCGGAGGTCGCTTATTCCAAGGGCGCACGTCTCATTCGCCAGATGACAGATGAGGAGCGTGAACAGCGTGACAAATCCCTGCAGCAGTCGCAGATTTCACTGATGGAGCAGGCCTTGGACAGCGAGAAGGAGTTTAACCGCGAGTTGGCCGACTCTCTGCTGGGTCTGAAGATGGACCAGGGATTTGAGTATCCTGTGGCCGTGAACCTGGATGAAGCCTTGGCACATCCTGGCGAAAATGCCGACCTCGTCCTGCGAGCCAACGACCAGCTGATCGTGCCGCAGTTCTCCAACACCATCCAGGTGTCCGGCGAGGTGATGTACCCCATCTCCATCACCTACCAGAAGGGCAAGAACCTCAGCTACTACATCAACCGTGCCGGCGGCTACACGAAGAAGGCGAGCAAGGGCCAGACCTATGTCATCTACATGAATGGCTCGGTGGACAAGCTCGGCCGGAGGGCTGCCAGCAAGAAACTGGAGCCGGGCGCTCAGATCATTGTGCCCACGAAGCCCAAGCGTCAGGGAATGACCGCCGCTGAGATTTCTGTCCTCGGTACTTCGGCCGCCAGCCTGACAACTATGATTGTTGCACTCATCAATCTGCTGAAGTAATGGAAGAACAGACAAAACATACCGTCATGGAGAATAAGAAGAGCGAGCGTGTCAATATAGACATCGCATCGATTTTCCGCACACTATGGAGCAATAAGCGCCGCTTCTTGAAGGTCTGGGTCATAACATTTGTCCTCTCCTGTATTTGGATTCTTCCCCAACCGCGTTACTATACCACGGAGGTGTCTATTGCTCCTGAGTCTAACGAACCCAACGTAGCTGGAGGACTGGCATCCCTGGCTTCGAACTTTGGTTTCGACACCGGCAGTGGTAATTCCGATGCCATCTTCCCTCAGCTCTATCCCGACCTGATTGGCTCCACAGAGTTCATCACAGCTCTCTTTGATGTCCATGTGACAACGCTGAAGGGTGATGTCAGCACCGACTATTATGACTACCTCGTTTCCCATCAGAAGAAAAATCTTCTGACGTTGCCGTTTGTTGTTGCGTATAAATGGCTCAAATCATTGGGCAAAAAGCCGGAAGAGCCCATTGCCGGAAAAGATGGCAAACGTTTCGACCCCTTTCACCTGACGCATAGCACGACAGAGATTGTCAAGATGGTTAAGTCAAATATCAGTTGTGTTTACAGTCGCACGACAAGTGTTGTCACCATCACCGTCACGGATCAGGATGCGATGGTCAGCGCTCTGATGGCTGATAGCATCAAGGCACATCTTCAGAACTATATCACAGACTATCGCACGAAGAAGGCACGACTGGACGTGGAGCATTACCAGCAGATGCGTGATAGCGCAGAGATGGAATATGACAAAGCCATGCAGGCCTATAGCCGTTATTGTGACGCCCACCAGAATATCATCTTGCAGAGTTTCCAGAGCGAACGTGACAAGCTGGAGAACGATCTCTCGATCAAGCAGACCATGCTGACTACGATGGAGAACCAATTACAGGAATCAAGGGTCAGACTTCAGGAACGTACTCCGGCCTTCACCACGCTCACGAATGCCACGATTCCCGTGAAACCGGCCGGCCCTAAGCGTATGATTTTTGTGGCCGCCATGCTCTTCCTGGCTACGTTGGGTACTATTGTCCATGTCTTCCGTCGTGAGCTTATGGAGTGGTTCTAACATATTTGTCTATGACACAGCGACGGCAAATTATATTGCTTTACGGTTGCACGCTCCTTGGGGTACTGATGGGCGTTCTGTCGTCGATTGTGAATACACGTTTTCTGGCACCAGACGAGTATGGAGATGTGCGTTATGTTCAGAATGTCATCAATTTCCTGTCTTCGCTTCTCCTCTTTGGCTATTTCCTCTCCGGTGCCCGTTTGATGGCATTGTCGGATGACCGACATTACGTGGCCCGCATCAAGGGCACGATGATTCTTGTTCTGGTAACTGTCTGCCTAATGCTCGTGATGGCGATGCCAGTCTGCTATTACCTGCATACAGGTAAGCCTGCTGTGGCCGTTTTGTTTCTTGTCTCTATGCCTGTCTGTTTCTATCCGTTGGTCATGAACTACTTGGAGCATACGGCACAAGGTGACAATCAGATTGTGCACCTGTCCATGGCGCGCCTGCTGCCATTCCTCATTTATGTGCCAGTTGGATATGCAGTATATTCTTATTGGGGGGCCTCGTCTATACGCATGGTTCTTCTGCAGTGGGGAATTTATTCATTGGTATATGTGGGCATCATTATTGCCACCCGTCCTGCTTTTGATAACCTGCGTCCTATTTGGTCGAAACTGCAGGACGAGAATCGCAGTTTTGGCATCCAGCTGTATGTCGGCTCGCTGGTGATGGTGTCCACTAACTACCTTGCCGGCATCACGCTTGGCTATTTCAATCAAGACAACAGCGAGGTGGGATTCTACACGCTGGCTCTTACTGTCACGGCACCCTTAGCGGCACTGCCCGCGATTATTGGCACTTCATATTTCAAGAAGTTTGCCACTCAGCCTGGCATCCCTCGCAAGGTGATCGTTGCCACTGTCGGCATGACGATGGCTACCTGCTTGCTCTTTGTGCTGTTGATCCATCCCGTAGTACGGTGGCTATATACAGATCGCTATGCTGCCGTGGCCACTTATGCCGCTATCCTCTCTGTCGGCTCCTGCATTCACGGTATTGGAGATATGTTCAACCGCTTCCTATGTAGTCATGGTCAAGGCATTTCCGTGCGCAATGCCAGCATTGCCAACGGTATCTTCAAGATTTTCGGCTATATCGTGCTTGTGGCGTTATTCAACACCAGCGGTGCCATATTCACTACTCTGGTCTGCGATGTCGTGTATTTCGCCTGCCTGATTTACTATTACATTCGTTTCACCAAAACTGCCACCGTACATGGATAAGTACTCCCTCGTTGTATTTGGTGGTCAATGGGATGTGTATCAGGTGGCACATCGCGATTGGATCGAGGATCCGTTGGTGAGATATGTATCCACATTTCGCCCCGCAGGTCTGCTCGGTCAGGTGCAGCGCCTGCATTTCAATCCCCGTATCAACGCGATATGCTCTCTTCCCTTCAAGCCATGCTGGAATCCTTATTATCTGCGGGGTGTCGATGACGGGCACTTATGTTTTCTCGTCACTGAGCCTTGGCTGCGTATGGAGAGTGGCATCCGCCTGTTGCCTTATCTGCGCCGTCGGTATCCGCATTCCCGCATCGTGTGTTTCACGCAGGATATGGTGGATACCATACTTGACCTGTACACCTGCCGTCCTATAGACTTGCCTTATTTGCGGAAATATGCAGACCTTCTCATCAGCTACGATACGACAGATGCCCGGCAATATGATATGTTGTATCACCCGACGGTCTATTCTCCCCTTCACATTGCCGAGAAGGATCAGCGTCCGCTTTACGACCTCTATTTCCTCGGACGCGACAAAGGGCGACTGTCCCAACTCATAGAAATCTGCCACGAAGCAACGCGGCGCGGATTGCGGTGCCACTTCCTTATGCTGGAGGTACCCAAGCGTGACCAGATTGCTTGTGAGGGTATCACTTATCTGAAGCGCGATTTGCCGTATGCAGAGAACCTGCGGCTGTGTGCCCAGAGCCGTTGTATCGTGGAGATGCTGCAGCAACATGCAGCCAGTGCCACATTCCGCACGTGGGAGACGATAATGCTCAATCGGAAGCTGCTCACCAATAATGCCTCCATCGCAACATCGGATTTCTACGATTCTCGCTACATCTCTGTGTTCGATTCACCCGCGCATATAGATTGGCGCTTTGTGCAGTCAGAGACCGCCTTCCCCGACGGGAATAATCCCTATCAGCAATGCATCAGGCCCCTTTCGCTGATACATTTCTTAGAGCAACAATTGAATATTCACATAGCGCACTCATGAGCATCTTCTACGTCATATTCGTTATGCTGACAGCCTATTTCTCTTTCCGTTACGACGGGATAGAGGAATACGACTCTCATAAGCAGCATCGCTTCTGGCTCATGTGCTTCTATTTGATATGTCTCTCTGGCTTCAGCTATGGCCTTGGTGGTGACAAGTTTGCATATATTCTTGAGTTCGAGGAATGCCCTGACAGATTCACGGAGATGGGCAATTATATATGGATACAGTTTATGACCAAAGGGCAAATGCCGTTGTGGACGCTGGTAAACCTGTTATGTAAGTCGGTGTTCCATTCCTTCTATGCTCTGCAATTAATAGAGAGCGCAGCCATCAATACTGCTGTCTGCTACATAGCCAGCAAGTACACTCATCGCTACTTCCTGTTCCTATTGCTGTATTTCTTCACTCTTCAGTATTTTATATTTAATACCGAGGTAATGCGTGAGGGTTTGGCGATGTCATTTGTCCTATTCGGCATGCATGGTTACCTTACAGGACGCAAGTGGCTATTTTATGTTTTGCTTCCCATCGGAGCCATGTTCCATATCTCAGCTTTAGCAGCGTTGTTGTTCCCGTTGGCACGTTTCCGTATGTCTTTGAAGCGGTTCGCCATATTCTGCTTCATAAGCTTTGTTATTTGGTTATTGAGCGATGTCTTGCTCGGGCGCGTGATGATTGCGGTCTTAGGCGGAATGGGTGCTATGGTGACAAAAGTGTTGTTCTATTCGCTGCAGGCAAGCACCATCTTCGGTTTTCTCCGTTCCTTAATTACATACCTCATTTTCCCGTTTATAATAATGTATTCAGCTATACAAAACGAGACAGATGAAGAACAGCGGCGACGTATGGAACGGATGATTTCCTTTATGGTCATTTTGGGTGTCTTAGCCGCCTCATTTGCTGGGTTCATACGCCTTTATAACTATTCTCGTACGTTCTATATGGTGATGTTTGCCACTTTCGTTTATACGATGTTCCGTGAAAAGCGTCACCTTATAGTGCGTCTCGGAACATTGGCCGGTACTGTATTCTTGTTATTTTTGCAATACATGATACCCTATCATACGACTAATACACATTATTACGATTTCTTCTTTCCCTATACATGCATCCTTGATGAGACGCACGATGTAGATATCCGTGAGGTGGCGCATGTTGAGGCCGTGAACGAAGAAGGGACAGACAAGAGCGTCCGTGATATTAAATAGTTACGATGATGAAAAGGATTCTTTTTATAAGCCACTATCTCAATCGTGCCGGAATCGAGGCTTTTATGATGAGTGTATTTCGCGGTGTCGACCACAGCCGTTTCCGTGTCGATTTCCTGTTGTATAACCAGATGGAAACCGATTATACACGTGAGGTGGAAGCTGCGGGAAGTAAGGTATGGCGTGTGCCATGCCGGCGACAGTCTCCGTTGGGGTGGTATCGATCGTTGAACAGATTCTTCCGCGAACATGCCTCGGAGTATGCTGCCGTTCATTTTTGCGGGAACAGTTTCACAGCGATTGCTCCTCTGTTGTTTGCATATAGATATGGAGTACCCATACGCATCAGTCATGCCCACAGTTCATCATCTGAGGGCTTCCATAACCGCTTATTTCATATCCTGAAGCGTCGATTCGCCAGTTGCATTACTACGCATCATTTTGCCTGTTCCTCGTTGGCCGCCAAGTGGTTCTACGGTGACGCTCCGGCTGTCATCATCAAGAATGGCATTGATACTAGGCGCTTTGCCTACGATGAGACGAAGCGAAATAGTCTGCGTGAGCGGTTCGGAATTTCCACGTCCACTCGTGTCATAGGCCACGTCGGACGCTTCGAGAATGAGAAGAACCATACGTTCATAGTCGATGTGTTTGCCAGATATCTTCAGATAAATCCAGATGCGAAACTTATGCTGGTAGGTGTAGGTAGTTTGATGGAGCAAACGCGGATGAAGGCTCAGGCGTTGAGCATCGATGACAAGGTCGTTTTCTTGGGCGAGCGTGCCGATGTGAATGAACTCATGCAGGCTTTCGATCTCTTCCTTATGCCATCCACCTTCGAGGGGCAGCCTTTCGTACTCATCGAGGCCCAATGTGCAGGTTTGCCCTGTTTGCTGAGCGATGTCATCAACGACGACATAATCCTTACGGAGAATGTAGTGAAGCTGCCGCTTGATATGCCTGTCAGGAAATGGGCAGAACAAATAAATGAGATGCTGAAAGACTTCCAACGTAAGGACGAGAGTAATGCCATTGAACGTCAAGGATATTCTATCCGAACAACAATCGACTATTTGGAAAAGGTGTATTCACAGGAAAATTCACAGGAAAAGATTTTTGCGTATTTCGATACGAGCAACAAATATAACTCGGTATATCAGCAGACAATGCTTTTGCTGGAGAGGCTTGAGAGTATTTTCTCGATTAAGATTACAATCCTTGACAGAACGGAATTTCAACAGCATGTAAATAAGGCTGGGGAGTTGGTTCTTATGCCATACGAGTGTTTTAAGCCGGAACTAGTCAGATTACGGAAATATACGAATGTGGTGTTTATATACCACAACATAACTCCTGCTAAATTCTTTTGGAAGTCAGAACCGCTCGTAGGCATCAAGTCTGTTTTGGGACATTTGCAGCTGCGGTTCTTGAGGCATTTCACTAAGCACTGGGTGGCTGTAAGCGAGTATAATAGGAAAGAATTGGAAAGCTACGGCTATAGAAATGTTCTTCTCTGTAGCAATATGATTAAGAATGCAAAAGTGGAAGGCGAGAAAACTATTGAGCCATCTATGTTGTATGTCGGACGGATTGTGCAGAACAAGAAAAGTCTCGAATTGCTACAGGCTGCGATGAAAACTGCAGAAATAATGGGACGTCGCATAACGTTGTATGTCGTCGGCTCTGGAAAGAAAGGTTCCGCATATTTGAGACAATTCCATGAATGGATAGAGACACATGCGGGCGGACTGCTGAATGTCCGCTGGCTGAATGGCCTTACGGAGGAAGAGCTTGCAGCGCTATACCATCGCTGCTGGCTCTATGTGTCGCTGTCTCAGCACGAAGGCTTCGGGCTGCCCGTCTGCGAGAGCATAAATTACGGAACACCTGCCATTTACACTCGCTGTGGCGGGCAGGAAATGGTGCTTGACAATGTAGGCCTGGTGGATGAAGAGCGCATACCCCAATATGCAGCGGAGCTGCTAAGTGATGAAAAGAAACTGGCAGGACTGTATGATCGTCAGCTCCACTTGGTAAAGGCGTTCACGATTCCCAATTATGATTCTGTGATAGAGAAAGTCTTTGCTCCGTTCATCCTGAAATGAAGGGGGGTACAGAATCCCGTTCCCTTTGCACGAATCAGAATTTTAACTCGAAGATCTTAAAAAGAAACTTAACGCTGATCATCAGCGCATTGGTGTAAATCCCGTTCTCACGACAACCACGCACATCATCCTTGATGAGCTGCAGACGGCTGCCGATATTGCGTGTGCTGAGACCACCAAGGCGCATCGTCACGAAGTCCATAGGCAAGTACTTGGCTCGTATTTTATACTTGCAGAACAGGCGAACCATCATTTCGTAGTCAGAACCGATTTTGTAGTCCGTCTTGTAAAGCCCGGCGCGCTCAAAGACCTCCCTTCGTGCGTAGAAAGAGGGGTGGGCGGGCATGAAACCGAAGCGGAGCCAGACAGGGCTGAAGTGCTTCGAAGAGTAGTAGCGCACACACTTGTCCGGCTCGCCGTCGCGGATGAAGTGGATGTCGCCATAGACAGCATCGAGTGTTGGGTCTTCGAATGCTGAAACGAACTTCTCCACGACATCGGCAGAAGTGAAGTAATCGTCGCTGTTCAATATGCCCACCACATCACCCGTGGCCATCTGGATGCCTTTGTTCATGGCATCGTAGATGCCGCGGTCTTTTTCCGAAATCCAGTGCAGGCGTCCACGAAAACGATTCTCATAGCGCTTGAGCAACTCGACAGTACCGTCCTCCGAATGACCGTCAACAACGATATACTCGATGTCGGCATAGGTCTGGGAGAGAACGGATTGCACCGTAGCTTCGAGCGTAGCTATACTGTGGTAAGCAACGGTGATGACTGAGACACGGGGTGCTTGCATAGGAGAAATTCGTTAACAGTGTGCAAAGATAGACATTATCTTTTGAATGGCCCAATCTTCTCTATATTTTTTTACTTTTTTCTTTATGGGTATTCTAAAGACATGGATTCTCGTTATGCCAGGAAGATGCTGGTGTGTTGCCCAAAAGATGCTGGTGTATTGATGAATCCATCATGATGGAATGATGAATCCATCATGATGGATTGATTGTGCCATCATGATGGATTCATCTTTGGAGTGCATTCAAGCGGGCTCGCTCACGTTACATTCTGCTGATGAGTATCAATAAATTTAGGGGCAGGATATAATAAATGTGGTGTGACGAACGTTATATAGATGTCATGACATCTATATATGGCTGGATATCGGTTATATATCATCATCGCATTGGTCATCGGAGCAGCTGTCACAGCGACAGTTATCCCGTTGATAATTGCTTTTTGCCGTAAGTTTGGTTATTTCGACCAACCGAACCAGCGAAAGGTGCACCATGTCGCAGTGCCCCGACTGGGCGGCTTGGCGTTCTTGCCTTCGATGGCAATGGGCGGTGTCATCTCGTTGCTGTTCTACTTCTCCGATACCGTAACAACTCCCAACTTCCATCTCACGGCGGCACTGATGATTATAGGCGCCAGCATCATTTATATCTTAGGTTTGTTTGATGACATCCTTAATCTCTCGGCCAACCTGAAGTTTGTCATCTTGGCCGTCGGTTCGGCTATGATGCCTGTTTGCAACCTGCAGATAGCCAACCTCTATGGGCTCTTCGGCCTTGAGGCGTTGCCGATATGGGTGTCTTATCCGCTCACGGTGCTGGTCATCATGACCATCGTCAATTCCATCAATCTCATCGACGGCATCGATGGCCTCGCCTCTGGCATCAGCATTATCTGCCTGTCAGTGCTTTGCTACCTGTTTTATGATATGCACATGGCTATCTTTATGATGCTGACAGCGGCGCTGCTGGGTTCTGTGGTGATGTTCTTCCTGTTCAATGTCTTTGGCAAGGCGGGAGGACATAAGATTTTCATGGGTGATGCCGGCAGCCTGATTCTCGGCTATGTGCTGTCGTACTTAGGGATTAAGTATATGATGACGGCGGAACAGGACATCTACACGGACGTGAATCCTCTCCTGATTCCCTACTCGCTGTTCATCGTGCCGGTCTTCGATTTGGCGCGCGTGGCGTTGACTCGTCTTATGGACGGTCAGCCGATGTTCCAGGCTGACCAGCGGCATATCCATCATGTGCTGATGCGGTGTGGGCTGACGATGCATCAGGCGTTGGCCGTGATTCTCGGCATGGTGGTTGCTTTCATTGCGGGCAACCTGTGGTTGGATGCGGCAGCGGTGCCGTTCACTGTTATTTTCTTTATTGATGCGGCCCTCTATCTCCTCTTCTTTGTCGTGGCCTACAGCATCATCCACCGCCGCGAAGCCCTCATCGACCTCTTGACTGAGGAATAATGTTTTTTGTTCAATTAACAAAAACATCAAAAACACCTCTGAAACTGTCTGTGGTCTTTGACCGTCATTGGTGACGCAATTGTCCGTGTTTGAGAGCAAGCTCTCGCACGGTAATTGTGTCACCAATGGTTTCGTTCCGAAACACAGACCGCATCAGAGGAAAAAAACATCGCGCTTCTCGCTAAAAAACAGTGACTTGAGGGTTGTATTTAGGCTATAACGTAAGTGCAGAATTAAAAAAGAAACATTGTTTCAGTTTTAGTGTCGAGGTAATAGTGTTCTGACTGATCAAGAATGGGGGCAAAATTATAGAGAATACCGATGGGCACCTTTGTTAATCGCATATAATTCCATAATTGCTGTCGCTGAGCTGATCCCAGCTTTTCAACGGCTTTGCATTCAAGCAGGATATTGCCTTGACAAAGGAAATCTACATAGTGCTTATGTTGAATTTGATGACCATGAAATTCGATGGAGAAGTAGTATTCTCTTTGAAACTGGATGTTTTTTTCATGCAGAGGTATTTCCAAAGCATCCTGATACATGTATTCATTGAGAAAGGGTCCCAGTTCTTTATGTACAAGCTGACAGCATCCGTTTATTCCATAGCATTGACGCTTAAACTCTTGAGCAAGGTTTGGATTAATGTCTATAAGTCTTTTGAGTTGGTAGTTCATATTTGTTTTTGATGTTTATCGCCGCAACGTTATTGATCACAAGGTGAGAAAAAGAGGGCAGTTCCTTTTATCTGGGAGAGTTTGCTCTCACGAGGATAAAAGGAACTGCCTTCTTTTGGGTGCGTAGCACCAATAACGTTGCGGTGTTTTGTTTGTTTTTGTCAGAGACTACTTGGCGTAGCTGACGGCACGGGTCTCGCGGATGACGGTGATCTTCACCTGACCGGGGTAGGTCATCTCGTTTTGGATCTTCGTGGCGATATCCGTGCTGAGCGTTTCAATCTGCTTGTCGTCGATCTGGTCGGCACCCACGATGACGCGCAGCTCGCGACCGGCCTGGATGGCGTAGGTCTTGGTGACGCCGGGGTAGCTCATGGCGATGTTCTCGAGATCCTTCAGGCGCTTGATGTAAGCCTCCGCAATCTCGCGACGTGCACCGGGACGTGCACCGCTGATGGCATCGCAGACCAACACGATGGGGGCGATGAGCGAGGTCATCTCCATCTCTTCGTGGTGAGCACCGATAGCGTTGCAGATGTCCGGCTTCTCCTTGTACTTCTCGGCCAGCTTGGCACCATAGAGTGCGTGTGGCAGTTCGGGCTCCTCATCGGGCACCTTGCCGATATCGTGGAGCAGACCTGCGCGCTTCGCCTTCTTGGCATTCAGGCCCAGCTCACTGGCCATCACAGCGCAGAGGTTGGCCGTCTCGCGGGCGTGCTGCAGCAGATTCTGGCCGTAGCTGGAGCGGTATTTCATCTTACCTACGATGCGGATGAGCTCGGGGTGCAGACCGTGGATGCCGAGGTCGATGGCGGTGCGCTTGCCGGTTTCCATGATCTCTTCGTCAACCTGCTTCTTCACCTTGGCCACGACTTCTTCGATGCGCGCAGGGTGGATGCGGCCGTCGGCGACAAGCTGGTGCAGGGCCAGGCGGGCTATCTCACGGCGCACAGGGTCGAAGCCGCTGATGACGATGGCTTCGGGGGTGTCATCGACCACAATCTCGGTGCCCGTGGCAGCTTCAAGTGCACGGATGTTGCGACCTTCACGACCGATGACGCGACCTTTTACATCGTCGTTGTCGATGTGGAACACAGTGACGCTGTTCTCCACAGCGGTCTCAGTGGCCACGCGCTGGATGGTCTGGATGACGATACGCTTGGCCTCCTTGTTGGCGGTCATCTTGGCGTCGTCCATGATCTCGTTGATGTAGCTGGCAGCAGCCGTCTTGGCTTCGTCCTTGAGTGTTTCGATGAGGCGCTCCTTGGCTTCCTCGGCGGTGAGACCGCTGATCTTCTCGAGCTGCGTGCGCTCTTGAGTGATGAGGCTCTCCAGACGCTGGCTGAGTTCCTCCTCTTTCTTCAGGAGCAGGGACTGCTGCTGTTCCATGCGCTTGCGCTCGTTCTCTTGTTCATTCTTGCGGCGGGTGATTTCGTCCTGACGCTGGTTCAGGCTGATCTCGCGCTGCTTCAGGCGGTTCTCGCTCTGCTGGATTTGCTGGTTGCGCTGCTGCACTTCCTTCTCCAGCTCTGCTTTCTTGTTGAGGAACTTCTCCTTCACTTCGAGGAGCTTCTTCTGCTTGATTACCTCTGCATTCTTCTGGGCTTCATCGTTCAACTCACGCATTTTGTTCGGGCGAGTATAGCGATACCAGACCCACAGATAAGCCATCATTGCGATAGCGATGACTGCCGAGGCGATGGTAATGATTAATCCAATCGTTGTCATAAAAAATATGTAAATGATTATTTCAGGGCTGCATTCAGCTCGTCCACGAGGCCATTTAGCGTGGCCATGACAGGCTGAAGGTTACCGCTGGATTCCTGTTGCTTGAGTTTGACAGCTATCTCGATAATGGTCATCAGGAGGTAAGTGGTGTTGGCTTGCCCGGGATAGCTGTTGGCATAGAAATTATAACGCTGATTGATGAGTTTCTCAGCTTCGCGATAGAAGATTTCCTCATCACGCTTGATGGTGATGGGGAAATTCTGGCCGCTAATCTTTAGCGTTATTTGAAACTTCTCACTGACTTCCATTTCTAACTTTGAACTTTGAACTTTGAACTTTGAACTTTCAAGTCTCAGGTCTCAATCTTTGAACTTTGAACTTTGAACTTTGAACTTTCAAGTCTCAGGTCTCAATCTTTCAACTTTCAACTTTCAATCGTTCAATATTTCAATCTTTCAATCTTCGCCTGCCTCTGGCCCCATGGCCTTCAGAAGAGCGATACATTTATCTACATCGCGTACAAGTTGGTTGATACGCTGTTTGGCCGCTGCGAGGTCGGTGTCGCCAATCTCCAGCATCTTGGCCATCTTCATGTTGGCATATTCATCTTGCAGGTGCTGGTTCTCACGCTTGGTTTCCTGCAGCTCATTCTCCTTGGCAGACAGCTCCATCTGCAACTCCTCGTTGTCCTTTAGGAGCTGCTGGTATTTCAGAATGAGTTGCCTCACGCGCGTTTCCAGCGTCTTGATGGTTTTTTCTTCGTCTGCGGTCATGGATATGCCAAATGATGCCATTTTGCGGCATTTAACGCCACAAAGATAACGTAAATCTTCGGTTTACGCAAGTTTTTGGGGCTTATTTCTTCGCTTCGTCGTCGATATTGGCTCGTTTCTCTTTTTTTGCGAGCATTACGGTGGTGTGAACGAACTCTGTCATCCAGCTTTCGGAGAACCCTAACACCTGCTGGTACTTGCGCACTTGGGCTGCCACGCGACGCACGTTGTCGTCCTTCCAGTCGTTCTTGGTCATGACGTCATGGACACTCTTCTCGGTCATTGTCCGCAGCGCGCTGCGCATGAACGAGGGCAGGCGGAATTTCCACTGCATGATGTTGCCCATGAGCATCATCAGGTCTTGGGAGAAACCTTGGAACTGGATGAGGTAGGGCTGTACATCGGGCATCTTCTTGCAGCGCTTCTTGACGCTGGTGTCAATTTCCTGAGTGAAGGTGCTGCTGATGCCATAGATCTCGCTGAGCATCTTGGCGCAGCGCTTCTTCTCGGCAACACCGAGCTTGTTGTTTTGTGTCGGCACCTTCAGCGTTTGTTTGAACACACGCAGGTCGGGGAGGGCTGCCAGGTTGCTGATGCCCACCTGTGCGGCGATGCCGGCTTGCAGATAGACGCGGATGAGGGTCATGAAATCTTCCATGCCGCCCACCTTCGTATCGTTGTCGGCCGTCTTACGGCCAAAGAGATTACTAAAGAATGACATTATGATAATTTACAATTTAACTATTTACTATTTACAATTTACAGGTTTCCTCCTCGCCTTTGGGAGAGGGGTTAGGGGGTGAGACTTTTCCCTTCTTCAATCACTTTCAGCAGGTACTGGCCATACTGGTTCTTGATCATGGGCTGTGCCAGTTCACGCATCTTCTCCTCGGTGATCCATCCGCGGCGGTAGGCGATGCCTTCAAGACAGGCCACCTTCAGGCCTTGCCGCTTCTCGATGACCTCGATGAAGGTGGAGGCTTCAGAGAGGCTGTCGTGAGTGCCGGTGTCGAGCCATGCGAAGCCGCGGCCCAGCGTCAACACCTTCAGCTCACCATCTTCCAGGAAGCGTTGGTTCACGGTGGTGATTTCCAGTTCGCCGCGTGCCGAAGGCTTGATGGTCGAGGCGACGTCAACCACCTTGTTAGGATAGAAGTACAATCCCGCAACGGCGTAGTTGCTCTTTGGCTTTGTGGGTTTCTCTTCGATGCTGAGGCAGTTGCCGTCCTTGTCGAACTCCGCTACGCCATAGCGCTCAGGGTCGTTGACCCAGTAGCCGAAGACGGTGGCCTTCTGTTCCTCTTCTGCGGTGTGGACAGCTTCTTTCAGCATGGCACTGAAGCCTGCTCCGTAGAAGATGTTGTCGCCTAAGACCAGACAGGCGCTGTCATCTCCGATAAACTCACGCCCGATGATGAAGGCTTGTGCCAGGCCGTCGGGTGACGGCTGCTCGGCATAGACGAAGTGCACGCCGAAGTCCGAACCGTCGCCAAGGAGACGACGGAAAGCCGGCAGATCCGTAGGCGTAGAGATAATCAAGATGTCACGGATGCCTGCCAGCATCAGTGTGGAGATAGGGTAGTAGATCATCGGCTTGTCGAAGACGGGTAACAGTTGCTTCGAAACGCCTTTGGTGATGGGGTATAAACGTGTGCCGGAACCTCCGGCCAAGACAATTCCTTTCATGAATGCGGGTTTGATGCTGCAAAGATAATGGCTTTTTCTTGAACTGCCAAAGGAAACATAAAAAAAGAATGCCTGACAATCTGCCAGGCATTCTTTTTATCGGTTCCTTAAAGGTGTTTTACTTCACAAGCACCTTCTGTACATTGCCGTCAGCGTTGCGGACGATGTTCAGACCGCGCTGCAGGCGTGAAGCCTGACGGCCGTCGATGGTGTAGATGACAGCGGGAGCCTTCTCGGTCTTAGCGTCAACAACGGCGATGCCAACGGGAGCTTCGGTGCCCAGATAGGAGAGTGTCCAGTTGCTGAAGCAAATCCAGTCGTTAGCCACGAAACCATTGAGGCCTTCGTTGCTGATACCGATGGTCAGCTCACCGGCATCGTCAACCTCAACATCGAGTGCGATGCGATAGACAGACTGCTCAACATCTTCACCTTCCAGCGGAGTGGGCTCAGCATCTGCATAGATTTCGTTGAAGAAGCCCCATGCGGAAGCAACGTCGTTAGGAGCATATTCGGTATATTCCCCGCCGTCTCCGTCGGTCCAGGTGTAAACAGTTTCGTTTTCGTAGCCGGGGTCCTCATCAGACTGTGCGCCCTCAAGAATATTCTTGATGGTCTTGGTCTTGCGACCCTTGTTGCCGTCACCGAACATGTAAGCTCTGCTGATGGCAGCAAATGCGGCACGGTCGCTCTTCACAACGGCATCGCCGGGACGGAAGAATGCGTCAACAGTCAAGTGGTAGAAACCAGCCTTCATGCCAACGAGCTTCTGGTAGTGCGAGAATTCGCCTGATGGGTTGAAGGCTTCTGCTACGGAGTTGGCAGCGCGGTAGTTGCCGATGGTTACGTCTTCTGCCTTCTCTAAGCTCCAGCCGGCGAGGGTTGCCTCGGGCTCATCGGAGTAGGTGGCATACTTGGGACTGTAGATAATGTCGGTTGCGTTGCCGAAGATGCTGGTGTCAACATCTTTGAGGATGCATTCAGCCCATGCCTTAGCGAGCTGTTCGGGAGCTTCCTTCAGTTCGTCGTTGTCGGCAAACTCATTACCTTCCAGCTTATTTGTCATTGTGGTGTAAATACCGCTTTGGAAATCTTCGAGGCTAGCCTCGCTGTAGGTGTATCTGCTCTCGTAGTCTGCCAAAAGGGCCAGCAGGGAAGAACCTAACTCGGTACCTTCCTTGATGTACTTGATCAGGGAGTCGCAGGGAGCTGCATAGAGCTCGAATTCTGCGAGGCTGCTGATGCCAGTGTAGTCAACACCCGCGATGGCGTTGTAGTCATCTGTAGCTTTAGTGGTAAGATAGGTGGCGTTGGTCTCGTTCTCGTAAACAGCGGTGAGCTCGTTGAACTTTTCTTCAGCCATCTCAGCATAGATTTCACCTGCGTCGCCGAGGTAAGTGATCTGGAAGTTATCCCAGATAATCCAGTCGGTGGTACCCAGGCTCTTCATACCGATGGTCAGGTCGCCGGACTCTAACAGATAAGCCTTGATGTGGTTGGTGTAGTACTTGTCACCGGGCTGCCACTTAATATAGTCCATAGTAGCGCCTTCGGTGTTCTCTTCCTTTTCCCAATAGTAGAAACCACTCATGCCGTTAGGCACTTTCACGGTTGTTCCATTGACGGTGATGTCCTGGTCCTTGTTGGCACCGCCGCAGGGGTCGCCCTGATCATCCGTCAGATAGAAGCCGGTCTCGTTCCATTGATCGCTGCGCAGCATGAGCTGAGTCTCGAGGTTGCCAGCGTAGAAGATGGTCTGATCGGTAGCGCTGCCGTCGTGACGTACGAATCCTTGTACCGTGATGTCATACACACCAGCAGGCATATTGGGAATCGTCTGGTTGAAGTCAAACTTGCGGTGGTAAGTCTCGATGACATGGTTCATCTGGGTGATGTTACCGCTTGAAATGGTCCAACCGGGGAGGGTACCATAGTTGTTATCAGGCTGTACCTCGTCATCCTTGGCATCCCAGCCTGCGTTGTATTTACCATCTTCGAAGTCGGCATTCTCCAACAGAATGGTCAGGTCAGAGCCGGGCTGGATGGCAGCGATGTTCTCGCTTACCCATGTACGAATCATAGGCAGCACACCTCTAACAGCTTCTTCCACTTCTTCATCGGAGAAGGAACCGTTGTAGTAGCCAGTCTCAAGCTCTACCTTCTTGTCGGAAATAGCGTCGCTCAGTGCGTCCCATCCGTTCTTGGAGGTCAGATCTGCATAGTAATCATAGGTGCCGCCAGTCTGAATAGCTTCATAAAGACTCTGATAAACTTTTACGGAGGCAGTTACGGCGTCGTATGCCCTCTTCAGATGATTGTAAGCAGAATCGCACTCGGCATCGGTAGCGTCGGTCGTGATGTCATCAGCTTCTTCAATAGCGGAGTTCAGAGCTGCCTTGGCAGTTGCGTTACAGTAGGTATCATCGGCGCTATAGGCGAGTTCTACCTCGTCGAGGTAGTTCTTCAGGTTCTTGTAGTGGGGAGACTCGGTCAGCTGGCCTACATAGTAGAGCTTGAAGTTGTCGGCGCTCAGCCAGTTGGCGTTGGTGTTTTCAGCAAACAGACCAAAGGTCAGGGCCTGACCACCATCGTTCTCGAAATCAACTTCGAAGTGTGCAACGCCAAGGCGCGGAGTGCCAATGGGGGTTGAAGCTCTGAGGACGCCAGCCTGAATGTAGAGACCTGCGCCAACAATGTCGGTGCCGTCACCACTGGCGGGGTCGTGACAAATGGATGCATCGCACTCCAGACGATAAACGCCAGCAGGCAGACCATAGACCGTCTGTGCAATCACACCGTTGCCGAGTGCGCTGGGATGCCATGCCTCGATGAAGTTGGTGATAGAAAGACCAGTATCTGCATTAGTATCCGTACGGTTCTGCTGACCGCAGTTCTGACCTGTGATGGTGATGTCCCATCCGGGAGGCAGTACGCCGTTGGCTGTGGGGACTTCGAAGTCGGGGTTCTGCAGAACGCCGGTGATGTCTGCGGGAAGCTCTGCGCCCTGCAGCTGGATAGCCAGCTGGAGTCCTGTGTTAGCAGCGAGAATTTCAGCCTCAGTAGCTGACTCTTTCAGATAAATAGTAGCAGCAGTTTCAATGTCAGCTTTGCTGACACCGGTGGTATCGGCAGCCTTCAGCGTCGCGAGGAGGGCTACCCTTGCATTGTAGATGGCCATTGCTGCGTTATAGAGCTTCATGGCTTCATCCAGAGGAGCCTGGGATTCAACACGCCAAGTGCGGATGGCCTTAGCCACGTCGTCCGTAGCAACAACGAACTTCCAAGTTGCTTTGTAGGTCTTGCCTTCAGCATTGGCACCATACCAAGCATCAGTCCACGTGTATGAGGCTTTTTCAACGCCATCAACGGCGAGCACACGGTAGAAACTAATGGTGCTGTCGGCAATGGCAACTGTAGGATCGTAGGGCTCGGCCTTTGCATCATGCAAGAGGAATCCATTCTCTTCTTTTGCATCGGCAATAATCTGCCAATGTCCGGCACGGTCAGTACCGCCATCATACCAAGATGCATTGCCGTCTTGCAAACCTGTTACGTGAATGTTGCCGTTTGCTTGGTCTGTCTTTGTCGGTTTGATGTAGAAATAATCCGTATCCGTAATTTTTGCAATCGTGAAAGGCAGTGCGAAGTTCTTGTCTGTCGCATGATTGATAGTTGAACCCGCAGGAGACACGATGGAGTCGGTAGTGGTGATTGTACGTGTTCCCCAGTCACGGCCGCAGCCCATGAACTGTGCAGCCCCTACATTATAAATATAGTAGGTGTTGCCAGCTTCGGGTTCTACCCAATCACCATTAAAGCTAGCGCGAAGGGGTGTTGTTGGCTTCACGGGATCCGGCCACTTGGGTTCATCCTGTGCCCAAACACTAGCGCTCGCAAGCATTGCGCCGGCAAGCGCAAAGAGAGAGAGTAATTTGTGTTTCATAAAACTGTTAATAAATAGTTAGTTAATAAATAATAATGTATTGTTGTTTATTGTGTGAGCAGTCCGCATGGATGCTTAGACCGCACTATTTGGTGGCAAAAATACACTCTTTCCATGATGTTAGCATGGAAAGAGTGTTAAAAATGCGGGGCGTTAAGGTTTATTAACAAAAGATAAAAAGGGTCAGTGGGGCTATAAGCCGGGTTCTGTTCTGCATGGAGCAGCGCTTGCCATTTATCTACTGCGTGACTCTCGTCACGCCTCTATCGTTCTACCCTCCGGCTTGAGCGGGCCGCTCTTTCTCACCCTTACGGTCGGCTGACCGCAGTCGATGCTGCGCCGGTTTACGCGAACTTTCAACCTCCGGTGTGCACAGCACGTATGTCGCCATACGTCTGGTGGGCTCTTACCCCACCTTCTCACCCTTACCTCCTGAGAGGCGGTTCTTTTCTTCTGCACGTGCTAGCCCTCGCGGACTTCTACCCGTTAGGTAGCGGAGTGCCCTATGTTGCCCGGACTTTCCTCTCGTCTTCGGCACGAATGCCGACGGCCAGCGGCAAGCCGCCCCACTGATTATCTTTTTTTAGCCAAAGAGGCGTTGCCACCAATGGCGTTTCTTCTGGTGCTGAGCCTGGAACTCCTCAGCGATGAGTTGCTCTAATGACTTGCGCTCGTGAATGAGCTTGTAGATAGTGCCCCAATCGGGAAGACCGCCGATGTTGCGGTCGTCGATGAAGATGTCGGCTTTGAGCTTGCGCGTGAAGGCGGGGTTGCGATCCTTGTCCTCTTCTGGGAAGTCCTTGTTGATGGCATAGAATTCAATGCCACGCTTGCGGCACCATTCTACGGCGTCGTCAAGAAGCTGTCCCTCGCGCACAGTCCATAGGATGAGCTTGTGGTGCTCCTCCAGTAACATGCGTAAAGTGGCAACGGCAAAAGGCTTTTCCTCGCCAATGGCGGGATAGCGGTGGCGCACAATGGTGCCGTCAAAATCTACTGCTATAGTCATGTCTTAATGATTTTCGGCGCGAAGGTACGAACTTTTTGTGAATGGGCGTATATGATATGCCGTTTTTTTCAGTCAAGAAATGTAAAAATGTCAGTTCTGCTGTTTAAGCGCTGTTAAGGTACTCCCTTTTGATGTTAAAAGAAAGGAAAAAAGGGCGACAAAAAGTCAGTCTGCTAAACTTTTGCACTACTTTTGTGTCCGAAAAAATCAGAAAGGCACGCAAAGACGCGTGAAAAACGGAAAAAACGCGGAAAGAGTGAACTTACGACGTGGAATTATTAAATATTAGTAATTGGTAAATAGTGAATACTTAATTGTCAAATTGTAATTTTTCAAATAGTAAATGAAAATGATGACACAGAAAACGAAAATGTGGCTCGGCGCAGCAGCGCTGGTGCTGAGCAGCAGCCTGATGACAGGTGCAATCATGACGAACAAGATTTCAATGGCAACGACGGTAGTCGCCGCTGATGCGTCTGCCACGGCAGCAGCACCTGCAGCGGCGGCCCCCGGTGGATTGGTGGATTTGACGACCGCCGCCGAAAGGTCGGTGAATAGCGTTGTATATATTAAGGTGACGCAGAATGCCAAGCGACAGACGGTGACGGTGCGCGACCCGTTTGAGGACTTCTTCGGTGACTTCTTCGGTTATGGTAACCGCGGTCGTGGACGTCAGCAGGAAATCGAGACACAGCCGAAGCGTCAGGGTGCTGGTTCTGGTGTGATTATCTCTACAGACGGTTACATCGTGACCAACAACCATGTGGTGGCTGGCGCTGATGAGATTCTGGTGAAGCTCAACGACAATACAGAGTACAAGGGTCGTGTGATTGGCCTAGACGAAACAACGGACCTGGCGCTCATCAAGGTGGAGGCCAAGAACCTGCCCGCTATCACCATCGGCAACTCTGATGCCTTGAAGATTGGCGAATGGGTGCTGGCCGTGGGTAACCCCTTCAACCTGACAAGCACGGTGACCGCCGGCATCGTGTCGGCTAAGGCTCGCTCTTTGGGTGCCAACGGCGTGGAAAGCTTCATCCAGACGGATGCTGCCATCAATGCCGGCAACTCGGGTGGCGCACTGGTCAATGAGCGCGGTGAACTGGTGGGCATCAATGCCATGCTCTATAGCCAGACAGGTAGCTATGCCGGTTACGGCTTTGCCATCCCAACGTCCATTATGAACAAGGTCGTGAAGGACTTGAAGGAGTTCGGTATGGTACAGCGCGCGCTGCTGGGTGTTCGTGGTACGGACGTGACCCGCTATATCGACAGCGAGAAGGAGAAGGGTAATGAGGTGGATCTCGGCACCAACTCCGGCGTCTATATCAGCGATGTGGAACCCAAGACGACAGCCGAGGAGTTGGGCCTGCAGAAAGGCGACGTCGTGACGGCCATCGATGGTAAAACGGTCACGAAGATGGCCGAGTTGCAGGAAGCTCTCTCGCAGCGCCGTCCTGGCGACAAGGTGCAGGTGACATTCCTGCGCAACAAGAAGAGCCGCACCGAGACAGCAACCCTCCGCAATGCACAGGGTGGTACCGAGGTGATGGAGGAACTGGATATCGACCTCTTCGGAGCCCAACTGAAACCGTTGAGCGACGAGACGAAGCAGGCTTTGGCTTTGCGCTATGGTCTGGAAGTGACAGCCATCAAGAAGGGTAAACTCTCTGAAGCCGGCATCACGAAGGGAATGATCCTGTTGCAGGTGAACGATCAGGAGATGCGTACTGTCGAGGACTTCGAGAATGCGGTGAAGGCTGCTAATCAGTCCAGCGATCGTGTCCTCTGGATTCGTGCCATCACTCAAAGCGGCCGTCGCGTCGCGACAGCGATAGACTTGTCTGACGACAAGAAGTGAAAAAGCCCCCTCCCGACCTCCCCCTGTTAGGGGAGGAGAAGGGTGGGGAATCAAAGGTGAAGATACGGTCTGCAAAAAGCAGGCCAAAAGTGACAGAAATGCGAAAAGGCGTGAAGAAAGTGCAAATCTTCACGCTTTTCGCGTTTTTCTTGGAGAAAAGTTTGAATTTTCTTTGCGCGTGTACTATATATATAGTATCTTTGCGCGCTTTTTAAACAAGTAGATTCTTTTTTCATATACCAACAAGGAATGAGACAACTAAAAATTACCAAGAGTATCACCAACCGCGAGAGCGCTTCCCTGGACAAATATCTTCAGGAAATCGGCCGCGAGGACTTGATTACGGTGGAGGAAGAAGTAGAACTGGCTCAGCGCATCCGCAAGGGTGACCGCGCAGCCTTGGAGAAGCTGACTCGTGCGAATCTGCGTTTCGTGGTCAGTGTGGCCAAGCAGTACCAGAACCAGGGCTTGAGCCTTCCCGACCTGATTAACGAGGGTAACCTCGGCCTCATCAAGGCCGCTGAGAAGTTCGACGAGACGCGCGGTTTCAAGTTTATCTCCTATGCTGTATGGTGGATTCGCCAAAGCATCCTGCAGGCCTTGGCCGAGCAGAGCCGTATCGTGCGTCTGCCGTTGAACCAGGTGGGCTCGCTGAACAAAATCTCTAAGGCCCTCTCGAAGTTTGAGCAGGAGAACGAGCGTCGCCCAAGCCCTGATGAGCTGGCCGAGGAACTGGATATTCCCGTTGACAAGATCTCCGATACGCTGAAGGTGAGCGGTCGCCATATCTCCGTGGATGCTCCTTTCGTGGAAGGCGAGGACAACACGCTGTTGGATGTCATCGTGAATGATGACAGCCCTATGGCTGATAAGACGTTGGTTAACGAGAGCCTCAGCCGCGAGATTGACCGTGCGCTCTCCACGCTGTCCGACCGTGAGAAGCAAATCGTGGAGATGTTCTTTGGCATCAACCATCAGGAGATGACGCTGGAGGAGATTGGTGATAAGTTCAATCTCACCCGTGAGCGTGTGCGCCAAATCAAGGAGAAGGCTATTCGCCGCCTGCGCAATAACTCGAAGAGTAAGCTGTTGAAATCTTATCTGGGATGAGCGCGATGAGACTTATAGGCTCCATGAGCCTGATGCGGCTTGGGCTCATGCTTGCTTTTTGCTGCCTGCTGCCGTTGGCTACTGTGACCGCCCAGACAGACAAGAACCCTAAGAAGGCTGCCCAGAAGGTGGTGAAGGAACCTGTGATGCAGCGAGTGGGAATGTTTGGTTTTGCTGTGTCGTTCAAGGACAGCGTCGTATGCCTGACAGAGATCCAGACCCTCGACAGCGCCTATATCGAACCTGCCCACGGTTTCCTGCATGACCGCTCTCTCTACAGCCTCCAGCTGCAGATGTATTTGGAGAGCAAAGGCTATAAGAACGCCATCTGCACTGTCCTCTTCGATAAGAAGCCTCACAAGCTGAATCGCGCTATGCGCAAGATTCGTAAGAAGTTCGAGCACGATGCCAGCTTCCGTATCAAAGAAGTTCCCGTGAGTGAGTTCCGTTTCAAGGCGGAGGAATACCGTCCCGTAATCCTTGAGGAGGAGACAACGGAGGCTGCGGAGACAACGAAGGCTGCGGAGACAACGAAGGCCGCGGAGACCACGGAAACACCTGTCACACCAGCCACACCATGAACAGTGCACGCTTCAAGGTGGCGGAACACCTCTTGGAGGTCCGCCTTCCCGATACCCTTATTACTACGGACATCATCCCCTCCTTCTCGCCTTTCGTGTGCGAGGAGGAGGGCGATGTGCTTTTTACGATGACGGTGACGGAAGGGCTTGCACCCGATTTCTCTGCTTGGGAGGAGGTGGGACAGTTCGACTGTGGCGGTGCCAATCACGGTGTCTATCGCAAGGCGGATGGCAGTTATGCCTTTGAGATCAGTCTGCCCGACTGCGAGGGTGGTGCTCTCAGCTGCTGTATGATTGCCTATGATGACTTTCGCCGCTGTGAGGCTGTGTTAACAGGCCGTGAGCAGAGCCAACACCGCTTCGGCCTGAACAACGCACTCATGATGGCCTACGCCTTTGCGGCTGCGGAACAGGACACATTGCTCGTCCACGCTTCAGTCATTCGCCATGAGGGCAAGGGCTATCTGTTTACCGCACCCAGTGGAACAGGCAAGAGCACGCATACATGGCTATGGCACAAATATATTCCTGGCTGCGACTTGATGAACGACGATAACCCCGTGGTGCGTATCGTAGCAGGTGAGACCCGTATCTATGGTTCCCCCTGGAGCGGTAAGACACCGTGCTATCGCAATATCTGGGCACCCGTGGGTGCCATCACGCGCATTGAGCAGAAGCCAGAGAACACCATCCGACGCATGGCTCCCGTAGAGGCTTTTGCTACCTTGCTGCCTGCCGTGAGTTCTATGAAGTGGGACCGTCGCGTATATAATGGCATTTGTCAGACCATCTCGCAACTTCTGGCTATCACCCCTGTCTTCTGGTTGGGCTGCCGACCCGACGAGGAGGCTGTGCGCGTGTGCTTCGCTGGGGTGAAAGCCTCATAAGTTTCATAAACCCCATGAACTCTGTCAAAAACTTCATCAAGCGCATAGCCCGCTGGCTTGCCACCCCTTGGCGGCGTGCCAAGCAACGTCGTTATGCCGATGCCGAGGCGATGTCGATGGCACGAATGGAGATGCCCAACGACAAGTTCCTGCCGCTGGTGCGACAGTATGTGGCTGGCGGCGAGAAGGTCATCATCTCGGTGAAGGGCTACAGTATGCGTCCTTTCTTAGAACACCTGCGCGACCGGGTTCAGCTGTCGCCTTGGACGGAGTTGAAGGTGGGTGATGCCGTGCTGGCCGAGATTGCTCCGGGACATTTCGTGCTGCATCGTATCATTGCCATCGACGGCGAGGCGCTGACACTCATGGGCGACGGCAACGTTCGTGGCACGGAGCACTGCACGACGGCGGATGTATGTGGCGTGGTGACAGAATATCTTCGTCCCAATGGCCATGTGCTGTTGGCCAGCGACAAAGGGCTGCAGCGCAAGATCCGTCTCTGGCGGCGTCTGTTGCCTATCCGTCGTTGGTTGCTGTTCATCTATAAAACGACTGTGTAGTCAATCATCAATTGTCAAATCGTAAATTGTCCAATTGTCAAATATATATATTATGCGAATCAAGAAAGGTTTTGAAATGAGGGTCATCTGCGGCGAGGCCATCGTCGTAGCCCACGGATTGGAGAACATTGACTTCTCCAAGATTATCAACCTGAACGAGAGTGCGGCCTACCTCTGGCGCGCGGTGGAAGGCAAGGACTTCGATGCACCGATGCTGGCAAGGCTGCTCACCGAGGAATACGAAGTCGATTCCGAGACAGCCCTGCGTGATGCTACCAAGATGATGGAAGACTGGCGCAATGCGGGGCTCGTGGAGGACTAACAGCCTCACCCCCGACCCCTCTCCAAAAGGCAAGGGGAGTAGATACTATTGAGGGTTGACAGTTGAGAATTGATAACTGATAATGATGCTAAAGACAATTCAGAAGTGGTTGCGGTGGCTGGTGGTATTCTTCTTCGCCTCCAGCATCGGCATGGTGTTGATCTACCGTTTCCTGCCGGTGTATGTCACACCGCTGATGATTATCCGTTGTGGCCAGCAGGTGGGACGCGGTGAGCAGCTGCGCCTGCGCCATCATTGGGTGCCGTTGGACGAGATGTCGATATATATGCCCGTGGCGGTGATAGCTTCCGAGGACCAGCGCTTCATGGAACATAAAGGCTTCGACTTCGATGCTATCGAGAAGGCCATTGATGAGAATCGGAAAGGCAAGCGCCAGCGTGGTGCCAGCACCATCACTCAGCAGACAGCCAAGAATGTGTTCCTGTGGCATGGGCATTCCTGGGTACGGAAAGGTCTGGAGGCGTATTTCACCTTTCTCATAGAACTTTTTTGGTCAAAGCAACGCATCATGGAGGTCTATCTGAACTCCATTGAGATGGGCGATGGCATCTATGGCGCTGAGGCCGTCGCACAATGGCACTTCCATTGCACGGCCGCGCAGCTCACCCGTCCGCAGTGTGCGCTCATCGCTGCCACACTCCCCAACCCTCTGCGCTTCAGCAGCAAGAACCCTTCAAACTATATGCTGAAGCGGCAGACTTGGATTATGCGGCAGATGAAGCATATAGATCCAATGAAAAGTGAAAAGTGAAGAGTGAAAAATGAAAAGTGAAGAGTGAAAAGTGAAAAATGAAAAGTGAAAAATGAAAAGTGAAAAATGGTTTTTCGTTATAACGAAATAACGAGATAACGTTATAACGATACAACGAGGCAACGAAATAACGAAAATAATGAAAATGAGAAAGAGCCTTGCTTTTGGAATCGCTTTCCTTCTGCTGTCGCTGCATGCTGTCGCCCAGCAGACGCGTAGCCTCTCGGAACAAATCCGCACGGTGCAGGTCATTGTGAACGACGACCCGTTGCTGCCGCCGGTGGCCAAGCTGGGTGATCGTGTGGAGATTGGTTTCGACGAACTCTCGCATGAGTACATCCGTTTTATCTATAAGGTGGAGTTCTGCAATGCCGACTGGTCGCCCGCTACGGAAATCTTCGAGAGCGACTACATGGAGGGCTTCAATGGCTTGCCCATTGAAGACTATGAGACGAGCTTCAATACGACCGTCCTCTACACACATTATCGCTTTGCATTTCCTAATGAGGATGTCCGTTTGCTCCTTCCGGGCAACTACCGTGTGAAGGTCTATTCCGATGAACGCGATGCCGACGAGGAGCCTGTGCTGGAGGCCTGTTTCTCGTTGTTGCAGCCTTGCATGTCCATTGCCGGCGAGGTGCTCACGAACACGGACATTGACTTCCAACAGCGCCACCATCAGATCAGCTACTCCGTCAACTTCGGTGGGCAGCGCGTGGTGGATCCCGCTCGTGAGTTGCGCACGGTGGTGATGCAGAACCGTAGGTGGGATACGGCAGTGGTGAACCTGCCGCCCAACATCCAGCGTGCGACCGGCGTGGAGTGGAACCATCGTCGCGACCTCATCTTCGATGCTGGTTCGGAGTTCCATAAGTTCGAGATCCTGGACGTGCGCCTCAATGGCATGAATGTTGACCGCATGGCGTGGATTGGCGAACAGTACCATGCCACGCTCTTCTCCAATGCTCCGCAGCGCAACTACACCTATGACAGCGATGTCAACGGCGGTTATGTCATCCGTCATACGGGCGATGAGGAAAACGACACCCATTGCGAGTACCTCTTCGTGCATTTCCTGCTGCAGCGGCCTCAGCTCTTGGAGGGCGATGTCTATGTCTGTGGCCTATGGGACAATGGCAGTCCCAATCCGGAATGTAAGATGACTTACGATGAGAAGACGGGTATGTATGAGTGCGGCGTATTCTTAAAGCAGGGCTATTACAACTATCAGTTCCGTCAGTTCGTGGATGGGGTAGGGCGCACGGCCCTCACCGAAGGCGACTTCTACCAGACCAAGAACGAATACCTTATTCTTGTCTATCACCGTCCACAAGGTGCTCGCTTCGATGCCCTTGTGGGTTATGTAATACTGAAAAATTGAATTACACCGTGGATTTCTTTAAAGAGTTCTTTCAGAACATTGGCGCACTACTTAACCTGCCCTGGTCCTTCGTGCTTCTCGAGGTGATAGGCACCTTGGCGGGCGCTGTCTCTGGTGCCCGTCTGGCTTCCGCCAAGCATTTCGACCTCTTCGGTGCCCTCATCGTGGGCATTGCTACAGCCTGTGGCGGCGGCACCATTCGCGACTTGATGATTGACAAGCCCCCCTTCTGGCTTGAAGACCCCATCTACCTGCTGACCTGTGTCTTCGGATTGATATGGGTCTTCGTGTTCCGCAAGTGGCTGGTGCGTCAGAACAACACGTGGTTCCTGTTTGACTGCATTGGCTTCTCGCTGTTCAATGTCATCGGTATCGAGAAGTCATTGGCCTTGGGCTTCCCCACATGGGCAGCCATTGTCCTTGGTTGCATCACGGGTGCCGGTGGTGGTGTGTTGCGTGACATCCTCATCAATGAAGTGCCCTTGATTTTCCGCAAGGAGATTTACGCTACCTGCTGTCTGGCTGGTGGCATCGTCTATGTCTTCCTCCTGCATATCGGCTGGACGCCCGAGGGCTGCGCCTTGCTCTCCTGCATCGTGGCCATCGCCATTCGTATGTTGGCAGTGAAGTACCATTGGAGCCTGCCTTACATCAAAGGTATCGAGGAATAAAAAAAGGTACGCGCGACGCGCGTACCTTTTTTATATATCCGAAGGACTTGTCTTACTTCTTGATAGCCTCCTGAGCAGCCTTGATCATCTCTTCGCTGGCATAGAGGTAAACCTCCACGCGGCGGTTCTGCTGACGACCTTCAGCTGTAGCGTTGCTGGCAACGGGGTTGTCCTCGCCAAAGCCGACGACTTCCTTAATCTGGCTGGAGGTCACGCCCTGGCCCTGCAGGAAGTTGCAGACAGACTGAGCACGATCCTGAGACAGCTGCAGGTTCATCTGCTTGCTCTGCTCAGCGGTCTTAGCGCTCTTGAAGCCCTGATTGTCGGTGAAGCCAAGGATGCCGACGTTCATGTCGGGGTTCTGCTTCAGCACGTTGTTGGCAAACTTGGTAAGTGTGTTCTGTGCAACGGAACGGAGTGTAGATTTACCCGAGTCGAAGAGGATACCGCTGTCGAAGGTCAGCTTCACAGCCTGATAGCCGTTGCCGTCGGTAACGGTCTCAACCTGAGCATTCTCGATTTCTTCAGCAGCCTTCTTGGCCTTATCCATCTTGTTGCCAATGATGGCACCGGCAGCCGTACCGGCCACAGCACCAGCAGCACCGCCGATAGCAGCCCACTGACCCTTCTTGTTCTTAGCAATGATGCCGCCGAGGGCAGCGCCGAGAGCTGCACCACTGCCACCGCCAATCAGAGCTGCCTTTGTGGTGTTGTTCATTCCACAGGAGCTAAGCAGGAGAGCAGCAGCGAGGCTGAGTGCATAAAACTTTAATCCTTTCATAATAGATGTTTGTTGAATGAATGTTGTTATAAATGTTCTATTTCGGCGGCAAAAGTACAAAAAAGATTAGACTTATGCGATGAAAGATGAAAGATTTTATCGATTCAAGCAAAAAAATCACTAACTTTGCGCCCGATTTATGAGAAAGATATGGCAAAAGAACTTAAAAACCTGACAAAACGTAGCGAGAACTACTCGCAATGGTATAATGAATTGGTGGTGAAGGCAGACCTCGCCGAGCAAAGCGACGTGCGTGGTTGCATGGTTATCAAACCCTATGGCTACGCCATTTGGGAGAAGATGCAGCGCATCCTGGACGACATGTTCAAGCAGACAGATGTGCAGAATGCTTACTTCCCCCTGCTCATCCCCAAGAGCTTCCTCTCGCGCGAGGCCGAGCATGTCGAAGGCTTCGCCAAGGAGTGCGCCGTGGTGACGCACTACCGTCTGAAGACCAACGAGACACACGATGGTGTCGTCGTAGATCCCGAGGCTAAACTCGAAGAGGAACTCATCATCCGTCCCACCTCGGAGACCATCATCTGGAACACCTTCAAGAACTGGATTCACTCCTACCGCGATCTGCCCCTGCTGGTCAACCAGTGGTGCAACGTCATGCGCTGGGAGATGCGCACCCGCCTCTTCCTGCGTACCGCTGAGTTCCTGTGGCAGGAAGGTCACACCGCTCACGCCACACGCGAAGAAGCCGAGGAGCGCGCTCGCATGATGCTCAAGGTCTATGCCGACTTCGCCGAGAAGGTGATGGCAGTGCCTGTGATGCAGGGCGTGAAGAGCGAGACCGAGCGCTTCGCCGGTGCCCTTGACACCTACACCATCGAGGCAATGATGCAGGACGGCAAGGCGCTGCAGAGCGGCACCAGCCACTTCCTGGGTCAGAACTTCGGCAAGGCTTTCGATGTGCAGTTCCTGAACAAGGACAACCAGCCCGAATACGCCTGGGCAACCTCATGGGGCGTCTCCACCCGTCTGATGGGTGCGCTCATCATGACACACTCCGATGACAACGGTCTCGTGCTGCCGCCTGCGCTGGCTCCCATCCAGGTCGTGCTCATTCCTATTTATAAGACAGAAGAGCAGCTGGCTGCCATCCGTGAGCAGCTGGCTGCCATCTCCGCCGAACTCAAGGCGATGGGCATCAGCGTGAAGCTCGATGACAACGATCAGAAGCGTCCGGGCTTCAAGTTTGCCGACTACGAGCTCAAGGGCATCCCCGTGCGCCTTGTGATGGGTGGCCGCGATCTCGAGAACAACACCATCGAACTCATGCGTCGTGATACGTTGGAGAAGGAGACCGTGTCTTGCGATTCTATTGCCAAGACCGTCAAGCAGACCCTCGACGACATGCAGACCGCCATCTTCGAGAAGGCTCGCAAGTACCGCGACGAGCACATCTACGAGTGCGAGGACTACGAGGAGTTCAAGGAGCGCATCAAGGACGGCGGCTTCTTCCTCTGCCATTGGGACGGCACAGCCGAGACCGAGGCCAAGATCAAGGAAGACACGCAGGCCACCATCCGTTGCGTGCCCTTCGCCTTCGAGCAGACGCCTGGCACCGATATGGTCAGCGGCAAGCCCGCCAAGTATCGTGTCCTCATCGCCCGCTCCTATTAAGGAAATAACCACAGATTGCTCAGATTAAACAGATTCTTCGCAGGTCCTAATCAGTGTAATTATTCTAGAATTTCACAGATTTGCAGCATGAGAAAAACAATTATCCGTGTAATCTGTGAAATCCGTGGTTTATATATAAGGATATGAAGTGGATTCCATCCCTCTTCGCTGCAGAAGCCATTCCCAGTGCCATGATTACCTTCGTGGCACTGTTGATGTTTGTGCAGCTTGGGGTGGGGTGGAGTGAGAGCACCTTGTTGTGTGGCCTGCTCATGCTGCCCTGGGTGTTGAAGTCCTTCCTGCGCGACAAGGTACGTCGCATGGGCCACTTCCAGCATGTCCTGCGTGCTGTCGAGCTGCTCATCTTCTTCGTGTTGGGGGTGTTGGCCTTCTGCTTCGGCGACAACCCCGACACGCCCTATCGCATCTTTGCCGTGCTCTTTGTGCTCTGCCTGCTCTGCGCTTGGCATGAGTTGGCAGCGCGGATGTACTACGAGCGGATGCTGCGGCCCAGTGAGCAACGCTTCTACAACAGCCTGAAGATGTCGTTCTCGCAGGCCAGCGCCGTTGTCACCTACGGTCTGATGCTTAATATCGTGGGTGT
Organism: Prevotella sp.; assembly: GCA_015060555.1. Classification (GTDB taxonomy): domain Bacteria; phylum Bacteroidota; class Bacteroidia; order Bacteroidales; family Bacteroidaceae; genus Physcousia. Next base: position 44,183 of record SUYG01000048.1, read on the forward strand.
GCTGGAAGTCTTCTATCACAACCGCCGTCAGGCCTTTTCGCTCTCATGGAGCACTGCCGTGTACCTGTTGGCCGGCTTCTATCTGCTGTTGATTATCTACAATGCCTTCGTCTTGCGGGCTCCTCATGTGGCTGATGCTCCTCAGCGCAACACCTTCCGCGGTGCCGTGCGTGCTGAAATGCGCGTCATCGACCGCATCATGCATCGCCCCCATTGGCTGGTGGCTGTCTTGAGTCTCTTCGTTCTGTTGTTGCCGCAAGCCCTGATGGTCCACTCCCGCGTGCTCTTCCTCTTGTCGCCTGTTGCTGAGGGCGGTTTGGGTTGTTCGCTGCAGTGGATAGCGCTGGCGCAGGGAACTGTGGGCGTCATCGCCTTCTCCTTGGGCTTAGGTCTCGGACATCGTTTGGAGCGCAACCGTAGAGTCTTCTCCACCATCAACACGGCGCACATCACCCTCGTCCTCTCACCCTTCGTCTATTACGCGATGACGCAGTGGCCGCCTGCGGGTCTCGAATACCTGTGCCTGGCCACCTTCCTGGCGCAGTTCACCTTCGGCTTCGGCCTGAATGCCTGCATCCCTTATGTCCGTTATATCTCGGGCGAGCGTTATCGCAGCACCATCAACTACCTCTACATCCCTCTCGTTGCCCTCGTGATGCTCGTGCCCGTCTCAGCCTCTGGCTGGTTGGTGGAGCGCCTGGGCTTTGAGCATTACTTCGCCCTCGATGCCTTCCTCTCTCTCCCCGCCTTCCTCGCCGGCTATTGGGGAGGGGAGAGAATGAAGAATGAAGAGTGAAGAATGAAGAATGAAGGAGTGAAAAGTGAAAAGTGACGAATGGAACCACGGAAAAACGCGGAAATGAATGAGGATTGATGAATACTAATTGCCAAATTAAGGGCTGAAGGCCCTATCTAAATTAGCCCAGGGGGCAGATGCGATAGCATCAAACCCTGGGAATGAATATGATAAATGAATATACGTGCCCTGTAAGGGCACTCTATTAAAACAATGCGTACAAAGACAAAGGCCTATTCATGGGTGCCGACAACCTATTTGGCTGAGGCGCTACCCAACCAACTTGTTACCATGATTTCCATGTTCCTCCTGCTGGACATGGGCGTCACCAAGGATGTAGCCGCCTTCTACATTGGCTGGCTTCAACTGCCTTGGGTGTTTAAATTCCTTTGGAGCCCGTTCATTGACACCTTCAAGACCAAACGCTGGTGGATTCTCACGATGGAGGTAGTAATCTGCTGTGGCTTCGCGCTCTGCGCGTTCCTCTTAAATACAGCGTTCTGGCTACAGGCATTGTTGGCCTTGTTCTTCATCATCGCATTCAGCAGCGCCACTCACGACGTTGCCGTCGATGGCTTCTACGTGATCGCATTGTCGCAATCCGACCAATCCTTCTACGTAGGCATCCGCAACTTCTTCTATCGTGTAGGAATGGTGATTGCCAAATTCGCCATCGTGGCACTGGCCGGTGTGCTCATGAACCCAGACCATTTCGGACTGCCGATAGCGACGTCGTGGATGATAGCGCTGCTCGTGCTGACCGTGCTCTTCGTGTGCGTCACGGTTTGGAATTTCGTGGGCGTTCCCAAAACGGAAGAGCCTGCGCGTGTGCATCTTAGCACTGCCGAGGTTGCAAATGACTTGCTTGACACCTTCCGCGTCTTCCTTCGCAAACCTCATCTGGTGTCGGCTTTGCTCTTCATCTTCCTCTTCCGTTTCCCCGAGGCACAGCTGAACATGATGACGACGCCCTTCCTCAAGGACACCATTGCCAACGGCGGTTTGGCTATGACGAATGAGGAGATGGGCGTTCTCACAGGCATTCTCGGTGTCATCGGTCTGCTCGTAGGTGGCATCGTAGGTGGCATCTGTGTCAATCGTCACGGCTTCAAGCGCTGGCTGTGGCCGATGGTGCTGAGCATCTCGGTGCCCGACCTCGTCTATGTCTATTTGAGTCTGACGCAAGTGACGAACCTGTGGATTGTCGGCACCTGCTTCTTCATTGAGCAGCTCGGCTATGGCTTCGGCTTCACGGCCTGCTCTCTCTTCCTGGTGTATTTTGCAACAGGTCAGAAGAGTACATCGGTGCTCAGCATCTGCACTGCGATACAGTATGCTGGAATGCTCGTACCAGGCATGTTTGCAGGTTACATCTGCAATGCGCTGGGTTACGTCAATTTCTTCTGGTGGATCATGCTTTGCTGCCTCGTCACCTTCATCGTCTCCGCGTTCATCAAGATTGACCCCACGTTTGGCATCAAAGAGAAGGAGTAATGGCACAATCGTTATCTCAACTCTACGTCCACCTCATCTTTTCGACAAAGTATCGGAGGGATATGATTCCGTCTGAGCATTTGTCTCAGGTATTTGCGTACATGGCAAAGATCTTTCAGTCAGCAAATTGTGTTCCTATACAAATTGGTGGAACCTCGAATCATATTCATGCGCTCTTTTTGTTGGGCAAAGACACCAATGTGTCAACGGTGACAGAATATGTGAAGAGCGTGACATCTAAATGGATAAAACGTTCGGGGACGGGTTCCGGGGATTTTGCATGGCAGGCAGGTTATTGTGCTCTTTCGGTGAGTTCCAATGGGGTTGAGAGATGTAAGAATTATATTCTTAACCAAGAGGCGCATCACAAGAAAGTAGCATATAAGGATGAAGTGTTGAAGCTATTGGAGGCATACGGCGTCAGTTATGACAGGAGGTATTTGTTTGATAATGAAGAGAACGAGTAAGAGGGTTTGTTAATAGCGTGCCCTTTCAGGGCACATGTCCTTTTGTATCGTCATTCATATCCCAGGGTTTGATGCTATCGCATCTGCCCCCTGGGCTAATTTAGATAGGGCCTTCAGCCCTTCATTTTCGGCCTCTCTCCCCGCTCTCCCCGTGGGGGAGAGGGCCTCGCAAGCGAGTGCTCAAGAGCCTGTGCGCTGTCGCGCGGTTAAGGGTTAAGGGTTCATTTATCATTTATCATTTTATTATTTATCATTTATCATTTTATTATTCTTCATTCTTCACTCTTCACTCTCCCCTCCTCAAATCCCTCTGGCTTTGAAGATGAGGTCGCGGGCTTCGTTGATTTCGCGCATCTTCTTCTCTGCCGCAGCGCGGATATCCTCGCCGAGTGATGCCACGCGGTCGGGGTGGTGCTTCACCACCATTCGTTTGTAGGCCGCTTTCACCTCCTCGTCGGTGGCGTTCTCGCTGATCTCCAGCACAGCGTAAGCATCCTTGAGCGATGTGCTGCCCAGTCCCAGCATCGAGTTCAGTTCCGCTTCGGACAGTCGTAGGTTCTGCGCTATCTCGCGCAATGCCGCTATCTCCTCAGGGGCGACATGTCCGTCGGCCTTGGCGATGCCTGTGAGGAAGCTCAGCAGCTGCAGACGTTGTTCCAGCGTCATCACAGCCGCTATCTGCATGCAGCACTCCAGTATCGTCTGCCTGTAGCTGCCCGGCTGCTGCGCCTCCATCTGCTTCTGCTGCTCAAAGAGCCGGAGCATAATCCTGTTGCCGTCCTCCACAGCAGCCTCGCCAAAGTTCAGGCGCAGGAACGCCCTCACCGTCTCCATCTCGCTGTGCATGATCTTGCCGTCGGCGCGGATGATGTAGCTGGCCAGCGTCAGCAGCGAGAACAGGAAGCCGTTGCGTGCGCCGGCATTCGCTGTCTGCTCCGAGCGGTCGTAGCCGCCACCGCCATAGCCTGTGCTGTCGCCTGTGAAGCCTGCGCCGCCATTCCTGTAGCCGGCGCCGCCGTCGCTTGCGAAGCCGTCGTCGTTGTTCACTGTATCAAACAGAGCGCCCAGCACGAAGCCGGCCAGCGCCCCTATGGGACCTCCTGAGAGCAAGCCCAGGAATCCGCCTATCCATTTTGCTTTTGCCATTTATGTCTTAAATTGATGGGTCGTTTATGGTCATTTATGTGCAAGGCTTCCGTTTAGAAAAGCACCTGCTCATAATGCTCTATTTCCTTTTCAAACATAGCTGTACGAAGCCTTTTGCGCTGCAAAATTACAATAACTTTAGGGAATCAGACAAAAAATGAAGTCTTTTCTTGCTGCCACACTCAAAAAATGTCCGTCAGCGCCTCCACAACAACAGCGGCCACACCCTTGATGTAGCCGCTGTCTTTATCTCAACTTGTCAACTCGTCAACTCGTTAATCTGTTAACTTGTTAATTTGTTAATCTGTTAATCTGTTAACTCGTCTTAGTACTCGTCATCGTAGTCTTCATCACTACCATTGCCCCAGATGTCCCAGTCGCCGGAGTCTTTGGTCCAACCGCCGTTAACACCTGAAACCTTATCTTCGAATTTTTCCAGAGAACCTACAAGGAGGGTTTCCTTAATTGCGACATTCATCATGAGAAGCGCGGGAGAAATATATTTCTTTTTCATAGTTGTATGATTTAGTGAATTAGAGTTTAGAGAATTAGATTTTACTTTACTTCATGTTTACGTTTTTATCTTCTTCTCTTTTATTTGACTAATACCTTCTTGCCATTCACGATGTTCACACCCTTCTGAAGGTGGCTCATGCGCTGACCAGCAAGATTGTAAATATTAGCCTTCTCCTTTGCTTCCGATGCGGTGCCAATTGTCTGAATTCCATCAGCATCGTCCCAATTGATGACGAAGCCCTTGACTGGACCTTCGGGTGTGTCAATATAAGCACGGTTGGCAGCTAAGTTGTTGCTATCCCAATGATAGAAACCAACTTTATCACCATTAATACCCAGCACATAGTCTGTTTCACCATCGATGGTTTTAGCAAGATAAGTTCCTGTTAGGTCACAATCTAACGGTGAACCGCCATTGAATGCCGAACCTGTATTAATGGTAGCAGTGGCTGTAGAACCACTTGTACCCTTCAACAGGACTGGTGTCCCTGCAGGTACTTCATTATCTTCTACTGCTGTAGGTACTAACCATTGCCCGCTAGCTGCCAATGTGTATGCATCTGCACCACTTGTTATTGTAACATCAAATGGCAAGCAAAGGGTTGCGTAGTAGTAGCCGTCAACGGGACCGTTTAAGTTTATGGTAACACTTTCAGCTTCCTCAATAATCCACTGGGAAGCAGCGGCGGCAGAAGTACCACCAACAATGTTGTCATCGCCATCGGGTGCATAATATGCACCTTCAACATATGCAGACCAAGAATCTATTCCATTTCCATAGGCAAAAGCAATGGCCAGCTGATTCGCTATACCCTTGGAGCTATATAGAGCATACTTATCGTGTGTACCATAGGTTGCAGTTATAGGTTTGTTATAATAACACTGCCTGAACTCGCGGCTTTGACAATTATAGAACTGATGTCCAGCGGATGTCTCAATCTTCACAATGGTACTAGGTGTGGAAGCGGCATTGGCGGCCTCAACATCTGCCACTACACCTCCTGAGGCGTCGGAGATGACTCTGAGGTATTTGCCGGTTGAAGCGTTCTTTAGACGATAACAGCCGTCAGTCGGTATTACGAAGGCAATATTTTCGCTGATGGTGACCAATGCTGCGTAAGCATCAGGATATGCAGCGGTAATACTAGATTGAATTACTGCATTAACACTAGTGAGCGTGGATATGATCTCATCATTAGTCACTTTCGGATCTGTCGAGTAATACTGTCCGATAGTTGTACCATAGGAGTAGCCCGCTAAGGTGTTGTACAGAGCGAACAGCACTTCCTCGTCGGTGGAAGCTACAATGGTCGAACCTGCATCGTTGTGGACTGAACCATATTCGCCAGAACTACATGTACGTAGGAATTGATATGTATTATCATGATGGAAATAAATGTTCGTATTAGCCTTCATACGTAGGCAAATACCACCTGTATTAGACTCTACATACCAATACTGATTCGTAAAATCCCCCTCATCTACAAATTGAATATTGTTATTTCCTGAGTTATTCCCTGTCACAACGCTCGTGTAGGTTAGGAACTTGTTAGTACCATTCGCCTTGTTTATCAGTTTAAAACCATCGTAAGGGTTTCCAATGAATGCCCAAGATGCATCATCACTAAATGGCTCGCTAGAATTCTGAAGTTTAACCTTGCCTGTTGCTTCGTCATTATAGACTAGATACTTACTGCGAATATTAAGATTGTAGTATTCAGGTGCTGTGGTATCTTCGGTATATTTTATTGCGGTTGACTTAGGCGTGGCAATAAACTCCCAATCCGTATTGGCTGAACTTTCACCGTCAATGGTTACGCTTTCCGCAGTATAAGTGTAGAAATAATCGCGACGATAAGCAGCTGGCAACGTGCTATATGTACCTAAAGGGACACCGATAGCGCCAGATGTAAAGAGAGTGTTATCGCTTTCATCCTTCACAATATACGTTATAGTATGGTCAAACTCCAATGTGACAACAAGGGACTTCATGGCCAACCATCTTTGGGTAGTTGAGGTTGCTGAAGCCGCAACAATATCAATGTCTGTGGAAGTCGTATTTAGCCCGCTGACTGTCAATGTTTTTAGGGTTGTACTGTTGATTGTAACGTTTGTTTCATCCTCTGCAGTAAGTGTAAATGAATTGGGATAAGTTCCACTCCATATTTGAGCTTTCAGTTCATAGCCTTTAATCTTACAACCTGCAGGAGCTGTAAGAGTCATTGTATAGGTAGTCTCACTTGTGCTGCTATGTACGACTAACGCCCAGTTTGAAGCTTTGTCGAGTGTTACATTGCTTCCAGTTAGCGATATCCCAAAGCCTGCGACACCGGAGTTGGCACCAGATGTCCAAGATAGCTTGTTAGCAGCACGGGTTCCGAAATAATCATAGAAGGTACTAACACCTTGGTCAAAAATAGTGACCTCACTTGTTACTGAGGCACACGCCCCGCCGATTCCTGTCAGCAACAGGCAGAATAATAGTAATGTTTTTTTCATTTGATTTAGATATTTAGTTAGTAGTTTAATGTTCGCAAATGCGGTACAAATATAGGGAAAAAGAGTGAAGTAGCAAGGGAAAGGGGCGAAAAAATCAGCGAAAAGGCCGCTATTTTGTCATAATAAGTGTAGTTTTCACCCTTGTTTCATGTGGTAAAGGGGAGAAATGGGGGGGGGGAGGAACATAAATCGAAAATAAATCTTATGGACACGAATGACCATAATGGTCATAATGAATGGAACTTAAATCGGGCTTAAATCTGAACTTAAATTAAGATTCAAGATTCAAGATTTAGGATTCAAGATTCAGGATTCAGGATTCAAGTTTAAGACAAAAACATTAAAAACACCGCTGCTGCTGTCTGTGGCCTTCGGCCTACGGTCTGCGCTCATGAGTGTTCTTATGAAAGCAAGCTTTCAACGCTCACTCCTAAGCACCGCCCTGTTGCGTCCCGCAACACAGCCAACACCATCGGAAAAACACCGTTACGCTGCGCTTCACTGAAAAACAAGTCTAATGACCAATGGCGAAATGGTTTTTTATGTTTTTCCTCAGCATGAGTCAGTGTTCGCAGAAGCTGTTATTAGCTTGTGGATGAGTGTGAAAGCTTGCTTTCAAACACCCAGACACAAGGTGAGAACGTAGGGCGGAGCCCACTGACACATGATGAGGTGTTTTTTCGGTTTTTGTTTCAAAGATCCCTTGCGGCCAAGGCCGCGCTCATTTTTCTCTTTTAGCTGCGCTGACCATTCTTCAAGTGTGAAGCGTCGCAAGCGCCGAGCGGTCACGACTCGGCAATTCAAGCGAGCTTGATTGCTCTCACTGCTCCAAAAGTTCAAAGTTCCATTCTTCATTCTTCATTCTTCACTCTTCATTCTTCACTCTTCACTCGCCCGTCCTCGAGTCTTTCTAACCACAGAGGCGCAGAGGAACAGAGGCTTGTCCTTTAGTATTCGTTTGTACGGGGAGCCAGCCAAAATGCTACGCAGGTTTAGGCTTGGGCGAAGGTCACAGAGCCATTGTCCATTCGTCATTAGTAACTCTTATTCTTCACTCTTCATTCTTCATTCGTCATTGCGCCTCCGTGGTTATAACCATGCAAGGGTGGTATGCGCTGTCGCGAAGTACACAGAAAAAAAGTTTCGCGAGAAACCCTACGAACCCTCCGCGCTTATTCCGGAGGCTCCGTAGTTTTTCTCGCGAAACTTTTTTTGAGGAGACTGGGGTGGAGATTATGCGGAGGGTTCGTAGGGTTTTCCGCGAAACTTTTTTTCTGAGGAGACAGAGAGGACTTTGTCTCCTATGGACGAAACGCGAGAAGCTTATGGGGTATCGGCTGATGCAGCAGGCTGCAAACAGCGATGCTCCATGGTGTGTTGCCCGAGACACTATAGAGGGTAAGGCGAGACACTATAGAGGGTTGACAAGTTCCACTGGCGGAATGACTTTATCTGAAATAGGTACACACTTTGTTACCTATATTTACTATTATTGTGCACACTTGTCCCTTTCTCTTCCTGAGGCAGTACACAATCTCCTCAGCCGCTTCCTGTGCGTCTACACAGTCAGCTTGTGTGTGCAAAGGTAGTACTTTCTTCTTAACCGACCTCCTTTCTTGTCGAAAAACATTAACCTTTTAATCTAATTACCATGAAAAACACACATGGCAGTTGCCGGGGCACGCCCCGGCAACTGCGGGTTCATGCAGCG
>SUYG01000049.1:0-128144 GCA_015060555.1 Prevotella sp.
CCTCATCATGTGTCAGTGGGCTACGCCCTACGTTCTCACCTTGTGTCTGGGTGTTTGAAAGCGAGCTTTCACACTCATCCACAAGCTAATAACAGCTTCTGCGAAGCACTGACTCACGCTGAGGAAAAACATAAAAAACCATTTCGCCATTCGTCATTAGATTTGTTTTTCAGTGAAGCGCAGCGTAGCGGTGTTTTTAATGTTTTTGTCTTAATCCTGAATCTTGAATCTTTCAACAATAAACTTTAAAATGAAAAAATATGCATATCGACAACAACCAAGAATGCTTTGTGGAGCTCTGGCTACGGCTGGAGCGCACGAGGCGCCTCCTGTGGGCGCAGAACAAGCGGTTCTGCCCGCGACGCATCTTGAAATCGTGGTTTGGATTGCGCGCTAACGATGACTTCATCTGGGAGGTGTGCTTCCGAGCCTCGCGGGAGATGGAGGAACCCATGTATGGCTGGGACATCCTGCCGCTGCCATCGCTCTATCCGCGTCCACACCGCGAATTTCTACGCGCCATCGTTGCTGTCAGACTCGGCATCACGATGTGCCAAGTGAACCTGCGTGCGCTAGACAAAGCCTACAGCGTAGCGTTCCCACACTCAACACCGATTAACGTAAACAAAAAGTGAACCACTGGTTACGCGGATTCAACTGATTGTTTTTTTTACAACGAATTACACGAATTTCACGAATTATTCAGGTCCTATTGTAATCATGAATTTTTATCAAATTACACAAATTCAAAGGCGAAAGGCTGCGCGGCTTTCGAAGGTAGTCAAGAGTTACCCATGAACAGCATACATTCCAGTTCCTGCGAGGTTGTCATTCGGCACCTGCGCAGCGTGCCGCTTCAATTAGTGAAATTCGCAAAAATAAAGTGGCATAAGGACTTGAAAAATAAATTCGTTTAATTCGTGTAATTCGTTGTTTTAGATTAAAACATTATGCAACAAGTAAATATGAAGTTAACTGAACATTTCACACTCGCGGAGATGTGTAAGACGAGTGTGAATTTGAAGAATGTGCCGAATGAGGCACAAATAGAGAACCTGAAGCGGGTGTGCTGGTGGCTGGAGCTGTTGAGAAGCCGCTACAACGAACGTTACGGGGATGGCGATGACCCAATTGTCATCAACAGCGGCTATCGCTCCGAAGAAGTGAATAAGGCTGTGGGAGGTGCGCCGACCTCGAACCACCTCACCGGCTGTGCAGCCGACATCAGGGTGAGCGGCATGGAGCAAGCCCTGCGCTATGCTGTCATCCTGCTGGACATCAGCGATGAAAGCCGCGAGGATTTGACTTCCAGCCGAGTCTGCTCACACTCGGCAAAGCAGATGCAAGCATCACTTTGCGCTCGTTCAACCGCAGACTTTGACGAACTCCTCATCGAGCGCAACGCCCGCGGCGCCATCTGGCTCCACTTCGCCGTGCGTGCAAGCGGCAACCGAAGGAAGTTGAGGTTCATTGGCTGAACATAAACATCGTACAGACAGCTTCCCCCTAACACAACGATTGCCACAAGGTGCCTCACAGCAAACCTTGTGGCAATCGGTTTTTATCGGCCTACGACGACTTTCTTGCCGCCAATGATATAGGCGCCGGCGGGCAAGTCGTGCAGGTCCTTCGCCTTGGCACGGATTTTCTGTCCGCTGAGCAGATAGACATCTGTGGCGGCATTGTCGGCTTTGACGCTTTCGACACCAACGGGAGCGGTGACGGTCAGTGTGCCCGTCTCCTTCGTGACTGTGTAGTACGCGGAGGTGCCGCCGTTAATCAGGATGTCGTACGTGCCGGGCGCTGTGGGCGTTCCGCCAGATAGGTAGGCGTAGGGCATGCGCGAGAAGGTCGATTCCAGCGTGTCATCACCGACAAAGCCGCTTGCGGTGAGGTTGAAGGTTGGCAGCTCTTCTCCCAGCGTCATGGTAGCATCGTCAACATGTATGGTCAGGGGGGCCTTCCGCACAACCATCTTGCCATTCTTCAGCGTCAGCCGGCGGTTGGTGGATGTGCCGCGCGAAACCACGATGTCGTAGGTGCCGGGCATGGTGGTGCTGGTGACCTCCGTGGAGAGCTCTGGTTCGCCCTTGAGCGTTCCCTTGCCCGAGGTCTTAAATGTCAGCTCGGGCACCTCCCCGCCATAGATCATTGTCTTGCTTTCTGCACTGACAATGACTGCTTCCTCATAGACGGCGAAGACGGCGGTGTAGGTGGCGTCTTGGCTGACGGTGAAGGTGTAGGTGGCATCGGTGGAGAGTTCGGTGCCGTCCTGGCTCTGCCAGCAGATGAAGTCGTAGCCCTTGGCAGCGGTGGCTGTGAGTGTCACCTGTTCGCCGTCATAGTAGGTGTCGCTGCCCGTGACAGAACCCATTCCGTAGGGCTGTGCCTCTGCGTGGATGGTGCGCTTGGCGGGAGCTGTGCCCGGCTCGAAGTTGGCCTTCAGGGCGTAGCGCTCCCCTTCAGTCTTGAAGGAGGTGACGAAGGTGTAGCGGGCATTGCGCGAAACGATGTTGCCGTCCTTGTCCGTCCAGCAGCGGAAGTAGTAGCCGGCGGCAGGGGTAGCGTGGGCATGAGCTGTCATGCCAGAACTGAAGAAAATCTCTTCATTACCAGCGTTGTTGTTGTCTTTAAGGCCCACGGTGCCGCCTTCAGAAGAACTGGCATAGACATAGACACGGCCGCGTGTGCCCCAGTCGCTCTTCAGGTGGTAGATGGTGTTGTCACCGATGCACTCTGTCTTATATTCATATCCATACGAGTCTTCTTTCCAAACAGACGGCAGGCTGAAATGGAGGTCATAAAGGAGGTCGCCATAGTTGTTATGCACTAATGAGTTGCCGCTATGGAAGGTGAGTTCTTTAACAATGCTTGCCTCTTTGCTGAAGTCAACATTAATCTCCTGAGTTCCGAAGTTGCTGTCTCCTCCGTTCTTGCCCTGCCACAATAGGCTGATGGGCAATGTCCCTTTGTAGGCGCGGCAGTTGGCAGGCTTTTCCAGTCGGACACTTACGCGAATGGAGTCGCTGTTGATGTAGTGGTCGGCATCGGCGTTCAGCACCGTGAACGTGGCACGGATGCGGGGGTAGAGGGCAATCTCGACATTGCTGCCAGAAATGTTGCATTCGCGGATGTCCATCTTCGGGTGAGAGAAGGTGAGTCTGCCGTAGAGAGCAATGTGTTGTATGGTCGGTGCTATGTTGCGGAGTGGCAGACTGACAGACTGTGTCTCACCAGCTTTGATGGAGACATGTGCCGAGGAGGTAGCTTTGGCATCTCCGCTGCCGTATATGTAGTCCGTCCAGTAGGTGAGTGTAACGTCGCCCTCGTAATCCTCCTCACTTTCGTTCCAGATGACGGCGTTGTAGGTGTTCGTGCTGCCCGTCTCCAACGACCCTTCCACGGTTGGTGTCTCGATGCAGGTCAGCTTGAGGTTGGGCTTGAAATGTGCTACGAGGGCGCAGTCCTCGTCCATGGTCAGCGTCAGCGTATTGTCTTTAGAGACAAGCACCCCGTTCTTGGTCCAATGGTCGAAGTAGTAATCTATATGCATGTCGTCGTCGTATTTGTGCATATTATAAAATGCTTCATCCCAAAAATAGGTGTGTCCTTCGTAGTGTATGAAAGGTTCAGCAGTGATACTCATCTCACTGCCGAGGATGATTTGGTCGCTGCTGTTGCTGTTGACGCTGCCCGCACCCTCGGGGCTGACGGATACCGTGTAGTTCACCCAACCGGGCACTTTCTTTCCACCACTTACGACGATGAGGTATCCGGGACTTCCGTTATCTTCTATTTTGAAGCTCTTGCTGCCTTCCTGCTGAATCTGTGTTGCGGAGAATTTCAGGATGTAGCGGTAGAACGTTGATATAGTCTCCTCTGTGAGGTTGAGGGGTAGTTCTGCCGATTGCCCAGGCTTGAGATTGATGTCGAGGTCGGTGGAAAAGACATCCCCTGAGTTGGCTGTTGACAGCCGCACGTTCACCTTTCCATTAACCGTAGGTGCATAGCCATCAGGCTCGGGGTATTCGATGCGCAGGGTGGCGTTGAGCTTCGTGTCATAAATCCAGTAACTGTTGTATCCGTCGTCTTCGGCCTCGGGCAGCTCGGGGATGTTGGTGGTAACGCGAAGAATCGGGAAGGGAGCCAGGGCGAATTCGCTGCCACTGACGTGTATGTCGCCGATGTAGCTGCCAAGGTAGAAGTGGTTTTGGGTATTGTCGGTACGCATACTCCAGGGCACGATGTCAGTCATCGTGACGGTCTTTGTCTCGCCGGCGGCGAGGCTTACCATCTGTTCGGCCAGCACGTCCTGTGTGGTGCTGTTGATGATGCAGAGCGGACCTGCATAGTCGCCGCCATCGTTGCGGATGGTGAAGGAGGCGCTGAATTTGTCGGTGTAGTGGTAGGTGCCCGTGATAGCAGGTGCTGCCGTGCAGACGAGTTTGGCATCAGAGATGGGTGTCGTGGTGTAGTCCATTGGCGTGAGCGTGAGCGACTGTCCGCTGATGACAGCCTTCACATAGACGACATCGCTGTCTAAGCAGCGCTGCCAGGTACTCTCACCCGTCCTGCGGCAGACTGGCACAATCTGGTATTCGCCGTCGGCCACCTCTTCACTGATGCTGACGCTGAAGCTGTTGCTGAGGATGTCGCCCACGCGAGCGCTGGCGGTGGCTGATGAGAGCAGCGAGCGCTGCACATCATCCTGATACAGGGCCAGGGCGTAGTCGATGCCGGCGGCATGAGTGGTCACGAACAACCTGGGCGTAATGGCAACGCTGGGGAAGTTGCCGGTGGCGGCAGAGCGCTGTACCGTCGTCTGACTGGTGGCGATGTTGTGGCAAGCCAGTGCGGCTTTCGTGTCAGTGTGGCCGGCAGGTACGCAGCCGAGGATGGCACCCTGTCTATTGGCGTAGCCGTCGCTGGAACTACCGCCGCCAATGCCGCGTCCTTGAGGGTTCATTACCTGTAGGCGGAAGAAGCCGTTGTAGTCGCCACCCCAACCCCAGTCAATGTGGTAATAGTCTTCAGATGCATAGCCGTCGCAGACGAAGGCGTGGCCACTACTACTGCTTTGTCCGCTGTAATAGACAGGATGTCCTTGGCGGAGCTCATTGTAAATGATGTAAAGCCAGTCTTCGTAGTCAGAGCGATAGACTAATTGGCAACCAGGGTCGTAACCAAAATAGTTTGCCAGCGCCGGAGCCACATTCTGGCTGTAGGCTGCGGAGGAATTGGCACCATAGTCCATCTGCACAGCCATGCCGCAGTAGAGCATCAGTTCGCTGACGGCCTTCTGCTGTGCTTCCGTGGTGGCGTCCCACTCCGCGCGTGGCATATTTGTCCAGTCGATAGCGGTGCCGGCTGCGATGTCGGGATGTGTGAAGTTGAGGCGCTCAGCGACGCGGTTAGGGATGGTGGCCGTCGTCTGTGCAGGGTGCTGCCAGTAGTTCATGACCTGTGCCATGGCTGTGGCAACGCAGCCGGTGACGCATTGCTTGCCGTTGTCCATGGGACAGAGCAGGTTATAGGGTGAAAGCTGATTCCACTCTGTGCGGAGCAGCGGAGCGATGGGTGTGCGCGAGACGTAAGTCTCGCTGGTGGCTGTCGACATGGTGGAAGCAGCGGCAACCTTTATCTGCGCCTTGTACCCATCGAGCCATGTCCGCATGTTAGCGGGCACCTTCGCGGCATCAAACCGGCCGCCATTGCTATAGCCGAGGATGTCGGGCGTGCGCTCTTCACCCGACACGATGACAAAGCCGCCGTTGGCCTCGTCGTTGAAGATGTAGTAGGCCTCGTTGACCTCTGCAGCCTTCATGCGCGGAGCCTTGCGCGGTGCTTTCTTCATGCCGCTTGATGATGGCTTTGCGAAGAATTGGATGGCGCGCTGCATGGCCTCGTTCTGCGACACCTGCTGCGCCCATGTGCCTGTGCCCATTGCCGACAGGCAAAGGAGCAAGGCGCAAATAAAAGCTTTCCTTTTCATAGTTCTCTTTAGTTGTAGTCTTTAATTTTTTTCGGATGTGCCTTATTGACATACTCCGCTTTGCTTTCACTTCACGGTGATGCGGAAGACGGGGGCGATGTCGTTGGGATGGGCGGCAGGGATCTGAACGGTGAGGCCGCCCTCGTGCTGCTTGAACTTCACCTTGCCACCGCCGAGGAGGGTCACGGCTTTGACCTTACCGCAGTCGGGGGACTTGGCGAGGGCTTTGAAGGTGAAACTGCCGGCTGCGGGCCATGCCATGATGGTGGCATAGACGGTGGTGACGCCCTTCTGGGCGTGGGGAGCCTGCACATATCGCACGTCCTGTGCCGAGTACTTCTGTCCCTCGTTGAAGCCTTGGGCATTCATGGGGTTGGCGGCTTCGGCCAGCGGGCCTTCGCCGAAGGTCTTCCACATGCGGGTGCCGTAGATGCTCTCGCCGTTGATGTCCATCCATGCCTTGATGTCGGCCAGCACCTGACGTTCCTTGTCGTCGATGCTGCCGTTGCCGCGGACGGGGATGTTGAGGAGGAGGTTGCCGTTCTTGGAGACGACATCGATGAGCATCCGGATGACGGTGGCACCGCTCTTGTAGCCGTTTCTGTTATAAACGTTCCGGTCGTAGTGCCACTGTCCGATGCAGGTGCAGGTCTGCCAGTAGGCCTCCTGCGGACGGTCGGGGATGCCGCGCTCCACATCCCACATCATGTAGTCTTTCTGTTCGGGGGTGAGCTGTTTGCCCGTCACCACCACCTGCTGCTGTCCGCCATGCTGCGCGGCGCTGTGGTTGTAGTAGTGTTGAAGGATGTTCTTTCCCACCTGTTCATCGCAGCCGTAGAAGGGCATGGCGGTGTCGTCGAAGTAGAGGAGGTCGGGGTTGTAGTCGTTGATGAGTTGCAGCACACGGTTCTGGAATTTCTGCTTGTAGGCTGCCGAAGGCAGGCTGGCGCCGTTGCCCCAGTCCCACTGGCTGTGGATGCTGCCGCTCTTCTCCCAACCCGTGGAGTGGGGGTGGTTCTGTGCGTAGAGTTCCTGCGGGTCGAGGCCTTCCCACCACTCTCCGGTACCATCCGCCTTGGTGAGGTTGCCGTCGAACTTCTGCGACGGCTCCAGCCATGTCCAGGCGTGCGAGGCATGGATGCTGACGCCCAGTGGCAGGCCCGCGGCCTTGCAGGCTTCGCTCCAGCCCTTGACAAGGTCTTTCTTAGGGCCTACGTTCACAGAGTTCCATTCCTGATAGGGCGAATCCCAAAGGTCGAAGTTGTCGTGGTGGTTGCCCAGTACCATGAAGTAGCGGGCGCCCACGCTCTTGTAGAGGCTCACCAGCTCCTGCGGGTTCCACTGTTCGGCCTTCCAGGCGTTGCAGAGGTCTTTGAGACCGAAGGTGGCGGGGTTGCCGAAGTGGCTCACGTGGAAGTTGTACTGCCCGCTGCCTTCATAGTACATGAAGCGGGCATACCAGTCGCCGTCCTCGGCCTGGCACTGCGGGCCCCAGTGTGCCCAGATGCCGAATTTAGCATCCTTGAACCATTCGGGGCATTGCCATGTGCTGAGTGACTCGTAGTCGTTGCCGAACGTGCCGGTCTTCACGGCCACATCGGCTTTCTGTGCGCCGGCGCTCATGCAGAGAGCCGCCAGTAACGCTGCAATCGAAAGTTTCTTCATCTTTTTAGTGCTCTATGAGTTGGAGGCCGTTCTGCAGGATGCGTCGTTCGTGGCGCAGCGTTTCCTGCCAGATGGCGTGGGTGGGGACGTCATACTGACTCCAGGCCGAGCCGGTGTAATAGACGAAGGGCTGGCCGGGGGCGTAGGTGGTCTGCAGGATGGCATGGCCGATGCCGCCGGCGCGCTTCTCCTTCAACGGCACGAACTTCACCTCATTTTTCGTTTTTAATTTTTCATTTTTCATTGGAGGCAAGAAGATGCCGAGATAATGCTCGCCGTTCATGACATTGGGGTGGTCGAGAGCTTCGGCATAGGTGACGAAGCCCTCATTCTTGTTGAGGACATAGCCGTTGGGGTTGCTGTCATGTACGACGATGCCGGTGCAGACGGGGGTGGGCTTGGTGATACCTTCATAGGTGACTTCCACACGGGCGAAATGGCTGCCACAGTCCTGAGAGATGAGGCGGATCTCGCGGATGCTGTCGCCGTTCAGGCTCTGCCGGGGCATGGTCATGCGGACGGTGAAGCGGAGGGGGCCGTTATCGAGGATTTCAGCTTTCTCATAATATAAAGGATAGACGAGGGAACCGTCTTTGGCTATCAAGGCGGGAGCACCGGCACCGAGCGTGGCACCGACGGTGTAGGCATCCATGCCGGCGCCGAAGTTGCGGTGGTAGGTGTAGCCGCGGTGGACTTCATTCCATTCGCCACCGCGTCCTACTTTCTTCATCTGCTCGTGCACGCCGTAGGAAGTGAGTTCGTTGTGGTAGAGCTGATCCTGCATGGGGTGGGGCGTGTTCTTGACGAAGGTGTCGAAGCCGTAGGCGTTGTTCTTCATGTTCTTATGGGCACCGGGGCCGTAGAAGCGCCATGCGCAGCGGTCGTTCTCCCACACGAGGTCATCCCAGCGGTTGGGGTAGATGCGGCCGTTGCAGGTGAGCTCATAGTCCTGCGGCTGGCCCTTGATCATGGAGAGGGAGATGCTGCTCTCGGGACGCACGCTGCAGAAGACGAGGACACGGCCGTCGTGGGAAATCTGATAGGGGACCTCGTTGTTGTCGTTGTCCAGGATGATGAACTCGCGGGCAACAGCGCAGTTGGCTTTCTTCAGGTCTTCCATCTTAGCAATCTCGATGACCTGAGCGATGTTCTCCTTGGTGGGGTTCTTGACCTCGCTGAACCAGAAGCTCTCGTGACCTCTGTCGATGGGGCGTGCGGCACGGGCACCACCGGTGTAGCCTGCTGCACCGCCGTTAATGGGACCGGAGACGGTAGGGGTGCCGGGGGTGTGGTGGAAGACTGAGTTGAGGGCCGGGAGTTGAGTGTTGAGGGGGGAGATGAGGGGATCGGCATTGATGTAGCGGACCATCTCGCAGGCGGCCAGGAGCCATGCGCCTGTGCCGAAGGGGGCTTGGGAGTGGGCATCGACGGTCTTGGTGGGGTCGGGCTTCTCGCCGATGGGCTGCACGAAGCCGATGCTGCCATCGGGCTGCAGGGCGGTCTCAGCGAGATATTTCCAAGCTTTTTGGATGACGGGGGCGTAGGTGGCCTTGTCGAGGTAGCCGTTGTTGACGCCCCAGAGCATACCATAGGTGAAGAAGGCGGTGCCGGAGGTCTCGGGTCCGGGGGCATCGTCCTCACAGAGCATGGAACGGCTCCAGTAGCCACCGGGGCGCTGCACGCGGGCTACACCCTCGGCGAGTTCGCGGAAGCGCTGCACGAAGATGGCGCGGTTCTTGTAGTCGTGGGGCATGTCGGCCAACACCTTGGCGAGGCCTGCGAGCACCCAGCCGTCGCCGCGTGCCCAGAAACTCTTTCCCTCGTTGCAGGCGGTCTTGACCTTCGGGTAGATGTACTTGGCATCGCGGTAGTAGAGTTGCTCGTCCTTGTCGTACATCAGACTGTCGCTCCACAGGAAGTTGTCCGTGAGCTTGTCCAAATACTTGATCTCACCGGTGAGCTTGTACATCTTCGTCATCACGGGCATGACCATGTAGAGGGCGTCGGCCCACCACCAGAAATGGGTGTCGGTCATGGAGCACTCATGGCTCATCACCTCGATGGCGCGGGCCACCTTATAGGGGGCCGGCACGAGGTTGTACATGTCGATATAGGTCTGGAAGCAGATCTGCCAGTCACCGAAGAGCACGAAGTCCTGGCCCTCGCCGTAGGTCTTGTACTTCCAGTTGGCACGGTCGTTGCTCTTGGCACCCTTCCACTCGTTGTGGCGGCACCACTTGTCGGTGTAGGCGTACCAGTCGGCGCGGCCCGTGAGGCGGTAAGCCTCCATGTTGCCGGTGTGGTAGGCGGCATGGTCCCAGAAGGAACGCACGTAGGGCGTGTTATGCTCCTGCCAGTAGTTATTGACCTTGATGATTTGTTCGAGGACGGCGCCGGAGCGCTGGGTGGCTTCAGTGAATGGGCCGCCGTCGTTGGATAGTTCATCGGCGTGGAGTGGGAGGGGGTGCGACATAGTCGCAACAAACAGGACAAGAAGGGAGAGTAGCTTTTTCATTGTGCTTATTTTTAATTTTTCACTTTTCACTTTTCACTTTTCATTTTTCACTTTTCATTCTGCTTTCAGCAGCGTCATATATTTCTGCACCGCTTTCTTCGCGAGGGCGACGGCTTCGTCCATGGTGCCCCAGAACTCGCCACCGGCAGCGTTCTTGTGCCCACCGCCGCCAAAGAACTCGGCAGCCATTTCGTTGCAGGGGAAGTCATCGACGGAGCGAAGGCTGACGCGGATGCAGGGGTGCTCGGTGTCCTCGCGTAGGAAGATGGAGAGCTTCATGCCCAGAATCTGCAGTGGCAGGTTCACGAAGCCTTCGGTGTCGCCGTTGAGGGCACCGAAGCGGCGGCGCTCGGCATTGGTGAAGGTCATGATGGAGGTGTGCGCCTTCTTCCACACATCGAGCTTCACATAGAGCAGGTAGCCCATGAGCTTCATGCGGTTGGGGCTGTAGGTGAAGAAGATATTGCGGTAGATCTTGTCCTTGTCGATGCCGCAGGAGAGGAGGATGCTGATGAGCTCATAGATCTCCGGGCGGTTGCTGGCGTAGGTGAAGGCGCCAGTGTCGGTCATCATGCCGGTGTAGATGGAGGTGGCTTCGGACGGGGTGAGGAGCAGACCCTCTCCCCGCTCCCCCGTTATGGGGAGAGCCTCACTTTGTTCGAGAGCTGCGCGCAGCCCACTCCCCTCCCTCACGGGAGGGGTTAGGGGGTGGGTCTCCAACATCACCCTCAACAGCACTTCGCAGGTGGAGGAGAGGTCGGGGTGGGAGATGACGAGGTCGGCGATGTCCAGTTCAGGATTGAGATGGTGGTCAATCATGATGCGGGGTGTGGGGTGGTCGCGGACGACATCGCCGAGGGTGGCCATGCGCTTGAGCTCGCCGTGGTCGCACATGATGACGAGGTCGGCAGCTTCCACGACGGGGCGCACCACCTCTTCGTGACCTTCATAAATAAGGATTTCATTCGCACCCGGAATCCACTTGAGGAAGTCGGGGAAGATGTTAGGTGCCACGATATGGATGTCGGCTTCGGGGTAGTGGCGATGGAGCCATGAGGCCAGTGCCGTCGTGGAGCCAATTGCATCGCCGTCGGGGCCACGGTGGCAGGTGATGACGATGTGGCGGGCAGCGGCGAGGAGCTGATGCCAAAGGGTTATTTGCTCAGGGGTAAGGAAAACCTCACCCCCCAACCCCCTCTCCAAGGGGCGAGGGGGAGTGGATACTGCGGAATTTGAGGAAGAGTTGTTTGAGATAGTATGTTGGGATTCCATATATAAAAAATTGCAAAAGTATATATGCCCCCTCGCCCTTTGGAGAGGGGGTTAGGGGGTGAGGTTTTTCCATGCGGGAGGCTCTACGCCGAGGAGGTGCTTGACGAAGAAGTCGAAGCGCTTATGTTCGCCATAGGCTTCGCCGACGGTGTGGTGGGCGCCGGGAACGACAACGAGCTCGAAGGGCTTGTTGGCTTTGATGAGGGCATTGGCAACCTGCATGGTGCTGGCAGGATCGACATTGTCATCCAGCTCGCCCACGACGAGCATCAGGGGACGCTCGAGGCGGTAGGCGTTCTCGACATTGGAGCACTCGACATACGAGGAATCTACGGGGTAGCCCATCCACTGCTCGTTCCACCATATCTTATCCATGCGGTTGTCGTGGCAGCCGCAGGCGCTGTAGGCAGCCTTGTAGAAGTCGCCATGGAAGAGGACGGCGGCGGTGCTCTCCTGGCCACCGGCAGAGCAGCCGTAGATGCCTACCCGGTCGATGTCCATATAGGGATATTTCTGCGCGGCAGCCTTGATCCATGCGATGCGGTCGGGGAAGCCGGCGTCCTTGAGGTTCTTGTAGCAGACTTCCTCGAATTTCTTGCCACGGTTGCTGGTGCCCATCGCATCCAGCTGCACCACGATGAAACCGAGCTCGGCGAGCGCGGTGGTGTAGTAGTTGGAGGGCTGGAAGGACTTGGGCGTGTAGCTGTCGCCCGGACCTGCGTAAATGTATTCGATGATGGGATACTTGCGCGTGGGGTCGAAGTTAGAGGGGCGCTGGATAATGCCCCACATGGGAGTGACGCCGTCGCGGCCAGGGGCCACGAAGACCTCGGGAGCGGTCCAGCCGGCGGCGAGGAGGGGAGATATGTCGGCGGTGGCGAGTGTGGCGGACTCGGCGATAAAATCGCCGGGCACTCTCGCTCCGGTGGGGAAGAGGGTTCTCACCTTGGTTACGGGAGGAGTGTCAACGGTGGAGTAGGTGTCGATGAGGGCGGTGTAGTCGGCATTGAAGCGGGCGCTGTGGTTGGCGGGCTCGGGAGTGAGGTCCACGAGGTTCTTGCCATCGAGGCCAATGCGGTAGTAGTGGATGTGGTAGGGGTCCTCGTCCTTGTTGCGGCCGTTAGCGGTGAAGAAGATGACGCCCTTCTCCTCGTCAACGTGGAGGACTTTGCGGACACACCAGGGGCCCGAGGTGAGGACTCTCCCCCCGCCCTCCCTATGAGGGAGGGAGTGGTCACCTTTGCTAGTAGAGGTTAACTGTTTTCGATGGATTCTGCTCCCTCCCTTATAGGGAGGGCGGGGGGAGAGTCCGGTGTCGAAGATGTACAGATGTGGATAGCCGTCCCGCTCGGAGAGCCAGAGGATGATGCTGTCGCCGTAAAGGTCGCGGCGGAAATAATTGGAGTAGCGGACATATTTCTCCTCGCGCTCTTCGATGAGGACGCGGAGGGGGACTGTCTCGGCGGCAAAACCGCCGAGCGCACTCGAGGCAGGGATGGGCTCGCTGGCGGAAGCGGTGGGCTTGCTGGCGGAAGCGGTGGGCTTGCTGGCGGAAGCGGTGGGCTTGCTGGCGGAAGCGGTGGGCTCGCTGGGGGGAGAGGGGATGTGCATCTCGTAGATGCGGTAGAGCTTGTGGCCGCGCTGGTTGTATTCGAAGCGGATGGCGCGGGAGTCCTTGCGCCAAGAGGGGCCGTTGAGGCTGTACTGGTTGGCAATGAGTTCGGGGGAGGGGGTGACGGCCCTGCCAGTGGCGACCTCGAAGATGTAAGGGGTCTTCTGCGCCAGCTCGTCGCCAGGCTTGGCATACTCCTGCTTGTGGAGGATGGGCTGTAGTTGGTCAGCGGGGCTGCTCTCTACATAATAGACATAGCGCTTCTCTACAGGGCGGATGCGGTTGACGGCTACGTAGCGGCTGTCTGGGCTCCAGTGGATGTAGCTGCTGAAGTAGTGCGAGAGGGTTCCTTCAGTGCTAAGGGCACGCGCTTGGCTGCCATCGGGCTTGGCGACATAGATGTTGTCGTTGCGGATGAAGGCCACGAGGGAGGAGTCGGGGGATAGGACGGGGTCGCCGCCGCGCTCGTCATCGGTCTCCATCCAGTGGCGCTGCTGGCGGCGCTTGGAGGGGTTGGCGATGAAGCGGACGGGGGAGGCTTGGTCGCGTCGGCTGAACCGACGCGCGCTCTCGTGAGAGCGGGGCTCCTCGATGGGGCGGGTGGTGGTGCTGTCGGCAAGGGTGATACTGCCGTCGGCGTTGACCTGGCCAAAATGCCAGACGCCGCGGGCGCCATCGGTGAGGTGGTACTGGAAGCGGCCATCGGAGAGCCATCGGGCATCATCGACGTGGTTAAGCACCTTTGACCAGGTGAAAGTACGCTGCAGGGAGTAGGCGCGGTTGTAGTCGTCCACGGTGCCCTGAGCGGACAGGGAAATGATAAATGATAAATGATAAATAATAAATGATAAATATCGCTTCATTGTCACTTTGGGGCTTTGGGTGAAGCGGCGGTGTGGCCGTCTATGATTTGATCGGAGATGCGGAGTTGGGCGGGCGTGGCATCATTCTTGATGACCTTGGCGAACTCCTGTGGCTTGATGGTGACGGGGCCGGAGAGGAACTCAGGGATGTTGTAGCTGCGCATGAACTGGCGGTGGTACTGTGGGTTGTCCTGCGGGAGCTCGAAGGGACGCGAGAAATGGCCCTTGCCGTCGTGGTGGGCGATGAACGGGCGCGTGAAGTTGCCATCATCGCGACGCGAGGAGAAGATGACCCAGGCACCGTTGCTGGACCAGCAATGCCAGCTCTCCACATCATGGGAGTTCAGTTCGTCGATGCGACGAATCTGTGCGGGCAGGGGGTGCATGGCACCCTGTGCTTCGTTGAGGCTGTCGATGGCGGCATCGCGTTCGATGTTGGTGGTGAGGCGAGCCAGGATGTCTGCGGGCAGATTGTTCTCGTTGTAGCGTGTGACGGGCGTGGGCTCCACAGGCTCAGCTTGTGTGAGGTCCATCAGGAAGAGGTCGGCATCGTTGTGCCAGATGTGGAAGACCCCGAACTTACCCTCGGTGAACATCAGCCAGCGGCCGTCGGGTGAGACGCGCGGTAGGGTGACGCTGCGGTTGCGGGCTACAGCATCGTAGATGAGCTGGCGCGGTCCGAAGGTGCAGGTGCGCTCGTCAAAGGCCATGCGGTAGAGGTTGTACTGCACTTCCTTGTAGTTCTTGATGAGCTCGAAGTCCATCTGCACGGTGTCGCGCTTTTCCCAATGTGCGCTAACGTAGTAGATGTACTTGCCATCGGGGCTCCAGAAGGGGAAGCAGTCGAAGTCGGTGGTGTCACGTGTGATGGGCGTCACGGTGTTGGCTTCAAGGTCGTAGAAGATGAGGTTCGACTTGGTGTCCTGCACCTCGATTTTCTGCACATCGCGTGTGTGGAAACTCTGGCCGGTGTTGTTGGTGGAATAGACAATCCAGGGCTTTGTGGGATGCCATGTGGGATAGACCCCGGCAGAAATGGTGCTGTCGGTTTTCAGGTTTACTTTGCGGACATCGCCGTCGTAGGCGATGACGGTGCCGCCGAGGTACTGGCGCACATGGAACTGTATGCGGTTGGGGTTGTACCACTGGGCGTGGTGGCAGTTGATACACTGCCCGTTCTTCTCATCGCTGTTGATCATGTTGCCATAGATGAGGCGCTCGTCGAAGTTCTCCAGACAACGCTGGTTGAGGGTGAGGTCCTCGTAGGTGACGTAGGAGGGCGAGATGAGGCGGTAGGAGATGTAGGGGTCGATGCTGTCTGCCGATACTGTGATGTCGAAGGGCTTCTGGCGTTGCCATTGACCGTTGTCATTGATGAAGACTTCGATGCTGATGGTGCCGTCAGATGCAAGCGCCACCTCTTTCATGGCGCTCCATTTGTCGAGACCTGGGCGCACATCCTCGCCGCCCACAACCCATTCTTCGTCGCCTGCTGTAAAGCGGGTGACGAAGTCGGTGGCATCGGCCTCGTGATCGATGTGAAAGTGGAGCGGAGCAATGTTCACGGGCACGGTGACGCCGATGTAATCGGGGTAAATGGTGGGGGATGCGTCAGCCTCAACGAATTGCTCGGGGACGGAGGGGGAGGAGCAGGCAACTAACAACAATAGCCCCACCCCTAACCCCTCCCCTGTTAGGGAGGGGATGATATACTTGCGGAGGTAATAACTAATGGGATTCATCCGTTTATCTTATTGGGAGTTCTTTCCCCCTCCCCTAACAGGGGGAGGGTTGGGGAGGGGGCTTCTTTTTAATTTGTCTTTTGATTTCTCACCAGGAAGTAGAAATAGTAGAAGGTGTCACCGAACTGGGGATAGAAGGCGACGGCTTTCTGTTCCTCCGTCATGGGACCGCACTGTTCGTTGAAGCGCATGAAACGCTCGTAGGTGTCTCGCACTTCCTGGTCGAAGGGCATGCGGCTGATATCTACTTTGTTCTCCAGATGGCCGTAGAGGTAGGCGGCCTCTTGGTAGTGGCGCGGCATGTGGCGTTCGGGATTCATGGTGGCGAACTTCATGAAGCGGGGCCAGAAGAGGTCGATGTCCTTCATGATGAGGGCGCAGATGAGCGTCATCTCCTGGAAGAGTGGGTCGTCGCCATTACCTTTGGCAAAGGTCTGCAGCAGGTACATCTCCACGAGGGTGTTGTCGCCGTCGAGGCGGTCGGGGTAGGTCATCATGTGGAGAATGGGTGCGAACTCCTTCATCCCTTGCTCGTCGAGGAGGGGCTTGCCGGCCTTGGCCGAGGCTTCCAACTTGTCGAGGTCAAAGGCATCGGGGGTGTCGAGAAAACGCTCATAGCGCTCGGCCCATTGGCGGTGGAAGGTGGTCTTCTTGAGCAGGTCGAGGTACTTACGGGCTGCGGCCCATTCGTGGTTGAGCATACTCGTGCGGGCCATGAACTTCAGCGTTTCAGCCTTCCAGCCGAACTCCACACCGTCCTCCATGCACCAGCGGTAGCAGAAGTTCTCCTTGCCATAGTGGTAGTAGATGAGTTTGCCGCCGACCTGTGTGATCCGCACTTTCCAAGGGGCATTCTGTGGAGTGGCTCCTTCTGAATAGGTGAACATCTCGTCGCCTGCACGTCCGAGACGGAAGAGGGAGAGGTTCTTGTACAAAATCATCATGCGTGTGGGCTTCACGCCGCTGCTGCCGTCGCGGGCGATGGTGAGCACACGTTCCCAGTCCAGATCCTCCACGGCGCGGTTCATGGCCAGCTCCTTATGGAAGTTGGCATCGCGGTACCAGACTTGGCTGACGCCGACAATGCCCAGTGCAACAAGGAGAAGAGCGAGGACTGAACGGTGCCAGGGCTTCAGCTTTTTGGAGAAGGCAAAACCTTCGCTCGCACGCAATGTGATGAGGATGATGAAGGCGGCAATGATGGCGTAGTAGGGGATGCGGTACTGCTCGAAGCTCTCTGCGCTGTAGCGGAAGGAGGGCAGGGCTGCGACATACAGGAAGCTGCGCTCCGTCATCTCAAAGACCAGTTGGTAGTAGATCTGGGGGATGGCTGCGATGAGGACGAGGGAAGGGAAAAAGTTTAAAATTGAGAGTTTATAGTTTAATGAGGAATCCTTCACCCTCGGGAATAATCCTAAAAGCCCTGTTGCCCCTAAAGCCCAAGCCCCGAAGAAGGGGTAACCAGCGATGCAGACGAGGGCCATCCAGCAGAGGCTAACCCATCGGGCGGCCTTCTCGGGGAGATGGCTGTCAAGCAGGCGCTGGACGGCGAGGGTGAGGAGGGCGAAGAGGACGCCCACTGTGGGAACGAACAGATGACCCTGCAGCTTCAGGTAGTACAGCCAGTAGCCTGTCTGTACGAAGCAGGCCATCAGGGCGAGGGGAATGAGCATCGTCAGCCACACCCAAGGACCGCGCAGGCGATAGATCCATGCGGCCAGCAGGCAGATGATGAGCCACAAGGAACACAGGATGGCGGTTCCGAGCCACGGATAGTAGAAGAACTGTGTCAGGAAGGTTCCCACCCAGGAGACACCGCCGCCGGGGTATTGCATCAGGGTTTTCCAATACAGTCCTGTAGGTAGCCAAAGGTTCAGCTCCTGGGCTCGCAGGAGCAGCTCGCTTTCCTGTGTTACCAACTTAAAGCCGGCGACGACCAGAAGGCCGCCGACGGCTAACCAATAGAGAAGATGTCTATTCTTCATTAAAGTTCAGGACTTACGATATACGTGAAGCTGTGGTTCTTATACTTAGGAATGAAGCGGTCTTGCGGCCATGCGCCCCAGCTGTTGACACAGCCGAGACCCATCTGGAAGGCACGCAGCTGAACGACGGTGTAGTCACGAGCAACCAAGTCACCGCTGTGGCTCTGGTGGGCATCCTTGCGGGGGCCGTCGTCGAGGTCGCTGATCTCATAGGGCATTGCAGACACCTCCATGGGGCCGCATGCCTTGAAATAGATGCTGGGAGCAGCCTGGCTTTCCATGCGCCACCAGATGATGTCGCAGTGGTTGCCGCTCTCCTGCGGACGAACGTAGCCGTCCCAGTACTGCTTGCTGACCTCGCCGCCATAGATGCCCATGAAGGCGTTGTCCTTGCGGTCGCAGTAGTTCTCCACGGGGCCGCGTCCGAAGTAGCGGACTGTTTCGTAGGACTTGTTCAGGCGCCATGTCATGCCCATGGCGTACATCTGCCAGCCTTGGTGGTCGCCAGTCTTCAGGTTCTCAGTCACGATGAGCTCGCCCTTCGGGGTGAGGACGTAGATCATGATGAGGTCGGCATCCACGGCATCGCAGTGGTATTCCACGGTGACCGATTTGCTCTGGTTGTCAAGTTCGGTGCATTCCATGGATGTCTTGTTCCAGCGCGGATTACGCCAAGCAGAGAAGCTGTTCTGCATCCCTGCGCCGTAGTCGTTGTCGGTGGGAGCGCGCCAGAAGCTGGGCTCCACGCTCTTGCGGTCTTCGAGGACGGGCTTGCCGTTGACGTCGAAGTAATCGATATTACCTGTCCACTTGTTCCAGGTCACGCTGGTGCCGTTGGCAGAGAGGGTGAGCCAAGCCTTGGCCTCATCCTTCTGTACGGCCTCGGGTTGCTGGGCCAGCGCTTTCCCCTTCTTATCAACAGCGGGGGCGGGCTTGGCTGCTGTCATGACGGCATTGACATCGGGGAAGGAGTAGGGCTTCAGCTCGAACTGTGCCTTGGCGATGACCTCACCCTTTTTGAGGAGGCCGCGGTCGGCTTTCAAGATGAAATTCACATCGATGGCTGCCCATTGGTAGCTGCCGACGAACTCCTTGAGTTGTGACAGCATCTGTGCGGGAATCGTGAAGTGCTGGCGCTGTTGAGGTGCGAGGTTGAGGTCGTAGGGAATGTCGTAGCTCTCGCTGCGCAGCTGCTGGCCGTCGTAGGCCTTGGCCACTACCATGACTTCCACATCGTCGAGTGAGCGGAAGAAGTATTCGTTGTATAGCTCCACCTCACCGTCGAGAAGCGTCTTGCCCTCAGGCACGGTGGCCCAGATGTCCTGGTAGTAGTACTGTACCTCGTAGGCGTGAGGGTGGAGGCGACGGTCGGCAGCGATGACACCGTTGCAGTTGAAGTTATGGTCGCTGGCGGGATAGCGGCCGAAGTCGCCGCCGTAGGCCATGATTTCCTTACCCGTCACGCGGCTCTTGCTGCGCATGCCCTGGTCCACGAAGTCCCAGATGAAGCCACCTTGGTACTTGGGGTATTTGCGGATGATGCGCCAGTATTCGCCGAAGCCACCCATGCTGTTGCCCATGGCGTGGGCATATTCACATTGGATGAGCGGACGGGGGTTGTCGCCCTGCGAGTAGCGCTCGCAGCCGCGGTAGTCGTAGTACATGGGGCAGAAGATGTCGGTCTTGCCGTTCTGACCAGCCTGCTCATACTGTACGGGGCGGCTCTGGTCGATGGCCTTGACGGCATCGTAGGCGTCCTCGAAGTTCTTACCGTAGCCAGCCTCGTTACCCAGGCTCCAGAAGATGACGCTGGGGTGGTTCTTCTGCACCTGCACATTGTGCTGGTTGCGCTCGACGTGTGCTTTGTGGAAGATTGGGTTCTTGGCCAGTGTGCGGTCGCCATAGCCCATGCCGTGGCTCTCGATGTTCGTCTCGGCAACGACATAGAGACCATATTGGTCGCAGAGGTCGTACCAGCGCGGGTCGTCGCTGTAGTGGCAGGTGCGGACGGCATTCATGTTCAGCTGCTTCATAATCTTGATGTCCTGAATCATGCGTTCTACGCTGACGATGTAGCCGCCGTCGGGGTCGAGCTCGTGGCGGTCGGCGCCTTTGATGAGGATGGGCTGGCCGTTGACCAGGAGCTGGCCGCCTTCAATCTTGATGTTGCGGAAGCCTACGCGCTGCGTGGTGGCTTCGATGACGTTGCCTTTCTTGTCCTTGAGGGTCAGGGTGAGGGTGTAGAGGTTGGGGATTTCAGCGCTCCAAGCCTTGGCAGAGCTGACGATAAGTGAAGCAGTGGTTTTGTTGCCACCAGGAGCCACCATGGTGATGCCGGCAGGGCGGCCAGCGGGATCGGTGAGGGTGAGCTCGACGGTGCAGCCCTTTGCTGCGGGAGCTGTGATATCCACGCTGAGCAGGCCGTCCCTGTAGTTGTTGACGAGGTCCTGATGCACGAAGATGTCCTGGATGTGTGCCTTGGGGCGGGCATAGAGATAGACCTCGCGGGCGATGCCGGTGAAGCGCCAGAAGTCCTGATCCTCAAGATAGGAACCGTCGCACCAGCGCATGACGCGCATGGCGATGAGGTTTTCCTTGCCAGGGGTGAGGAATTTGGTGAGGTTGAACTCAGCTTCCATCTTGGAATCCTCGCTGTAGCCCACCTCCTTGCCATTGACCCACACCTGCAGGTTGCTGGTGGCGGAGCCTACATGGAGGTAGATGTCCTGACCTTTCCACGCGGCAGGGATGCTCACCATCTTGCGGTAGCTGCCCGTGTAGTTGTTGCGTTCTTCCACGTAGGGGGGATTGCTCTCGAACTGCGTGTTCCATGAATAGCCCACGTTCTTGTAGATCTTGTCGCCGTAGCCTTCAATCTCAAAGAGACCGGGAACGGGGAAGTCTGTCCACTGGCTGTCGTCGTACTTCAGAGAGAAGAAGTCGGCAGGGGCCTCGTTGTGATTGAGGGAGAACTGGAAACGCCATTTCCCTTCCAGGGAGAGGTAGCGCTCACTGGCACTCTTGTTGTTCTTGAGGGCCTTGTCGGCATTCTCGAAAGCGAAGAACGAGGCATGGGGCTTCTCGGTGTTCACGCGAGTGATGTTGGGGTTCAGCCAGGGTTCTTTCTGGTCCTGGGCGTGAAGTGTCAGCTGCGGTAATAACGCAACGAACAGAACGAGGAAAAACTGTTTCATAGTCATTAAGGGTTTTAGTTAGTAGCATTTTGTGTGCGAAGGTACGGAATAATGCCGCTCGCACCAAACTTTCAATCTTAAAAAATCTATAAAACAAACGAGAATCGGCTGTCTGAGGGTTCAGACAGCCGATTCTTTGCGGAAAAGGCCTTCTTGGAAGACCTCTTATCGGTCTAAAGAGACATTATTTGTCCAACGGGAAGTACCAGTTCTGCTGGTTGCAGAGGTGACTATAGAGCGGGTTGTTCAGCAGACCGTTGCGGAGAGCAATTCTCTTGGCCACTTTCTCAACACCGTTGGCGCCCATGAAGCGGCTGTAGCAGAGAAGGTCATAGAAGCGGTTGCCCTCGAAGGCGGTCTCCAGTCCCAGTTCCTCAAGAAGGAGGTCGGCCATGGCCTCCTGCACTTTGCGCAGGTTGGCAGGATTGTAGATCTCTTCTTCGGTCATGTCGGTGGTGGCACCTTCGTATTTTTTTCGCATCTTATTGATCTGGTCCACGAAGTTGTAGCTGGTCTCCTCATCCTCCAGCTTCAGGAAGCCGCAACCGCGGGCGTGAATACCCATGGCGAAGGCATCCAGGTTGTGTGGATCGTTCTCCACGCTGGTGATGTGATCCTCGGTTGTACCATAGTAATAGTAGTAACTGCTCATCTCGCCCTTCAGGTAATTCGTGTCGAAGTTCAAGAAGGGAGCGCTCTTAGCAGCCTCGGTCTCGCGCTGGCTGATGTACTTACAGATGACGCCATTCTTGGCCTGGAACTCACGCGTCTTGGATTCATAAGACATGTGGGCGGCCACGAAGTCCATGGTGTCCTTCTTGGTGGTGCACAGCTCCAGTCCGGGGTGCAACATATCGTTGAAGAAGGCCATGTAGTCCGTGTACTGAACAGGCTTGTTCTCTTCGGTCTCTGTCGTGGGATCAAAGAAGACGTAACTTGCATAGGAGGGGTTCGGGTTTACCTCCTCGGCATTGGTAGGATCGTAGTATTTGAAGGTGATGTAGTCGTATGACTCTTCATTCACGGGCAACCATCCATTGGAGCCTACCAAACCATGACGCAGGATAGCGAAGGCATAACCCGGGAAGCCTGCACCGTTCAGCGCCTCGGCAAAGTGCAGCCAGATGCTGGCCTTGCGGTAGATGACGGGGTAGGTGGTAGTAAAGGCACCAAGCGGGTTCTGCTTGACGACAAAGGGAACTTCGTCGGCACTACCCGTCTCGTAGTCCGTGTAGTTATCGGTGGCCATGCGATAGCGTGCATCGCCGGCACCCGGGAAGGTGTAGCATCGCTTATCCGTTCCGACATAGACCTCGAAATTCTGTGCCTTGTTCAGTGCCAGGTAAGCCTTGGAAGCATCCAGCTGGTGCTGGAAGTTGGGCTCGAGTCGCACACTACCCGTTCCCGTACTGTCACCCGAGACCGCCAGTGTCTGATCGAAGCCGAAGAGCTCGTTGAGGGCGCGGAACACCGTGCCGTCCAGTTTGCTCTTGGAAGAGGGGATGATGGTGACAAGTTCTTGCGTCTGGCTGGTGGGATTGAGGTTGTTATAGAACATGCCCACCCAGGCGTCGATGCTCAGATAGTACTGCTTGGTGTCGGCATCTAACATTCGGATCATGCCGTAGTAGTTCTGGCGCAGTGTGCCGCCCTTGTCGGAGTTGAAGAAGTTGTAGTAGTGCTGTGCCGCGCGGCGGTAGTCAGCCTCCGAGCCAGAGCCCTGAGCACTCAGGAGATAGATGTCACCCAGCACCACATCCTGCGGGAAGATGCACTGCGTGGCATTGGCGATGGTGTTGGCGTCAGCACCTTTACCCTGAGCACCACCATACATGTAGTAGTTGGGGTAGGGAATAACATCGCTGGGGTCATTGGCGTAGAGGTAGGGGACATAGAGCACTTCCTCCACCTTCTGCACCACGCCGCTTTGTGCCAGTGTGTTGGCGTCAATATACTGCGGTGCATTGCGGAACTCTTTCATCTCATCGGTGGTGAGCATCGGCTTCTCGAAATAGGGAACGCGGCCATAGGTGAGCACCAGTTGCAGGTACATCCATGCGCGAATGGTGACAACCTGTGCGTATTCGCTCTTCATCACCGAACGGTTCAAACCCGTGAGGGCTGCCGTGTCGCACTGCTGGATGTAAGCGTTGCAGGAGTTGATGACGTGGTAGAAGTCCGAAATCCTGAGGAAGCGGTTGCTGCCATCGGTCACAGAGCCTTTCATGCCAAAGGAGAGGATGGCGCTGATGGAGTCGCTGACATACATGTCAGAACCATCTACCAGATCACCACGGCACTCGCCTAAGATGACATAGCGCTCGGCGACGCTTTGCAGGCTCTTGAGAATGCCCCAATAGCTGTACAGCGTATCGGCTGCAATCTCTTCGATGCCTACGTTACGGTCCATGTCACCCGTGAGCATATCCTCGCAGGACGTGAAGCTCACGTTGATGGTCAGTGCGAGGAGAATCAATGCAATAATATTCTTTTTCATCATGATGTCGAATTAGAGGTTGATGGAAACGCCTAAGTTGAAGCTGCGGCTGGAGGGAAGCAGACCTGTGTCGATGCCCTGGTAGAGGACGCTGTTGCGGGCGCTCATCTCGGGGTCAAGACCTAAGTACTTGGTGAGGGTAATCAGGTTGTTGCCTTCTGCCCAGATCTTCAGACCTTGGATGTATTCGTTGCGCAGGGGGAACGTATAGGTGAGGCGGACGTTCTTCAGCTTCACGTAGCTGCCGTCTTCAATCCAACGGTCAGACATACGTTCGTTGTTGCGCCAGTCGTCGCAGTCGGTGTAGCACACCTTTGGGATGTCTGTCTGCTGACCTTCGTAGGTCCAGCGGCGCTGCAGAGCCGTGGTCTGGTTGTAGGTGGTGTTGCCGCCTTCGAGGATGCTGCGCTGGTAGTTGTAGATGTCGTTGCCCAAGGAGTACTTGAAGATGACATCCAGACGCAGGTCCTTCCAGGACAGCGTGGTGAAGATGTTACCGAAGAGGGTGGGGTTGGGATTGCCGAGGACAACGCGGTCTTTCTCGTCAATGATACCGTCGTTGTTCTGATCCACGAAGCGGACGTCACCAGCCTGGAATACATCATAGGGGCGGCTCTCGATGCCGGTCGGGTACTTCAGGTAGTTGTTGCCGTTGCGGGTCACGTTCGTGGCCTTGCTGGCTTCGGCATCGCTGGCGAAGACGCCATTGGTCTCCCAGCCGAAGAAGCTGCCGGCAGCATAGCCTTCAGCGGTGAGGATATTATCGACACCGAAAATGCTGCTGGTTCTGCCGTTCACGGGCGTGCCGCCTACGATGACAGGATTGGCATAGGTCGGCAGCTTGGTGATTTCGTTGGTGTAGTGGCCTGCGCTCAAGCCCAGTTCCCACTTCCAGTCCTTTGTGTTGATGATGGCACCGTTGGCGCGCACCTCAAAGCCTCGGTTCTTCATCTGACCATCGTTGGTCCAGTACTGTTTCAAACCGGAGATGTAGTCGATTTCGCCCAAGGAAAGCAGGTTGTCAATGGTGTTCATGTAGAACTCCACACCGGCATTCAAGCGGTTGTTGATGAAGGAGCCTTCCAACGCTACGTTGAGGCGTGTGTTGGTCTCCCACTGGATGCTGGAGTTCTCAATGTTCTTCAGCACCAGACCCACGGTGTTCTTGGATGCGCGCTGGCTCTCCCAATAGGTGCGGGCTGCGTAGTAGTCGATACCGTCGTTACCGCTCTGGTCGAAACCGGCTGTCAGCTTCAAGTAGTTGATGCCCTTGCCCGGCTTGAACCATTTCTCGTTGGAGATGAGCCATCCCAGCTGAATGCTGGGGAAGATGCCCCAGCTCACGCCGGCGATCTTCAGACCGTCCTTGGTGTTCTTACCGAAACGGCTGCTGGACTGTGCGGATACAGCGAATTCAGCGAAGTACTTGTTTTGGAAGTTGTAGTCGGCATTCAGGTAGTAGGTCATGTCAATCCAGTTGTCCTTCGTACCGCCGTAGTTCACGTAAGCCATGCTCTTGGAGATATTGGGCAGCTTGTCGTTCTCGTTGTTGTAGCCGCGAATGAAGGAGTAGCTGTAGCTGTAGTTGTTGTAGCGCCAGCCGCCGAAGACATTGACCTTATGCGCGCCGTAGGTGTTGCCCCATTCAATGCGCAGGTCGTTGTTGATGGTGGTCTCCTTTGTGAACTGCGACTTCAGGACAGATGAGATCTTACCCAAGTCGTTCAGCATATACAAGGTAGAACCGTTGATGGGCAGGAAGTACTTCTCGTTGTTGCGGTTCAGCGTGTAGCAGAAGCGGTCGCTGATGGCAAACTGCTTCGTAATCTGATACTTCGGGGCGAAGTTGATGCTAATCTGTGTCAGCTCAGCATAGTTCTTGTTCTTGCCCTTACCGTTTTCGAGAATCCAGTAGGGGTTACGCAGACTTTCGTTGATGTCCGGGTCGAGCTGGTTGGCGAACTGGAAGGGGTTCTGAATCCACTGTCCCAAGGTGGCGGTAGAAGCATACTTACCGGCATAGGAATTGGAGAGCTGCAGCTTGCCTGCGGCTTCGCTGTGGTAGTAGGCGTACTGCGAAAGGAACGGTGCCTGCAGGAGGCCGAGGACATTCGGGGAACCGATGTTCTGCATCGAGTAGTCCTCGCTCCAGCCCGTGTCCAGCACATTGTAGCTGGTCTGGTTGTAGGCGATGTCCAAACCGGCCCTCAACTTCGAGAAGATCTGGATGTCGGTGTTGAAGCGCAGGTTCAGGCGGCTGAAGTCATTGCCCTTCATGGTGGACTTGCCGTCGCTGTAGCCCAGTGAGAGGGCATACATTCCGATTTCGTCACCACCTTCCACGCTCACCTTGTAGTTCTGTACGAAGGTGTTGCGGTAGAGGTCCGATTGCCAGTCTGTGTTGTTGTGGAACACGCTGTAGTAGTAGTTGCTGCTCTCGGGAGCATTGTTCAGGAAGGCATACTTGTCAAGATTGCCCGACGTGGATTCACGCACTTCCTTGATGGTTCCGGCCAATTCACTCAGGTAGCTGCGGTAGGCAGGGCCGTCCATCACCTGGAGCTTCTCGGGTACCAGCTCTGTGCCGCCATAGACGCGGACATTGATTCTGGTGGCCATGCTGTGGCCGCGCTTGGTGTTGATGATGACAACACCGTTGGCACCTTTGGCACCATAAAGTGCCGTACCGTTCTTGATGACCTGCACGCTTTCCACGTTCTCGGGATCGAGGCCAGCCAGCAGGTTGTTGTAGAAACCTTCGTGGAGGCTGGTGCGGCCTTCTTCCATGTCAACCATGTTGCCATCGATGATGAACAGGGGCTGTGCGTTGGCATTGATGGAGTTCACACCACGGATGGAGAAGTAAGCTCCCTGCCCGACCAGACCGCTGCGGTTCACCGAGTAGAGATCACCTGCGAGCAGGTTCTGCATATCTGTTTCCACGGTGACGGAACTGGTCTCGTCGAGGACGGCTTTCTTCTGGGAAATGATTTCCGTATTGCCTGTATAGTAGCTATGGAACTTACTGCTGATGAGGCGTGCATCCTGATCTGTCTCGCCCTTGATGGCAAGTTGGAGCAGGTTGTAGTCCGGAGCATCCATGATGAGTGCATGGCAGAACACAGGCACTTCCAGCTTATAGGTTCCGTCCTCCTCTGTCAGGGCAGAGTACTTAGGCAATTGGAGAGCCTGGATGCGAACGCCGCTCATGGGTTCTCCGGTGGCATCGTCGATGACCTTACCGGACACCGACTTCATGGGGTATTGTTTTTCCGCTTTCTTGTTCCGACGGAGCTTGGCCAATGCGGCACTGTCCCTTTCGGCAGTGTCATCGACACGATTTTCCTGGAACATGTCTTGGGCCATGAGGGGCGTCATGCTTCCACCGACGATGAAAAGCAAGCATAGTCCCAAGCGGATGGCCATATCTTTGAGGTGAGTTGAATAGAATCTCATACTTGTAGTTTCAGAAGGTTAAAAGATTCATATTGATTCTTTGAGCTGATTACTCTTGCTTGGGACGCAGGATAATCCGGTCCACGGAGAACGTGGTCTGATAGCCTTGACGCTCCATCGCTGAAGGGATGGCCTGCGATTGGATTTGGAAGATGGGGTAAGCCTTCGTGATGTTGCGATAGGAGTAGGGGAAGGTGATGGTTTCGTCCATCCAGATGGTATCTACTTTCTCGCCTTCATAGGTAAAGGCTTTCTTTGTGCTCCAAGTCTTTTCCTTCTTGCTCTCGCTGAGGTAGGTAATGGTGGCCTTCAGAGAGTTCTTCTTGATGACATCGGGGTTGTCCTCGGGATCAACCTCGTTGTAATAGAAGTCCGGGACCATGACGATACCAACCTCGTATTCGATGTTGCTGAGCACGTCCTGATCTTCTTCAGAACCACGCAGCTTGAACGTAGCCTTGGGCTGGCCTGAATCGCGCCTGAATCTGAGGTAAGAGCTCTTCGACACCTGGCCGTACTTGCGGGCCAGCTCACTGCCGTTATCGACGCTCTTGGACTCGAAGGTGGCATTGTAGGTGTGCTTGCCGTCTTTCTGTTCAGCCTCAGAGAGGTTGTAGCGTCCGGGCTGGTAAATCGAGAAGGCGTTGGCCTTGATTTCAATGTTGAAGGCTTTGTACGTCTTGCGGAAGTTCCAGTGATCCAGGGGATAGAGAAGACCGTTGCTGACGGTGATGGGCTGTTTGCCCTCAAAGATCAGGTCGCGCACATCCTCTGTCTCGTCCTTGTCAATGGTAAAGGTGTCGGAACGCGTGTTGAAGAGCTTGGTCATCTTATGGCTCAGGAAGGATTCTACGGTCCAGAAGTCCTCCTGCACACCCTTGATGCGCTTCTGCATTCTGACGTTGAACACCAGCGGTGACACAATATCCATGCTGATGGCAGCCTCCTGCACAGTGTCCTTCACTTCGAGGGTCGGACGGTTGCCAGCAGCTACATCCATCAATGCGTTGTTTTCCTGATAAGCATCGAAGTAGATGTCGGCATAGTTGTACCAGGGCTTCATTGTTGCTACGGCTTCTTCCCAGGCGGCATCGTTGGGGATGGCCATGGCATAGATACTGTCTTCCTGCTCCAGGTTGGCGGCTACGCCCTTGTGGGGCACCGTCCATTCCACGGAGTTGGGCTGATAGGAGAAGTAGTACAGAGAATTGAAGCGCGTATAGACGCTGTCCACGTAAATCGGCTCACCTGTTGTCTTGTCCGTACCGGCGATGGCGCTGGCATCGGAATTGAAGAAGAGCGTATCGTGGGCGCTCAGCCAGGCATTCAGATGCTCATAGCCCTTATTGGCACGGATGTATTCATACAGGTTATAGGCGAAGGGAATCTTCTGGCCGAGCACATGGACGATGCCATTGGTGGCGCTGATGTTGGGGCGGTTGATAGCCACATCCTTGATGGTCTTCTTCTCGCGGTCGAAGATGCCTTTCTTGTTGTTGAGGAAAATCAGGCGTTCGGCCTTGCCTTGCGGGTTCAGACCTGATGCCACGTAGCGGCCGCAGGCCAGGTGGTTGCCCACTAAACTCAGGAATACATCATAAGGCCTTGTCTTCAACAGTGCCTCATAATCTGCCAGGTCTGCGGCCGTGAAGGCCTCGTTGTTGGGTACAAAGACGGTGAGGACCTGGTCGCCGCTGAGTACATCCTTAAAGGTGTAGTTGGCGATGGGGTGCTTCTCGTCCTTATAGACAGGAGTCTTCTCTGCGATCTTGGCAAAGTTGGATAGACTCGCGTCAGAAGAAATCACTTCCCAGATGCTCTGGGTGGCTACGTTGCCCTCGCCGGAGTCCTCAGGAATATCGAAATGGTCGTCGGCACAGGAGGTGAGGGTCATCGCCATGGCGATGCCCCACACTCCGATGAGGATGACTTTGTTCAAATATGTGCGTGTCATAATAGGTTTTTTATAAGGTTACCAAATGTCTTCGGGTTCCACGGGGTTATCATAGACCTCCTTGGAGACAAATTCAAAGTAGTCCATGAAGAACTGCAGTTCTTTGTCGTCGAGTACATTCTTGAAGCGGATGTAGTAGGTCTTGTCGGGATCCATATCTTCACTTACCATGATACGTCGTGTGACGTGTTCGCCTTGAATGCCTAATCTTGAACCGGTTCCTTCACCGATGTGGAAGTACTTGGGACCTTTCATGAAGCCGCGGGCGCGCAGGGACTTGGTGATCTCGTCCTGTTCCTCCATGCTCAAGCTCTTGGCTTCGTTCTCATACTCTGCGTCGGAGGTGTAACCGAAGTTGGATACCTGGTCGCCGCTGCGGAAACGGTGGCGGACAAAGCCGATACGCAGATCCATGGGGATGTCCTTGGCGGGCAGGTAATTGGGGTCGTCACCGAAATAAACCTGACACATGCTACGCCAACTGGAACCGGAGCTGACGCCGAAGCGAATCTCATAGTGTCCTTTCTTCGGCACGGGCGGCAACTTCATCGTGAACTCATATTTACCGATGATGTTGAACTCGTCCATCTGGTAGTTGCTCCAGCCGCGGTTGTGGCCCGTAAAGTAGTAGAAGAGTGTACCTTCACGCATCTCCACATTGGCCAGATAGGGATATTCTACAGGGAAGCCCTTCGTCTGGGTACTGCCGTCGGGATAGTCACCCAAGGGATGGCGGAGGTCGTTGTTGATGAATTCCGGGAACATGGCCGTCATGTCAATGCGGATGCGTTCGCTGGCCAGGCGGTTCTGTACGTTCTCTGTATAAACCAGCACACGCTCGAGGGGATATATGCAGCAGTTCTTGATCTGCTGGTAGTCGGCAGCATCTTCTGCCTCAAAGCGAATCTTGTTACCGATGTTCTCGTCGGGATACATCGCGAATGCGCTACCAGCCTCCCTGAAGCGGCCACTCTCGTGGTAGTCGTTGTTCTGGGGGTTGCTCTCATCGATGAAGTCGCCGCGTCCGTTTCTCAGGATGGGGAAGCGGTTGAGGAAGATACCGCCGTTGGCATCGTCGCGCTCGGTGTCTTCTTCCTGGCTCTCGCGGCTCTGATAGATCTTCAGCAGACGGCGCTTACCCATCGTGGTGAAGTATTCAAAGACGGGGATGCTGAAGCCTGTTTCAGGTGTTTTCCACCAGTAGCCATTCTCGTTGTGGTGAATGACCAGACTACCAGGCTTGAGCTTCTCGGGGAGAACGTGGTAGGTGACAAACTGGTTGATGATGTTGTTCTCATTGGTGTAGTCATTGCCCTGGGTGGCATCGGGATAAGCTCCCTTGCTGATCAGGTAAGCCTTGATGTCCTCCACGGAGATCTGGTCGTAGGGCTTTCCGATTTCGCTCTCCCAGAGCGCATCCGGCTCGGCAAAGATGGTGAAGCCATAGAGACGGTGCAAGGGGATAGAACCGATTTGCTCCGTAGGATGTTTGGGCAGGTCTTTGACGGCCCCGTCCAATACCAGATTCTCCCATACGTCATCCTGCGTCTTGCTGAGGGTGTCTGCTAATCCGCAGGCTTGGATGAGCTTGGCCATCACGAGGAAGCCCTTTGTGCGCTCGGCAACGATGTTCTGGAAGATATCGGCCATGGTCTTATTGCTCGGAGCAATCACGGCGTGAACCTCGTGGACACGTCCGTTGAGGCACTTGATATCGCGGTTGTTCAGGTCAATAAACGCCACGCCGTTCATCAGGATGGAGTCCTGTCCGGCCGTCTTCTTGAACAACTTGCGGTTGTTGAGGTTCGGCAACTGGAAATCCACGTCGTCTGTCTGTGAGACGATGTCACCCATCTCCAGCACCGTGGAGCTGTTCGTGCCGTCCAAGACACTGTTATAGACAATGACCTTGCGGATGGAGTCCAGAACTTCTTCATTGGGGAAACCGGCCCAGGAGGCCTCGCTGATGATGCCTTTGACACGCAGGGAGTCAAGGTAGTCGTGGATGGCCTTGTTGTTCGGCGGGAAGCAGGTGTAGTTACCGCGTGCCGACAGCAGCTGTGCCACCGTTGATGACGACTGGCGGCTGATGGGTACTTGATGCAGCAGGCTTGCGTATTCGGTGTAGAGCTCCGCATTCTTACCCTGCTCCAGATATTCGAGGATGGTCTCCTCCTTGGCTGTGAATTGGTACTCGGTATCGATGTTTTCCGAACACGAGGCCAAAGCAGCTACGATGACAGCCCAAGCCATAAGTGCTTGGATTCTGTAAAGGTTTCGTGCTAAATATTTCATAGTTGTAGAATTTATCTGTGGAAACGTCATTAGGAACCGGACTGATTGTTGTTGTCGCCCTTTTCACGGTTCCATACAGGGTTCTGCGGAATCTCGTAGTAGTTGGCGCTACGCTCACGATAGTAGATGGGGCTGTAGAGGCCGTAGCGGTTTTGCATGCGGCTCTTCATGTTGGACTTCAGCTTGGAATAGGCACCCTTTGCCAGGTAGTCTTCCACCATCTGCGAGACGCCGTCTGCACCATTGAAGAACTGAGGCTCGCGGGGATCCGGGTTGGTGCCGCCGCCGATGCGCTCGGCGTAGCGGACCAGGTCAAACCAGCGCTTGCCTTCGCCCAAGAGTTCTACGAGGCGCTCGTTCATGACCAGCTTGATGCAGGCGTCCTTGTTGTTGTCGGTGCTCTTGGAGAGACCTGTGGTCTGGTCAAGCGTGGAACGCTTCTGGATGGCATCTACAATGCTGCGGCATTGAGCGTAATTTCCCAGAACGGCATGAGCCTCGGCCATCATCAGCATGACATCGGTCATGCGGTAGATGATCCAGTTCCTGTAGCTGGTGGTAGAGATGTCGCTCATGACATCTGTGACGATAGTACCATTTAAGGACTCTCTGTCGAATGTACAATCCAGCCATTTGGTGCAGTAGTAGAATTTGGAATTATCGTCCAGATTCCGAATGCCTTCCGAATTGAGGTATCTGCCGTCTGCGCAAATGTACCACCTGCGGCAGTCCACGGCTCCGGTGGCCAGGTTCTTCAGCGCATTATCAACAGCCATGTTGCTGACAGCCAGGAGGAATTTCTTGTCCGTCTTGAAGCCCCAAAGGTTTCTCATGAAACCGCTGTTGCGGCGGTCGGAAGAGGAGAACTGTATCTCGAACATGCTCTCTTCACTGTTGCCGCGCACAAAAATGTCATCGAAGCTGTTGACTTCAATGCTCCATGAGTTCTGCTGGTAGTCGCCGTACATATCCTCGTTCTTGATGAGGTCAGCATTCTCAAGACCGCTGCCGTATGTGTCCTTCTTGCTGGTGTTGCGGTCGTAGGAGCTGTTGGTAATCTGTTGGTTCTGGAGTGCCAGTGCGTCCAAGGATTTCTGGCCATATTCGATGACACTGCGTGCATCCGCCAGGACATCCTCCTGGGTATAGACGGGTTCTCCCGAGACAACCGCCAGACGGCCTTCGCGCAGGGCACTGCGCCAGAGATGCATCTCGGCCAACAGGGCGTAGATGGCGGTGTTGGTCATCAAGCCCTTCGTGTCGGCATCTTTTGGGAAGCGGCTCTTACCCATTCCGGCAACGGATTTCACGTCGTCGATCAGGGTGTTGAGGATATCCATTTGCAATGTGTTCTTGAAGGTCCGCACATCTTCGTCGGAGTTGATGACATCAAAGGTGAAGGGGACATCCTTGAAAGCGCGGATGAGGTAGAAGTAGTTCAGGGCGCGCAGGGCTGTCAACTCGGCCTTCATCTGCTGCCACTCCGTAGGTGTGAACTGCGGGTCGTCCTCCAAAATCTCATCGCCATGCGAGAGCACTTTGTTGCAGTAGTTGATGGTCGTATAGACGGCTCCCCAGTCATAAATGCCCATGGTGGAGTCGGGGTTGGCCAACATGATTTCCCGATAATCGCTGTTGTCGGGATTGATGGTGTGATATTCGTAGGCATCCGAGCGAGCGTCGCCCCATGCGATGAATTTCTCGATGGTCCCGGCCATCTGCATATAGGCGCCGTAACGCACACCTTCCAGGTCGTTTTTATCCTCCCAGAAGTTCTCCTCTACCACCTTGTCCAGGGGGTAGAGGGTGAGGAAGTCGGTGCAGGACGTCATGCCGAGACTTGCGAGTCCCAGAAGCATGACATGTGTGAAATATGTGATTCGTTTCATATCGCTGTACTTTTAGAATCCCAAGTTGATACTGGCAGTGAAATAGCGTGCACGCGGGGTGCGGTTGCCATCGAAGGCAATCTTGGCCCAGGTCGAAGGTGCCACTTCAGGATCGGTACCTGTGTACTTACTCCATACGAAGAGGTTGTTGGCCGACGCGAAGAGCTTCAGGCTGCGGATGCCCGCCTTCTTCAGGAGCTTCGGGTTGAAGTCGTAGCTGAGCTGGATGTACTGCAGACGCAGGTAGTCGCCTCGTTCCACATAACGGTCGCTGGGCAGCGCGTTGTAGCTTTCATAGATGGAGGAGTTGAGGGCGCGCGGAATCTCGGTGATGTCACCGTTCTTACGCCAGCGCCATGTGGTGGCATAGCTCTGGTTGTCGTTGGCGCGCATACTCTCAGCATTGGCGCGGGCCGTGTTCACGACATCGAAGCCGGTACGGAAGGTGAAGCCTGTGTTGAGGGAGAAGCGGTCATACTTCAGTGTGAAGCCGAAACCACCATTGCAGGTCGGGTTGGAGTTGCCGAGATAGACGACATCCAAGCGGTTGATCTGTCCGTCGTGGTTGATGTCTTCATAGATGACATCGCCACCCTGGAATTCTTTCTTGTTGGCACGGGTGTAGCAGTAGTACATGTGCAAGGGGTTGCCGCGCTGGTCGGTCAGCATATTGCCATTGGCATCGTAGGCGATAGGACAGGTGGCGTTCTCATCGCCGCGGCGCTGTGCTGCAGCTGCGGTGTTGATGGGATTTCCAGCCTTGTCATAACCGGTACCTGTTCCCCATGCAATGCCGCTGTTGCGGGCTTCTTCCCAGCTGACGCCGTTCTGATCGACCTCGGCATAGCCATACTTGTAGATGGACTCCTGGGTATAGCCGTTGTGCTCATAGTCGTAGCGATAGACGCCCTTGTATCTCAGACCGTAGATGGAACCGAAGGCGTTGTGCTCCTGAATACGGCGGAGACCGTAGTAGTTAAGGTTGCCGGGCTCGTCGTTCTCGGTGGGGTTCAGGCCCTCGAGCACGAGGGGATCCATCTCCAGAATCTCATTGATGTTCTGTGCCACATTACCGCGCACCTTCATGGAGAACTTACCCACCTTGGCAAACCAACCGGTGGAGAAGTTCAACTCCCAACCGCTGTTTCTCATCTTACCGGCATTGATCTTAGCCAGGGAGGAGAAACCGTTGGCAGCGGCGATGCGCTGGTCGTGCATAATCAGGTCGGAGACCCTGTTGTCATAGATTTCCAGCTCGAAGTTGAGGAGGTCATCCAGCAGACCGAGGTTGAAACCGAGGTTCAGCTTCTGGGTCTTCTCCCAACGGAGGGAACTCAGCGACAGGTTCTCAGGAATAATGATGTTGTGTCCATTGTAGGATTGGCCCAGCACCTG
Source organism: Prevotella sp. (assembly GCA_015060555.1). Taxonomy (GTDB): domain Bacteria; phylum Bacteroidota; class Bacteroidia; order Bacteroidales; family Bacteroidaceae; genus Physcousia. Next base: position 34,327 of record SUYG01000049.1, read on the forward strand.
TGCATAGCGGTTGTACTGGTTGAAGCCGCCGCCACCGGAGCCACCGGTGATACCCCAGGTGGGACGTATGGAGAGCATACTCAGCCATTTCTTGGACCATTTCATCCACGGCTCGTCGATGATGTTCCAGCGAAGACCCACGAAGGGGAAGGTGCCGAACTTGCTGCCTTTACCGAAGGCGGTGGAGCCGTCCCAACGTACGCTGACGTCGAGGTTATATTTACTCTTATAGGACGCGTGCGCCTGCGCAAAGAAGCTGGTCTCGCGCCATTCGCCGTTGGAGGCGCTGGCGCCTTGAAGCAGGGCTACGACGGTGGGGTCGGTGACGCCGTTAGGTACGTTCCACAGGTCGGAACTCTGGCTGCTGGACTGGCCGGACTTCAACTCCCAACGTACGAGGGCGCTGACGCTCCAGTCTTCGTTCTTGAAGTGGGGGTAGAAGGCCAGGTCGTGGCGGGTGAAGAACTCCAGGCTCTTGTACTCGGAGTTACCCACGGTGTTGCGGTTGTTGTTGATCTTAGTGTCGCCGTGGTGTACCCATGGATTGTCGCCTCCATAGATCCAGTCCATGGTGCGGAGCTCTGCGGGGAGGTACTTGTCGTTGGAGGTGTTGTAGATACTCAGCTGCACGTCGCCCTTATAGTTCAACTGGGTGTGGTCGTTGTCCTTGCCCAGGAACTTGTACTCCAGATTGAACTGGGGTGTCAGGTTGTACTGCTTCTCAAGGTTCCAACCGCCATAGGCATAGGCCACGGGGTTGCCGTTGAGGAACATGTCGTAGAGGTTGTAGCTGGTGTAGTCGTAATTGTTGATATCGTTCTGCGAAGCGTTGAGGGGCAGCATGTTGAAGTAGTTGCCGGTGGGCACGTAGGTAAGCTGTCCGTCCACCATCTGCGCCTTCATCTCATCGATGCTCATGTTCGGCATGGCCTTATAGGCACGGGCAAGGATGTCGTTGGGGTTGTTCTTGTGGTTGTTGGAGAACGATAACTGGATGTTCGACTGGAATTTGATGCGGTCGCTGACTTCATAGTCGAGGGCGGTCTGTGTGGTGAAGCGGTCGTAGGTCTGACCGATGATGGAGCCCTTGGACTTGTCATAACCGGCAGAGATACGGAACTGGGCTTTCTCGCCACCACCCGAGAGGGTGACGTACCACTTGTGCTCCTGACCGAACTGGCGTACGGCATCGATCCAATCGGTGTTCTTGCTGTAGTGGGGATAGATGTTGGTTTTGTTCTGGTCGTAGTCCAATTCCGGCATATTGGTGGCTTTCTGCTGGGGGTTGAAGTAGGCCTCCTTCAGCATCATGGTGTAGCCGTCACCGTCGAGCATCTCGTAGCCATCGGGCTGCCAGGTGCCGTTGAACTTATAGGAGAAGGTGACGTTGGTCTTACCCTTGTGACCACGGCGGAGTTTGATCTCGATGACACCGTTGGCACCCTTGGCACCCCACTTGGCGGTAGAACCGTCCTTGAGGACCTCGATGCTCTGGATGTCTTCGGGGTTGACATTCAGCAGGGTGGAGAACTGTTCCTCGTTGTCGAGGTCGCCGAAGTCAATGTCCTTGACGGCATCTTCAGGAAGTTCGAAGATGTGGTCGTTGACGACAATCAGGGGCTGTGCATTACCGTTGATGGTGGTGGTACCGCGCAGACGCATCGTGGTACCGGAACCGAGGTTACCGGAGTTCTGCACGATGTCGAGACCTGCAATCTGACCTTGCAGGGCCTGATCGACGGATTCGAAGGCCATACCTTCCATCTCGTCCATGTTGAAGGTCTGTGTGGCACCCGCCAACTCACGGACGGGGATGCTGAGGCCGCCGGACTGCTGGCGTTTCTTGGCAGTAACCTTCACCTCGGTCATCGTCTTGGTGTTGTCCTGTAGCTTGATGGTCCAGGTGTTCTGGTTGCCGATGACCTTGCTGTAAGGCTTCAGACCCATGAAGGTGACGTTCAGCGTGTTCTTCGGGTCTTTGATGGCGAGGGTGAAGTGGCCGTTCATATCAGTGACGGTGGCACTGATGATACGGTTGTTCTTGTCGCGCTCAACCACATTGGCACCCGGCACGACATCGAAGTCATCCGATACGGTACCCGAGATGCGTCGTTGCTGTGCGCTGGCGGTAGTGGCCGTGAGGCAGACCGCACATAGCAGAATCAGTTTGAGGAATTTATTCATGGCGCTTCATGTTTTGGATACTGGAGGAGGGGAGAATGGAGAAACGCTGGAGGTAGCGCTTGCAGGCAGAGGGCGTAGCCCAGGTGCTGTCGTGGCGGCCGTTGACCAGCGGGGTGTGGTTGAGGACACCGTCAATCTGGTGGACAACGGCGGCACTGGAACTCTTCAGGACGATGCCGTTCATCTGAGACTTGCCGGTGGGTGAGGTCTTCGGACCTGACATCGTTCCAGAGTTATCCGTGATACAGGTCATGTCATTGGTCATGATGTTGCGCAAGTCACCCGTGGTGTGGTGAATCTCGCCTCCGACATTGTCGCGGACATAGAGCTGCGAGGGATTGCGGCCCATGTGAACCTTGACGAAGACACCGTTGGTGATGTCGTAGCTGGAGGTGGTGAACTCGTTCTCTGCGCGGGCTGTCTTGTCCTCAAAGAAGCTGATGTCGAGGAAATGGCAACGGATGAAATTGTTGAGGTAAGTGACTTGGGTGAGGACACGGAGGCTGTCTTCAGGACTTGACCACATGACGTGTTTCTTGTTGTTGTCCCAGTAGCGGGGCTGGCGGTCTTCACCTTCGCCCTCATATTCAATGCTGTTCTCGTAGTCTTCGCGGATGCTCTCCCAGGTGGGCAGACCATGGGCAATGGCATCATCCAGTGCCTCGGGCGTGGGCACGAGAACGGTGTAGTTGAAGTTGCTGAGGAACTTCACGTTCTTGTCAATGGCACCACCGGTATCCCAGATGGCCATCGTCGATTCCTTGAGGTTGCAAGCATCGATGATGTCGGTGTTGCCTTCCACGTCGGTGAGCTCATAGAAGGCCTGGCCTTCCTCGGCGAATTCATTATCTAATATATAATAGATGCTTCGGCTGGCAGGGATGATGGGTGCATCGTCGAGGATGAAGGTGTGACCGTTCAATTTCTCCATCGCGTTCTTAGGCTCGATGTCAATATGCACGGTCCCATCGGCTGCGGTGCCGCCATCGACGGCTTCCACCATTCCGGCGCGCTCGTTCTCAAGCTGGAAACCACCCTGAACTTGTGTGATGTTGTATTTGCCCGTGGCGGGGTTGTACTCCTTGGTGACCTTCAGGCCTGCACCGTTCTTGGCCAGGTAGTATTCATCCTCGTTGTCGATGGGGTTCTCGGCGTTGTGGACGATGGTGTGGCTCTCCAAGATCGTACGCAGACGGCTCAGCAGAGAAATCTCATTGAGCTGGTCGAGGTTGAAGGCCTTGTCGGCGATGGTGCCCTCAACAGGATCGTACAGGTAAAGGATCTTACCGGTCTGAAGGGGCGGGTTGCCGGTAGGCTTGCCATTGCGGTCGTACTTCATCTCAATCTGGATGACACGCGGGTGCTGGCTGGTGAAGCTGATGGGGTCGTAGTAGCGCTTCAGGGCCTCGTCGCTCGGCAGGAAGAAGGAGAACGTGGAGCGCATAGCCATCAGGTAGGCGTAGTAGTTCATGTGCATCTTGTCCTGAGCGGAAACCTGACCGTTGTTGATGGCCCACTGCATGATGAGGTTGGTCTCGCTGATGTTGGCCGGGCCCACGACGGATTCGTAGGAGGCAGGACCATAGACCTTGTTCATCACATAGACGGCGCCGTTGTTGGCCAGGAGGCAGGTGTCGATTTCGGCGATGTCATCGGGTGTGAACATCTCTTCCTGGGACTCTTTGTCACGCAGCTTATGCATCTTGCTGGGGACGGCATCCACAAAGGAGGGGTGCATGATGACATTCAACAACTTGGACAGCGTGGAGAGCGGGATGTAGTCGATCTTCTGGTAGAGGGCATCCAGGTCGTTGATGTCAAAGGTCGTAGCCTGATGCTCGGGAGAGTAGGTCTCTACCAACTGCGAGCCGCTACCGCCCACGGAGAAGTAGCGGATCAAGGTCTCGTCGTTGGGGACGAACATGGCACCCATATCCTTGCGGGCATCACCGGACTGAACGAACTCGTTCCATCCCGGGTCGTAGTTCAGGAGGTCGGCCACCGTGTTGTTGTTGGGATCGAGGGATTGAACGCCATTAGGTCCCAGGCTCGCAAAGTACTTCTTGGTGTAGATGGTTCCGCTGAAGTCGGGGTGCAGATTCTTATAGTTCTGCGTCACGGTGGTGTTGGGTGCGGGGTAGGAGAAGCGGTCCATCATGTGGCTGAAGATGTTGGTCTTGCCACTCAGGCGAATCACCTCAGCCATGCTGGGCAGTGGCACCAGCACGCGCTCTGTGAGGTTGACATAACCGTTTTCGGCCACGCCGTCCTTGGCGGTGACACGTGCATTGTAGATGTGAACATCCTGAGCGGTACGTGTCTGACCTACAATCTTCTTGAAGTCGTCGTCGGTAATCTGGATGTCGCCGCGGCCCATGTGCTCACGAGTGAAGTGAATCATCATGTTGCGGGTAGCATCGGTGACCACATAGATGCCCGTGCCGGGTTCTTCTGCGCTGCCACGGAAGTCCTTCCAGTAGTCCTCGTCAACGGGGCTGTAGGAGAAAGGCACCTGGTTGGCGGGGAGGAAGGTGATGGTGTCCAGAACGTCAACGTCCGTGTAGCGGCGCATATACTGGCCGGGCTCCGGAGCGCTGGTGCCGTCGCCGTCAGCAGCGGAGAGGTTCTCCATGACGATGGCGTTGTTGAGCATGCTCGTGTGGATGAGCAGCTTCTTCTGCGCCGGCGACAGGCGTTCATAACTCGTCGCGTTGTGCCACGGGTTGGTGGCAGGCAGCGTGGCGTTGGTGCGGAAGAACTGGTTCCAGGCTTCGTCGTTGGCAACGAAGACGGTCTTGGAGCCGGTCTTGCTGAGCACCTCCTTCAGGTCGCGTGCGCCTTCGGTGTTGATGTCCTTGTCTTCGAGGAGGCGGAGGTAGTTGTTGTAAGTACCTTCTTTCTCCAAGAGGGAATAGATGTTCTCGTAAAGCCAATCGGGTTTCTCGTCATCGAGAGTGTAATCGTCTTTACAAGCCCAAGTAAGTCCACAAAGAGCCATCATGCACAAGGCGCGACAAACGTGCGTGGTGTACGTGCTAAAACGGGTTTTCATACACTTGAATTTGAGTTTATTAGTAGATTTAGTGAATTCTCGTTAATTCGTGAAAAATCCCCTTTTTTAAGGGGAAAAGTAAATGATTTCAGCATTTCAAGCGGTCAAATTTAAGGGTTTTTTAAATACCATATACCCGCGAGCGCGTTTTAATTTCAAATCTTAACACTTTTTAATAAATGGCGTAGGCCGTTATTTTAACGCAAAGAGGCTCGGCTGACAGTCGTCAACCGAGCCTCTTGAACTTCTAAAAAAAGATTTTTTACTTGTTCGGGAATGCGGCCTGCAGGCGCTTCAGTTCCTTAGCCGTGATGGCAATGACGGTACCGTGACGGGGGGTGAAGGCGCCCTCGGTCTTGGTGTCCTGCACCTGCTTGAAGGTCTTCAGGTCGGTGCTCTTGCAGAACTGGTAGTGGCCGCTGGTGTAGCAGTCGTACATCAGCACCCATGTGCCGTCGTGCAGGCGGAACACGCCGGCACCCTCGACAGCCTTGTTGGTGTCCTGACACCATCCGGGCTGGAGCTCCCAGGTGTTTCCGTTGTAAAAGTCCTTCGCAATAAATTGCTTGATGCCCTTCTGCTTGCTTCCTTCTGTTTTGAAGAAGATATGAAGGAGTCCCTCGTCGTCTTGAACGATGTCGGTGTCGATGCTGGCATTCTTCATGTCAAAGAGGAGTTTCGGTTCTCCTTCCAGGTCGCTGAAATCCTTGTTGGCATACGCCCAATAGACGCGGTCGTAGGGGCAGGAACCATCGTCGGTGAGGATGGAGAAATAGACGATATACTTGCCTGTGAGCTTGTCATAGAAGGTCTGGGGAGCCCACACGCGGGTGACGTGCTCGAACATGGTTCCTTTGTAGCGGTCGGGGAAGTGCACGGTGTGATGTTCCCAGTTGACAAGGTCTTTGGAGCGCATCAGTACCATGCCGCGGTTGCTGCTCCAGCCGAGGCTGCTCTTCATGTCTGTCACAACCATGTAGAACCAACCGCATTTGCCGCGAAGGATGTGGGGATCGCGGACACAGCCGGTGCGGGCGATGTCCTTGGAGGCGATGATGGGTTGTCCGTTGTTCAGCGGCGTGTAGTTCCAGCCGTCCTCGGAGATGGCATAGCAGATTTGCTCTTGCTCGGGGGCATTGCCGGTGAAATAGGTGAAGAGATAAGCAGTGGTCTTGGGCTTGGCGCTGACTCCGCAGGCGACCAAGGTGAGCACAAAGGCAAAAAAGAATCTTGATTTCATCGTTTATAAGGATTTAACAGTTCAAAGATAGACAAAAAGGATGAAAGTGATGACAAATGGCCTCGATTATTAAGGAATTTTAATGAAAATAGTGGTCGGAGAAGAGAATGTTCTGTAAACTTTATTCGCATTCGCCTTGACTCCTTGGATTCCTCAACTCCTATATTCTGTCAACTGCTCAACAGCTTTGAAGAGGGAGGATTCGTCGTCGGGGTGGAACCATTGGATGTCGGTGTCCTTGGAAAACCACGTCATCTGTTTCTTGGCATAGACACGGGTGTTTTTCTTCAGACGCTCAGTGGCGAAGGGAAGGTCCCAGGTGCCGTCGAGGACTTGGAACATTTCCTTGTAACCTACGGTGTTGAGGGCGTTCTCGTGGCGGTAGGGTAGCATGCGACGCGCTTCGTCGAGGAGACCATCGGCGATCATCTGATCAACGCGGTGATTGATGCGGTCGAAGAGGTCGGCGCGCTCGCGACGTAAGCCGAGTTTGACGATGCGGAAGGGACGTTCCTTATGTGTGGCGGTGCGGAAGCTGGTGAAGGTGCGACCGGTTTGGTAGCAGACTTCCAGGGCGTGGACGATGCGCTTGGTGTTCTTCAGGTCGGCCTGGGCGTAGTATTCAGGATCGAGGAGGCGTAGTTCCGCCTTCAGGGTGTCGAGGCCTTCCGTCTGCAGGCGTTGGCGCAGGTGCTCACGTGTCTCGGGGGTGATGGTGGGGATGTCGTCGATACCGTGGCAGACGGCATCGATATACATCATAGAGCCGCCGCTTAGCAACAGCGTGTCGTGGGTCTGAAAGAGCTGGTCGGTGAGGCGGAGGACATCGGCTTCGTAGCGCGCAGCACTATAGTACTCGGTGACATCGAGTATGCCGACAAATTCGTGATGTACGCGTGCGAGCTGTTCGGGTGTGGGGGCTGCGGTGCCAATCGTCAGCCCTCGGTAGATCTGGCGGCTGTCGGCGTTGAGGATGGGGCTGCCGATGCGCTCTGCAAGTTGTAAGGCCAGTTCGGTCTTGCCGACGGCGGTGGGGCCAAGGAGAACGAAGAGGGTTTTCATGGGGAGGAGGGAGGGGGGGATTCCCAACGGGTGAACCGTTGGGCGCACTATTCTTCGGTGAAATCGAAGCCTTCCATGTCGATTTCCTCCATGTCGAAGAGGTCGTCGTCAGTGGGCTCGAAGTCGTGTTCTTCATCATCCATGGCTGCGGCGTTGAGTTCTGCCAGCAGCTCTGCCGTGCTCTTGGGTGCCGGTGCGGCCTCTTCGGGTTCTGCTGCGAGGGCGGGGGCGGTGCCGTGGCTGCGGCGGCAGAGGGGGGCATCGATGTGTTTGCCATAGGCGATGCGGCTGACTTCAAGGAGCAGTTTGCGGGCATTGTCAGCATCGAAGAGGTAGATGAGGCGCTGGCCTTCGTCTTCGAGATGGTCGCCGAGCTCCACCTCCTCCATGGTGTCGTCCTCGAGGCTTCTCTCGGGGATGGTTTTGTGGCGGTGCCAATGTTCATCGCAGACGAAGAAGGCGGGGCTATGTCCCCCGCGCGTCGTGCGGGACGGCGTCATCTCCCAGCCACAGCTCTCGTGAACGAGTTTCCTGAGGTCTGCGAAGGTGGCATCGGACTCTATCTGGAGCTCGAGGTCGAAGTCTTCTGCTTCGGGGCTGACAACGGTGATGGTGTATAGCATGATTTGATTTTACGATTGGACAATTTTACGATTGGATACTTGCTGCATAGTAAGCCGTTACATGAAACAGGTTAAAAATGTAAAATTGTCAAATTAATGGACGAATCCGCGTTGCTTGGTGTCTTCGATGAAATCGAGGATATATGTGATTTCAGGTGTCATGGGAAGCTCCTCGCGGATGGTGGCGATGGCCTCGGTCAGGGCCATGCCGCCCTGGTAGATGATGCGGTAGGCTTCGTGGATGGTGTTGATGGTATCGCGCTCAAAACCGCGACGGCGCAGACCCACAATGTTGAGGCCGTAGTAGGCAGCCGGATGGCGGGCGCAGATGGTGTAGGGGAGCACGCTTTGTGGCACGCCCGTGCCGCCGCTGACCATCGTGTAGCCGCCGATGCGGCAGAACTGGTGCACGAGGACGCAGGCCGAGAGGATGGCGTGGTCATCGACGGTGACTTCGCCGGCCAGCTTGGAGCAGTTGCCGATGATGATGTCGTTGCCGATGATGTCATCGTGGGCGATGTGGCATCCTTCCATGAAGAGATTGCCGGAGCCCACAACGGTTTGCCCCTTCGAGGCGGTGCCGCGGTTGATGGTCACATTCTCGCGAATCTTGTTGTTGTCGCCGATGATGGCCAGGGATTCCTCGCCCTTGAACTTCAAGTCCTGCGGAATGCCGCTGATGACACAGCCTGGGAAGAAGATGTTGCCGTTGCCGATGCGTGCGCCGGAGAGGATGGTGACGCTGTTCATGAGCGTGTTGTTGTCGCCAATCTCCACATTCTTGTCGATGTAGCAGAAGGGACCGATTTCCACGTTTTCACCGATTTTGGCGGCGGGGTCTATGTATGTGAGAGGGCTTATCATTCAGATTGAAAGATTGAAGGGTTGAAAAATACGGAATGGAGATATTGAAGTTAAAAAATAGCGAATTGAATCAGTGAAAGCATTTCTTGAGAGTCTCTTTCAATGTTTCAATGTTTTAATTTGTCAATTTTTAATCACCTGTGCCACCAGGTCAGCCTCCGCGACGACGTTCTCGCCGACAAAGACGTGGCCGCTCATCTGTACGATGTTGTGGCGGAAGGGAGCGGTGAAGTAGGCTTTGAAGAGAAGCGTGTCGCCCGGCACCACCTTCTGCGTGAACTTGCAGTTGTCGATGCGCAGGAAATAGGTGCTGTAGTCCTCGGGGTGCTCCAGGTTGCTGAGCACAAGAATGCCACCCGTCTGGGCGAGGGCCTCAATGAGCAGCACGCCGGGCATCACGGGCTCCCCGGGGAAGTGGCCCTGGAAGAAGGGCTCGTTGCCGGTGACATTCTTGATGCCTACGATGCTTTGTGCGTTCATCTCGATGATCTTATCCACGAAGAGCATCGGGTAGCGATGGGGCAGGAGCTTCTTGATGCGGTTGATGTCCATGAGTGGCGGACGGTTGACATCGTAGAACGGTGCCTGCACCTTGTGCGTGCGTATCTCTTTGCGCATCAGGCGCGCGAACTTGTTGTTGACGGTGTGTCCGGGGCGCGTGGCGATGATGCGACCCTTGATGGGTTTGCCGATGAGTGCCATGTCACCGATGATGTCGAGCAATTTGTGGCGCGCGGGCTCGTTTTCCCATTGCAGCGGCTTGGTCTGCAGGAAGCCCAGCTCCGTGGCGTCGTGATGGGGGGCACCGATGCGCTTGGCGAGTTTGTCGATTTCCTCCTGTGTCTTTTGGTTCTCGTAGATGACGATGGCGTTGTCCAGGTCACCGCCTTTGATGAGGCCGGCCTCCAGCATCATCTCCACCTCGCGCACGAAGCAGAAGGTGCGGGCAGGAGCAATCTCCTGCTCGAAATTCGCCATGTCATCGAGGGTGGCAAACTGGCTGCTCAGCACTTTCGACTGGAAGGCTATCATCGCCGTGATGCTGAACTGCTCGTCGGGAAGAATGGTGATGCAGCTGCCTTTCTCATCGTCGCGCACCTCGATTTTCTTGTGCACGACGTAGTAGTCCTTGGGTGCGTTCTGTTCCACGACGCCCACGTGGCGGATGTTCTCGACATAGATTTCTGCGGAGCCGTCGAGGATGGGCACCTCGGGGCCGTTCACCTGGATGAGGCAGTTGTCAACGCCGAGGGCGTAGAGGGCTGCCAGGGCGTGCTCCACGGTGCTGCAGCGCGCCTCGCCTTTCGCCAGGACGGTGCCGCGTGTGGTTTCTACGACGTTCTCGGCGATTGCATCGATGATGGGTTCGCCGGGGAGGTCAATGCGCTGAATCTTGTATCCGTAGTTCTCGGGGGCGGGGTTGAAGGTTACGACTAAGTTGAGGCCTGTGTGAAGACCTTTGCCGTGCAGCGTGAAGCTACCGCCCAGTGTATTTTGTTTTAACATATTCTCAAATCGTAGTGTTTCCTGTATGACATCTCAAACAGGATTTTGTTTAATCCTTGTCACCCGTCAGTACTCACTTCTCATCTTTCAGCTTCTCTCTCAGCTCCTTCACTTCTTTCTGAAGTTCGCGCAGCTCGGTAGCCATCTCTGGCAGCGTCTTATAGACGGCAGCGGCGCGCGACCACACTTTCGGGTCGATGGCGGGGTAGCCCATGAGCGTCTGTCCGGGCTTGCGCACATTGCCGGGTACGCCGCTTTGGGCGCCCACGGTGGTGTGGTCAGCCACGCTGATGTGTCCGGCGATGCCCACCTGACCGGTGAACGTGCACCATTCGCCCACCTTTGTGGAGCCGGCGATGCCCACCTGTGAGCAGAGCACGGTGTGGCTCTGTATCTCTACGTTGTGGCCCACCTGCACCAGGTTGTCGATCTTCACGCCCTTGTGGATGATGGTGGCGCCCATCGTGGCGCGGTCCACGCAGGCGTTGGCGCCCAGCTCCACGTCGTCCTCGAGGACGGCGATGCCTATCTGGGGAATCTTCTCGTAGCCTTCGGCACTCGGCGCAAAGCCGAAGCCGTCGGCGCCCACGACGCTGCCCGCGTGCAGAATGCAGCGGTCACCGACGCGGCAGTCGTGATAGACGGTGCAGTTGGCGTAGAGGATGCAGTCGTTGCCCACGGTGGCATTGGGACCTACGGTGGCATGGGGGTGCAGGGCTGTGCCGTCGCCGATGACGGCGTTGTCGCCCACGGCGGCGAAGGGGGCCAGATAGACATCCTTGCCAATCTTCGCTGTCGGGGCCACAAAGGCCAGCGGGTCGATGCCCGTGCGCTTGGGTTTCATGCTTTCGTAGAGCATGAGCAGACGAGCCAGCGCCTCACGTGGTTCCTCCACACGAACGAGGGTGGGGGAGACGGGTTGTGCGGGCTGGAAGCTGTTGGGAACAAGTACCACCGATGAGGCGGTCTGGTAGAGGTAGGGTTCGTATTTGGAGTCTGACAGGAATGACAACGCTCCCGCTACGCCCTCTTCAATCTTGGCGAAGGTGTGTACGGCTTGCTGTGCGTTGCCTTCCACGGTGCCGTGGAGGAAATCGGCAATCTGTTGGGCTGTGAATTCCATGTGCAGTCGTTTGATGCTATAATTTTGGCCGCAAAGATAAGGATATTTTCAGAACTAACCTACTTATTTGACAAGGTATTTTATTTTTCGGCCCATTTTTCACCTTTTTCGCCTCCGGACAGAGTACACGGAGATGCCGTGTAAAGTCTTTTTGCCCACACGGCGGAAGCGGTTTTCGGCTGTCAGCCAGCGACCCAGGTAGTTGAGCGCGCTGTTGCTGTATTCGTAGTGCGTCTGGCGACGTACCTCGAGGGCTAATTCTGTGCTGCTCAGCCATTCACAGCCTTCTTCGTCCTCCGGCACGAGCTTGAAGATGTCTAATAGGTACTCCACCTCGGGCCGCTGGGTGGCAAAGGTGTTGTTGTAGGTCTCGATCTGCTGTACCTCCTCGGGCGTGAAATAGCTGCGGCGGTGTTGGTGGTAGAGTTCTTCGTAGGCCTGAGCGTAGAGCTGCTCATAAGGGATGCCGCCGCGCAGGTCGATCTGCTGACCTTCGCGGATCTCTGCCACGATGAAACGACGGCTGCCGCTGGGGTCGCTGAGGACGTCGTTCATGTTCGTGGTTGCGATGAACGAGGCCAAACGGGGCTCTTCGGAGACGGAGGTGCTGTAGGGGCGGCGTGTCTTCACGCTGCTCTTTTGCAGCAGGTTCTTCAGAAAGCCCTGTTGGATTTTTTCGCTAATTTGGTTGAATTCATCGAGGTTGATGAGCAGTGAGGTGGCCAGCATTCGCTCCACCTCTGTCTTCTTCGAGAAATCAACCAACTCGCGGTAGCCGTCGCTGCGCAGCTCGGGCGGCAGGATGAACTGCCCGAAGGTGCTCTTGCCACAGCCTTGCTGTCCGATGAGCAACGGCACGACGGCGTTGCCGTGGCTGTAGTTCATCCCTTCCCATTGGGCCACCAGACTCAGGAACCATGTGTGGAACCACTCGCGCCAGTGCGGGTTGCGGTTGGGGACGCGGTCGGCCAATGCGCCGATGTAGTCGGTTCGCTTGTCCCAGCGACCCTCCACGCTGCGCAGGTAGGCGGCGGCAGGGTTAAATGAGCGCACACGTGTGGATCCCAGGTAGCGCTTCATGTCGCGGTCAAAGACCTCGATGCCGTTCTCGTGCGCTTCCTGGATCATCGTGTTCATCATGCGGGTGTCCAGCGGGCGGAAGGTGTAGCTGGCGCTGTGGTTGAACCGCCATTCCACGCTATTGCTCAGCTCGTTGTAGCGCAGGTCGTAACGCTCTTTCATGAACTGCTGCAACTGCATCGTCAGCTCCTGCATCCCGTGGCTGCGGTCTTTGCCGAGCCATTGGGGGTGTGAGAGATAGGTGCTCTCCACGATGGTACGGGCACGTTCGCGGTTGTCGAGATGGGTGATGATCCAGAAGTGTGCTTGCCGCAGTGTCTCTTCCATGGGGATGCCTAAGCGCAGGCAGGCCTCTGCGATGGCGGCCAGCTGAAGTTCGCTATTAGGCGTCTCGCCTTCAGCGCTGCTGCCGGCCTTGTTGTTTTCGCCTCCGTTAAGGGTGCCTTTGCCTTCGGCGCTATTGTCCGCTTTCTTGCTTCCGCCTCCGTAGCTGGTGTTTTCCTTGGAATCGCCCTTCTCAGAGACGCCCTCCTGAATCCCAAACTGCTGGCGCATACTTCTCACGGCCAGCGCAAAGCGCATCGCGTACAGACGATAGTTTTCTTCCGATGGAGTGATGGCTTGTGGGTCGTACTCCTTGCTGTTGTCCGCGGTCAGCCCCGTCTGTGCCGTCAGGTCGTGAGGCGCTATGCGTAGTGGCGAAGCATCGGCGTTGTAGAAGGCCGTGCTGTCCCATGTCCAGCGCAACATATCGCTCGGACGGGCATTCTTGCTCTTGAACGGACGTCCCACCACGCTGGCGTAGGCTGTAGCACAGCGTTCGTAGAGCAAGGCATGAAAACGTGCTGTCTCATCGCTGCCGGTGGGCAGGCTGCCATCGGAGAATGTGCCGCGCACAAGAATCTTCACGCTCTTGCCGCTAGTGCCGGTCATCGCTGCCAGCGTCGTGGGCCATGTGGCAGCACGCTGTTTGATGTCGGCAATCTCCTCCTTGCTCTTCAGATCGTTGATTTCCAGCAGGACGATGCCGTTGTACCGCATCTCTGTCTCGCCATTGCGCCGCTTGTATGCTTCCAGGGCGGGACAGATGCGTGGCAATGAATCCAGAAGCTGAGCGCGTTGCAACGGTGGAAGTGACGGCATCTCTGCCCGTACACCTTCCACCGTCGCTCTTTTTTTGGCATCATCACGGATGTGAGCCATCAGAGGCTCCAAACCCATTGTGCTGACGCGCTCTCTCTTACTCCTTATCGTTGTTCTATATATACTGCACTTAATCATATATACATCACTTATTCATGGTTGTATTCATGGCCTAATTAAAGTTCGTATTCATGGCGCTATTCATGGTCGTATTAAGGGTTGCATTTATGCTCCTATTATTTTTCAAATACTTCACTTGCCCATACCCTTATTGAAAGCTGGCCGCTCCCTCTCTTTCCTACTCTTATTTTCTACTCCTAAAAAATGCCACTACCACCTATCATACACTATTGCTCATCATCATAAGCTGTCCACTGCTACGCGCTACTTATCCACTCCTAAACACAACTTCTCTGTGCGTTTTCACTCCTTATCTTCTCTTTTCTGCGACAAAGGTAGTCATTTCCTCTTAAACCTGCAAATAATTTCTTGAAAAAATAGAGATGCGATGTAAATTTTGTGCGCTTCTATTTATAATTCTCCACCTTTTTAAAGATTTCTCCCCCTTTATACCCTTTTTATTCCTAATCATATAATGACAATTGGGTGGATATTTTATTATTTCTTTTATTTTATAGTTATTTCATCCATTTTTGCTTTCATATAAGCATACACTTGTTTCGCTACTGCTCCATGGTGATATTGTATATACCCTATGCCGAAAATGCAATCGCCCTATGCCGAAAATGCAATCGCCCTATGGTGAAAATGCGAACACCCTATGGAGCGTTTGCGTTTTCTCCATAGGGTGTTTACAATAAGACCAAGCTCCTCTGGCAATAAGACCAAGCTCTTCTGGCAATAAGACCAAGCTCCTCCGCCAATAAGACCAAGCTCCTCTGGCAATTAGTCAAACTCTTCTGGTTATAAGGTCAAGTCCTTATGGCAATAAGGTCAAGTCCTTATGGCGATAAGGTCAAGTCCTTCAGCCGAGTTTCACTGGCAGAACTTCTATAAACGAAAACATCCGGCGAACATAGGGTCATGTTCGCCGGATGCAATGGGTGGTCGTAAAGAGAGCTCTTATGTGGATGCTCTCATGATGACGTTCAATTAGAGTGTGCGCTATTGCTGACGCTGCATGGTTTTGACATTGAGCTCGTAGCAATCGTTCTCCTTGCCTGCTTCATCGAGGATGCGGACAATGCGGACGGCTGCCAGCGGTGTCCTTAAGGAGTTGCCGTCTATAAGGCCTACGATGACGATGTCGCCCGGCTTCAGGTCGGTGACTCCGCGACCGAGGTCTGCAGCATTCTGGAAGGCGTTGAGAACGCTCTTATAAGTGGCAGCGGCATAGTCGAAGTTCGACATCTTAGCCATATAGACATTGTAGTTTTTCTCCTGACTCTTCGTGTAGAAGGCTTTGGACATGTCATCGCCGGTCTGTTCGTCGTAGTAGGCGATGAAGTTCTTGATGCTGTCCTTTTCCTCAACCGTGGTCACAATGGGCTGTGCACCGCCGCCCATGAAGTTCAGGGCGTTGGGGTGGTTGATTGAAGGCTTCTCATAGATGAGAAGGCCCGTAATCTCCTTCAGACGGTAGTCGCTGGTGAAGACCTTCAGATACTTGGTGGCATTCCATGTCTCGCCCTCGCTGTTCTTGATCTGAACACGCAGCTGTACTTCTGTTACGGAGTCTGCGAGGATAGGCACCAGATAGTCGTATTCATACGTATATTTGGTGCCGCTCAGGGGAACCTTAGCAAGGTCTTTAAGGCCTTGGATAGGATCGTAGCTGCTGATGTTCATCTCTGTGAGGGTGCCATTCGTTGCGTGCGCCTCGACATTGAACAGATAGTGGGATCCTCCGACAACGCTGTCCTTGGAGTACCAGGTGGAAACACCATAGACGTGTGACTCGTCGCCATCATTGGAGAGACAGGCGGTGATGATGCTGCTGATGGAGAGGATGGCCAGGATGGGGAGGAAGTGTTTCAAATTCTTCATGTTGGGAAGAGCTTGTTTTTTGATGAGTAAATCCCGCCCTATTCAGAGCGAAAGGGCGGGATGAATAAAGTATTTCAGTCAGATTACTGCTTGTTCTGCTTTTCAATTACGCAGGGGAGGCAGTGCTGGTGACCGTTGCGGATCTTGTAAGCGCGGATGAGAGCGGTTCTCTTCCATTCTCTTCCGAGGAAGAGCTTCTCTTTCTCGGAGGTCTGGCGGACAACCTGGAAGTAGCGAGCTTCGGGGAACTGTTCTGTAACCTTGTAGGCAGCCTTTCTGAGCATACGGGGCAACATGCGTGTGTTGACACCGTTTGTCAGGTTGGTCATCTTCTTATTGCTGCTATCGTACTCAACGCCGTTGACGGTGTGAATCTGATAGAATACGCTCAACCATGTGCTGTAGGTTACGGATACCTCTGTCTCACCCACAAACTCCAGATCATCGTTGGAATAAATCAGCTGGGTGATTTGCGGACTGAAGGACCGAGTGCTGGTCGTTGTTCCGCAGCTGGTGAACAGGAGCGCTGCTACACCAACCATGAATAGATATTTCAAATTCTTCATGTCCTTGTTGACTTAAAAGTTTTTAAAGTTGTGAGGTGAGGACCGATTAACGGTTGAAGTAGTAAGACAGAGTCAGACGGATCTGGCTACCCCAAGCACCCTTACGAGCCTTCATCCAGTCGTAAGCACCATTCTGCTGGCCACCGATGGCTGCAGCATAGCCGGGGAGCATGTTGAAGTAAGCGTCGTTCTGAGTATAGGTGGTTGTCTCAACAGTGTTGCCACCGTTAACAGCCTTTGCATAGTTCTTCTGACGGAGAGCGCCATCCCACATTGTGCCTACACCATACTCAAGGCCGATAGCCAGAGGCAGGCGAGCGATGAATGCCTGAAGACCGATGAATGCGCTTGCACCGAACTGAACGGTAGATGTGCGAGTGGTAGCGGCTACCTCAATATCGTTAGCTGTGCTGTTTGTGTAAACACCGTTGCGTGTCCAACCTACGATACCCTCGATACCAGCATACACGTCGAGCAGGTTGCTCTTGGTGAAGTGATAAGCGAAACCGGGACGGAACTGGTTGTCAGCGACAACAGCCTTTGCGCTGTACTTCTCATCGTAAGCGTTAACGTCGCCCTTGTCGTTGCCGAAGCGGAGAGATTCACGCTGCTTCCAGAACTTCATGCCCAGACGGAGCTCGAAGTTGTCGGAAACCATGTACTTCAGGTTCACAATGGGGAGGGGGTTGAATGCGAAACGGTCAGTAACGCGATCAAAGAGGTCGCTTTCAGCACCAACATAGAGACCGAAAGTACCTTTGGTGGGGCGGTTACCCGTAGCATACTTCTTTGCAGAAGGAGCACCCTCAGAAATTTGAGCAGATGCGGTCAAGGCGAAGCAAGCCATGAGGGCAGAGAAAAGAATCTTCTTCATTTTTTTGTTTTTCTTTAATGGTTAATAATTAAGAAGAATGAATAAAGTTTGTTTCTAAATCCGTTGCAAAGATAGAGCTTTCTGTGTTAATAGATGTCATACAATTAGTTAAAAGATGTTAAAGCCGTTAATAACTTTATGATTTCTTCACTTTTTATAGGAAATGATGGCCGCTCTGTCTTAAAAAGTGTTCGATTTATCAGATGTGAACGGAGTTTAAAAACTCTTTACTCTCAGAATCGCAGACATCTGTTGCTGTACCTCGCGGGCTTTATCAGCAGCCACTTCTGCGAAACGTTCCGTGGGGTCTGCATAGATGATGGCGCGGGAACTGTTGACGATGAGGCCGCAGTGGTCGTTCCATCCGTACTTGCACACCTCTTCGAGGCTGCCGCCCTGAGCACCGATGCCGGGCACGAGCAGGAAGTGATCAGGTGCCAAGCGGCGGATGTCGGTGAAGGCGCTGCCTTGGGTGGCGCCGACGACGTACATCAGGCATTCAGACGAAGCCCCCTCCATGCCTCCCCGAGGGGAGGCTTCCTTAACCCACTCCTGACTTCTTTTGATAACAACTTCAAACAACCGTTTTTGGGGCGCTGAAGCTGTAGTGTCCCCCTCGGGGGACGAAAGGGGGGCCAGTTGGAAGTCCTGACTTCCCTTGTTGCTCGTCAGCGCCAGCAGGATGACCCACTTGCCTTTGTAGCCGAGGAAGGGTGTGACGGAGTCTTCGCCCATGTAGGGAGCCACGGTGACGGCATCCACGTCCATCTCTTCAAAAAAGGTACGCGCGTAAAGCTTGCTGGTGTTACCGATGTCGCCGCGTTTTGCGTCGGCGATGATGAACTGGTCGGGGTACTGTTCGCGGATGTACTTCACCGTCTGCTCGAAGGCCATCCATCCCTTCACACCGTGTGCCTCATAGAAAGCCAGATTGGGTTTGTAGGCGATGCAGTAGGGGGCGGTGGCATCGATGATAGCTTTGTTAAACTCGAAGATAGCGTCGAAGTGCTCGTCCTTCGCTGCCTTCTCAACCAGAAACTGTGGCACCTTCTTCAGGTCGGTGTCGAGGCCTACGCACAGGAAGCTCTGCTTCCGCTTGATATTCTCAAATAATTGTTCGCGTGTCATATACGTTTTTTAGATGTCAGTTCTAATGCTCCCCTCTCTAAAAGGAGAGGGGTAGGGGGAGAGGCCTCTACAGCGCTGCCTCCTTCAACCTTTCTGCATTCTCGGCCACGATGAGACGGTCGATGCACTCCTGAATGTCGCCGTCCATGAAGGCGGCGAGGTTGTAGATGGTGTAGCCGATGCGGTGGTCGGTGATGCGGCCTTGCGGGTAGTTGTAGGTGCGGATCTTGGCGGAGCGGTCGCCGGTCGAGACCATCGTCTTGCGGCGGGCCGCAATGTCGTCGATGTACTTCTGGTGCTCCTTATCATATATAAAGGTACGCAGGCGCGCGAGCGCGCGTTCCTTATTTTTAGGTTGGTCGCGTGTCTCGGTACATTCGATGAGGATCTCCTCGGTCTCGCCGGTGTTGGGGTTGGTCCACATATAACGTGCACGCACGCCAGATTCCACTTTATTGACGTTCTGTCCGCCGGCGCCCTGGCTGCGGAAGGTGTCCCACTTGATGGCGCCTTCGTTGATCTCCACGTCGAACTCCTCTGCCTCGGGCAGCACGGCGACGGTGGCGGCCGAGGTATGCACGCGACCTTGTGTTTCGGTGACCGGTACGCGCTGCACGCGGTGTACGCCGCTTTCATACTTCAATGTGCCATAGACCTTTTCGCCTGTAACGGAGAAGATGATTTCCTTGTATCCGCCTGCTGCGCCTTCCGTGAAGCTGCTGATGGCAATCTTCCAACCCTTCGTCTCGCAGTACTTGGAGTACATACGGAACAGGTCGCCAGCGAAGAGGGCTGCCTCGTCACCGCCCGTGCCGCCACGGATTTCCATGATGACGTTCTTGTCATCCTCGGGGTCGGCAGGGATGAGCAGCAACTTGATGTCTTCCTCCAATTGGGGAAGACTGTCCTGGGCTGATGACATCTCCTCACGCGCCATCTCCTTGATATCAGGGTCATCCTCGGAGAGCATCTCCTTGGCATCTTCAATGGTCTGCAGCGCACTGATGTATTCCTTGCGCTTCTTGACGATGGCGCCCAGGTCTTTATATTCTTTTGTCAGCTTGACATAGCGTTTCTGGTCGGCGATGACCGAGGGGTCGGTGATGAGCGTCCCCACCTCCTCATAGCGACTTACTAAGCCTTCAAGCCTGTCTAACAGTTCGTTATTCTCTATTGCCATATCTGAAGTTCGTATATTTCTTTCTGTGATGCAGCTAAGGGTTGAGCGTGTGTATTTCGTCGTCAGATAGAAAAAGCGGGCTTGTCGTGTGACAAGCCCGCCTGTGGTGGTAGGAACGATCGGGCTCGAACCGATGACCTCTTCAATGTGACTGAAGCGCTCTGAACCAACTGAGCTACGCTCCTATCTTTGTTTGCGGCTGCAAAGGTACAACAAACTTTTGAAACCGCCATCATTTTTCCCGCTTTTTTATGCTAAGATGGCAAAAAATGATACCAACGACCCTTTATCCTGCATGGGTTGCATAGGGCGCATTCTGGTGTTTCCACCAGTCGTCCTTGGTTCTGCATAGCGCCTGCGCCACGCAGTTCATGGCTTTACAGAAGGGGACGTGGATGGCATCGTCTTTCCTGCGGAACTGGTAGTGCCAGGGTGTCACGAGGAGGAGACGGCTGTTAGCACAGGCGTCAATCATCTCTTCGGAGGGGTGGTAGCGGTCAGAGAAACCATTGTCGATGATGCGGATGACGGGGTAACCAGCAGCGCTGGCAGCATTCATGATGTCTTGCTCGCCGCGGGCGATGCGGGCCGAGACAAGGAGTGCGCCTGCGGCGGCAGCCTCTAAGCAGCGCGCTTTCTGCTGAGCAAAGAGGGCGGCATCCTTACGGTGGCAAACGACGGGCAGCAGGCGCCGCTTTAGCAGTTCGCGGTTGCCATAGCTGTCACAGCTGATGTGGTCGTTCTCAATGAGGAAGCGCGCTTGCAGTTCTTGCCAGATGGCTGGCGTGAACTGATTGGCAGTGCATTCGCGGCGCAGAAATCCGCACATGGCAGAGGGGCTGACGGCGGTGTCGATGCCGCCGCGGCGGGGCATGAGCTGGGCGCGGTTGGAGGTGCGCAGCAGGCGGCTGCGTGGGTTGTTGAGGATATAGGCGCGCTGGGTGGCCAGCTGTGCCTCATCAATGGGGATGACATCGCAGTAGCCAGTATCGAAGAGGGGTGGGAGAGGGGCGGAGGGGCGATGCTCAACGATTGAATCGTTGAGCGCTATCGCAGCCTTGGCGGGTGTGGCATCGGCGGGTGTGGCATTTATGGTTGCAGCATTGGCGGGTGTGGCCGCGTTGGTTGCGATGGCGTCAGGCGATTTGGTCGCCTGCCCTTCCACCTGCCTTTCCGCCTGCCCTTCCACCTGCCTTTCCACCTGCCCTTCCACCATCCCTTCCTCCGGCCCTCCAGCCAGCCCTTCTGTTGCGGGGGTGGTTATGCGGCCTGTCATTTCCCAATAGCGGCGGTTGCAGCCCTGCTTGAAGCCGGCGATGACGCGGCCGATGTGGGTGCGGCGGCCTGTGGCGGAGAAGATGTCGCGGGTGGCATGGAGGAGGATGTGGAGATGCTCCGGCATGATCACGTAGGTGTCCACCTCTACCATCGGGTAGTGGCGCTTGATGCTCGTTAACAACTCCTGTTGCACCATCAGCCCGAAGGGCGTCAGTTCCACATGCGGCGCCCCGGCATCGCCGTCGGGCTTGCCGATGTCGCCGCATACCTGCCCTAACGGCTGCCGAAGCTGGTGCCCGGTGCTGATGGTGATGTGGAAATAGCCGCGGTAGCTGTATTCATGTGTGAAGCTGCGGCGCTTCATGCTGTGTGTGGTAGGCTTCTTGGGCGTTTCCATCCGCACGGCTGTCTTTAGTAGTTGAACTCGCCGAACTCGCTGCGGATGGTGAGGCTGCGGGGGCCTTCCTCGATGTGGCCGATGACCTGTGCGTCGATGTTGAAGCTCTTGGAGATGGCGATGACCTGCTGGGCGTCCTCGGGGCTGACATAGACTTCCAGACGGTGGCCGCAGTTGAAGACCTTGTACATCTCGCTCCAGTCGGCACCGCTCTCCTCGGCGATGATGCGGAAGAGGGGCGGCACGGGGAACATGTTGTCCTTGATGACGCAGCAGTTGTCACCCACGAAATGCAGTACTTTTGTCTGTGCGCCGCCCGTGCAATGCACCATGCCGTGGATGCGGGGGCGCAGCTGGTCGAGGAGCACCTTGACGACGGGGGCGTAGGTGCGGGTGGGAGAGAGGACGAGGCGGCCGACGGTGGGGAATGACGAATGGCGAGATTCGTCATTTGTCATTCGTAATTCGTCATTCAACTTGTAGCTTCCGCTATACACCAGCTCCTCGGGTACGGCGTGGTCGTAAGTCTCGGGGTATTTCTCGGCGAGGTACTTGCTGAAGACGTCATGACGGGCGGAGGTGAGGCCGTTGCTGCCCATGCCACCGTTGTATTCCTTTTCATACGTGGCCTGTCCGAAGCTGGCGAGACCGACAATGACATCGCCGGGACGGATGTTGGCGTTGTTGATGACATCACTGCGTTTCATGCGACAGGTGACGGTGGAATCTACGATGATGGTGCGGACAAGGTCGCCCACGTCGGCCGTCTCGCCGCCGGTAGCGTAGATGCCGATGCCCATGTCGCGCAGTTCGGCGAGAAGTTCGTCGGTGCCGTTGATGATGGCAGAGATGACTTCGCCGGGGATAAGCATCTTGTTGCGGCCGATGGTCGAGGAGACGAGGATGTTATCCACAGCGCCCACACAGAGCAGGTCGTCGGTGTTCATGATGAGCGCGTCTTGTGCGATGCCTTTCCAGACAGAGAGGTCGCCTGTCTCGCACCAGTAGGCATAGGCCAGGCTGCTCTTCGTGCCGGCGCCGTCGGCGTGCATGATGTTGCAGTATTCGGGGTCGCCTCCGAGGATGTCAGGGATAATCTTGCAGAAGGCCTGAGGGAAGATACCCTTGTCGATGTTTTTGATGGCTGCGTGGACATCCTCCTTGGCGGCGGAGACGCCACGGGCCATGTAACGGGCAGACCCTCCCCCCTGCCCCTCCCTTGTAGGGCGGGGAGTAGGATGTATTTGCCTGTTTGTTTTTATGTCGTTTTGTTGCATATAGGATATTTATTCTTATCTATCTTGTTTGGTAATTACTCCCCTCCCTACAAAGGAGGGGCAGGGGGGAGGGTCTGCTCTTAGAACTGCACCTCCGGTGCTTTCTCAGCTCCGGCTTCAGCAGCAAACGGTGTCTTCTTCTCGAAGCTGAAGATCATTGCCCAGATGTTGTTGGGGAACTTGCGGACGCTGACGTTGTAGGTCTGCACGGCCTCGTTGTACTGGCGGCGGGCTTCGGCGATGCGGTTCTCGGTGCCTTCGAGCTGTGCCTGCAGTTCGCTGAACTGCTCGTTGGCCTTCAGGTCGGGATATGCCTCGGTGATGGCGAGAAGGCGGCCGAGGGCCTGACTGACTTCACCCTGTGCCTCCTGGAAGGCAGCAATCTGTTCGGGGGTAGCATTGGCCGGGTCGATGGTAATCTGTGTGGCCTTGGTGCGGGCGGCGACAACAGCCTCCAAGGTCTCGCTCTCATGGGCGGCATAGCCCTTGACGGTGTTCACGAGGTTGGGAATGAGGTCGGCACGGCGCTGGTACTGCGTCTGCACATCGGCCCATTTCTGGTTCACTACTTCTTCCTGTTCTACGAGCTTGTTGTAGGTGCAGCTGGTGAAACACATGGCTGCCATGACAGCTACAAAAATTGATTTCAGAGTCTTCATTGTTGTTATTTTTTTATTGGTTATGTGGCTTGCTGTTCTAAAATCTGCCTCCTGCACCGCCTCCTCCGAAGGAGCCGCCGCCAAAGGAACCGCCAAAGGAACCTCCAAAGGACCTGCCGCCCCCGCCGAAGAAGCTGCCGCCGAGGGCACCACCCGCCGCTGCAGCACCGGTGCCGCTGTGGAGGTCCTCATCCCAGTGCTGCTCCTTGGTGAAGTAGCAGTGAGAGCAGCGGTAGGTGTCGTGGTGTGTGCGGATGCCGAGGCGCTTGTTTTTGGTGGTATAGCTGCTGATTTTCTTCATCTTGTACTGATGGCAGCTGGGACAGTATGATTTTCTCCTCTGCTCCAACCAGATGGCGAAGAAGATGAGGCCTATGCCGAGTGCCATGAAGGCAACGAAGAACATGAGCGCGATGGTGTCATCCTCGTCGTCGAAATCAGAGGTGCCCACCAGCGACGGGTCGCCATCGACATAGCGTGTGATGGCACGCACAGTGGCGAGCATCGCCTCATCCCAGTCACCCTCGCGCAAGGCAGGTAGCATCTGACGGTTCTCGATGCGTTTGCAGATGGCGTCCGGTAGTGTGCCTTCCAGTCCGCGTCCGGTTAATATATAGTACGCACGATCTCCTGTGGAGAGCAGGATGATGAGACCAGTGTTCTGCTCCTTTGAGCCGATACCGTATTTGCGGCCGAGGGCCATGCAGAACTCATAGGTGTCGCCTCCTTCTATGTGCTCCACGACGGCCAGAACGGTCTGCACACCATGAGCCTTTTCCATCTCTCCAAGCCATAAATTCAGCGAATCCACCGCTTCCTGAGACAAGATTCCATCGGGGTTTGATACATACTGCCTCTTGTCCTGAAGGTAGGGGATGGGCAGGCTTTCAGGGGTGTAGGTGGCTGCATGCAACGCAGCAACCAATATCATACATAGTATCGTTAAACGTAGTCTCATAAGTCTTGTTCGTTCCAGAAATTCCATGAAGCTAAGGCCTGTCGGTGCAGCATTTCAAGGCCATCCTTGACGGTGGCGCCGAAGCGACGTCCCTGGCGCATGAACATCGTAATCTCAGGGTTATAGACGAGATCATAGAGGAGATGACGCGGGGAAAGGGCGGCGTACGGGATGGTGGGAGCAGCATCGATGTTGGGGAACATGCCGAGAGGGGTGCAGTTGACGATGACGGTGAAGTCCGCAAGGAGGGCTGGCGTGATGTCGGAGTAGGTGAAGTGGCCCTGGGGAGAACCCTTGGAAACTGCAACAGAACCCTCGGGAGCCGTAACGGGGTGCTTGCGACTGACGTAGCGCCATTCGATGCCGAGTTCCTCGAGAGCATAGCAGATGGCCTTGGAGGCACCACCAGTACCGAGGACGAGCGCACGTTTGTGATGGGGCTGCAGGAGCGGGCGGATGCTGTCCATGAAGCCGATGAAGTCGGAGTTGAAGCCTTTCATGATGGTTCGGTTGTTCGAACGTGTCACCTTAATTACATTCACAGCGCCAATGGCACGGGCGTCGTCAGAGAGGTCGTCAAGGAAGGGGATGACAGCCTTTTTGTAGGGAATCGTGACGTTTAGGCCACACAGGTCGGGATGCTCGGTCAAGAGCTGGGGGAAAGCCTCGATGGATGGTAGCTCGAAGTTCTGATAGTCTGCATCGATACCCTCGCGCGTGAATTTATCTTGAAAGAACGCGCGCGAGAAACTATGTCCAAGGGGGTAGCCGAGCAGACCGTATAGTTTATGATTCGTCAATTTGGATTTATTTAGTTGCTAAATACATCGTACTCAGTCCGAATGTGAAGCGCTGAAACTTCACGCTTTTGAAGCCGCAATGGCGGAGGAGCGGTACAAGCCGTTCTGCTTGCGGGAAGGCTTCCATAGATTTGGGAAGATAGGTGTAGGCGCTGTCATCATGGCTGATGAGGCGGCCGAGAAATGGCATGACCACATGAGCATAGATCCCAAATAGCTGCTTCATCGGGAAACGGGGCGGCGTGGTGAGCTCTACGAGCATCAGATGACCTCCAGGTTTCAGCACACGGCACATCTCACTTAGTCCGGCTTCGAGGTTCTCGAAGTTGCGTGCGCCATACGCTATGGTGACAGCATCGAAAGAGTTGCTCTCGAAAGACAGGCTTGTGCTGTCGTCTTGCATGAAGTAGATGACGTTGTCAAGAGCTTCCTTTCGCACTTTCTCGCGTCCCACTTCCATCATCCCCTCGCTGATGTCCACGCCAATGATGCGGTCTGGGTCAAGGCGACGGGCGGCAAGGATGGCGAAGTCCCCTGTTCCCGTGGCGATGTCAAGGATTGTCTGCGGCGCAAAGGGCTTCAGCGCATCAATGGCCTTGCGACGCCAGCGACGGTCGATGCCGAGTGAGAGCATGTGGTTAAGGCGGTCGTAGGTGGGGGCGATGTGGTTAAACATCGTCTCGACCTGCTTGCGCTTAGGGCCAGAGGCTGCGGAATGGGGGGTGATGGGTTCTTGAGGGTGGGACATAGCTGTTGGGAAGGGAGGCTCGGCGACGGAATCGCCGAGAGCTATCGGGTTACGATTGGTGGGCGGTAGGCCGTGAGATGCGGGGTTATGATTGGTGGGTGGATAGCCAGGTGGCAACGTTCTTTTCGATGCGGGCTGCGACATCATCGCCGGAAGTCTCTTTTACAAACTTCTCACCCACGATGTGCTCGTAGAGTTCGATGTAGCGGTCGCTGATGCTCTCTACAAAAGCATCGGTGAGCTCGGGCATAACATCGCCGGGACGGTTCATGAAGTAGTGGTCGATGAGCCATTGGCGCACGAACTCCTTGGAGAGTTGGCGCTGCGGTTCGCCCTTCTCGAATTTCTCTTCATAGCCGTCGGCATAGAAGTAGCGGCTGCTGTCGGGTGTGTGGATCTCGTCAATGAGGATGACCTTGCCGTCGCGCTTACCGAACTCATACTTTGTATCAACGAGGATGAGGCCCTTTTTGGCAGCAATCTCAGTGCCGCGCTGAAAGAGGGCACGGGTGTAGCGCTCCATCACCTCATAATCCTCAGCGCTGACGATGCCCTGCCGGATGATTTCCTCCTTGGAGATGTTCTCGTCGTGGCCTTCGTCAGCCTTGGTCGTCGGCGTGATGATGGGTTCCGGGAAACGCTCGTTTTCGCGCATTCCATCGGGAAGTTTTACACCACAGAGTTCGCGGCAACCGTTCTTGTACTCACGCCAGGCAGACCCCGTGAGGTAGCCGCGGATGATCATCTCCACACGGAAGCCTTCAGCCTTCAGACCTACGGTGACCATGGGGTCGGGAGTAGCGAGCTTCCAGTTGGGGACGATGTCAGCGGTAGCATCCAGGAAGGAAGCTGCAATCTGGTTCAGCACCTGTCCCTTGAAGGGGATGCCCTTGGGCAGCACCACGTCGAAAGCCGAGATGCGGTCGGTGGCGACCATCACCATGATGTCATCGTTGATGTTATACACGTCGCGGACTTTGCCGTGATAGACACTCTTTTGTCCTGGAAACAGGAAATCAGTTTTTGTTAATGCGTTCATTGTAGTATGATGGGTTTAATGGGGCTAATGGGTATCGTGGGATTCTTGGGTCTCATGAGCCTTTTGGGCTTTCTCATAGGCTTCTACGATTCTCGTTACCAGTTTGTGGCGGATGATGTCCTTCTGGTTCATTTCGATGATGGCGATGCCTTCAATATCACGTAGGATGCGGAGCGCATCGATGAGGCCGCTCTTCTGCGGGTTGGGCAGGTCTATCTGTGTCATGTCCCCCGTGATGATCATTTTGGTATTCATGCCCATTCGAGTGAGGAACATCTTGATTTGTGCCGGCGTGGTGTTCTGCGCTTCGTCGAGGATGACCACGGCATCGTTCAGTGTTCGGCCACGCATGAAAGCGAGGGGCGCTATCTGGATGATGTTCTGTTCCATCATCTCATTGAGCTTCTGGCGCGGTATCATATCCTCAAGGGCATCGTAGAGCGGTTGTAGGTAAGGGTCGATTTTGTCCTTCATGTCTCCGGGCAGGAAGCCCAGCTTCTCGCCAGCCTCCACGGCGGGGCGTGAGAGGATGATGCGCCGCACCTCCTTATTTTTCAGCGCGCGCACGGCGAGGGCTATGCCGGTGTAGGTCTTACCCGAACCCGCCGGCCCGATGGCGAAGAGCATGTCATGTGTCCCGAAGGCTTGCACGAGGCGCTGCTGGTTCTCGCTGCGGGCGGTGATGGGCTTGCCGGTGACGCTGAAGACAATGGCGCCGGTGATGCCGTCGCGCTGTGTGCGTTCGCCTTTGACGAGGTGGATGATGTCCTCCTCGCCCAAGCTGTTGTACTTGGCGCAGTGACGTTGCAGCTTCTCCATATTTTCCTCGAAGGCACACATCTCTTCCTCATCGCCCATGACCTTAACAACGTTACCGCGTGCCACGATGCGCAATTTGGGATGTAGCGCCTTGATCATCTGCATGTTGGTGTTGTTTACACCATAGAAGATGACTGGGTCTGCTTCTTCTAAAATAAAGTGTTTCTCTGTCATTGTTTATCATTTTCGGGTGCAAAAATAATGAAATCCTATGAAATGTAGGTGATATTCGAAGGAAATGTTATATCTTTGCAACGCTTTTTGAGATAAGACATGCAGAAAATACTGAAAAAAGGAGCTTTTATTAAGATTGTTGTTGCCATTGTGGCAATTCTCTTTGTCATCCGTCTTTGCATTCCACAGGTGAATGAGTCCATCACCTCTGCAGCACCTGCCGATTCGCTGGCGGCTATACCCCTCGTTGCTGTCTCAGATACGTCGTCACAGTACGGCGACAGTGCCTGTGTGGCAATCGTGGCTGCGAGGAACTCGGGCCTGCTGACACTGAAAGAGCTGCTGCCACGTCTGGACTTCAGTGTGCGTCATCGCATTTACAGCGTGCCATCCTACAGAACTTGTTTCCCCGATGTGCAGGAGGTGCAGTTCCCCGTCGCCCTGGCAAATGGTGTCGCCACCGTGCAGAACCGGGCCGAGGCAGAGCAGCGCAAGAAGGAGTTGCTCTACGTAGGTCTGAATCCTTACTATCAGATTGACCCCTCTATGAATCGTAGTATTCCTTATCTGGTGCCTAAAGCCAGTCATCTGCTGCAGCATATCGGACGCCGCTTCTTGGATTCTTTGGCTGTGAAAGGCATACCCCTTCACAAGATGATTGTCACCAGCGTCCTACGCACCGAGGAAGATGTGTACCATCTGCGTCGCATCAATGGCAATGCCTCAGAGCAGAGCTGCCATCGCTTTGGCACGACCTTTGATATTTCATACAATCGCTACCATACCGTCAGTCCTCCCGATGAAGCCGCGCGACGTGCCGTACGTAGCGATTCTTTGAAGTTTATTCTCTCTGAGGTGTTGCGAGATGTGCGTGCTGAGGGTCTCTGCTATGTAAAATACGAGGTGAAGCAGGGCTGTTTCCACATAACGGTGAGATAGTTTTTTTGGTTAATAAGTTTTAAAAACCGCGAGAGGGCATAAACCCTTTCGCGGTTGTTTTGTCGTAGGTTTGTATTCCGGAAGAAAAACAATGTCAACCAAATTAATTTTACAACAATGAAGAAGGTTATTTTTATTCTTTCCATGGCTGCCATGCTCTTCGGCAGCGTCAACAACACAAACGCACAAGATAATCGTGGTCGCGAAGGCCGTCGTGCCGAGATGCAAGCTCGCGCCACCGAACGTCTGATCAAGGACTTGAAGCTTAGCGATGAGCAGAAGGCCAAATTCGAGCCTATCTATCAGAACTACCTGAAAGAATTGTCAGCCCTGCGCACAGAGCGCCAGCAGGCCGACGAGAATGATTCTAAGAAGGAAGAACTGACGGATGCAGTAGCCACGAGCCGTCTGCAAGCCATCTTCGACCGTCAGGCAGAGCAGATTCAGCAGTCACAGCAGCGTCTGGACATCCAGAAGAAGTACTGCGCAGAGCTCTCCGGCATCCTTACACCTCAGCAGCTCCTGCGTGTCTTCCGTCCGCAGCAGAACCCCAACCAGCGTCAGCAAGGCCGCGGCGGTCAGGGTCGTGGTGGTGACTTCGGCGGTGGCCGTGGTCCTCGTGGCGGCTTCGGCGGTCAGGGAGGTTTTGGCGGAGGCCCGCAAGGCGACCTCTAATTCTGGATGCAGCACGCTGCATCGACTTACACAGCAGGCTGCATCGCCCGATGCAGCCTGCTGCATTTTTTTCCTCATTTAAGAATAAAATGTGTTTTTATTTTGCGGTTCGGACAAATTGCCTTACCTTTGTGCCGTATTCACTTTAAAACCTGTTTTTATATGAAAAAAATCTACTCTTTACTCATCGCCTTGCTCGCCTTAGTCGGTGTGGCACAGGCACAAACGGTAACCTTTGATGCTACCAAGGATGTTTATGGCACAGATCCGAAAAAGACGGGTGCCATGGAGATCTCCAAAGATGGTGTTACGATTGCTATTACGGGTGGCACCTTGGCAAATGGCACGGATTATCGTTTTTACAAGAATCAGACCCTAACGGTTTCCTGCGAAAGCGAAATTGCTGAAATCGTATTCACTTGTACAGCCAATGGTACCGCGAAGTACGGACCTGGATGCTTTGAAGCGCAGGAAGGCTATAGCTACGAAGGCAAGGTTGGAACTTGGACGGGTTCTTCCACGAGTGTTTCCTTCAAGGCTGCCACAGACCAGGTGCGTGCTACACAAATTGAGGTCACCATCAAGAACACCGATCCTAACTATGTAGCTCCCCCGAAGATTACTCCTGAAACAGGCACCTATTATGAAGCTCAGACGGTGACCATCACTTGCATTACGGAGGGCGCTACCATTTATTACACGACAGACGATAGTTCTCCCGTTGCTGAGAAGGGCGGTCCTTCAGAAACGTCCATCCAGTATTCTGAGCCCTTCGTTGTGGAAAAGACGACGACCATCAAGGCTGTGGCCATCAAAGACGGTCCTTCGAGTGAAATGACAAAAAGCGAGATCACCATCGAACAGGCTGCCTCCAAGACGATTGCAGAGATTCTTGCCGCCGGTCCCGCTAATGGCGTTCAGACCTCTGCCACTGTCGTAGCTGTATCCAGTGTCGGTGTGTTGTTGCAGGATGCAACAGGTTACATCTTCAAATACACTGGCGAAGCACCTGCCGTAGAAGTTGGTGATGTCGTTACGGTCATTGGCGAAACGAAAGAATATGGTGGCCGTCTCCAGTTTACGGAGAATGGTTCAATGGATAAGACCGGCACTGCAACCGTTAGCTATCCCACGGCTGTTGTCCTCAACGGTGCTTCTTTCGATGCCCTCGTTTCCAACGTTCAGGTTCAGTATATTGAGGTTGATGCAACCGTTTCAAGTGTCGGTAACTACTACAACCTGTCGATTTCCGGTGCTACGAACACGGGTTCTCTCATCGCTGCATCGGATGTCCTCAGTCAGTTGAAGGTGAATGATGTCGTGAAGATTACCGGTTTCTTTGTCTATGTGACGGGTACGTCCAAGAAATATGGTTATATCATCGCCACCAAGGTGGACCTTCCCGAGGTGGAATACACTGAGTTCAACAGCTTCAGCGCTGCCAAGGCGGCTGCCACCGCTACGGATGAGGCTGCTGCCGTGAATGCCCAACTGAACGTCTCAGAGGCGCTCGTGACCTTCGTGAACGGTCAGAAGGTCTATCTCTTCGATGGTCAGGATGGTATGCTCGTCTATGGCACCAACAGCAAGAACCTGAAAGCTGGCGATAAGATTAGCGGCACCGTCAAGGGTAAGCTCTACAAACGCTACGGCAACATCCAAATCTCCAACCCGCTCTACGATGTGGAGAAGGTCAGCTCCGACAATGAGGTAGTTGCTCAGGAAGTCAGTCCCGCAGCCTTCAATGCCAATGGTGCAACTTATGAGAATGAACTGATTACCCTGAAAGGTCTTGTACCCGCCGCAGAGGCTTGGGAGAACGAAAACATCACTTTCAAGTACGAGGATGAGGAAGAGGAGGCGATGTACTCCTTCGTCGTTCGCGACGACTTTGGCGTTGCTTCCACGATGGCCTTCGATAAGACCAAGGCTTACACGGTGACAGGTTTCGTAGCCCTCTACACGAACAAGGAGGGTGTTACAACCGTTCAGATTTATCCCCGAAGCACGGCCGACCTTGACAATGGTGAAGTACAACCCACCTATGAGTTCGTCGGCAACGGCACTTTGGAGAATCCCTACACTGTTGCTGACATCCAGCATAAGGAGGCTACCGACACGAAGACCGCTCTTGAGGAAAACGTGTGGGTGAAGGCATTCATCGTGGGTTACATCCAGGGCAGCTCGCTCTCAGCCAGCACAGCTGTCTTCAGCGCTGAAGCTCCTGAAGGAAAGTCCGTTCTTGCTTCCAATGTCATCGTCGCCGATGCTGATAATGCCAATAACATTGCTCAGATTATCCCTGTGGCTCTCCCGACTGGCGGCGCCCGCACAGACCTGAACCTTCTTGATAACCCCGGCAAACTGGGTACACAGGTGTGGTTGAAGGGTGATATCTACAAATACATGGGTGTTCCCGGCTTGAAGGATGTGAAGGTCTATAGCCTTGATGGCCGTACAATCGTAGATGCCATCAACGACATCGCCGCTGAAAACGCTGTCGCAAACAAGAGCATCTACACCATCGCCGGTCAGCGCGTGCAGAACCTCAACAAGCGTGGCCTGTACATCGTCAACGGCAAGAAGGTCGTGGTGAAATAAATAGTAGGATGATTAGAGAATAAGAGAATCAGGAAATAAGCAGTTCAGATTCTCTATCTTCAGAAAAAGAGCCAAGGTTTTGCCGCCTTGGCTCTTTTCTTGTCGATATTTTTTGCCGTTCACGCTTTTTCACCTATCTTTGCCCCAAATTACCTTATTAGCAGGATGAGATATACTCGTTTTTGTTCAACGCTTATTCTTTTATTCGCTTGTGTAGCAATGACTTCACAGGCTGAGAATCTAGCCACCTATTATGCTGGAGCAAACAATAAAAAGGGGGCTGATTTGAAGACTGCTCTCTATGGTATCATACACAACCATACCAACATCGGGTATGACGGTCTTCTTTCTGCTTACCACGAAACAGACAAGCGTGCCGATGGTTACCTTCGTGACTGGTATTCCAATGCCACGAATTATGTCATCGGCGGTCCCAAAGAGAATCATTCATATAGCGGCGAGGGTGACGGCTACAATCGCGAACACCTTGTGCCGCAGAGCTGGTTCGGAAGTGGCGAGATGAAGAGTGACCTGGTGCAGGTGGTGCCCTCTGATGGTTATGTCAACAATCGTCGCGGAAATTACCCGCTTGGCGAGAATAATGGCGGCACATGGATGTCGGCCAACGGATATAGCAAGCTCGGAGCATGTACAGTCAGCGGCTATAGCGGGCAGTGCTTTGAGCCCAATGACGAGGTGAAAGGAGATATTGCACGTGTCTATTTCTATGTCCTTGCCTGCTACGAGAATCTGCATCCGAATTGGAATGGTGGCAGTGCTTCACAGGTCTTCGACGGCAAGAAATACCCTGGCCTGAAGGACTGGGCTTTGAAGATGTTCCTACGGTGGGCGAAGCAAGATCCAGTGGATGATGTCGAGCGTGCCCGTAATGAGGCTGTTTACAAATGGCAGAAGAACCGTAATCCATTCATTGATTATCCTTCGCTCTGTGAGTACGTGTGGGGCGACAGCGTCTCATACTGTTTCGATGTCTCATTGCCTCATGGACAGGGCGAAGTAGTCATTCCTGACGACCCCGATCCTGACGACCCCAATCCTGATAACCCTGATAACCCTGATCCTGACGACCCTGTAACCCCAGATAATCCCGGTGCTCATTCAGGTAGTATCGTATTCAGTCAGTGCACATGGACCTCAGAGAAGCACCCCACTTATGGTAATGGCTACACTGCAACAGCTAATGGCTTGAAGATAAGTTATTACACCAATACTTCGCAGAATGGCGTCATTAAGACAGATGCCGAGGTGCGCCTTTACAAGGGCGCAGTGCTACTCATCGAGGGCGCAGAAGTGACGGGTGTCGTCTTCCATGCTTATGACAGTAAACTTGCTAATATGAGTATTGATGGCAAGAGCTATGCATGGCAAGATAAAGCAACAATGACATGGACGGGTAGTATGAATCCCTTCTTGGTGATGGCGCAAGACGGACAAAGCCGCATAGCAAGCATGGACGTTACCATCGCAGAACCGCTTATCACAGGGGTTGAAGACTTGTGCAGGCCTTCAGTTTTGCGCCTCGTTTTTGATGAGCAAGGTAGATATGTCGGGCATTCTGTGCCTGCACGTCGTGGCATATATCTGATTCGTGAAGGGGAGAGAACAATAAAAAGTCTTGTGAAATGAAATTGCGAACGGTTATACTAGCGTGTTTCTGTGCTCTTTCCTGCAATACTCTGTCAGCACAGGGCGTTGATTTGAAGGTGTACTATGCTAAGGCAATTGGCGAGAAGAAAGAAAATCTAAAGTCCGCGCTGCATAGTATTATCGCTAAGGCGGATGTCCTTGATTATGGCAAGGGGTCTGCAGATAAGACTTGGGCAGGCTTTTACAAGACTGACCGCATCATAGGAACCAACGAGGTTCGTGACCGCTACAGTAACGACCATCGTTATTTTGACGTTTCCAATCCGTATGCGGCCGTTAGTGGCATGAATATTGAGCATTCGTTAGCGAACAGCTGGTGGGGCGGGTCAAAGAACCAAGCTTATAAGGATATACATCACCTTATGCCATGTCAGACCACCATTAACAGTTCTAAGGGAAACTATGGCATGGGCAAGGTTACAACCGCCAAAACCGATAACGGATGCACGAAGGTCGGTACTGGTCCTGGTGCAGGGGGCAACAGTATCCAGCTGTGGGAACCCGCAGATAAGTGGAAGGGCGATTTCGCACGCGTATATTTCTATATGGTGACATGTTACAGCGACCTCACATGGAAGTCTGAAGCGCTAAAGTCACTCACCAACACAGACTGGCCAACCTTGCAACCATGGGCTTATGAGCTCTATCTGCAATGGGATAAGGATGACCCTATCGACGATATCGAGCGTGCTCGTAATGAAGCTGTTTATAGCTTCCAGAACAACCGCAACCCATTCATAGACATACCGGGTTTGGCAGAATACATCTGGGGTAGTAAGACCGAAGTCCCATTTTCCCTTGATGGACAAATCCCTGATCCGCCTGTTCCCCCTACGCCTGAGCCTGGTGATAGCGTCATCTTGGTCAACCAAAATTTCAAAGGTGCTGGAGCCGGTGACTTCCGCATTGTCAATGCAGACGGCACACAATCGCAGGTTTGGGCCTATGATTCACGCTATGGAATGGTCGGTAATGCTTTCAACTATGGTAAGTCTGGTGATGCATGGCTCATAACGCCTGCTTTGGATTTGACTTCGATGCAAGGTGCAAAGATGCTGTTCAGTCATGCCGTAGGTTACAATGCAGGTGCCGACCCGCACTCTATGTTTGAAGTCCTCATCTCAATGGATTATCTGCAGATACCCAATGATGCCACTTGGACGACATTAGATGTGCAGTGGCCTTCGGCGTATCTCTCTGAAAAGAATAAGTTCACAGAATTTGTTTCATCGGGCATCATAGACCTTGATGACTATGCCGGTCAGGTCGTGAATATCGCCTTCCGTTACACTTCAGATGCCGACCACTGCTGGGCTTGGGAACTGAGCGATTGTGTCATCAAGGCAAAGCCCTTGCCTACGGGAATTGACCAGAACTACATGTCCCCCATAGCAGGCGAGGATGCTGTCTTCGATATCAATGGCCGCTATATTGGCGTCGCTGTACCCGCGCAGCGTGGCATATATATTGTCCGTAAGGGCGGCTATACCTATAAACGTTTTGTGAAATAGTTTTTCGCGCATGAAAAAGTCTGCCTTTCTCCAGCTCTGTATGTTTCTTGTGGTTGCCACACTATGTGCGCAGCCGCTATCGTTGGATTATCTTCGTACTGTGCAAGGATTGAACAAAGGTCAGTTGAAGACGGCTCTCCATGACCTCGTTCAACCACGCCTTGTCCTCAGTTATGGGGGTGGCAGTAATCGTACATGGTCGGGCTTTGCCGTGACTGATGTCATGCCAGACGGTTCAGTGCGCGACCGCTACAGCGATATACGCCGAGAGTTCGACGGACAGAATGCTGTTACGGGCATGAATATTGAACATATCTGGGCCAACTCTTGGTGGGGTCATACGATGAACAATGCTTACTGCGACCTCTTCAACCTCTATCCTGCTGACGGCTCTGCCAACGGACGTAAGAGCAACAATCCCATCGGCGTTGTCGATGGTGCAACCTCTTTTGACAATGGTGTCACCAAGGTTGGAAAGAGCAGCAGCTACAGCACTGACCAACTCATCACCGCATGGGAACCCGCCGATGAATGGAAAGGTGATTTCGCGCGTACTTATTTCTATATGGCCACGACCTATCAGCACATGACCAATGAATGGCAGACCACTGAGGGCTTGCTTACTGTGGATCCCACCTCATGGACGACCATGCGCCCGTGGGTCTATGAACTGATGCTTGAGTGGGCAGCAGCTGATCCCGTGGATGACATCGAGCGCAACCGCAACGAAGCCATATATGGCATCCAGGGCAACCGTAATCCTTATGTGGATATCCCTGAGTTGGCAGATTATGTGTGGGGATCTCGTAACGAGGAAGTGTTCTATGTAGATCCTACATCCACAGCACCCGAAGTGTTTGTTCCTGTTCATGATGTGTCCCTTGACTTCGGCTTGCAAGCCTTAAGCCTTGGCATGAGCCGACAGGTGATGGTGCGTGGCCGTAATTTGCCAACAGGCCTGACAGCAACCATTGAGGGGAACGGCTTTGCGATGGCAGATGCTGACCTCACGGCGCAGGAGGTTATTGCGGGCGCTCCGCTGACCATCACCTCTTCGGCCACGGCTGGCGGCGTCTATGATGCCATGCTCATCTTGCGTGGCGAAGGCAACTACGAACAGCGCACACCTTTGCGCATGACGGTCATCGATGGCGTGCCGGCTTATCCGGCACGTGACATCACCAGCACAGTGAATAGTCGTTCATTCCTGGCAACATGGATGGATATGCATCTGCCGGAGGGAGAGAAGTATATCATAGATGTCTATACGAAGGACTCAGAAGGCGAGCGTAAATCCTTCGGCACCTATCCCGTAGAGTTGACTGACACGTTCTGTTTCGTTCGGAACCCGGCCGCTTCCACGACCTATTATTATGAAGTCCGTACCTCTCAGGGGCTTGTGAGTAATGAGGTGCAGGTGGATATACCTGCCATCACGCCGATCTTCACAGCTTCTTCCTCTGATATGCTCTTCACGGCAGTTCCCGAGAAGCCTTCGCTTCCTCAGAATATGAAACTCAATGTCCTTGGCATCAGCGGCTACAGCATCGTCGTTTCTTGTCCTGATCCATACGAGGTAAGCCTTGATGGAGAGACATGGAGCCATGAGTTGACGCTCAATTCCTCACAGCTGGAGTTCCAGATACGCTTTGCC
The DNA here is from genome assembly GCA_015060555.1 of Prevotella sp. Classification (GTDB taxonomy): domain Bacteria; phylum Bacteroidota; class Bacteroidia; order Bacteroidales; family Bacteroidaceae; genus Physcousia. The sequence goes on from SUYG01000049.1 coordinate 71,156, forward strand.
GGTGCACCTTATGAAGGTGTCTATGCGAGCGAGATGACGCTTCTGTTGCCTGACGTGAGGGAGTTGATTGTCTCACTGACGGCTTCCGTGGATGCAACAAAAGCTTTCTTTGAGAGCTTTGAACTCGGCAATAAGGGTGGTTACGCTGAGGCGGCTGTCACCTGCAATGCTGCCACATGGGTGATGAATAGGGCCTTAATCAGCGGTTCAGAAGTCTTCCATAACGACGGTCGCAGTGTCAGAATGCAGATAGGTGGTTCCATCACCATGCAGGATGATAAGGTGGGTGGCTGCGATTCCCTTTGGTTCTATGCAGGACTCTACAATAAAGATACGGGCGTTAAGCTCAACGTTAGCTACAGTCTCGATGGCGGTATGACGTGGACACCCGTAGCGCAAGACATTGCGTTCAACAGCGGCGAGTGGAAGCGTTATGGCTATGAGATAAAACGTGACGGTCTAATACGTTTAAAGTTTGCCACACAAGACGGGAATCAGAACAAACGCATCAACCTCGATGACATCCAAATGAGTGACTTCGGCACGAACGTGGCTGTTCAAGACTTTGAGCTGTCGCTCGATGCAGAACCCACCGCCGTCTATACGTTGGACGGCCGCTATGTCGGCACTTCAGTGCCTGCTCGCAGCGGCATCTATGTGGTGCGTAAGGGCGATAAGGTCTGGAAATTGAAACATTGAAACAACTCTATTAAACATTAAACAGCGGGTTAGCCCGTTTCGATTTGCGCTACTTCATCGAACTATCCTATGACGGTACTGCCTATTGCGGTTGGCAAGTACAGCCCAATGGCGAGAGTGTGCAGGGAACCTTGCAGAGGGCCCTGTCCCTGCTGCTGCGTGAGGAGGTGACTGTAACTGGTGCCGGGCGCACCGATGCCGGCGTGCATGCAGCCATGATGGTGGCGCACTTCGATATAAACGCTCCACTCCCAACCCCTCCAGCTAGGGAGGGGGGTGAAAAGCAGACAGCATGTGACTATCTTGTGTATCGGTTGAACGGCGTTTTGCCCCATGACATAGCTATTCATCGCATCTATCCTGTGGCGGACGATATGCACGCCCGCTTCTCAGCTCGCGCGCGTACCTATTATTATTATGTACATACGCGTAAGTCACCTTTCCTGCGTGATCGCTCATGGCGTCTGGCGAAGGCACCCGATTTCGATGCCATGAACCGGGCCGCAGCCATCCTCCTGTCGTATGAGGACTTCACCAGTTTCTCTAAGGTGAACACCGACACGAAGACCAACATCTGCCATGTCCGTGCAGCCCGCTGGGTACAACTCTCCGATTACGAATGGCGCTTTGAGATCACTGCCGACCGCTTCCTGCGCAACATGGTTCGCGCCATCGTGGGCACACTCATGGAGGTGGGTCGCGGTCAGCTGACCTTGGAGGGCTTCCGTCAGGTGATAGAACTAAAAGATCGCTGCGCTGCCGGTGATAGTGTACCGGCGAGAGGGCTGTTCCTGCAAAATGTAGAATATTGACTATGTGGTTAGTCCTTGCCTTTACTTCTGCCGCTTTGCTCGGCTTTTATGATGTCTTCAAGAAGATAGCCTTGAAGGATAATCCCGTAGTGCTGGTGCTGACGCTGAACACAATGTTCAGTTCCCTTATCTTCCTGCCGCTGGTTGTCTTGTCTGCAACGGGCTATCTGCCTGCGTCTTCCATCTTCTATGTTCCTGCCTGCGGATGGGAGGTGCATAAGTATATCATCCTCAAGTCTGCCATTGTCTTGAGCTCGTGGCTGTGTGGTTATTATGCCATGAAGAACCTGCCGCTGACTCTTGTGGGGCCCATCAATGCCACTCGCCCGGTAATGGTGCTGTTGGGCGCCTTGCTCATCTTCGGCGAACACCTTAACATGTACCAGTGGATTGGTGTGTTATTAGCCATTATCGGCTATTTCATGCTTCGTCGCAGCGGCAAGAAGGAAGGTATTGATTTCCGCCATAACCGATGGATCGTCTTTGCGGTTTTTGGTGCTCTGTTTGGCGCCGTCAGTGCTCTTTATGATAAATACCTGATAGCGCCCGTCGAGGTTGGCGGGTTGGGCCTTGACCGCATGGCAGTGCAGAGCTATTTCCTTTTCTATCAGTTCGCAATGATGGTTGTCGTGCTTCTCATCACGGAACGCCATGTGTTTTCGCAGCAGTTCATACGTCCTTCCGCCTTCTTCCAGTGGCGGTGGGCTATTCCTATGATTTCTCTGTTTCTCTCCGCTGCCGATTTCGTGTATTTCTATGCCCTTTCACAGCCCGATGCTCTTATTGCTGTTGTATCGATGATTCGCCGAGGCAGCGTCCTTGTCAGCTTCTTCGTGGGCGCTCTCGTCTTCCATGAGAAGAACGTCCGCTCCAAAGTCATAGACCTCATCCTCGTCCTACTTAGTATGGTCTTCCTTTATCTTGGATCACAATAATATGAAACGTCTCTTATTCTTTATTCTTCATTCTTCATTTTTCATTAGCTGCGCCATGACGCAGCCTATGATGCGCGATGTCTTTGCCGCTATGCCCGATTCAGTGTTGCCCTTGGTGACGAAGAACAACCGTCTGGACTGTATCGACTTCATAGAAAACAATATGGAAGCGCGTGTACGCAACCGCATGGGAGAATACGTTGCCCTTGAGGCCCTTACTTCCACCTACGCCCGCTTTCGCACCAGCCCCTTGACGGTGATGGAGATGAGGCTGCTGCCCACCACTGCCACACCTGCTATATCCCCTGTGGACTCGTCAGCCGCTTCACCCTTAGTCCTTTGTGTAGTCACCACGGTGCAAACTGGAGAGGAATATACGGAGCGACGTATGGAAGACTCCAGCATCCGTTTCTATCATGCAGACTGGTCGCCCCTCGATAAGATAGCCTTCGCGGCACCTTCCTTAGATGCCTTTTTCACTACGTTGTCACAAGAGACCGAGGCGGCACGCCGCTCCCTGGGCTCCTTCCACCCTGTGAAGTTGCAGCTCTCTCCAGAGCATAACACGCTCACTGCAACCCTGCAAACGGCAGCCCTCAGCGCCGATGAGCGCGAGGCGGTTCGTGAGGTGCTTAAACCTATCGTCATGCAGTGGAACGGAGAGTCGTTTGTTCAAGAATAACACGTTGCCGATGTCACGTTATGTTCTCGTCTGGCTCATGCTGCTGACAACACTCACGCTATCGGCGCAGTCCGATAGCATTCCTCCTGTCACAGTCCCGACAGATACGGACCCAGGTGGCATCTTTCCAGTTGACACGCTAATTGTAGATACCATTGCAGCAGACACCATTGCGGCAGACACCATTGTGGCAGATAGCGCCATTACGCGCATCGTCGAGGCCGGAGTCGTCCCGATGGCCGTTACAGCTGTTCCGACTGCTGCAAAAGAATCCTTTTTCAAGCGACTGTTTCATAAGCGGCTGCGCAAGTTGAAGAATGACTACAAGATTGACAGCATCCGCTCTATCAAGGATGTTGATAGCATTATGGCGTTGAGGTATCAGAAGACCGGCACTTACGACACCCTTTATCTCACACGCCCCAAGCAGCGTTTCACTGCCCGCTTGCGTATGAATGTATCGGGCAGCAGTATCAACACGAAAGGACATTACAAAGAACTGCCGTTTGACAGCCATTTGAACACCCCCAATCGTATCACCACAAGCATCGGTCTGGCATATCGCGGCATCGGTCTGTCTATATCTGTGAATCCTGCGAAGCTGAAGGGAACGAGTCACACCACGGAGTTTAATTTCAACTACTATGCTAACCGGTATGGCGTCGAGGTGTCCTACCAAACCAGCAAGGACTATGCAGGTTGGTTCACGTCTAATGGTGAGAGAAGAGAGTTCCCTGCCGGATTGCTGGAATCAAAAATCCTGAACATCAGTGCTTACTATGCCTTCAACTATCGTAAGTTCTCCTATCCGGCGGCATTTACTCAGAGCTATATTCAGCGCCGCAGCGCAGGCAGTTGGATGCTGGCCTTATCGTGCCTGTCGGGTGTCCTGGACGGTGGCGGCATTCCCGAGTTGGGTTCTTTCAAGCTGACGATGGGTAATATAGGTATTGGCGGCGGGTATGGCTACAACTGGGTGATAAGTCGTCATTGGATGGTTCATGCTTCCGCTCTGCCGACAATCGTCGTAGGTTCTTTTAACCATTTGACAATCGGCGGTGTCAAAGAACGCGTGTCCTACTCATTCCCCGAGCTGATCCTCACAGAGCGCGTGGCAGTTCTGTATCAATTCCACAAGAATCACTTTGCGGGCCTGACGTTTGTTGCATATAACACCATCCACGGCACTACCAAGAAGCTGCGTCTGTCGCACAACAAATGGCGCCTGCGTATTACTTACGGTTTCCGCTTCTGACAAGCGGGCAAAACAAGAGAGGGCTCCTCGGATGAGGAGCCCTCTGCTTTTGTTCTGGTGTGTAGCCGTTCTTACTTGCGGCTGCGAGCGTAGCGGCTCATGAACTTATCGACACGACCGGCGGTGTCAACGAGCTTGCTCTTACCTGTGTAGAAGGGGTGGGAGCTGCTGGAGATTTCCAGCTTCACAACGGGATACGTCTCGCCTTCGAACTCCACGGTGTCAGTGGTCTTTGCGGTGGAGCGGCTGAGGAACATGTCGCCGTTGCTCATGTCCTTGAACACAACGGGACGGTAGTTGTCGGGATGAATACCTTTTTTCATTTTCTTTTGAGTAGTTAAACCGGGCTTGTGTACCGGTGGTGAATACTTGTAGGGCTTGTGTACCTACGTTTTTTGCGGCGCAAAGGTACTGCTTTTCTCTGAAGTGACCAAACTTTACACCTTTTTTTTCTCTTTTTTTCATTTCATGGCTTTCTAAATAATAAAAATTGATTCGTTTCTTGGAGCGAAAACGCACTTTCCTTATCTTTGTACCGCTATTTATGAAATATTCTACTTTACTAAAATAAAATCTTTATCTCATGACCAAAAGGGTGAGGCTGGCGGCTTTGGTCTGGTGCCTGGCATCAGCGATGTTCGCTCAGCAACCGCAACAGACTACAACCCAGAAGGCTATCTCCGATGATGACAACTCGGATTTCACCTTCTCGGAGTCGCAATTGGATGATGACAACGATGCTGCGCAGACAGTGTCCTCGCTGGTCGCCACGAGAACGGATCTCTACCTTTCGCGTGTGGGCTACCTCTTCAGCCCTGTGCGCTTCCGTATTCGTGCCTTGGATAACCTGTATAACCAGACCTATCTCAATGGCATCATGTACAATGAAGCTGAGCGTGGACGCTTCAGCTATAGCATGATCGGCGGCCTCAATCAAGTTGTGAACCCCAACCGCGAAGGGTCGTCGCCTTTCGAGACCACTGTTTATGGCCTGCCATCCATCGGCGGCGCCACCAGCATCAACATGCGTCCGGGCTCGCAGCGACAGGGCCACCAGCTTACGCTCTCCGGTTGCAACCGTAACTATGTCGCCCGTGCCGCCTACAGTTTTGCTTCCGGTTTCAATTCCAAGGGCTGGGCGTTCTCGGGTGCCTTGGGTTACCGCTGGGCCAAGGAGGGTAACATCGAGGGCACCTTCTACAACTCGCTGAGCTACTACCTCGGTGTCGAGAAGAAGTTGGGTGACAACCACTCCCTCTCCCTCATCACCTTTGGCGCTCCCACCGAACGTGGACAGCAGGGTGCCAGCACCGAGGAGGCTTACTGGTTGGCCAACTCCCATTACTACAACCCCTATTGGGGCTATCAGGACGGTAAGAAGCGCAACAGCCGCGTCGTACGCGACTATGAGCCTACGGCCATCCTCACATGGGATTTCGATATCGACCAGTACACCAAGCTCACCACCTCAGCCGGCTTCCGCTATTCCATGTACAGCAGCACAGCCCTCGGCTGGAACGGCAATGCTGCCGACCCGCGTCCGGACTACTACAAGAACTTGCCCTCCAGCATCTTCAATGTCTATGACGAGAACCAGAACAACGAGGCCTATCTGGGCAACAACCGCTACTTCCTCGACCAGTGGCAGACGCTTTATAACTACTGGACCTCTGACAAAGCCAATCGCCAGATCCAGTGGGATCGCCTCTATGCCGTTAACCGTGCCGAGGCCGCAGCCGGCCGTGAGGCTCTCTACTATCAGGAGCGCCGCCACAACGACCAGCTCATGGCGAACCTCAGCAGCACCCTCAACCACACCATCGACCTCCAGAACAAATTCGGCATCGGCCTTCAGCTCAGTACCACCAAGGGCATGCACTACAAGACGATGGCAGACCTCCTTGGTGCTACCAACTACTTTGATTACGATAAGTTCGCTGCCAACGACTACGGCCGCTACAGCACCGAGGCCATGAACGACCTCCGCAATCCCAACCGCCGTATCGGTGTAGGCGATAAATTCGGCTACGACTACAACATCTATGTTCACAAGGCACGCCTGTGGGGACAGTATGACTACACAGGACGCCATTGGGGCCTTGCTATGAGCGCCCATCTTGACGGCACCATCTTCGAACGCGAAGGCCTTATGCAGAACGGTCGTGCCCCCGAGAACTCCTATGGCAAGAGCGGATGGGCCAAGTTCCTGCATGGCGGCTACAAGGCACGTCTGAGCTATGACCCCACGTCCAACCACCGCCTCTCGCTGGGTGTGGGCTGGGACACCGAGGCTCCGTTGCCTGCCAACAGCTTCGTGGCACCCCGCATCCAGAACAACTATGTCAACAACCTCGGTCTGGAGAACATCCTCAACGCCGAGCTCGCCTATGACTTCCGCTTCGGCATCTTCACAGGTCGCCTGGCAGGCTATATCGTGCGTTTCAAGAACGGTGTCGAGCAGACGGCTTTCTACAACGACGACCAGTCACGCTTCACCTACCTGACCATGACCGGCATCGAGCGTCTCCACTATGGCGCCGAGCTGGCTCTGAACCTGCAGGTCACCAACAACCTGAGTTTCCACGTCCTCGGAACCATCAACGAAGCGAAATATACCAACAATCCTCTGGCGCAGCTGGCCTATGAGGGCATGGATGCCGCCACCATCGCCAAGGTGAACAGATGGACCAACCCCGTCACACGTAGGAAATCCACCGATCCCCTCTGCGTCTATGCCGATGGGATGCGCGTCAGTGGCACCCCGCTGACCGCTGTCAATGTGGGCGTGAACTACAACATCAAGGGCTGGTACTTAAGTCTCGACTTCAACTACTATGACCGCGTCTATGTCGGCTTCTCGCAGTACCGCCGTCTGTCCAACGTGATGACCTCCTATGTCGCCACGGGTCGTGCAGAGAACGGTCGTTGGATCTTCGATGATGTCGATCAGGAGACATTGCGTGCCGAGGGCGGTCTGCTCTATGATGCCAACGGCAACCTGCTCCACGCCTATGCTGCCGAACAGGAGAAGTGCTCCGGTGGCTTCATGCTCGATGCTTCCGTCGGTCATTCCTTCCGTCTCAAGCGCGGTCGCAGCCTGAATGTCAACCTCAGCTTCAACAACATCTTAAATAATACGAACCTGCGCACGGGAGGCTACGAGCAGAACCGTGATGACAAGTACTACAACCTCGACGGCTCCGCTGGTGAGGCTAAGGCCTATAAGTTCTCCAAGAACTCCAAGTACTACTATGCCAACCCGTTCAACTTCTTCCTTAACGTCGGCTTCCGCTTCTAAAACTCACCCCCAACCCCTCTCTAGGCAGAGAGGGGAGTGGGTTCCCAACAAGAATTAATAAATTAGAATATGATTTCTATGAAAAAGATACAGCTCATAAAATCAAGAATATCGGCTTTTTCCCTCCCCTCCATAACGGGAGGGGTCTGGGGGTGGGTCTTTCTTCTGGCATTGACCTTCACCGCTTGCATTGATGAGCACGATGAGCCGCCTGCTGATGCAGATGCAGGAATATACAGTCTCACCTCCGTTGGCGACGTGAACATCACCATCGCCGACCTGAAGACCCGCTTCCATTCGAAGATGACAGCCAACAACACCTACACGAAGGTGCTTGAGGACCTTGTCTTCGAGGGAACCGTCGTGGGCAACGACATCACGGGTAACCTCTATCAGAAGCTTTGCCTCAGTGAACTCACTCCTGACGGTGCGGTGCAGAGCATCTACTTGAGCATCAAGTGCACGAACCTCTACTCCTTCTTCCCAGTAGGCTGCACGGTGCGCGTGAACCTCAAGGGGCTCTGGATTGGCAACTACGGCTATGTCCCCACCATCGGTACACCGTACAAGACCAGTGCCGGCAATATGCGTCTGGGTGTGATGCTCCTGCAGGACTGCCGCACTCATGTGCAGCTGGTGCAGGGGCCGGATGAGGCTGTCAAGAGCAAACTGCTGACGCCCAAGGCTGTGGATGCTACATGGCTGGGCAACGATGGCAACAAGAACGTCAACAACACGCCGATGCTGGCTACGATGGAAGGAACCTTCTCCGAGGCTGACGGTGAGCGCATCTTTGCCCCCAACGTTTCGGAAACCGAGGATCCTCTCAATGGCTACGATGCCGGCTATGCCCGCAACCGTACTTTCAAGGTGGGCAAGAAGTCCGTGCTGGTGCGCACTTCCACGCGCAACGAGATTTCCAACGCCGTCATCCCTTCTGGCCGTGTGCGCATAACGGGAATCCTCACTTACTACGGCTCTGACTGGCAGTTCCAGATGCGCAGCCTGGCCGACTTGGAGGTATTGGGAGATTGAACTTTTGGAGCAGCGAGAGCCATAAGAGCTTGCTCTTAAATGGCCGAGTCGTGACAAAAGTCAACGAAGTAAAGATTGAAACATTGAAAGATTGAAAATAAGAAAAACATCAAAGATATGAAAAAGTATTTTTCCATTTTCTGGCTGCTGGCAGGCTTCGTACTGACTGCGTGCGTGGATGTCCCCGAACCTTATGGCATCAATGCCGGCGACATCGAAGAAGAAGAGGAAGTCATCATCCTGCCCTCTGGCAGCGGCACCGTAGCTGATCCCTATAATGTGGCCGGTCTCATGCAGGCGGTTGCCAACCTTGAATCCGGTGCTTCGATGTCGCAGGAAGTGGTTGTCAAGGGCATTGTCTCACAGGTGAAGAACGACCTGAATCCCGACTTCGGCAATCTCTCCTATTATATCTCCGACAACGGCAAGACCACGGAGCAGTTCTATGTCTATCGCGGACTGGGCCTCAATGGCGAGAAGTTCACATCCAACGATCAGGTGGCCATCGGCGACGTGGTTGTTGTGCAGGGAACGGTGAAGAACTACAATGGTACATTGGAGTTCGACCAGAACAAGAGCAAGCTCCTCTCCACCACCAACACCAGTAGCGGTGGTGAGTCCGTTGATATCCTGGGTGATGTCACCTTCTTCGAGGATGCCTTGGATGGCAGCTTAGGCGACTTCACCGTCAATAATGTCAAACTGCCGGGCTCTTCCTCCTATGTATGGACCGGTGACAAGAACTACCACTGCGCAAAGGCTTCCGGCTATGTCAGCGGTGCCTGTCAGGATTCCGAGGGTTGGCTAATCTCCCCGCTCATCAACCTGAAGAAGGCCACCGAGGCCTACCTCACTTTTGACAACTACTGCAGCAAGTTCAATGTCGATGCTTCCACACAGTGTGCCGTGTTCGCCAAGGCTGACGACGAGCAGGAGTGGACCGAGCTCTCTGTTGATGAATGGCCCAACGGCACTTTCGCCACGATTGCCAACATCAACCTCTCGCAGTTTGTGGGCAAGAAGGTGCAGATAGCCTACCAATACACCAGCACCACCGCTTCTGCGGGCACTTGGGAGATTAAGAACTTCAAGGTGACAGGCTTCGGCGAGAAGGGCTACAACGGCACCACATGGGAAGACTTCGTCAACGGCGACTTCAGCGAGTGGGATGCCGCAGGCGTGAAGCCCACGGGCTGGCAGGATGACACCGCTGTGGGCGATGCCGACATCGAGCGCAGCGAGGACGCCTACTCTGCTCCTTACTCCTGCCTCGTCAAGGGCACCACGGCCATCAGCCGCTCCCTCGCCTATAAGGCTATGGCCTTTGAGGCTGGCACCTACAGCATCTCCTGCATGGCAAAGGCTGCTCCCGGTGTGAGCAGTGCAGCCCTGCGTCTGGGATGCGTCGTCACCGGCGAGGAGAAAGAGCGCATCGAACGTGATGGCGAAGGCAAGGCTATTACCCACACCCTCGGGACTCAGTGGGAGAGCTTCACCTTCACGTTCACGCTGGAACCGTCCAACGACGATACCTTCTACATCATCGCCCCCTTCTTCCGTAACATGAAGTCCGTGGGTGCAGACTTGCTCATCGACGACGTCACCATCACAAAGGTAGAATAATCACTATGAACGCCTATCGTATATCCTTCCGTCTGCTGGCGCTTGCCATCCTCGCCATCCCCGTGGCCTTCACGGCGTGCAAAGACGACCCCTACGAGATGCCCAGCGATGTGCAATGGCGCAGCTCGGGCAAGGCCGCCGGAGCCATTGTCACCACGCCCTACGACGAGCGCATCGAGGTTCCGGCCCGCAAGTCGGGTAACACCTTTGTCGCACACACCGTGGAGTTCAACGGCCATGAGGTGATGAACTATTGCTTGGAGTACGACCCCAAGCGAATGCACTCCCGTTGGGTTGCCTTCCGCTTTGACGGTGACACGCGTCCAAAGATGGTGTCGCGCAGCGATGAGCCCTTCGCCGACGACCCCAAGCTACCGCGCAACATGTGGATTGGGACACAGTCTTTCAACGGCTCCCGTGGACAGCACTACAGCCGCGGCCACCTGGTAGCCTCTGCCGACCGTCTCTTCTCGCGTGAGGCCAATGAGCAGACCTTCTATATGTCCAACATCAGTCCGCAGATTGATGCCTTCAATGCGCCCTACTGGGCTCGTCTCGAGGGTATTGTGCAGGACAAGGGGCGCAACACCTCGTTCGCCGACACCCTCTATGTGGTCAAAGGCGGCTACATCGATGATGACGGCGACATCATGGACATGGCACCGCGCTCCAATGGCACCAACGTGGCAGTGCCTACCCACTACTTTATGGCACTCCTGCGTGTCAAGGGAACCACCTACAACTCCATCGGCTTCTGGATGGAACAGCGCGACTACGGTTATGAGGACACTTATGAAATCCCGAAGACCATCTTCAGCACAAACCATCAGGTGCGGAGCATCGATGAGCTGGAGATCCTCACGGGCATCGACTTCTTTCACAACCTGCCCGACGACATCGAGAAGCGCGTAGAAGCCGAATACTCCGAAGGACTCTGGTTGAATTAAAGCACCCACCCCTGATAACGACAAGGTCGGAATAACGCAATAACGAGATGTCGAAATGTCGAAATAACGTAATGACGAAATAACGTAATAACGAGAATGAAAAGAATCTTTATAATCTTCTTCCTCTTGTGCTCCCTTCCCGCCTTCGCCCAGAATGCCCGCATCGGCATGTATGCCATCGGCTTCTACAACCTGGAGAACCTCTTCGACACCCAGCACGATGAAGGCAAGAACGACTATGAGTACCTCCCCGACGGCGCCAACAAATGGACCGACCTCAAGTACCGCCATAAGCTGAAGAACATGGCGCAGGTGCTCTATGAGCTTGGCACCGACCGCCTGCGCACAGGCTGCGCCATCATCGGCGTCAGCGAGGTGGAGAACGCCCGCTGCCTGCGAGACCTCTGCGCTCAGGAGCAGCTGGCACGTCGTGGCATGCGCTTCGTGCACATCGAAGGTCCCGACCAGCGTGGTGTAGATTGCGGCCTTCTCTACAACCCCCGCTTCTTCACCCCCGCCAAGCAGTGGCTGCAGCCCTATGTCCTCAAGAAAGATGTCAACGAGCGTCCCACGCGTGGCTTCCTCACCGTGCAGGGCGTTCTCGCCGGCGACAGCGTCACCGTCATCGTCTGCCACTGGCCCAGCCGCTTTGGCGGCTCGCCGCTGCGTGAGTGGGCCGGCGAACAGGTGCGTGCCGAGAAGGACAGCATCTACAAGGCCAACCCACGCATGAAGATCTTCATCATGGGCGATATGAACGACGACCCCTTCAGTCCCTCGATGGCCAAGTCCCTCGGCGCACGCCGTAAGATGGAGGATGTCAAGGCCGGCGAGCTCTTCAACCCCTGGTGGCAAATCCTCCTCGATGGTCACGGCACGCTCAAGTACGATGGCAAGTGGAACCTCTTCGACCAGATCGTCATGTCCCAGAACTGCCTCGACATCAAGAAGACCAAGGAGTACAACAGCCTCACCTTCTACAAGGCAGACATCTTCATCCGTGACTACCTGTTCCAGGAGGGCGGCAAGTACAAGGGCAACCCCAAGCGCACCCATGCCGGCGGTGTCTGGCTCGACGGCTACTCCGACCACCTTCCCGTAGTCACCTACTATGTGAAGAAACAATAATAGACCCTATTGGACCCATAAGTCCTAATAATAAATAATAAATGAAAAATAATAAGGATTACACATCCTTCATTTCATGTTTTTTCACTACCTTTGCGGCCGCTTGAAGAACACAGGTTCCTGCCAATGCGCAATCATTGCAACAAGATAAAGAGAATTAAATAGTAAATTGTAAATCTTTAAATCGTAAATCAAAATGACAAGTTACAAAGAACTGGGTCTTGTTAACACCCGCGAAATGTTCAAGAAGGCTGTCGCTGGTGGCTATGCCATCCCCGCCTTCAACTTCAACACCATGGAGCAGATGCAGGCTATCGTGCAGGCTGCCGTGGAGACCAAGTCTCCTGTCATCATGCAGGTCAGCAAGGGCGCTCGCAACTACGCCAACGGCACCATCCTCCGCTACATGGCACAGGGTGCTGTGGAATATGCCAAGGAACTGGGCTGCCCCAATCCTCAGATCGTGCTTCACCTGGACCACGGCGATAGCTTCGAGCTTTGCAAGGAGTGCATCGACAATGGTTTCTCCAGCGTGATGTTCGACGGTTCCGCTCTCCCCTACGAGGAGAACATCGCCATCACCAAGAAGGTTGTGGAGTATGCTCACAAGTATGACGTCACTGTCGAGGCAGAGCTCGGCGTGCTCGCCGGTGTTGAGGACGAGGTCAGTAGCGCTGTTAGCCACTACACCCGTCCCGAGGAAGTGGAAGACTTTAGTAAGCGTAGCGGTTGCGATAGCCTCGCCATTTCCATCGGCACCAGCCACGGCGCTTACAAGTTCACCCCTGAGCAGTGCACCCGTGACCCGAAGACCGGCAAACTCGTGCCTCCTCCCCTCGCTTTCAACATCCTGCATGAGATTGAGAAGCGCATCCCCGGCTTCCCCATCGTGCTCCACGGCTCCAGCTCCGTGCCTCAGGAAGAGGTGGACACCATCAACAAGTATGGTGGCAAGCTGCCCGATGCAGTAGGTATCCCCGAGGAGCAGCTGCGTGAAGCCAGCAAGAGCGCTGTCTGCAAGATCAACATCGACTCCGACAGCCGCCTGGCTATGACTGCTGCCATCCGCAAGTACCTCGCTGAGAACCCCAGCCACTTCGATCCGCGTCAGTATCTTAAGCCCGCTCGCGAGAGCATGAAGAAGATGTACATCCACAAGATTGTGAATGTTCTCGGCTCCAACGACAAGCTCTAATCCCCTCCTTCAAGGATAATCCACTGCCGCCAAGCACCCCTGCCTGGCGGCAGTTTCTTTGTTCCTACTTATAGTTTATTTAACCACAGAGGCGCCGAGGAACAAAGGCCTTTCCTCTTGCATTCTGATGACAACAGGACTTGTCTTTGTTCCTCTGTGCCTCCGTGTTTTAAAACCATGCCAGGGGCATTCGTCACTCGTCACTCGTCATTTGTCATTAGAAACTTTCAATTCTTCATTCTTCATTTTCCTTGTCCTCGAGTCTTTTAACCACAGAGGCGCTGAGGAACAAAGGCCTTTCCTCTTGCATTCTTTTGTACGGAGAGCCAGCCAAAACGCTACGCAGGTTTTGGCTTAGGCAAAGGTCACAGAGAAAGATACTATTGCAGATGTATTCAATGTTTCAAGTTTCACTTCTTATTTATCTCTTCTTATTTATCATTTCTCACTAGTAACTCTTATTCTTCATTCTTCATTGACCTTCGGTCGAGCCTGCTCACGCTCGGGATAGTTCAAGCGAGCTTGACTCTCCTCTCGCTTAATCGCAGCCTTCTTCATTCTTCATTTCTAATGTTCCTTTAAAGTCCAATTTCCCTTCCCTCCCATTGATTTAGGTCTGAATTTTCGGTAAAAACCCTCAAATTTACCGTTTTTCTTTTGTCAGAACCTAAAATCTCCCTACTTTTGCACGTTATTTAGATAACTAACAATAATTAATTAACATAAATGAAACTAAAAACTTTATTGGTTTCAGCCGTAGCACTATTGTGCTCGGCTGCGTCGTGGGCTTATGGATGGACGGCAGGCTCGACCGTTGCATCAGGAGATTATTATTTGTACAACATCGGTTCTGGCAGATTTATGACTCAAAGCTGTTGGTGGGGTACTCATATGGCCACAGATGGTGCAGGTAAGGTCATTACTATTAGTGGAAGTGCAGATGCCTATAATTTGCATATGGCTGGTGTTAATGCCTCTAAATGGCTCTCAGGTGGAGCATATACAGACACTGACCCTGCAACCAGTCTCACAGTGACAACAGATCCTAATCTTAAGTGGACATTTGAGACCGTATCTTTGGATGGATATACAAATGTATACAAAATAAAGAATAACTCTACGCAGTCCTATCTCCGTTCTTATGCTGCTGACGTTAATACTGGACATAAAGTCGAATTGGAGGCCTTTTCAGATGATAATCAATTCTATTGGCTACTGATTTCCAAAACAACACGAGAAGAAACCCTTAATACTGCAACAAGTGCTAATCCTGTTGATGCAACATTTAAGGTAACTAATCCTGATGGTGAATGGTATATCAGATACGAGAACGATACATGGAAAGAATATAGCCATGGAGGATGGTCTGGAACTTTCTCTCACAATAGTACTGTTCAATCTTATTATGTATCCTCTTTTTACGAGATATGGGCAGGAAACTCAGCAACGGGAAATGGAACCAAAGTCGGGAATAACTGGCATCTAAATGACTTTGACGAGTATAACAACATCACAAGGCTACCAAATGGAAAGTATCGTGTCACAATGGCAGTAGAAGCCACTCAGCAAACAGACCCGGAAGAAATTACGGGCGCATATCTCTATGCCGCAGCTACTCAAAACGGGCAGACTGCTGTAAGTACACGTGGCAACTACAGTGTGGATTGTGTTGTAACAGGTGGAACGCTCCGAACTGGTGTTAAAACCGTCAGCACCACAGCCAATTGGGTCTCGTTCGATAATCTTCGTCTGACTTATTATGGTAATGCAGTAGAAGTTTATAATCCTGATGCGTCTGTTTCTTTCTCCAGTGGTGGTAGCGCCTCTGAAAATACATGGTATGAGGTCACTATTGAGAATGCTGGCATTTATAAGGTGGCTTCCACTGCAGCGATAACTTTTTGTTACACACAGGATAAAAGTGATGATGCAGATGAAACTGCGAATGTGGGAATAGCAGCATCAGGATCCTCAACGATAGTACTTGAGGCCGGAAAAATATACTTCAAGTGTAGTTCAACAAGTACCATTACTATTTCTCCATTTGTTCTTGATGGTACCTATTATCTGTATGATGCCACCAATAAACTATTTTTGGGCAAAGGTAAAAATTGGGGAACTCGTGCTGTTGTGGACAAATATGGCGTTCCTTTCACCTGGACAGCTGCAACTGGATTGATTTCATTTGTGGATCAGGCTGATACATATTTGTTCTTTGACAAGAGTACCCATTCAGATTGTTGGTTATATACTGATGGAGCTGCAGGTAAGGGCGACGACAGACTGATGGCATTCACAGATGCAGGTGACGGCAAGGTGTATCTGCAGGATGCAGCAAAGGCTGTATGGATAAAGCACGACAACAGCGTGCTGGATGTTCCTGTCACAGCTGCTACAAACGCCACCAAATGGACTATCATGACAAAGGCAGAACACGATGCCATCGTTAATGCCTATCCTGCGGACAACAAGACCGCAGTTATTACAGCATCTGGCATTTCCATAACAGCTGGAGATTTCGATACTTATTTAGATGCTAACTATGCTTCTGTAGATAAGACAGCATTGATTAATGCAGTTTCATCCAACAATTCCAAAGGGGATGGGTGGACATGGACTGGAACACAACGTACGAATGCCGGCTATCCTTCTTATGATCCCTCACCTTATGCAAGCCTATGGAAAAATACGGGCTACTATACATATACCGTTTCTAAGTCAAACTTGCCCGCAGGTATCTACAAGTTGGAAATGCAGGGCTTTGACCGCAGACAGAACAGGAATTCAGAAGCTACATTATATGAGACTTATGGCAATATCGGATCCAGTTATCTGGAGGCCAATGGTCAAAAGGTTCGCATTATGAATGCAGAGGAGATGTTTGCTGCGCACAAAACCGCAGATCCGAGTTGGACTATTAATCGCGAATGGGCGGGACAACTATCTTCTTTGGATGGTAATTATGCTCCAAATACCGTTTATGTATATCTTGATGGTAACACAGACCTAAACCTTACAATAGAAAAACCCGATTATACGGATGATGCATGTTTGGTTATTGGTCCTATATCAATGACTTATTATAATTTAAATACTAAGACGATTCTCGAGAATAAAGGCGATATCACTTCTCTCATTAATGGCGAATTTGAGACCGATCTTGCAGGTTGGACTGGTGGCAAACGAGTTACAGATTTGGCTCGCAGTTGGCGTAGCAGCTCCGTTGTGAATAACTTCATGGAAAGAACAGAAAGTGGCACCATGACATGCACACTGAGCAATATGCCCGCTGGTACATATAAGGTAGTGGCTGCTGCGCGTGCTGCCGCAGGATGCAAGATCACACCGCAGATTGCAGGAACCAGTGGTGCTACGCTGACGGGAGTTGGCGACGCACAGAGCGCAGCATCTGAGATAAATATGAATGGCGTGCAGATGCCGTATAGTGCTCTTGGAGGTTTTACTACAAATGAACTTGGACACAACTGGCAATGGATAACAGCTACAGGAACTCTCGCAGAAGATGGTGACTTGGTTATTAACTTCGTAACTGATGCCTCTGGAAAAACAGGAAGTGGTAGTTGGATGCCTATTGACGATGTGCATCTCTATTGCACACATCTGAATGCTCCTTCTACAGATTATACTGAATCTATGAGCATTATCACTGAGAACATTGATGTCAACAATACAGGCAATTCGAGCGTAGTGACAGCCGACATCATCCTCTCTAATCCCAATGCCGTCATCACCTCTGATGCAGCTATCAATGGTGCAGCGGGTACACAGATTAACAACAACCTCGTCAGTGGAACCATCGCTAACATGGTACTATATGATGGTCATGACTTCACGCCCCCCGTTGGGGAGTATGCCGCAACAGCAGCTAAACTCTATCGCACGATTACAGCAGATAAATGGAGTACTCTTATGTTGCCCTTCGTACCAACGACGACTTTTACTGCAAAGATGTTACCCTCTAAGTTGGATGGCGAAGGAGTTCTGTTCTTTGAAGATGCCACTCCGGCAAATGATAGTCCAATATTAGTGAAGAACGAGAGCACCCTTACAGAAATTATTGGCGCACGTGAATCTGCCGCTACAGGCAGCAAGACTGCAGGTGCAGATGTTCCCATGCAGGGTGTTTATGCCCGTCAAGGGGTACCTGTCTCAACGGGAAGCCACTTCTATTATATTGTAGGTGCTGATGATAATGAACTCCATAAGGTTACAGGTGATGCAGTGATGATTAGTGCCTTCCGGGCATACTTCGATTTGGACGACGCTTCTTATGTCAAAGGCAATACCATTATAATGAACTTTGGTGATGAGACTTGTATCAAGTCAATGGACAAAGAGCAATTGACAAATGACAATGCTGCCATTTACAACCTCGCAGGTCAGCGCATAAGCAAACCAACGAAGGGCATCAACATTATCAATGGAAAAAAAGTACTTGTTAAGTAATAATCTCTAAATAACAAATTTTCTGATTATGGAAAAGAAAAAATACATTGCGCCCTCTACTAGTATGGTTGTAGTAGAAGCAGCTAACATCATCGCAAACAGTGTCAAGAGCACTAGTAATGCTGAAGGCCTTACCAAAGGTGATGACGTTACTTCTGGCGAGGCTGGTACCAAGTCCTCCGGTTCCTGGAATGTCTGGAGCAGTGATGACGAATAATTGTTGAGCGGTTAAGAACCGTTCAACAATTGCAACCCTAACAGCTGCAGTTCAACGTCATGTTGAGCTGTGGCTGTTGTGGTTCAGAGGGTGATAATGTGCTACGACAATCTAATAAACCGCGAAAAATTTGGCTGAATCAGAATAAGTTTGTTATTTTGCAGACGAAAACAAAGAATAAATGATCAGCGATATCAAATCACTAAGTATTAACAATAGCAAGAACCACAACTGTTATGAACGCGTTATCTCTTAATAGCCTTTGGTCTTATATCCAGAGCCTTTCGCTAACAGCAAGCAACAAGAAGTGGCTCGCCGACCATCTGTATGAGGCTGTAAAAGAGGAGGCTAAGGCGGACAAGAAGGGCAAAAGGCTTCAGATAACCCAAGACGACCTCATCCTCTCTGCCGACATGCTTGAGCCGGTGAAGGACATTACCCCCCTACCTGCTGATTTCGACTTTGACAAGGCTCGACAGAAATAAGAAGGACTTCTCTCATTCCAATATAGAAGTTCTAACGCCGGATGAGTTGCTAAGAGTAAACAACATATTGTAACCCGTTTCATAAGGACTAGACCTTCAGCGCATAAGGACTGGTCCTTCATGGCATAAGGACAAGACCTTCATGCGTGAAGAGCAAGGTCTTCACGCCGAAAGAGCATGGTCTTATTGGAAGAAGACCTTGGTCTTCCGGGCGAAGGAGCAAGGTGCGTTGGGTGGATCACCAAGGTGAACCACTCAACACCCCTAGGGTGTCGCCCAGAACCCTATACCCTTTTGCCCGAAAGCCTATAGGCTTCTCGAGTTTCGTCCACAGGCTGCCCAATGCCCTTCCTTCTCCTCACAAAAAAGTTTCGTGAAAAACCCTACGAACCCTACGCACAAATCTCCACCCTCTCTCCTCCTCAAAAAATTATTTTTGCGAAAAACCCTACGAACCCTACGAAATGTGCGTAGGGTTCGTAGGGTTTCCCGCAAAACTTTTTTTGATTATATTATGCCGCATGATGCAAAAAAAGAGATTTTCTTTGGAGGTATCGGAAATAATTCCCATCTTTGCAGCGAAAGATGAACCTAAAAGCAGTAAACGATGCCAGAAGTATTCAGATTCTTTGGATTCTCGTTCTTCTTCTACAGCAGAGAACATGAGCCCCTGCACATACATGTTTTTAATAAATAAAAGGAGGTAGGTTATGAAGATCAAAAAGATTTGGTTTGACGCAGAGTATATCTATGGTTTGGATGAGGACGGGCGAGAGTACCGTCAGTCATTGCTATGGTACCCCAAACTCAGGGAGGCCGGCGAGCAGGAGCGCAACAGCTATAGCTTCGGTTATAGTGGCATCCATTGGCGCAACCTCGATGAGGACATCAGTTTCGAGAGTTTTGCATACGACGATGCTGAGCCGAGCGCAATGCAGCGCTTCTTTCTGACGCATAAAGAAATCAATGTTGCGGAGTTCGCTCGTTCTCTGGGCATTAATCCTACGCTTTTGCGCAATTACATCAATGGTTTCAAGAAGCCATCCAAGGAGCGTGAGAAGGAGATTATGGCTCACATCCACAAACTGGGCCGCGAGATGGTTGCGGCATAGATTCTTGTGCCTATTCCAGGCCAATAGGAGGGCTCCATTAGTGGGCCTTGACAACAAATTCGCTGCTTTAACCTTCTTTAACCATCCGGAGCGCCCTCCTTTTTGATTTTTTAGTACCTTTGTAGCGTTTTTGTATGATTTGTGCCCTCTCGCGCGCGTACATTAACTATATATGAGCGTCTCTGACGCTACGCTGACTAACAACTTTTAAACAATAATTAATTAACTATCAATCAAATGAAACGAAAGACTTTATTGGCTATGGCCGTAGCACTATTGTGCTCGGTCGGGTCGTGGGCGCAAACAGCCCAAACAATTGCTCATGGCAACATGGACGAGCAATGGACGACTCACACACGTACAGGTGCCTCGGATAATAACTGGGGAAAGGCTACCCATAGTGGCGTGAGTTGCTATGAGACTTGGCGTGGACATGGAACGACAGCTTATGAGATGTCTCAGGAAGTTACTCTTCCCGCAGGTAACTATGTATTCCAATGCTACGCCTTCTATCGAAAAGGTGCTGCTTGGAATACGAATCCATCGGTTTCAGATGCCGTTATCTTTGCCGGCACAACAGAGAAGAAAGTCTGGTCATTAGGTGGTATTCCATTAGGCAGCTATCCTGGAAACCAAAATGGTGCAGCAGACCAGTTTGCTAATGGTTATTACATGAACACGGTTGAGTTCACATTGGCAAGTGAGCAAACGATCTCAATTGGTTGTAAGGGCGTACACAGTGCAAACGACAATTCCTGGTTTGTTATGGGCCCAGCAGCTCTTTACAAGGTTGATAATGCAGGTATTACTGGATCATATTACCTCAAGAACACTGGAAATGGTGAGTATTTCTGCTCTGGAAATGATTGGGGAACTCGTGCCGTTACAAGTAGTTTGGGTTATGCAGTGAAGATTGCAGCTGCAGATGGCGGTTATTCCATTGATACGCATGTAACAAATGGTGGCGCAAGTCACTTCTTAGGAGGTGAATATACCGATGGCGGCAGAACTGCATTTGTCTTTGAACCCACAGGAACAGCAGGTGAGTACTACATTAAGACTTCTGCAAATAAATATCTTACCGCAGGCGCTTCAGGTGCTGATATTACTTTGGAAAATGCTACTTCCAACAATGCTAAATGGCAGTTAGAAAGCCTTTCAGATCATGAGACAGCAGCAGCTACCGCTCTTGAAACAAAGGTGAGTACGTTGGATGCCGCAACAAATGCATCCCCTGTTGATGCAACCTTCTATATTCCTTATGCAACACTGATGCGTAACAACCAACATATGTATAACTACTGGAATACAGTGCCTAGTGTTGTAGGTAATAATCCTCACTTCGCCTACGAATACTTCAATACGAACTTTGATATCCATCAAACCGTTACAGGATTAAAGCCTGGTAAATATGCATTAACTGTAAACGCGTATTATCGAGCTGGTGGAAATGAAACCACCGATGGTGACACAAAGAATGCTATCTTATACGCAAACGGCATTGAAGTTCCTGTGCCTAACGCCCTGCCAGCAGTTCATGGTAATAATGCAGGTACAGGTTCAGACCTTCTCTACAATGGGGCGATTGTTTCTGACCCACTCTATGTCTATGTTGATAACGGGACTCTCACTTTGGGCCTGAAGAAGACAACAAAGATTGACAATGACTGGACTCTTTTCAACTACTTCAAATTGAAATATCATGGCAATGATGTCGTTACCACAGAGTATGCAAATGAACTGATTGGTACAATTCCCGCTGAGGAAACAGTTCCAACCGCTGTTTATTCTAATTTGACATCATTGAAGAATACTTTGCAGTCAACTCTAGCAAAGAGCGATTATGATGCACTTGCTGCAGCTGTTACTGAAGCAAAAGAGCAAATTGCCCCTGCATATTCTCGTTTCCTCACAGCAAAAACGAATGTCTTGGCACTGAAAGATCAGACAACGAAGTTTACTGATGAAGGCGGTACTGCAACTTCAACTTTGGTCTCGGCTTGCAGCACGCAGCAGACGGCGGCAGATGCAGCTACTACAGCCTCTGCGATTGAAACAGCCATTACAAACGTTCGCAAGGCTGGTAGCGCTTTTGCAGGTTCTGTTAGCATTGTTAAAGGTGAATATCTTGACATGACCGATGCCATGCTCTTTAATGCTGCAATGCGTGAGACTGGTGGTCTTAGCTTGTGGACTATTGCAAGTAATACAAACCCTGCATATCCAAAGTACAATGGACGTTGCTCAGAATTCTGGGGTGCGAATTTTGATTTCTACCAGATTGCTCCTGAATTGCCTGCAGGTAATTATAATATTGAGGTAAGTGCATTCCATCGTGCTGGAACTTATCATACTTATCTTTATGCTAATAGCAACCAGGTACTTGTTCTTCCTATCACGAATGGAGAGAATTCTATGACTGACGCCGCAAATTCGTTTGATGCAGGTCTGTATCTGAATTCGTTGAAGATTACTCTTGACGCTGCAACCGATGTTAGGATTGGTTTCAAGAATGAAGATACTGCTGAGGATACTCGATCAGACACCGGTGGTGCAACCGATAAATGGACTATCTTCCGTGACTTCAAGATTAAGTATTTTGGTGAGGATGCCTTGGCAGTCTATCGTGATGAGTACGAGCAGGCTTTAGCCGCTGCAGAAGATGCACTTGACAATGCAACCTATACCAATGTCGGAGGTACAGACCGCAGCAACCTTTCTACGGCTGTAACAACGACTTATCCAAAGAGCGTTGTGGAAGATGACGAGACTCAGGAAAAATTTGAGACAGCAACAGAAGACTTGACAGCTCTGACGACGACCTTTAAGAACGGCGTTGCCCGTTGGAATACATATGTAGCAGGAATGGCTACCGTAAAGAACGAGGCAGATGTGATTAATACATCCATCTATACTGGTTTGTCCTTAACTGTTCCCACCACTGCGGCTTCTACGTCAGCAACGTTGACATCAAATTCAAATCTTGTGCGTGTAGCTATCGCAGACTATGTATCCGCAAATTATACATATTCCCTGACAGGTAAGATTGGCGACTTCTCCACATGGACAGGAACTGCTACATCTGGCGGTGCTGCTGATACGCCTCAAACAAAGAATAACGAACACTGGAGCGCAACGACGCGTGATTACTACGAGCAGGGCGTTAATGGTTGGGGATCTGCGACAGGATTCTCTGTCTCATATACTAAAACCGCTACGCTGCCAGCCGGTAATTATGTTATCAAGGTTGCAGCTCGTGCATCTGGTTCTGTCAGTGGCACCATCTCAACGAATGTTGATGCAAATGAAGTAGCGTTACCCAATTTTGGCGCTTCTTCTAAGGGTATTGATATAAGTGGTGCTGCCAACTTTGGTTCTGGCACATTTGCGAATAGTAATAATGGTTATGGTTGGCAGTGGCGTTTCCTTGCCTTTACAGTAGATGCTGATGATACTGAAGTGACCATAACCATTGCAGCAACAACGACGGCACAATGGAATTGGGTTTCTCTGGCTGATGCAGAACTCCTTTCTGATGCTGACAAGTCAACTCCTATTACCCTCTCTGATGCCAACGATATGGCTTCTACCATTTCTTCCAATGATGGCGAGTTGGCAACTGTAACCTTACAACGAGCTATCAAAGTAGGTTATAACACTGTCGTTCTACCGTTTGACCTTACAGCAGTCCAAGTACAGGCTGTCTTCGGCTCAAGTTCTGTAGTATATGATTATAGTGAGAATTCTGCAGATGTCAATTCCGCAGATCTTACCTTCACCACACGTGGCGCAGGAACTATTACTGCTAATATCCCTGTGCTTGTGAAGGCGACCTCTGCAACAACGGAGAATATTATTGCAGGTGTGATTATAGACGCTCCCGCATCAACGCCCGTTGCCACCGGTACGAACTTCGACTATTTAGGAGTCTATGATAACACAACATTTGGGGCTGGTGACTATTTCATCGCAACAAAGGCTGGTGTTCAACAGATTTTCCGTTCCAATGGTACGGACTCTGCAAAACCCTTCCGCGCATATTTCCAGAAGAAGGCTAGTGGCGATGTAAAAGCTAACTTGTTCATTGACGGTATTGCTACTCGCATCAACGATGTCAACGGTATTGGTGATGAAGAGGAAGATGTATTCAACCTCGCCGGCCAACGCCTCAACAAGGCCCAGAGGGGTGTAAACATCATCAATGGCAAGAAAGTTTTGGTAAAATAAACAAAATCACCCCCGACTTCCCCTCCTTAGAGAGGGGGAGTCAGGGAATTGTGATTATTCTCTAACTCTAAACTCAAATTCTTGAATTATGAAAAAGCAATATATTAGCCCCGTGACATCTGTTATGCTCTTGCATTCCAATGAGCATCTGCTGATAGCATCTGCCCACTCATCTGGTGATGTTACAGACATTATTTTCGGTGGGGATACTGATGGCGGAATGTATAGTGACACTAAAGATTCTGGCGATTGGGACATCTGGGGCAATGGCTCAGATGACGAATACTAATCGTACAACATCCATCGAACTCAGGTACTCATACCTATCAATAAGAACAAGAGGCTGTGTCAAAATACATGACACAGCCTCTTTCTTGTTCTCCACAACGAATTAGGCTAATTTTACGAATTATCGAGGGGCTTCTTAGACAGCCATTTAAAGAATTCGTCTAATTTGTCCAATTCGTTGTAAAAATGTAGCATCTGTATTTTGCCCCCTCTTGTCGTATGTAAGAGAGAGGGGTTACTTGATGAGGACTTTCTGTGTGGTGCCGTTGGCGTTGCGGATGATGTTGAGGCCAGGGCGGGGGTAGGAGAGGCGGCGGCCGGAGAGGTCGTAGATGGTTGAGGGCTGAGCGTTCTCCAAGTATGGAGCGTCCCGTTGGGCCGAGCGGAGGGTTGAGGGGTCGTCGGCTTCGATGCTCTCAATGGCTGTGGGGATGGCTTTGTAGCGATAGAGACGGAAGTCGTCGGCCTCGAACCAATCTGCGGACTCTGCTCCGATGATGACCTTGCCACCGGGGTGGTAGGTGATGAGCTCCAGGCGGCAGCCTGCGTGGCGGTCGTAGCGCGGACCGGAGGAGAGGCGTGCGTCGCCGAAGCGGAGGCTGGCGTTAAAGCCGCTGTCTGTGGCAATGGTGCCTTCAAGACGGTACCAGCCTGCGGTGAGGGTGACCTCCTGGCGGCAGTAGAAGCCGGCGGCGGGTCTGCCACCCCACGTGTTGAAGATGTAGTTGCCGTCGCGCAGCGTGAAGTCGCGCACGGCAGCCCCCTCGTCGTTATCTACGACACCGGAGGTGAAGGCCTCCATGGCTTCGGGGTTGACGGTCCATCCCTCGACATGGCCGGAAGCAAGACGCTGTCCCTGCTCGAAGGAGGGGTTGGCGAGCTTGCTGGTCTGCTCGTCCTCGGTGTAGTTCTCTGCCATGTTCTCTTTCAGATGTTGGCGGAAGGCCGCGATGCGGGCGGTGATGTCTGAAGCGGCATCGACATGCTCGGTGAGCAGTGCGGCGAGTTCTTCCTTGAGGGGGCTCTTGAGGGTGGCGCGCGTCAGGGGCAGCAGCGCATCGTAGGCCTGGGCATAGGCGCGGTAGGCGTCGTTGTCATAGCTGCCGCTCCAGTAGGTAGCGGGGTCGTAGAGGGTGCCCTTGGCCACGAACTTGCCAACGACGGGGTAGTGGTCGGCCAGCGGCTCGCCGTCGGCACCGTTGAAGTCGGTATCGACAAAGAAGCGGTTCAGCGTGAGTTGCATCCCGTACTTGGGGTTGATGTAGAAGAGCTTATCTACAATTTCACCTTCGACATATCCGAGGGCATCGACCATGAGGGCATTGCTGCCATAGGCGGGGTAGGTGTTGTTCTTGCATTTCTCCACCCAGCCGTCCTTGATGGTGTAGCGCGGGTCGGCATTGATGACATCAATGAAAAGGGCCTTCAGATGGTCGCGCGTGTAGCGGCAGTTGGTGTCGCCCATGACAATCTTGGGACGGCGACTGGGGTTGATGCGCAGAATGTCGTCGGCCAGCTGGCGTAGCTGCGACTCGCGAGCGGCAAGGTCGCCATCGCTGACCTCGGCATCCATGTGGAGGATGTAGAGATCCACGAGCTGGCCGTTGCCGAGGTCGGCGAGGTAGTAGCGGAAGCCTTTCTTGATGAGGCCGTCGGCACCATCGTTGTCATAGCCGTGGTGGTCGCTCCAGGCTGTCCAGTACTCGGCATTCACTCCCACGGCATCCTTGCGCCAGAAGAGGTTCAGACCGTCGGTGTCGAAGAGGGGCTTCTTGGCCAGGTAGTTGGCAATGGCGGCGAGGCTGGCATTGATCTTCCCGCGATGGGTGCCGGCAGCATAGGTGCCGCCAATCTGCTCCATAATCTGGTCGTTGTAGTTGAAATCCTCGCTGACGGCGATATAGTCGTAGCCCTTGGTGGCCAGCTTCTGGCCGATGGCGGTGGCACCGGCGGCTTCCTTGGCGTCGGGGTTCAGGTTCACGGTGTATATCCCGGCGACCTTGATGGATTTGGGCATTCCATCGACATTCATGGCGGCCACCGTGAAGCTCTTGTTCTGCGCTGTGGCAGTGATGCCTAAGGTGCAGAATGTGAGGAACGTGAGGAGTTGGTGTTTCATCATCATAAGGATTGTCTGTGTTATCGTGTGATGTCAAGGGGTACATCGGGTGTGTCGGAGGTGGTAGGCATCGACGTGTCGTCGTCCACGACCTCTATAGCTTCTGCCTCGCGGGCGCTCTGCTCTGCGAGGATGGCCTCGTAGCGGCGGTGGAGGCGGTAGAAACGGATGCCCATGATGAACTCACACACGCCATAGACGAGGAAGGAGACGCCGAGGATGGTGAAGGGCAAGGAGGCCGCGTCCATGGGATAGAACAGCACCACAATGCCGGCTGCCATGATGAGCAGCGGCAGAACGAAGAGCGACCAGGAGAGGGGGGCGAAGTGCCGATAGCTGACGAGGTTCGCAATCTGACCGATGCCGATGAGGCAGAGGAGAACGCCGAGGACGTACATGAGGATGCTGACGAACATCGCAGGCCACACGAGCAGACAGGCTCCGAAGGCCAGGCTGCCAATGCCCACGACGGGGAAGACGGGACGGAAGCTCATGCCCTGTTGCTGCTCGAGTTTCTTGGCTGTGCTCTTGGTGGCGAAGAAGCCGATGAAGGCGAGGACGCCGGAGAGAACAAACAGTCCGCCGATGATCTGCACCAGTAGCACTGTCATTTCAGTGGGGTTGCTGACGAGTAGGAAACCGACGAGGAGGGCACACAGGGAGCGGAGGATGGCACGGGTAAGCATGAGGGATATAATGAAAAGTGAAAAGTGAAAAGTGAAAAATGAAAAGTTAAATGTTCAAAGTGCTATTTGGGGGCAAAAGTACACATTAATTTATATTTATAAGGCAGAAAAGGGATAAAAAGTGAGGGTAAACGTAAAAAACTCTCAACGGAGAGGCAATTTTTCACTTTTCGTTTTTCACTTTTCACTTATTTACGTACCTTTGCACCCGCAAAAACGTGCAAGACGTGAAAATCAAGGAAATCATTGCAGCCCTTGAACAGTTCGCGCCTCTGCCCTTGCAGGAAGACTATGACAATGCCGGCCTGCAATGTGGATTGACAGAGGCGGAGGTTTCAGGGGCCTTATTGTGTCTGGACGTGACCGAGGAGGTCATCGCCGAGGCCGTGGATCTGGGTTGTAACCTCATCGTGAGTCACCACCCGCTGCTCTTCCGTGGGCTGAAGCAGGTGGCGGACGCCGATATGGCGCAGCGCTGCATCCGTAAGGCTATACAGAACGACCTCTGCATCTATGCGGCCCACACGAATCTGGACAATGCCGAGGACGGCGTGAACTTCAAAATGGCCGAGAAGCTGGGACTCATCGACGTGCAGTTCATGGCACCGCGGACGGTGACGTTGCCGGGTGGACGCCAGGTGAAAGCTGGCAGCGGCATCATCGGTTACCTGCCGCAGGCGGAGGACTCACTACCTTTCCTGCAGCGCGTGAAGCAGGCCTTCGGCGTGGAAGCCCTGCAGCACAACCAGCTCCTGGAGCGTCCCATTCAGAGCGTGGCCATCTGCGGCGGCGCTGGCGACTTCCTGTTGGCCGATGCACTGCGTGCCGAGGCTGATGCGTTCCTCACGGGTGAGATGCACTATCATGTGTGGTTCGGCCATGAGCAGGAGCTGCAGATAGCGGTGCTCGGCCACTACGAAAGCGAACAGTTCACCCGCGAGATCTTCCGCGACATCATCGAGGAGGTGGCTCCCCAGTTGCCCGTCTATGACACGGAGGTCGTTACCAACCCCATCCATATACTTTGACAGTGAGAATTATACATTATACATTATCAATTATACATTAGAAAATGGCAAGAGAATCAAGAAAAGACCCGCAGGACCTTAGCATCGAGGAGAAGCTGAAGAACCTGTACCAGCTCCAGAGCATGCTCTCGGAGATTGACAAGATCAAGACCCTCCGCGGCGAACTGCCCTTGGAGGTTCAGGACCTGGAAGATGAGATCGAAGGTCTCACCACCCGCATCGAGAAGATCCAGGCTGACATCGCCAACATGCAGGACGAGATGGATCGTCGCCGCGTGGCTATCCAGGACAACAACGCCAACATCGAGCGCTACAATAACCAGCTCAGCAGTGTGCGTAACAACCGCGAGTACGAGAACCTGACAAAGGAAATCGAGTACTTGCAGCTGGACAACCAGCTCAACGAGAAGAAGCTGCGCGAGATTACCGCCGCCATCGAAGGCAAGCAGGAGGACATCCGTCGCTGCTCTGACACCGTCACAGAGCGCCGTACTGACCTCGACATCAAGAAGAGCGAGCTCGATGAGATTATCTCTGAGACACGTGCCGAGGAGGAGAAGCTGCGCGAGAAGAGCAAGAACCTGGAGCTGACCATCGAGCCCCGTCTGCTCAGCGCCTTCAAGCGCATCCGCAAGAACTCCCGCAACGGACTGGGCGTGGTGTATGTGCAGCGTGATGCCTGTGGCGGCTGCTTCAACAAGATTCCGCCCCAGCGCCAGCTCGACATCCGCATGCGCAAGAAAATCATCGTCTGCGAGTACTGCGGACGTATCATGATCGACCCCGAACTCGCCGGCGTGCAGGTGCAGAAACCCGTGGAGGAGAAGCCCAAGCGTCGCAGCCGCAAGAAGGCAGAACCCAAGACAGAGGATTAAGTTCTATCTATAAAGAGTTTGTGCTACCCTCTATAGAGACTACGCGAGGTCTCTATAGAGGGTACGCGTAGTCTCTATAGAGGGGTGAAAACCGTATATGCATTGAACATAACAAAATAATTTGAAAAAAATTAAGCTAAAAACGCAAAAACTTTACACTTTAAACCATCAACTCTAAACTTTTTTCGTACCTTTGCGCCCGACTTTCTAAACAACATAAAGTCTAACGTTCTTAAACATTTCATTTTTATTTAATTAACCCTATGTCAAACTTAACAAACATTCAGCCCCTCGAGGACTTCGATTGGGAAGGTTACGAGAAGGGCACCGCTCAAACTGAGCAAAGCCGCGAAGATCAGGCTGCGGCTTACGACAAGAGCCTGACAGGCGTTGCTGATCACGATGTCGTAGAAGGTACGGTCATCAGCATCAACAAGCGCGAGGTCGTTGTGAACATCGGCTACAAGAGCGATGGTATCATCTCGGCCAACGAATTCCGCTACGATCCCGACCTGAAGGTAGGCGATAAGGTAGAGGTTTACATCGAGAATCAGGAAGACAAGAAAGGTCAGCTTATTCTGTCTCACAAGAAGGCTCGCGCCGCCAAGAGCTGGGAGCGCGTCAATGCCGCTCTGGAGAGCCAGGAAATCGTCAAGGGTTTCATCAAGTGCCGCACAAAGGGTGGCATGATCGTCGATGTCTTCGGCATCGAGGCTTTCCTGCCCGGCAGCCAGATCGACGTGAAGCCCATCCGCGACTACGACGTATTCGTAGGCAAGACGATGGAGTTCAAGATTGTGAAGATCAACCAGGACTACCGCAATGTCGTTGTCAGCCACAAGGCTCTCATCGAGGCCGAACTCGAACAGCAGAAGAAGGAGATCATCTCCAAGCTGGAGAAGGGTCAGGTGCTCGAGGGTACCGTCAAGAACATCACCTCCTACGGTGTCTTCATCGACCTGGGTGGCGTGGATGGTCTCGTACACATCACAGACCTCAGCTGGGGCCGCGTCAGCGATCCGCATGAGGTCGTGGAACTCGACCAGAAGCTCAACGTGGTTATCCTCGACTTCGACGAGGAGAAGAAGCGCATCGCTCTCGGTCTGAAGCAGCTCACCCCGCATCCCTGGGATGCTCTTGATCCCAACCTCAAGGTTGGCGACAAGGTGAAGGGTAAGGTTGTCGTGATGGCCGACTACGGCGCATTCATCGAGGTAGCTCCCGGCGTGGAGGGTCTCATCCATGTCAGCGAGATGTCTTGGAGCCAGCACCTGCGCAGCGCTCAGGACTTCATGAAGGTGGGCGACGAGGTAGAAGCCGTCATCCTGACCCTCGACCGCGAGGAGCGCAAGATGTCTCTCGGCATCAAGCAGCTGAAGGAAGATCCGTGGGAGAACATCGAGGTGAAATACCCCGTTGGCAGCAAGCACACCGCTCGCGTACGCAACTTCACCAACTTCGGTGTCTTCGTGGAGATCGAAGAGGGCGTGGATGGTCTCATCCACATCAGCGACCTCAGCTGGACAAAGAAGGTGAAGCACCCCAGCGAGTTCACCTCCATCGGTGCTGAAATCGAGGTCGTTGTCCTCGAAATCGACAAGGAGAACCGTCGTCTCAGCCTCGGCCACAAGCAGCTCGAGGAGAATCCTTGGGATGTCTTCGAGACCGTGTTCACACGTGACAGCGTGCACGAAGGCACCATCACCGAGATGCTCGACAAGGGTGCTGTCATCCAGCTCGAGTACGGTGTGGAAGGCTTCGCTACTCCCAAGCACCTCGTGAAGGAGGACGGCAGCCAGGCTCAGCAGGGCGAGAAGCTTCCCTTCAAGGTGATTGAGTTCAACAAGGAGAGCAAACGCATCATCCTCAGCCACAGCCGCATCTTCGAAGATGCCGCCCGCACCGAGCAGCGTGAGGCCCGCAAGGCTGAGCGTGCTGCCACCAAGCGTCCCGCTAAGGAGCAGCAGCCCGTCATCCAGAACCAGGCCGCCAGCACCACGCTCGGCGATATCGATGCTCTGGCTGAACTGAAGGCTAAGCTCGAGAAGGGCGAATAATGACCTTTGCGCACACGCGCAAACATTAATTAATTATAATAAACGAGCCGTCGGCATTGTCTGACGGCTCGTTTTCTGTTTTTTTTATGTACCTTTGCCCATGATTTCTATTTAACATGATACGATTATGAGCAAAATCAAATGTATAGGTATTCTCACTTCCGGCGGTGATGCGCCTGGAATGAATGCCGCCATCCGTGCGGTGACACGTGCTGCCATCGCTAATGGCTTCACCGTTAAAGGCATTTATCGTGGCTATGAAGGTCTCATCCACAATGAAATCAAGGAATTTACGACCGAGAGCGTCTCGGGCATCATCGGACGTGGCGGTACCATTTTGCGAACCGCACGCTCGAAGGACTTCATGACTGAGGAGGGTCGTAAGCGTGCTTATGAGAACATGGTAGCTCAAGGTATCGATGCACTGGTGGTCATCGGCGGCAACGGCTCCCTGACGGGCGCCCGCCTGTTTGCAGCGGAATATGATGTTCCCTGCATCGGTCTGCCCGGCACCATCGACAATGACCTCAACGGCACAGACCTCACGATAGGCTACGACACATCGCTGAATACTATCATGGACTGTGTGGATAAGATTCGTGACACCGCCAACTCCCACGAGCGCATCTTCTTTGTCGAGGTGATGGGCCGTGATGCGGGCTTCCTGGCGCAGAACTCAGCCCTCGCTGCAGGTGCCGAGGCTGCTATTATCCCTGAGGACAGCACATCGGTGGACCAGTTGGCACAGTTCATCGGTCGCGGCATTCGTAAGTCTAAGTCTTCGAGCATTGTCATCGTCTCGGAGAGCCCCAAATGTGGCGCTATGTACTATGCTGAACGTGTGCGCAATGAATATCCTGAGTATGATGTTCGCGTGAGTATCCTCGGCCACCTGCAGCGTGGCGGCAGTCCCTCTGCCGGCGACCGTATTCTGGCTTCGCGCCTTGGCGTGGGTGCTGTGAATGCTCTCTTGGATGGCCAGCGCAATGTGATGCTGGGCATCAAGAACGACGAAGTGGTCTATGTCCCCTTCTCCAGTGCCGTGAAGAGCGACAAGCCGCTGAAGAAGGAACTGATATCAGCTCTCGAAGTGCTGAGTCTCTAACGGACAACGATTTTATGCCCGTGGCAGACGTAGATGCCGCGTGGCAGATTTCTTGCATTACCGATGCGACGGCCGGATATGTCATATATCTCATTGGTCGTCGCATCGCTGTTTTCTGCCGGCAGGCTGCTGATGTGTGTGGTGTTGCCCCATTCATCGATGAATGCAGACTGCATCTTTACTCCGTAGGCACCTGTGGGGGCTGTGATGTAGGCTGTGAAGGCGTTGAGGGTTGCCGTGCTGCTGCCGCGCATCAGTGCGCCGGCTCCATTTACGATGCCCAAGAGCCCGCCCATGGGGAAAGCGGCGGAGAAGTTGGAGGTCATCGTCCAGTCCTCATAGCTGCTGCCATCGGGTGCCGCTGCAGCGCTGTAACCTTTCTGGGCGGCGAGCGTCTGGGGTGTAGCAGAGGGGAGCTCGATGTCAGTCCACGAGGGGTCGGCAAGTGTCTCACCGAGGTGCAGGATATAGGGCTCACAGGCGTTGATGTGGCCGCTTGCAATCTTCTCGAAGAACAGCGTGTAGCCGTCGTGAGGGTTGTAGGTCACGCTGGCGAGCTGTGCCACCCAGTCATCTTCGGAGCTACGGCCCGTGAGGGCTTCCACGGTGGTGGCGAAGGGAAGTGCTATGGTGTTGTAGCCTGCGGCGAAGGTGCGATGCAGCGTCACGCGTTCATAGTAGTCTGCATCATAGCCGTTAGCGGTGGGCTCAAGGGTGACCGTATTGGGTTTCTCCTCGAAGACTGCGTAGTAGGTGACAACGGTGGGGCTGCCGGAGCTCTCGGAATTGTAGGTGTAGCTTGGAGCCCGGAACTCGGCATCGGTGCTGACATAGTTGGCATCGCTGAGGTTACGCTTCCAGCCTACGAAGGCGTAGCGCTGTGCGGCCACGGCGCGGTAGTAGGCGGTAGCGGTGGCATTGGCGGCGGTGGTGACACCGCTGTTGGTGGTAGCGCTGGAGTTGGTGGCATCGTCAAAGGAGGTGAAGCTGACGTAGGCGGAGCCGCCTGCGGTGGCAGAGGCGGTGGCACGTGTGTAGTAGGTCGTCTGCCCTACACCCTTGACCGCGAAGGTGACGCTCTTGCCATTCATTGTGAGAGTGACAGTGCCGCTGTGTGCACCGGCGCGGGTGGGGGTGAAGGTCACGGGAATCTGCTGCCCTTCGCCAGTGGCCCCTACGGTCGTGGCAGTGATAGCGAAGTTGCCATCCGTGCAACTGCCTGTGACCTGTTGGTTGTAGGTGGTGTTGTTGTAGTTGATGGCGGCGTTGAGTGTGGTGCTCTTGCGATTCGTCACCGTCCCGAAGTCCAGTTCCGTGGTGCTGGTGGAGAGGGTGGTGGCGCGGGTGACTTTCACATTACTATAGAATTTCTTCATTGTAGCACCCGTTTTTGTAATAAAACGGATGTGTGTGACATCTGCGGAGATGGCATGAGTTTTTGTTGTGGTGCTTGTGGAAACATCGTCATGAGCCAAGTCACTCCAGTTTTTGCCACCATCAGTTGAAATCTGGACATAAATACCACCTAGACCAGGAATCCCCAGAAAAGTGTTGGTCCTTACTTGGTATGTTAGCGTTGCTCCAGGTCCTGAAAGTGGCATTGAGGGGCCATCTGCGATTGTATTCAGTTCTCCGCCTGAATTTTCCAGCACATAGCTCGTAGTCTCTCCCCATGCCAGAGAGCGTAGGGGCATGAGAATCATTAATAGAATGAGAATGGTATGTAGTGTCCTTTGTTTCATTGTCTTAATCGAATTGTCCATCGTGGGTGTCATTAGCCACAGGGATGATGATGCCGGTGGCGGGATGTGCCTTCAAGGTGATGGTGGTGTTGTAACCTGCGCGGATGTCAATATAGCCTGTGGCGGGTGTCAGCCCCGTGGCATGGCTGCCAGCCTTGGCGGCGGCCGTGATGGAGTAGGCGAGGGCTCCGCTGGCAGGGATGATGAAGTAGCAGGCCTCTTCGGTGCTGCTGAGTGTGATGCTGCGGTCGCCGTCGGAGAGCGTCAGAACAGGTGCCTCGTAGAGGGTGGTGAAGCTCTCGTCGATGGCCATCATCAGGCGTGCATTACGAGGTTTGCCGAGGGCGATGCTCACGGGAGTGGTCTCGTTGACCGTGATGGTGAACGACTCCGAGGTACCCCGATACCAAGGGCTGCCATGCTCATGGTTTGCTGCCTCGCGGTTGTCGGCGGTCAGGGTGTAGGTGCCGGCATTCACCTTGGCGGTGCCGTCGGCGGCTACGTCGAGTACGAGGTCGTGGATGGTGGCACCGCTGATGGTGGTGCCGTTGAGCGTGAACACATATTTTGAGAGGTCGGCGACTGCGCCTTCTGCACGCGTAGGGTAAAGGTCCGTGAACAGGCCTGCCTGCGCCATCGTGAGTTGGAGTTGCCCTTTGACACCAGCACCGTCGATGTCGATGACTGCCTCGTCATCACCTTCGTAGGCGTCATCACAGGTAAGGCTGACGCTGACACCGCCACTGATGTCTGATTTGATGCGCAGTGTGGAGACCGTTGCGGCTGCGCCGAGTGTCAGCTGCTGTGCCGTGGTGGTTTTGGTCTCGCCAGCGATGGTGTAGGTGATGGTGTAGGTCAGCGTTGTCAGTGGCGGGAAGAAAGCCTCGCGCGACAGTGTGCCGTCGGCGTAGGCGAAGGTGAGTTGCTTGGGGGTGCTGATGGTGAAGGCATCGATGATGCCCGAGAAGGCGGCGTAGTCGAGGCGCAACTTGGCGTTCTGCGCCCTGCCGCAAGCGACGTGTACGTAAGCCGTACCGCCCGCGCTCACCTCGATGTCGCTGGCTGTGCCGGTGTGATAGGCCTCTCCCCATCCGCCGGCAGCGGCATTGGCCGCATCGGCATCGGCATGGCTGCGCACGCTGATGGTGTAGGTGCCCGGTTCGAAAGGTTGCGATGTCAGGGTGCTCCCGATCTGATTATCGTAGAGCGTGGTGCCGTCGGCCGTCACCACCGCGTACCAGTTGCTGATGTCTGCAACATCCTGCATGGCGCGCGTTGCGGCCACCTCGTCAGTCGCCACGCTCAGCGCGATATATCCCTTCCCGCCTCCGGGCGTGTTCTCCTCTTCCTGCTGGCAAGCCGTCAGGAGGAAGGCTACACATATTATATATATAATCTTTTTCATCTTGTTTATGTGAGTCTTTAATACAGCGTCACCTCTTTCACGATTTCCTCATACGTGTCATCATAGCTGATGCCGATGTTCAGCTTTGTGGGGTCGTCGTCGCTTGCAAAGGAGTAGGTGACGTTATAGATGAGGCCCGCCTTGGGGTTCTCGTAGCTCTGTGTCTCCAGGTCATACGTCTCGCCGTCGCTATTCACCAGATGGAGCGTGAAGCGGAAACCGTTGCCGCTGGCGGGATCGAAGTAGGCTGTTTGTGAGGCCGTAATCGGACAGGTACGGCCGCCGCCAGAGACCGTAAACTCACACGTGGGGAACCAGCTGCTGAAGAGCGCCGGCACGCTGTAGGTGACGCCGTAGTTCACCATTGGCACCTGCACATTGAGGTAGGTCACCCAGTCCTCCTGCACGCTGAAGGGCTCCCGCACCTCATAGATGGCGCTGCCGAGGCCTCCGTTGCTGCTCTCCCATGTCTCTGCGTTCTCGCTGTAGGCGTGGAGGGTGTAGCTGGCCGGGATGAGGGAGAACTTGTCAGGCAGTGCTTCGCCTGCGCCATATTGATAGCCTCTATAGACATTGCCGTCGGAGGCCAGTATCTCGATGGCGAGGTCGCTGTCTATGGCGTTGCGCGTCTTGACGACAGCCCGCGGTACGTCCTTGCAACTGATGTCGCTAAGGATGAGTGTGCCTTCTGCTTGAGGCCCTGACTGCTCGTCGGTGCAGCATGTCAGCAGCGTTGCGAGCATCAGGAGAAGTGCTGTATATGTCTTGTTCATCTTTGTCATTGCCCGTATTTGAGGGTGAGGGAATAGATGTAGCTGCTTGTGCCGCCGGCACCGTAGCTGTTGTCGCAGGTCACCGTGGTGATGTCGCTGTTGGCGGCGAAGGTGTTCGTGGTGCCGTTGTGCGGGTTGTCGGTGCCCACGAGGAAGGTGCCGCCGCTCTCCTTGATGGAGAGGATTACCTGACTGCCTGCGGTGATGGAGAACGTGGTGCCCACGGTGGCGCAGTGCAGGTTCACGCTGTAGTTGGCGCAGTACTTGGTGGTCTTGGGGATGAAGACAGAGCTGCTGGTGGTGATGCTCTGACCGCCCGTGGAGTAGTTGCCCAGCTGCACTGCGTCGGCGTTCCATGATACCTTGCCGTCCTCGCTCCATTCTGAGTGGGAACCGAGGTTCATGCTGTAGGGCAGTCCGGTGATGCGCACCTGCTTGCTGCCTGTCACCGTCTGACCTGCGAAGGTGCCGGTGACCGTGAAGGTGTAAGGGGTGCCGCTGACGGGTACGCCCGCGATGTCGGCGAAGGTCATGCTCGGTGAGGTGGCCTGCGCGGTGAACGTCTGGCTGCCGATGCTGTAGCGGAAGGTCTTGGCGTAGTTGGCGTTGCGCAGCAGACTCTCGTCGATGTTCCAGCGTGCGGAGGGATGGTAGAGTGTCAGGCGCTCGCAGGCGTTGGCGCCATCGACATCGCCGGCTTCATAGCGCGAGTGGGCGGTGTAGGCATCGGCCTCCAGTGTCAAGGCTGCTGCCGGCACCGTAAAGGTTGTTGTCTTGCTGAAGTTGTAGGCTTTACCCTGGCGGCTGTAGTAGCGGTAGGTGGCGACATACTCGCCGGGGGGCAGGTAGGGCCATTCATTTTCTGAGAGATAAGACGAACTCAAGGCTCCGCTGCCAGTGAGTGTGCGCACGACATTTCCCGTGGCTGTGCCCTGATGGATGCGTGCTTCCCAGGTGGCATCGGGGAACGAGGCGTCGATGCTCACATCGGTGCCCATGAGTTTTCCGTCGATATACTTGTGTTCGGTGTGCACCACGGGCTTGGGCAGCCAGTTGTAGGAGATCTTGTCATCGATGCCCACGTGTTCCAGCTCGCCCTTCACGACGGTGACCACAGCGCTCTCGGCATTGGGCTCCAGAGCCAGCGTCAGGATGACATGGTCGGCGGCGGCGAGGGTGTATGACAACTCGTCGGGCAGCTGTATCGGCATCGTGACCTGCTGCTTCAGCGCTTTGTGGTAGCCGCTGAATGTCAGCGCTATCGTGCTACCCGCGCGTACATAGACGCTCTTGTGCGGGAGGTCGCCGCTGATGCGCGCGGCATCGTCGCCGATGATGACGTTCACGCCGTAGTTGTCGTAGAAGCGGCTGAAGCGTGCAGTCTCCTCATCGCTCTCACCGAAGACTGCACTCACCAGCGCATTGGCAACGCTCACGGGAAGGTGCACCGCAGTGGGTTCTGTCAGTGAGGTGACCGTGGCAGTGGTGCTGCCGCTGTAGTAGGGCGTGTCAAGACCAATCTTCGGATTGCTGCCGCAGGTGGCGGTGATGGTGTATGAGTCAGGTGCCACGGGGATGCGGTCCTCGGTGAAAGGTCCGTCATAGACCGTGATGCCGTTGCTCTCGCGCACCACTGTCAGGTGGAAGTCCTCGGGCGACGGCTTTCCCAGTTCTGCCGGTGTGCTGCGTGTCGTCTCCACCGTGGTGGAGATGCCGGACAGAGACAGCTGCAGAGCGCCATAACCTTCGCCGGGCACCCATTCATCGGTCTCCGTACAGCCGCATAGCAGCAGGGCTGCCGCCAGCATAAGAAGGTGATATATATGTCTAATAGATGAGTTTGAAATCATCGATTTTCAAAAGTGACGACTCACCGCCCGTGAAGTAGTCGCCGTACTTCGACGACGATGCCACGACGATGATATATTTCGGTTTCCGCTGGTTGCGGTACTTGATTTCTATAGTCTCGTGCTGCCATGTGCTGACATCCTTGCCGCAGGTCATCTGGCCGTAGCCAATCAGATGGTCGTCGTTCAGGTCGAGGAGATGCAGCTCGCTGGGGCGCGTCTTGATGAGATAGGGGCTTTCCTTGCCCTTGTAGGTGGTCGGCTCCCAGTCGCCGAGGGCGATATAGACGTTGCAGGAATCGGGACGCCCCTTCAGCCCTTCGTAGAGCTGACGTGTGATATATGCCCCCCAGGCATTCTGCCATTCGCCACCCGTGCGGGTGATGGTGGAGCTCTTGTACTGGAAGTCGAATGTCATGCGCTGTGGGCGCGAGGTGAACGGCCGCCCGAAGGAGAGCACGCCGTTGGAACCGTCGGTGGCCAGATAGCTGCCGGTGAAGATGTTGCCGGCGGCGAACTTGATGACGATGTACTTCGACTGCAAGCAGGCATAGCGACGGCCGTCTTCCTCGGCATAGGTGCTGTTGGAGGCGCCTACGGTGGTGGCACCGTGGTTGCCGGTGTCCCAGAACGGCTCTTCGCCTTCGCCCCACGGCAGGTATAGTGGGCGCTTCTCATCGCCCTTGATCTGCCAGTTCTCGAAGCTGCTGTTCTTCAGCTGCTCGCCTACGAAGTAGAAGGGTTCGCCCTCGAGTGTCTTGTCACCGAACGTCACGCGGCAGTGGTATTGGATGTCGTTGTGCAGGGCATCGAAAGCAATCTCGTAGGAGGTGGAAGTGGGTAACTTGACCAGCTCCGGCGCTACCGTCGTCCAGGTCTCCTCACCCTCGGCTCTGTACTCGGCCGTGGGGATGATGCCGTTGGGACGTGTGCCGCTGAGCACCGTGAAGCCCTGCTCATTGGTAGCCACCTCTAAGGTGGGCTCAATGGTGCGCTCTGTGGTATAGACATAGACATCCCACGTGGTGGCCTCGTTCGTCCATCCGTACTGCACGCTGAAGCGTCGGTGCTGACGGAAATCCGAGTGTTCCTCAGCCGTGGGGTCGGGAGTCACCCGCCCGTGTGTGCCGCCCAGTGAGAACTTGTGCACTTTGAGGTGGGAGAGGTTTTCGGTATTGGCCACATAGACGATGGCCACGTTCGTGGAGGCGTCGATGACGGCATTGCCCACTTGTCCCTCAATCTCTATCTCACGGTTGATGACCTGCTCCACATGCAGCGTCCACTCGTAGTCCTGCCATGTGCTGACCTTCACCGTGATGTCCCTGCTGCAGTCAGTCCGGAACTCTGTCCGTCCTGTTGTGCTGCCCGCTGTAGCGTTTTCACCGTCGGCGTTGTCCTGCCTTTGGGCATAGGTGGTGGAGGCGGCATAGCACTGCCCGTCGATGGTCACAGCAGCATCGTTCGTCACCTCTACATTGGTGATGCGCAGATGGCGAATGTCCACCATGTCATTGACATACAGGTTGATGGTGCGTTTCTTGTTGTCGATTTCAGCCGTGCCTTCGCCTTCACCGCTGGCATCACACAGCCCTTCCACCGTGAACGCCGTGATGTCCGGCACGATGGTGGGGTAGGGGATGTCATCCTCGATGCTGCAGCCTGCCAGACACATGGTGAGTGTCAGGCCCAGGCACACGATGAATCTGTCAACGTTCTTGCAACGCATTGCTTACAGGTAGAATGTCATGCCGAGATTGATGCTCAGCAGGTTGATTTTGAAGTTAGCTCCTCCGGAGCGGCTCTTGCCCTCCTTGACCTTGTCCGTGGTCTGTTCAGTCCATTTATACTGCAACCCCATCACTGACACAGAGCACTCCACGGCCATGAAGTTGGTGGTGAACGCGGTGAGGCCCGGGCAGAAGCCGAGCTGTATGCTGTTCACGGTCTCCATGGTGCCGCTGTACGTGTCGGGATTCTCGAGGCGTCCGATGGTGTTCTTGCCCTTGGAGTGGCTGTAGATGAGATCTACCTCGCTGAAGAAACCAAAAATCTTGCTGCGTCCCAATCCCACGTAGTTACGCATGAAGACGCTGGCGTTGTAGGTGTGCTCCAGATAGTAGAGGTCAGAGAGGCTGATGTTGAAGTCCTCGCCCAGATTCAGGTCGAACTTCCCGAGATTGAAGTAGTAGCGGCTGTAGCTGAAGCGGCCGCCGACGCAGAGGTTCTTGGCTACGAAGTAACCGAGGTAGGGGCTCACGGAGAAGGTGTACGCCTCCAGATCGATGTTGCGCAACACGAGGTAGTTGAGGTTGTCGTTGTCCCACGTGTTGTAGCCCACGGAGCCGCCGAACATCCACTGTCCCTTGGGTACGAAGGTGGCCTTCAGGTCCTCACGCGGCACACGTTCTATCCTGCGGCCGCGCTTTTCCTGACGGTCCAGATAGCGGTCGTAGAGCGTTTTCTTCACGCCTGCATCCGCGCCTACGTTATGCAGCGTATCCACCGCTTCAATGTCGGTGGATGCAGCCTGTGCCTGCATCGTTGCAGCGACGGGCAGGCACAAAGAGGTGAGGAGGAGCCTCCGCCACAGAGGGCGGAGGCTGATCAGGGTGCTCATCAATGGGTTACTCCTTAACAGTGGGTTGGTCGCCATAGACGAGTTCAAAGTCATCGAGGAACAGCTCACTATTGTCGGAGCCGTAGAAGTAGTCGCCATACTTACACGTAGCGCCCATCACCAGGATGTAGGCAGGCTTCGCAGTCAGCGAATGGTACTCGAGCGGGATGGTGAACTCCACCCATTGGTTGTTGTCGTTGGTGGTGAGGTCCAGCACGCCGTAGGCGATGATGCGCGGGTCGGTGTCCCAGTTGGGGAAGGTGCTCATGTCCTTATTGTTGACGGCGAGCTGCTCGGTCATCAGGGCGATGCGGATGATACCTACGTCCTGAGAGCCGCTGGCGGGAGCGCCGACACCTGAGGGCTGGTCGCCACGGTTGATGGTGCCGGGGTTGTAGCATCGGAAGCCGTGGAGCGCGGTGGGTCGTGCCGTGAAGGGTACGCCCCAGTTGAGGCTGGCCGATGTGCCGCTGACCTTGCCGAACTGGCCGGTGTAGATACTGCCGGCAGCCAGCTTGATGACGGCGTAGGCCGCGTGCAGACGAGCCGACTTGCTGCCACCGTGTACGAAGCTGGTCTCAGGATAGGAGACCACATAGTTGAAGCTTGCGGAACCGGGGTTAGAGGTGTCCCAGTACTTGGTGTTGGCATCGATGTTCGGGCTGGAGTAGTTGCCTACGCTGTACCAGTCTTCGAAGCCGCCGTTGTAGAGGGCTGTCTGTGCCTCGGTGGTGAAGGCGGTCTCCTGGCTGAGGGTCTCGTCGTCGCCGCCAAGGTTGTAAGCCAGGCGATAGACATAGGCTGTAGAGGGGGTGAGGCCCTTGAGCTGATAGCTGATGTCGTCGCCGGTGAGCGTGAGGGCTGAGGCGGCAACGGTTGTCCAGTCGTTGGCATCGGCAGCCTTGTACTGCATCGCCAGCTGGGTGGCATCGAAGTCGCTCTTCTTGCTCGTGATCTTGCCGTTGATGAAGGCGAAGGTGCTCCATGCGTTAGGCGTATAGGCTGCGAGGCTGGTGCCGCCCTTGCGCGGTACTTCGAAGTTGTATGTGTAGGTGTTCGTGTTGGGATCTACCTTCACGGTCACACCACCCTGCTGTCCGTGAGGCGCCACGGTGTAGTTCAGGATGAAATGGTCGCGGGCGTTGACCTCGGTGAATTCCTTCGTCATGCTGTAGCCCTGTCCGCTCTTGTTGGTGACAGAGAGCGTAGCCGTCAGCTGCCCTACGGGGAAGAAAGCGGAGCCTTTGTCCTGACCCATCGTGAACACGCGAGGGTTAACATCGGTAACGGTGGATTCAATCGTGGTGGAGGCGCGGGCAAAGCTCTCCTTGAACTCGTTGGAGTAGTTCACGGTGACCTTCACGTTGGCCTGTGTGCAGACGACCTTGGCGGTGGTGAGCGTCTTGGCTTTCACCGTCACAGAGGTCTCACCATAGTAGTAGGGGGCATTGAAGCCGGAGCCGCTACCGTCCCAGTTGGCAGAGTGTGCCACGACGGTGTACTGGCCCGGGCGCAGGAGAATCTGTGCGCCGTTGAGGTTGGTGTCGTTGGCGAAATCATCGGTGCTCGCGTAGATCTTGCCCGAGGCATCCTTCACCTCTACGTGCAGGGTCTTGGCGTTGTAGTTGGAAGGCGCTTCGGCGCGTGTCATCAGCGAGGCGTTGGTCTCTACGCCCAGCATGAGGTAACCCTCATTCTCGAGTTCTTCGGTGTCGCTGGAGCAGGAGGTCATGGCCAGTGCTACGGCGAACAACGTGCAAAGGGAAAATATCTTTTTCATATCTTCTGATGTCTTAATGATGGTTTGCTAATTATTCGCGCACGGTGACGATGACTGTGCCGCTCTTTTCATTGCCGTTCATATCCTTGGCTGTGAGATGGAAGGTGTGGGTACCGCTCATGACATCCAAGAGAGGGAAGAAGTTGCCAATTGGGAATTCATACGAGGTATCGCCCTCGGCAGGTACAGACAGCGTCTGGCCAAGGCCGGCGAAGAAACTGACGAGGTCGTTGTTGCCGACGACTTCGACACCGGTGCCCACGAAGTCAAGGCCATAGCCGGCGCCGACAGCCTCCAATGAGGCCACCATGTCTTCGCTGGATGACTCGGCCTTCACCATCAGGCTCTTGATGCCGTTAGTGGCTGCAATGTTCACATCGCCCAGGCTCTTATCCAGGGTGCTGCCTTCGCCCATGTTGAAGGTGATGGGAGCGGGCAGACTGAGGGTGATGGCGTTGTCATCGCCGGGAGTGGGATCGTCGCCACTGCCGTCGTCGGGCTTCAGGTTGCCGTTGTCCACAATCTGGATGACGGTCTGCACCTCTTCGGCTGCGGTGTCGAAGACCTGTACGGAGATGCCGATGGTGATTTCACCCGTGGTGGCTTCTGTCGGTGAGAAGTTGATAACGATGGCATCGCCGCCAGTGAACTTGCTGCTCTCACCATCGTAGCTCTCAGTAGCCTGCGACTTGGTGATGGTGTTGCTGGCCGTCACGGTGCCGTCCTTGTTCACACCGCGGAAGTTCACGGTGAGCTTGTCGGCGCCACTGCCGAGGTCCCAGTAGAGTGCTGGGGGAGTTGTGCCTTGTTCATTGGTGAAGGTGATGGCATTGCTCGTGCCGTCGTCAAAGGTGATGGTCCATGAGGTGAACAGGTCGATGAAGTCCTGGTCATAGCCTACGGTGACCTTCGTGTTGGCCATCTTACAGGTGATGGTGGATTGCGTGGTCACGTCCTTGACAATCTCGGACACCTCCGTTCCTTTATAATAAGGTGTAGTCATGATGCGCTCCATGATGCCGGGCGTGTGAGCTTCAAGCGTATATCTTCCTACGGGCAGCTGGATGGATTCAGGCATCTGGCTGACAGCCTCGTAGCTCTCGTACTTGCTGCCGTCGGGGTTGTAGATGGTCACGGGGAAGTTTGTGACTTCATAGCTCTGATCAGCGCGTGTCTTCAGCGGTTGCATGGTCTCTACAGAGACGCTCAAAGCACCGGCTCCATCGCCGTTTTCAGCCGGGGTAATATCCTCGTTCACGCAACTGGCCGTCAGCAGTGCGACAGCGCTTGCGATAAAGATGTTATGTAGTTTCATCGTGAGTAGTATTTTTCGAGATTCTTGAATTCCTTATTATTTATACCCATGTGGCAGGCACTTCGATGACATAGAGCTTATCGTTGGTGCTCTCGTCGATTTCGATGGTGATCTTGATGCCGCCCTCGGTGCTCTCGGTGTAGTTAGCCTTCACGTTGAGCAGCTTTGTCTGATTGCGCTCCAGCTTGAAACTGCCTGATGCAGTGGCTGTTGTCTTCTTCTCGCCATCCTGTATGGTGGCGTACTCATCCTTTGATGTGAGGTGGATGGTGTAGTTCACGGTCTCGCCGTCCTCGGCGAGTGCAAGGTACAGGGGAGCCGTGTCGGTCATACCCCAATGGGCTGAATTGTTGCCCAAGGCGGCAGTGCCGGTGAAATCGACATCATAGACGTCACAGTAGGTGGACAGGCTGCTGTCGAAGGTCACGCGGATTTTACCGGCCGTGGGACTGCAGTTGATGGTCGTCTCAACGGTCTTACCAGCCTGAATGGTGAAGGTGCTTTGTCCTTTCATCATAAAGGCGTCGCGCGATGCTGCGCTCTCGGTGCCGTAGGTGGCGGTGATGTTGTAGGAACCGAGTTCCATCTCCATCGGTAAGCGCGTTTTCAATGTGGCATACGTGCCAGAGAACTTGACATCGTTCTTGCTGTCAGTAATCGTCACATTGTAGTTGTCGGTGTTCTTGTAGGCGTTTTCATCCACCGCACGCGTAGCAGCGGTGAAATCGATACCTGGGGCTACCTTGAGCATTAAATTGCCCTTCTGTCCCGCTTCTTGCTGTGTGGTCTGCTGAGCATCGTAGTCGATGTCCGAGACACAAGCTGTTAGCCATCCTGTCACACCCAGCGACAGGAACATGAGAAAGATGTTTTTCTTCATTGTAATTAGTAATTTATAATGTAGAATGTTGTCCTGAAGAAGAGAACGTGTGCTCATTTTTGCGCCGCAAAGGTAGGGTGTCAATTCGGTACGGAGGTGCAAAAATGGTGGAAATTGCATGGGAAAATTCGGTATTTTGCAGCTTTAACCAAAATTTCCTTCGCGCGCGTATATATTATTAAGGTGAAATATGTACCTTTGCAGGC
Organism: Prevotella sp.; assembly: GCA_015060555.1. GTDB lineage: Bacteria > Bacteroidota > Bacteroidia > Bacteroidales > Bacteroidaceae > Physcousia. Next base: position 115,999 of record SUYG01000049.1, read on the forward strand.
AAATATAACGAAATCACATGATACAAGATAGAATTATTTTTGCCAGAAGGCTATTGCTGGCGATGATAGCTTTGCTGGCATTCACATTTGTGCAGGGTCAGACATGTACGCCTACGGCGACGTTCTCCTACACGGATGCCGAGGGCAATCCCGTTGAGGAAAAGAACACCAGTTTCTCCGGTTCGGCGCCGGTGACAGGGCGTTTTGCAGCCGTACCCACAGACCTGGGCGACTACGTGGGCAGCTACACATGGCATGTGTATGCGTCGGACAAGAACTGGAACGACTATATCATCACGCGCTCTGATGAGGAGTTTGAGTACACCTTCGTGCAGAGCGGATCGTATATCGTAGAACTTCGTGCCACCTTCACAGACCCCAACGGTCTGACCGTGGATTACCCCGAAGAGGGCACACCACCGGTTACTTTCACCGTCACCGTCTCTGAGTCGAAGCTGGAGATGCCCAATGCCTTTTCGCCCAACGGCGACGGCAAGAATGATATCTATCGCGCCAAGCAGAGTTCACTGCAGAGTATCGTGGAGTTCAAGGCCACCATCTTCAACCGCTGGGGACAGAAGCTCTACCAGTGGACAGACCCGCGTGGCGGATGGGATGGCAAGTACAACGGCAAGACGGTGAAGGACGGCGTCTATTTTGTGAATGTCGTGGCCAAGGGTGCCGACGGCGTTGAGTACAAAATCCGTAAGGATGTGAATGTCCTTACGCGTTATTCAGAGGAAGAGGGAGGAGATGAGTAAGCAGGGGCTGATTCAGATCCTTGGCGCTCGCGTCCACAACTTGAAGAATGTGGATGTCGATATTCCGCGCAACAGCCTGGCGGTCATCACCGGACTGTCGGGTTCGGGAAAGAGTTCGTTGGCTTTCGACACCATCTTTGCCGAGGGTCAGCGCCGCTATATCGAGACCTTCTCGGCCTATGCCCGCAACTTCCTTGGTGGCCTGGAGCGTCCGGATGTAGATAAGATCACGGGACTCTCGCCCGTCATCAGTATCGAGCAGAAAACCACGAACAAGAATCCGCGAAGCACCGTGGGAACTACTACGGAGATCTTCGACTTCCTCCGCTTGCTCTACGCTCGTGCCGGCGATGCCTTCTCGTGGGAGACGGGCGAGGCAATGGTGAAATACACCGAGGAACAGATTGTGGACCTCATCACACAGTCCTATGCAGGGCACAAGATCCAGCTCCTGGCTCCCCTCGTGAAGAACCGCAAGGGCCACTATCGTGAACTCTTTGACAGCGTACGCCGCAAGGGCTTTGTATGGGTGCGCGTGGATGGAGAGATGATGGAGGTGCAGCCTGGCATGAAGGTGGACCGCTACAGCAACCATAGCATCGAGGTGGTGGTGGACCGCATGAAAATTGAACAATTGGACAATTTACAAAAGGACACTGCGACGCAAGGCATGGAACAATTGTCAAATGGTCAATCGTTAAATTGTCAAATAACGAGCCGTCTCGCGAAGAGTGTGGAGTTGTGCATGAAGATGGGCGAGGGCCTGATGATGGTTTTGGACATGGACACGAACGAGGTAAAGCACTACAGCCGTCGTCTGATGTGCCCCACTACGGGCATGAGCTATGCCGACCCTGCGCCTCATAACTTCTCGTTTAACTCGCCGCAGGGCTGGTGTCCGCGCTGCAAGGGCCTCGGTTATGTCAACCTCATCGATGTCAACAAGGTCATCCCCGACCGCACGCTCTCTGTCAAGGACGGTGGCATAGCACCGCTCGGCAGGGCCAAGAACCAGATGATATTTTGGCAGATGGAGGCCTTGCTGCAACGCTATGATGTGACGATGGACACGCCGCTGTCCGAGGTCCCCGATGAAGCCATTGATGAAATCCTTAACGGCTGTCCGGAGCGTCTGCGCATACCGGCAGCTACCGCACACACCAGCAACGACTATTACATTGAATACGACGGCCTGGTGAAGTATATTTCCATGATGCAGGACAGCGAGGCCAGCGCCACCGCACAGAAATGGGCCGAGCAGTTCTCCAAGACCGACACCTGTCCGGACTGCCATGGCGCCCGCCTCAACCGTGAAGCCCTGAACTTCCGCATTGCCGGCAAGAACATTGCCGAACTGGCGGATATGGATATCAAAGACCTGCGACAGTGGATTATCGCGCTGCATGAGGAATGTCTGACTGGTGAGGGGCCTCTCCTCACTCCCCGCCAGCGTAAGATCGCGCCCGAGATCCTGAAGGAGATACGGACACGCTTGCAATTCCTCTTTGATGTGGGCCTGGACTATCTCAGCCTCTCCCGTAGCAGTATGAGCCTCTCGGGTGGCGAGAGCCAGCGCATTCGTCTGGCAACGCAGATTGGCTCCAAACTTGTCAATGTCCTGTACATCCTGGATGAGCCCAGCATCGGACTACACCAGCGCGACAACCGCCGCCTGATTCACTCGCTGAAGGAGCTGCGCGATACGGGCAACACCGTCATCGTGGTGGAGCACGACGAGGAGATGATGCGCGAGGCGGATTATATTATTGACATGGGTCCCTTCGCCGGCCGAAAGGGTGGGGAGGTGATGTTCCAGGGAACATACGAGGAACTTGTTTCCCCCCGCCCTAACAGTGAAGGGGACGGGGGAGGGACTTCCTCCTTGACCCGCGATTATTTAACAGGTGCTTGTGCTATCGAGGTTCCTGCCACCCGCCGCTCAGGCAACGGAAACAGCCTGCTGCTGAAGGGCGCTCGCGGCAACAACCTCAAGGATGTCGATGTCCGTTTCCCATTAGGAACCCTCATCTGTGTCACGGGAGTCTCCGGCTCGGGTAAGAGTTCGCTCATCAACGACACGCTTCAGCCTATCCTCTCACAACATTTCTATCACTCACTGCGCGACCCGTTGCCCTACGACAGCATCGAGGGGCTGGAACATATCGATAAAGTCGTGAGTGTGGATCAGAGTCCTATCGGACGCACGCCCCGCTCGAATCCTGCCACCTACACCGGTGTCTTCTCCGACATCCGTGACCTCTTTGTGTCGTTGCCCGAAGCCCGCATCCGCGGCTACAAGCCCGGCCGCTTCTCGTTCAATGTGAAAGGCGGCCGTTGTGAGACCTGTGGCGGCAATGGCTACAAGACCATCGAGATGAATTTCCTGCCCGATGTGATGGTGCCCTGCGAGGAGTGCCACGGCAAGCGCTACAACCGCGAGACGCTGGAGGTGCGCTTCAAGGGTAAGAGCATCGCCGATGTGCTGGACATGACCATCAACCGCGCTGTCGAGTTCTTCGAGAACCAGCCCGCCATCCTTCAGAAGATCAAGACGTTGCAGGATGTGGGCCTCGGATACATCAAGCTCGGGCAGTCCTCCACGACCCTTTCTGGTGGCGAGAGCCAGCGTGTGAAGCTGGCTACAGAGCTGTCGAAGCGCGACACCGGTCGCACGCTTTACATCCTCGACGAACCCACCACCGGCCTGCACTTCGAGGACATCCGTGTCCTTCTGGGCGTCCTCCAGCGTCTAGTAGATAAGGGCAACACCGTCCTTGTCATCGAGCACAACCTCGATGTCATCAAGTCCGCCGACTATCTCATCGATATGGGGCCTGAGGGTGGACGCGGCGGCGGTCGCCTCCTTGCCTGCGGCACTCCCGAGGAAGTCGCCCAATGCCCCGACGGCTACACCTCCACCTTCCTCCGCGAAATCCTATCGCCCCTCAAATAAATCCCGAGACTTCCTCAATCTTTATGCCGCTGATGCCGCATTGATTGACACAGGAGCAACACGTACTTCTGTGAGTGTGGATATTATCCATCAACTTGATGTCTCTCCGATTCGTCAGGAGAAAACAGAAATTGGGAACACCCTGCACGATGTTAATGTTTACAATGTGAAGATAATGTTATCATCAGAGTTTACGGGCCGAAGGACGTGACCTTATTGTGTTTTCTCACCTGTGAGAAAACAATTTGCCACTGGTGGCAAAAGCTGTAAGAGCAAGGTCTTATGGCTATAGGAGCAAGGTCTTATGGGGAGAGGAGCAAGGTCTTATGGCTATAGGAGCAAGGTCTTATGGGGAGAGGAGTTAGTTCTCTCTGGCTGTAAGAGTTCGGTCTTATTCGCTAAAGACTGAGGCTTTTTTGTTTCTGCGCTTGCGGGGTTTATCTGTGACGCCTTTGGTGCGGATGACATCGTAGAGGTAGCCGGCTTTGATGATGATGGCGCCGTTGGCAGAACGACCGAAGGGGTCTTTCTTGCTGTTGTTGAAGATGTCGCTGAGGCCGTAGAAGTAGCGGCCTTCGAGCATGAAGCGGCCGGCTCGCTTGGTGACTATCTCAAAGGAAAGGCCGCCAGTTAGGCCGTATTCAAAGGGCCGTTCGACAGCTTTGCCGTACTGCTGTGTGATATTATTCGGACGCGGGCTTCCGGCCCAGGGGGTGCTGTAGTGCTCGGTTTCGCTGAAGCAGTAGCCGAGCTGCGGACCTATGAGTAGGCCAAAGAGGAAGCCTTTGCGCTCGCGGCCCCAGCTGAGTCGCGCGAAGATGGGCATCTGGATGTAGCGCATATCGCGGTAGTAGGTGTCGCTGCTGAGCTCGGGGTCGATATCTTCCTTCCACCCCATGTTGGCATAGTTCACCTCGGCCTGTATGGCGCAGTGGGCAGAGAAGTATTTCTCGCAGGTATAGCGAACGGTGATGCCGAAGGTCTCGCCGCCTTTAAATACCTTCTTGATAGTGGGGTTGAAGGAGGTTCGGTTGAGGAGGTAGCCACCGGTGAAGCCGATGGCGAGGTCGTTGCGGTGTTCACCCACCTGCGCCTGTAGGGGAAGCAGGGCAGTCCACAGCACAAGGAAGATGAGCAGGATGCGAGACGGCTTCATCAGCGGTTGCGGGTGATGAGTTCGATGGTTTGGTTGGGGGTGTAGTGAATCAGCTGCACGAAGGAGTTGACGTAGCCGTCGCCTGCCTGTGTTTGCTCAAAGAAGAGTGGGTGCTGATAGGGGAGGGAGGGAATCTTGGGCAGATTCTCCTGCAGACGTCCGCTGCCGTAGAGGCTGAGGCCGCGCAGGAAATAGTATGCCACGTCGAAGCCCATCAGTGCATAGCGGGGGAAGGTGGCGCTCATGGGGGTATGGAACCACTGCATGAACTGACGGTCGAAGGCTTCGTTGCGCTGTGACAGGGGATTGCGGTAGAAGTTGGTATAGACGTAGGTGTCGAGCTGGTAGAAGTCAGACAGCAGCTGCTGTGTGTAGGTCTGCCAGGCAGGGTAGCCGAACAGCGCCATCTGGTACTCGGGATGCTGGCGCTTGAAGTCCTTTAGCTTGGAGGTCAGATGGTTGAGGGCCTTCAGCGATGGCGAGTTGGGGATGAAGAGGTTTTTGCGCTGGGCATTCAGGGCTTGCTGCAGTGCCAGCTCGTCGCCTTCGATGTTGAAAGTGCGGACATAGACGCCGCGATGGCTGGCTTCCGTGCGCAGCTGTTCGCCGAAGGCTTTGCCCTCATCATTGTTTTCGTTGGTCTCCACGAGGATGAGGTTATGCTCTGCAAATTGGTCTTGGATGTACCAGAGCGCTTCTGCCTGTAGCCTCGTGCGCGGTGCGTTAACAAGATACTGACGGGTGTGGCCGATAAGTTGCGTGGCCAGACTCGTGAATGGCACTACAAGGTGGATGTCATGTAGGTCGCAGTAGTCAGCTAACGCCGGCAGCTGTGCTGCATCCAGCGGTCCGAAGACGACATCGCAGTCCTTGAGCTTGTTGTTGGCCAGCAGTTGATCCATTTCGTTGGCCGTGCAGCCAGTATGCAGGGCCTGCACGTCGATGGAGATGCCCTCGTGCTTGAGGCTATCGACAGCCATGAGTATGCCCTGATAGAATTCCACCATCTTGGCGCCGCGCGGTGTCTTCTCCTTAAAGGGCAGCAGCACGCCCATGCGCACGGAGTGCTTGCCGGGAGTCTCCTGAGCTGTGAGGTTCGGGAGGACGAGAAGGAAACTCAGCAGGATGAGGGTAATGCGTCGGAGCATGGGAAACGTGGTTTACGGGGTGTTAACGGAGACGGTCTAAGGATCGCACCAGCATCTCGTCCTTGAGAATGGCGCGGAAAGCCAGGAACGAGAAGACCGCGGCGATGCAGGGGAAAGCAGCCCACGGGGTGGGGCGGAAGGCGGCGTCGGTGTTCTGCAGAATCAGATAGACGAAGGCGGCATACAGGAGATACCAGCCTACCAGAAGAATGCTGCAGAGCAGAGCCAGACGCGACTGCACAAGACGCTGCTTGAAAAGGAAGATGCAGAACAGCAGCCCCGAGGTGACGATGACCAAAAGGGCAAACAGAGCCCACGGCGTGAATACGTGTGTGCCGGCGGCATCGGCTGCCAGAACGGGTTCTGCAGCAGCTCCGCTCAGGGTCAACGTAGAGCCGATGGGGGAGGGCAGGTGGAGCCACAGGTTGTAGAGCGTGCCACATTCCTCACCGGCGGCATCAACGAAGTTGCCGATGGGCAAGCACAGACATGCTACACAGAAAGCAGCTGCCAGAAGCAGGTAGAGTGTTTGGATGCGCTGGATCATAGATTGTCCTCGTCGCTGTCCTTAGCGGGATTGCGGAAATATATCTTGCCCTCGCGGAACTCCTGGGTAGCGATGAGGGTAGGCTTCGGCAGCTTCTCGTAGTAGCGGCTGATTTCAATCTGCTCGCGGTTCTCAAAGACCTCGTCGAGGTTGTCGTTGGTGGAGGCAAACTCCTGCAGCTTCTTGGAGAGCTCGGACTTCAAGTCGGCGCTAATCTGGTTGGCGCGCTTGGCGATGATAGCAACACTCTCGTAGATGTTGTCGGTGTCCTCACAAAGTTCCATGACGTTCTGTGTCACAGTGTTAGTAGGTGCGTTGGTCTTCTTGTAATCCATCTTTATTATTTACGATTTAACAATTTACGATTTACAATTTTATTTCGTTATTTCGAGAAGAAACTTTTATTTTTCACTTATCATTATCTTATTTGTCATTCGTCATTCGTCATTTTTCACTTATCGCTCCTCAGTCCTCATCAAGGGGCTGCCCGGCGAGTGCTTTCTGGCTCTTCTTAAGGTAGCCCTCGGCCTCCTTGCGGTAGGCGGATTCGGGGAACTCATTGATGAAGCCATAGTACTCGTCCACCGTCTGACGGAAGCGCTGCATTCGCTTCTCCTCCACACTCTGACGAGCCAGGTGGTAGCGGGAGCGCAGGATGAGGATCATGAACTGTTCGCGGCGCTCGGCAGAGGCGTAGGGGAAGTCGCGAAGGGCGTTCTCCGACGTAACGATGCAGGCTTCATAGTTGGAGCCGCCGCTGGTGCTGTTGCCGATGTAGTTGCCCAAGTCGTAGTAGAGTTGGGCAGAGCGCTGCTCCTTATCGATGAGGTGATCCTGCAGGCGCTGGAGCATGTCCTGCGTCTGGTCTTTCAGTCGTGTGTAGGGGTAGTAATCCAGGAAGTTCTGCAACTCTGCAATAGCCTGATAGGTAGCGGTCTGATCCAGACGTGGGTCGGGAACGCTCTGGTAGAGCGCTAGGCCACTGTGGTAGCGCGATTCCTCGACATACAAACCTCGGGGATAGCTCTGGTAGTACTTCTTGAAGCCCGAGGAGGCCAAGTCGTAGTCGCGAGCCTTGAAAGCGCTCATGGCCATCAGATAGAGGCACTCCTCGCCATAGGAGGAACCCTTGAAGTTGATGACGACGCTGTTGAGCAGGTCGTAGGCGTGCAGGTATTTTCCTCTGGCGTAGCAGGCCTTGGCAACCTCGTATTTGTATTCAGGATCTCCATGCTTGATGACTGTGTTGTACTCACCGCAGCCGGTCAGTACCAGAAGGCAACAAAGGAGGAGAAAGATAATCTTCTTCATGCGTGTGCGCTTAAACGGCTGCAAAGGTAGGACTTTCTGTTGACTTGGCCAAAAGAGAAAAGGCTTTTTAATAAAAAAGGTACAAGATTTGCTCTTTGTTCGGCTTTTTTTAGTAACTTCGCGCCGTTTATTGAAGGATTTACGTATGTCGCAGTACCAACTCACTTCTCAGTACCAGCCTACAGGCGACCAGCCGGAGGCTATTGAACAGCTCACTCAGGGTGTCCTCGAAGGGCTTCCTGCACAGACGTTGCTGGGCGTGACGGGCTCCGGCAAGACTTTCACCATTGCCAATGTCATCCAGAACGTGGGCAGGCCGACCCTGATTCTCTCACACAACAAGACGCTGGCGGCGCAGCTTTATGGCGAGATGAAGTCTTTCTTCCCCAACAACGCCGTAGAGTACTATGTCAGCTACTACGACTATTACCAACCCGAGGCGTACATTCCCTCCACGGATACCTATATTGAGAAGGACCTGGCCATCAACGATGAGATTGACAAGTTGCGCCTTGCGGCCACTTCCGCCTTGCTCTCAGGGCGCAAGGATGTGATTGTAGTGTCCTCTGTATCATGTATCTACGGAATGGGAAACCCAGCCGCGTTCTATGAGAATGTTATCCTCCTGCATCGCGGACAGATTCTCGACCGCAACGCGCTGCTGCGTCGTCTCAACGACTCGCTCTACACGCGCAATGATGTCAGTCTCTCACGAGGCGAGTACCGCGTCAAAGGCGACACCGTGGATGTCTGGCTGGCCTATTCCGACAACCTCCTGCGCATTACCTTTTGGGACGATGAGATTGACTGCATCGAGGAGGTGGATGCGGTGGCGATGACTCGCGTCGGCGAGTTCCAGGACTACAAGATTTATCCTGCTAACCTGTTTATGACGACCAAGGAGCAGACGCTGGCTGCAATTCATCAGATTGAAGATGATTTGGCTGAGCGTGTACGCTTCTTTGAGGGAATCGGCAAGCAGTTGGAAGCGAAGCGTTTGTACGAGCGCGTCACCTATGACATGGAGATGATCCGCGAGCTGGGACATTGTTCGGGCATCGAGAACTACAGTCGCTATTTCGATGGCCGTTCGGCTGGCACACGTCCCTATTGTCTCCTTGATTTCTTCCCTGATGACTTCCTCATGGTCATCGACGAGAGCCATGTCAGCGTGCCGCAGATTTCTGCTATGTACGGTGGCGACCGTGCCCGCAAGACGAACCTCGTAGAGTATGGTTTCCGTCTGCCAGCAGCAATGGACAACCGTCCGCTGAAGTTCGAGGAGTTCGAGGCGCTGACGCCGCAGGTGATCTACGTCTCGGCGACGCCGGCAGATTATGAACTGGCGAAGAGTGAGGGCATTGTTGTGGAGCAGGTGATTCGTCCTACGGGTCTGCTAGACCCTGTCATCGAGGTGCGTCCTACGGCCAATCAGGTGGACGACCTCATGGAGGAAATCCAACAACGCATTGAGGCCGAGGAGCGTACGCTCGTGACCACGCTCACCAAGCGTATGGCTGAGGAACTGACGGAATACCTGATGAACAACGGCGTTCAGGCACGGTATATCCACAGTGATGTCGATACCTTGGAGCGCGTGCAAATCATGGACGACCTGCGCGCCGGTAAGTTTGATGTCCTCGTTGGGGTCAACCTGCTTCGCGAGGGCTTGGATCTTCCGGAAGTGTCGCTTGTGGCTATCTTTGATGCAGACAAAGAGGGGTTCCTGCGCAGTCATCGTTCGCTGACGCAGACCGTGGGTCGTGCGGCGCGTAACATTCATGGCAAGGCTATCATGTATGGTGACACCATTACGGAGTCTATGCAGCGGACTATCGATGAGACCAATCGACGCCGAGAGAAACAGCTGCATTATAATGAAGAACATGGAATTACGCCAACGCAAATCCGCAAGCAACGCACGATGACCGACCTCGTAGCAGTCCATCAGGAGGCTGCTACCGACCGCGACCGTCGTGCTTACATTGAGCCGGAGCGTCCGCAGACGGTCAACGTGCGGCTTCGTCCTGACGAGGGGGCACCCGTGGCTGCCGAGCCGGAAGCCGAGTACCTCACACGTGATCAAATACGGAAACGTGTTGAACAGCTTCGCCAGCAGATGCAGGACGCCGCCAAGAAACTCGACTTCATCACTGCTGCCCAGCTGCGTGACCAGATGCTCTCCCTCATGGCTCAGCTGCCCGATCCTGCATAAGGCCGTCTTCGGGCAATGCCCCTTCGAGTTGGGCAGGGCATGGTAGCCTTCTCTATTTCTTGATGATATAGTTGAGGAATTCGCCGATGCGATCCAGATAGGTGTAGCTGCCTGTGCCAGGCGATGCGCTGCGCTGGAAGCAGTGATTGCGTGTGGCCAGGGTGTGCAGCTCGCTCTGAATGCCCATACTGCGCATCTTCTCCCAGGTCTTTACGGAGCCCATGGCGGCATAGACGTCGGCATCGCCGTGAATGAACAGCATCGGGGCTGTCTTCAGGTCGAAGTTGAAATCAGGCACCAGCACGGCATCGTCCGGGACGCCGTTCGCGGTGTTGGGGGCACTGGCGCCGTCCGTGAGCGCATAGGCGGGATAGATGCCGATGCCCCACTGCACGTTGCAGGGTTGCTTGTCAATGTCGTCGATAGGGAGGTAGGCGTTCTGTAGCGACGAGGTGACGCCCATCAGCGTGAGGTGGCCTCCGGCGGAGCTGCCCATAATGCCTATCTGGTTAGGGTCGAGACCCAGCGAGACGGCTTTGCTGCGCACGATGCGGATGGCGCGCTGAAGGTCCTGCCAGGCGGTGGTGTGCTTGGCCAGACCTTGGGGGCGTGGCGTGCGGTACTTCATGGTGACGACGGTCATGCCGCGCTCGTTCAGATAGCGGCGTGCAGGGGCTACCTCAAAGCCGTCGGGATCGTTGCCCATGTAGCTTCCTCCTGAGTAGATAATCTGTATGGCTTGCGTCTTCAGTTCTTTGGGGAAATGCCATTCGAGGTATGGCTTGCATTGTTGCTCCTGGGCATCCGGAGTCTTGCCCTCTGGCCATACGTCCTCCGTAACCTTCTCTTTACGGGCATCGTCGTTGTTGTAGCGTGTCATGATGGCAACCTCGGGTTCCAATGGCCCGACAAATCCCATCTGTTTCATGAATTCGATACCGCGTTCCAAGCCGAAGGCACCGTGTCCCCTGTTGGGATACAGGTGTAGCTCGGCGGGTATCTTACGCTTACGTAACTCGCGGAAAAACAGCGTAGAACCGTTGGGCGTGTATGGGTCGATACCTCCGTGATGCAGGCTGACGGGGCAGGTCTTGGTGTCGAACTTAAAGACATTCGAGAGATGGACATCGATGCCGTAGCCTTGGCGTGTGGCTGGCGTGCCTGTTTCACCGTCCGTGGTGACATAGGCGGGAGCATTCACGAGTGCCCAGTTGATGTGGCAGGGTACTGTATCGAGCTTGTCAACAGGGGTGTAGGCGGCTGTCTGTGAATTGGCGGCCAACAGCAGTGCCAGGTGGGAGCCGGCAGACATGGAGATGATGCCGATTTTCTCGGGGTCGAAGCCGCGCTTCTTGGCCTCGCTGCGGACCATGCGGACTGCGCGTTGACCGTCTTCCCACGCCGTCTGATAGATAGGCAACCCCGTGGGGCGTGGTGTGCGATAGACAAAGTTCACGCATTGGAAACCCAGCTTCGTGAACGTCTCGCGCCATGTCTTGACGAGATTTACATCGCAGCAGCATTGGTAGCTGCCGCCTGAGATAAGTATCATACAGCCGTGCTGCTTCACGTCGTCAGAGGGTGCGTCGTACCATTCCAGATAGGCAATGCGGTGTTTGTCGGCGTTGAAGCCTTTGCTGCCAGCCTCGTCGGTCATGGCTGCAATCTGATGGGCTTGTGTGTCTGGCATCTTCCCTTTGGGCCAGATTGTCTCGCGTTCCCAGGCCAGGGCCGTCTGCATGCAGAATAGGCAGACTGACAGCACGATGATCAATCGATTTCTCATAGTGTGTTAAGATAAATGCTTAAAAACAAAAAAAGAGCCCAAGGCTCTTTGCGGTGCGTACGGGGCTCGAACCCGTGACCCCATGCGTGACAGGCATGTATTCTAACCAGACTGAACTAACGCACCGTGTCGGTTGTGAGTTAATTGTTAAGAGTGTAGAGAAAGCGGTGCGTACGGGGCTCGAACCCGTGACCCCATGCGTGACAGGCATGTATTCTAACCAGACTGAACTAACGCACCGTGGTCATCTCAAAAGAACTCTTGAAAGA
>SUYG01000050.1:0-54802 GCA_015060555.1 Prevotella sp.
ACCTCAAGTCGCATCGTGGGGTAAGGGGATGGTGGCTACATATTGATGTTGTGCTGTTGCTTTTTACTGAAAGCTGCTACTAACGACTCATAAATCTACCCTTAATCGTGTATTGGATGATAGTTGCGGATTTTAGGTTTTAAAAAATTTTTGATGAAATCACGACATCACAAGAGCGATAATGCTCGATCCTATTTGTGTTGGAATAGTTAAATAAGATCAAAAGATGATCGCCGCAGATCCACGGATCATGCGGTGATCCACTTTTTTCATACCTTTGCAGCCGGTATGATCAAAAAAGATAAAAACACACAGAAAGAAGCTGCCCGAAAGGCGCTGGAAATACTGGGCGGTAGGGCTCAGATGAAGTATATATGTTTAGTGGCCGCTCACTTGATTGGCCACAACACCCAAGCCCAGGATGTGAAAAATAATATTCGACGTGAAATATATACCAACTCTACCTTGTTCCAACGAGTACCCGACATGCCTGATGATGGCTGGTGGGAGCTCACGTCCTACCAAGACGAGGTGGATGAGTTGAAACGGGAGATAGAAGAATTGAATGGACAGCTGGTGATGAAGGATAAGACGATTGAGGAACTGAAGGCTATCCCTAAAGAGGATGATTTCGTACAGCGTTTTGTGAAGAAAGTGAAGCACAACCTGAAACGAGACAAGAAGACCGTTGAGGAGATACGAAAATTGATGGATGCCCTAGGTCGCTCGGATGCGGATAAAGAGTTGGATGAATGGCTGCAGGGTAAAACCAAGCCTGTCGTGAAACAGGTTACAAAGAAATATATTCAGAAAAACATCAATAGCCAGGTGTTCACGGGAAATGTAACAGAGTCTGATTTTAATGCAGGAGGACAAGGTAATGAGTAAAAACGAGCAGAAATTAGAATTTGAGCACGCTACCATTTATCAGACTAACGAAAACTGTCAGGTATTTACGGGCCCCATCAACGGAGCCATCTTCGCGATGCCGGGGAGCACGGTGCACCAGCATGTCGGGAATGCGGAGAAGGAAACGGAGAACACTGCTGGCGACAAGGTGGAAGAGACGGAGGAGAAGGGAGCGGCAGGGGGAGAAGAAACGAATTGTCATTCTGCCTGCTTCAAATTTCCTAACGACTTCACGAGGGAGCGGGTGGCGGTTGTGGTGAAGGAGTTCTATCATGGGAGCACGGCGAACTTGGCGCTGATTGAGATAGTGCTGTATGATCACGGGCAGCTGAAGAAGCGCAATGCGCATACAGCGTTCCTGAAGGCGCTGATGGCATGGGGCATCATCGAGAAGACTGATGACAAAGAGCTGAAGAAGGTCAGTAATGGCATGGCCGCCAAGATGAGGTCGTTGCCCCCTGAGGGATATTTGGGATGGAAGGATAAGGGATGTGTCAACGACAGGGGCTTGTGCATAGACATCGGCAAGCAGTTGGGAGACACGATGCGCTATGGGAGATAGGTGTGAGGCAGACACTCACGAAGCAGAAAATGAAGGCTATAGGGACAAAAAATGATAATATTATTTGGAGGTGTCAAAAAAACTATGTTACTTTGCGGTGCCCAAAGAAAAGTGTATCGCATAGGGCAAGCGCCCCGTTTGTATCGGCAAGCTACTTGCAAGATGTTGACACTCACAAGCTCCGCCTAGGACAAGAGCCCCGTTTGTATCGGCAAGCGACTTGTTAAGGCGGAGCTCCTTATTTTCTTAGATCATCAGAGGATGCCTCAAAAGTTTGGTCGTTGATGATAGCATACGGTTTGTAGATGCTTCCATCAGCTAATTTACGCATACACAGAATCGTTCGGCATCCGAACTCTCGATTGAAATATGCGAAGTAGGCACTCTCAAGATGTTTACCTTCAGCTATGGGACGCCATCCCAGGTACTCGGCTTTAGCCAAGTAACCAGGGATGTCCTTGGCGAGGGCATTCTTGATTGCATTGAACTTGTCGTCACCAACGTTTTTGCTCACAATTGTTTTCAAATCGGTTTTTGTGATTTCTACATCCATCGTGATACCATTGGTGATGGTAAAGCGCAAGGGATTCCCCTTCAGGAGTTCTGCTTGCTGCAGGACCTCTGCTCTTATCCGTTTACTCTCCTTGTAATACTCTTCTCGGGTTCGCTTTGCCATTTGTTCGTCGAAAATCGGTGTGCAAAGGTACTACTTTTCTGTTAAAGCCTATCATCTGCGACTCATTTTTCTCATTCTAAAAACTCATTTTGACTCATTTTGGCTCATTGCCCTCATTCTCGCCTGAGAGTGGGGGCTTTTTCTGTATAGCGGCCCTTGACCAGTTTGCGAATAATGCCGACCTTTGCACTCGCAAACCCGACAAAGAGTTGTCACGTTGGCACTCGGGTAGCGGGGATGCAAAGAATTATGATCTTAAAAGGATTTATCAAAGAGGTTGGACAGACTAGGAGCTGGACCAACAAGGATGGCGAACAGCGCCAGAGTGTGAAACTGACAGTGGCAATCCCTTACCTGTCGAAGGACGGGCAGGAACGCCAGGATGAACTGATGGGCGAGATGAGCTACGGGAACCCGGAGTTCCTGACGAGTCTCCAGCGGACGTGCCAGGCTCGCGAGACGTGCGAGTTCCAAGTGGGCTTCAGCATTTCGGATTGGCAGGGCAAGAAGATTCAGAACATCCGTGTGTATAACCTGACAAAACCCATGATGTAGTCTTATGGAAACAAGCAATTTACTGTTTCAGAAGCTGATGGAGTTCGAGGGGTGCCGGTTGGAGGCGTACCGCGATGCGGCGGGGGTGCTGACGATTGGCTACGGACACACCCACGATGTGCGCGAGGGGGACAGGATTTCTGAATACTGGGCGCGCGAACTGCTGCGCGAGGACATCGAAAGGGCCGCAAAGCAGGTGCTGAAATTAGGCGTCTGCCGCACGCAAGGACAGCTGGATGCGCTCACGAGCTTCGTGTTCAACCTGGGATTCCAACGCCTGCGCAAATCGACGCTGCTGAAGGTCATCAAGAGGCAGGGGCCGGCAGCGGACATCAAGCGCGAGTTCAAACGCTGGGTGTATGCGGGCGGAAAGAAGATGCCCGGGCTGGAAAGGCGCCGTTCTTGGGAAGCAGCTCGATTTCTCGAAGGGAACATAAATTCTTTTTGACCACGGATTACGCAGATGACACTGATTTTCTTAGACAACGAATTTCACGAATTAAACGAATTCTTCTCTCACATAAATTATCCATAAATTGATCCATAAATTAGAAAAATCCTCGCACTCGGAGATGGGGAATGACTCAAAGAACTTGTTCTTAGAGCTTGGAGGTTTCAAGGCTGGCCATCTTGAAAGCTAGCTTTCAGAGTGGCAGACCTCGAAATCCCTTACGGTACACAGCAGCGCTGTGAACCTATCCCCATCACCGCAACGCTAAGAAATTAGTAAAATTCGTGTAATTAGATGTTAGAGAAAGATTTAGGTTAAGATTTAATACCAATTTAAGTTCTAAAAAACAAGCATTTAAATTCAAGTAAAACATTTGAGTTGAAGCGGAGGAGGTCTTCACATGTGATTCAAGCTGGCCAGCAGACATCCGAAACCTTCTTCTCGCAAAATCAGCTCAATTTATGAAGAAGTATATTTTTATTGACAACGCCGCCGAGCTGTTAGACAGCATCGCATGCGGCAAGAGAGTAGAAGGTGTTCTGTTCAAGGACAAGAACACGGGGTGTATCACATTCAAGGCTTACCAGCGCAAGGCTCCACGACGCCGCTACGAGCGACTGCTGTGCCATCTGGAACACGGATGGGTGAAGGAGTCGCAGGAGCGCATCAAGGTCTTTGAGAGCATCCCCAAGTGCATCGGCACACCCAAGGTGCTGACGACACTGGAGCGCGAGACAAAGGAGGCCGGCATGGCCATCATCGATTATGCATTGGATTTGGAGGATTGAAAGATGAGTGTACATGTGATTTACTACAAGGATGGGGCGAAGATGATGCGCCCCGTCCTCTCCAGGCCAGCGTATCTGGCACTGAGAAACAGTGGCAGCCAAGTGCAGATGGTGGCTGCCATCCGCGAGGGTGATACGTCGCTGAAGCACAAGCTGGTGCAGATGAACTACTCATGTCTGCCTAACGAGGACGGCTCGCTGAAAGGCTCGAAGACGATGAGCACGACGGTGGGCATGGACATCGACTGGACCCCTTCACTCGCGACCCCTGAAGGGGAAGAGCAGATGGCTGTCAGCAAGGAGGAATGGTTGAAGAAGGTGCCGGAGCTGGTGATGGGGAAGAAGGATGAGCTGGGACTGCTGATGCTGGAGTGCTCAGCCACGAAGGGCTACCACCTCGTCTTCCGTCGCCGCCCGGAGCTGTCGCAGGAAGAGAACCTGCGCTGGGCAAGCGAGCTCTTGGGCGTGGCCTACGACAAGGGGGCAAAGGACATCACAAGGGTGTTCTTCACAACGACGGCGAGTGAGGAGGACCTCATCTATCTCGATGATGAGATTTTCAAGACGGACACAGACCCCTCTAAAGACCCCGGCAGACCCACCCCCGACCTTGCCCGTCCTCAGCAGAGGAGTTCTGCTTCGGTCACTCAGGACGGCTTGACATTCAGTCAACCCGTTGACACCTTCGCTACCCGTGAAGGGAGGGGAGAGGCTGGCGCGAAGATGGCTGGAGCAGAGCAGTCTCGAGGACAGGAAAGTCTCCCCTCACGGGGAGATTTAGAGGGGTCTTCCTTTTACCACGGCATCCCCTTCTCCTCGATCATCAAGAAGTACTGGGATCTGTTCAACGACGGCAAGGAGCCCAGCGAGGGCGACCGCAATGTGCTGACGTTTGAGCTGGCAGTGACGCTGAGGAGCATCTGCGGCTATGATTTAGGGAAGATGATGCAGGTCATCCCCAACTACTGGAAAGACTCTTCCCCCGCCCTCCCTATCAGGGAGGGAGCAGAATGTTTTGCAGACAGCACTTCACAAGGGTCACAGGTAATTACTCCCCTCCCTCATAGGGAGGGGCAGGGGGGAGAGTCTGAGTGGATCCAAACTCTCTCGAACGCCTTGAAGGAGCCCAAGAGGGGGATGCCCTTCAGGCTGAAGCAGGTGCTGCAGGCGCTGAAGTCGCAGCAGGCGGTGAAGGCCTGTGGCGGTACGCTGACCTCGCCGCCGCCGATGCCTAAGAAACTGCCGCCACTGGTGAAGCTGCTGACGAAGAACGTGCCCGCCTTCTACAAACCCGCCGTGGCCAGTGCCGTGTTCCCTGCGCTGGGGGCACATCTGCACGGTGTCCGCTTCCGCTACTGGGACAATGTGGAGCACGAGGCGACATTCATGAATGTGCTCATCGGTCGTCAGTCCATCGGCAAGGGCTCTATCAAGAAGCCCATCGAGTACATCATGGAGGATATCCGACAGCGCGACATCCCCAACCGCCAGCGCGAGGCGGAGTGGAAGCAGAAGAACCCGGGGGCGAAGCAGAAGAAAGACCCGCGGCCCACGGACATCTGCATACAGATGCTGATAGACAACCTGACGGATGCCGTCTTCAACCAGCGCATCGTGGATGCCCACAACAACGGTGAGCGCTACATCTACACCCTTGTGGATGAGATAGAGGCGCTGAAGAAGGTGACCTCAAAGGGCACGGTCGATGAGGTGGGACTGCTCATCCGCAAGGCGTTCGACAACAGCCTCGCCGGTCAGGAGCGCGTGGGAGCCGACAGCGTCAGCGGCATCGCCCCGCTGCGGTGGAACTTCAATGCCTCCACGACGCCGCCCAACGCCTGTAAGTTCTTCTATAAGATGGTCAACGACGGCACCGTGAGCCGACTGGACATTGCCACCATCATCAAGGCTGACGACGATGATGATACGGCTCCCATCCTGGGCATCTACGACCACTCGTTTGCACAGGAACTGAAGCCCTACATCGACCGCCTGGAGGCGGCCAGCGGACTGATAGAGTGCCCACAGGCACGGAAACTATCGATGGAGATGCGCAGCGAGAATGCCGACAGTGCTACGCTCTACGACAGCGAGGCCTACCGCATCCTGAGCTATCGTGCCAACGTGATAGCATGGCTCAAGGGCATGGTGCTCTATGTGGCCCACGGCTGCAAATGGTCGCGTGAGATTGCCGATTTCGTGCGATGGTCGCAGCAGTACAACCTATGGTGCAAGATGCTGTATTTCGGCAAGCAGTTGGAGAAGGAATTGCGCGAGGAAGTGGAGATGCAGCGCCAGTCGGGGCCGCAGAATCTGCTGGAGCTGCTGGCCGATGAGTTCACGCGCGAGGAGTACCGGCAGATGCGGCAGGCACAAGGTCGCAGCGGTAGTGGTGATGCCACGCTGCGCAGTTGGGTCAAACGCGGACACATCGTCTTCGACGAGGTCAGCGGCCGCTATTGCAAGACGCACACCGTTGCAGCGTTGCAGCGTTGCAGTTCTTGAAGAATCATGCGAGTAAGCTCGAGCATAAGTTGACCACCAAAAATTGGAAGCGCCTCGCGGCTCACGATGGAAGTGAGTGGCGAGGCGCTATTGTGTGGGGTGGGGTGTAATTGTGGGGTGGGGCGGTGTCATTATGGCGCATTTCGGGCTATAAGGATTGACATGTGTAAGAAAATAATAAAAAGATGAAGATTTGTGTGCAAAATGATAGCATAGTTGCGAAATTTTTCGTACCTTTGCGCCGACTTTAGAAAGAGCGTATCGTGGATATTGATATTCTGTCCTTGGCCATAGGCCTCCTGCTGCTCTGCATCCCCCTGTTTTTCTTGTGGGTGTTGCGCACGGGTCTCGTTCGCGCCACGCTCGTAGCCGCAGGAAGGATGATCCTTCAGCTCTTCCTCATCAGCATCTATCTCCGCTATCTCTTTGAGTGGGACAACCCATGGCTGAATATGCTGTGGGTGCTCATCATGGCTGTCGTGGCCACGCACGCCCTGGGACAGCGCACACGCCTGCAGTGGCGCGTGCTGGCGGTGCCCGCCTTCGTGGGCTTCATCGTGGCGGCAGCGGCCGTGGGCTTCTATTTCCTGCTCTTCGTGTTGCATCTGGACAACCCCTTCGGCGCCCGCTACTTCATCCCCATCATGGGCATCCTGATGGGCAATATGCTGGGCGTGAATGTGCTGACGCTGTCCACCTTCTATAGTGGTATCGCGCGCGAGCACGCAACCTATTATTATCTCCTGGGCAACGGCGCCACGCGCTTCGAGGCTTGGCTGCCGTTCATGCGCGAGGCTGTCATCAAGAGCTTCACGCCCTGCATAGCCAACATGGCTGTGATGGGCATCGTGGCGCTGCCGGGCACGATGATTGGTCAGATACTGGGCGGCTCGGCCCCCGATGTGGCTGTCAAGTACCAGATGATGATTGTCATCATCACGATGACCGCCTCCATGCTTTCGCTCATTCTCACGCTGTTCCTCTCCACCCGTCAGGCCTTCGACGATTTCGGGCGGCTGGGGCCGGTGATGCGATAAACAAATACAATCTTACACAAAATACAAGAATCTATGAAAAAGAACATGAAGAAAGTGCTGGTGCTGGGCAGCGGTGCTTTGAAAATCGGACAGGCAGGCGAGTTTGACTACTCCGGCTCGCAGGCGCTGAAGGCTCTGCGTGAAGAGGGCATCTCCAGCGTGCTCGTGAACCCCAACATCGCCACCATTCAGACGTCCGAGGGCATCGCCGATAAGGTTTATTTCCAGCCGGTGACGCCCTATTTCGTCACGGAAATCATCAAGAAGGAGCGCCCCGACGGCATCCTGCTGGCTTTCGGCGGACAGACGGCACTGAACTGCGGCACGGAGCTCTACCTCAACGGCACGCTGAAGGAATACGGCGTGGAGGTGCTGGGTACGAGCGTGGAGGCCATCATGAACACCGAGGACCGCGACCTCTTCGTGAAGAAGCTGGCTGAGGTGGAGCTGAAGGTGCCCGTGAGCCATGCCGTGGAGAACATGGACGACGCCCTCAAGGCAGCCCGCGAGATTGGCTTCCCCATCATGATCCGTTCGGCCTACGCCCTCGGAGGCCTCGGCAGCGGCATCTGCCCCAACGAGGAGAAGTTCGTGGAGCTGGCCGAGAGCGCCTTCACCTTTGCCCCCCAGATCCTTGTAGAAGAAAGCCTGAAGGGATGGAAGGAGATTGAGTTCGAGTGCATCCGCGATGCCAACGACCGCTGCTTCACCGTGGCCTCGATGGAGAACTTCGACCCCCTCGGCATCCACACCGGCGAGAGCATCGTGGTGGCCCCCACATGTTCGCTCACCGAGGAACAGGTGAAGATGCTGCAAGACATCACCATCAAATGTGTGAAGCACCTCGGCATCGTGGGCGAGTGCAACATCCAGTTCGCCTTCAACGCCGTCACCAACGACTATCGCATTATTGAGATAAATGCCCGCTTGAGCCGAAGCTCCGCATTGGCTTCGAAAGCAACGGGTTATCCGCTCGCATTCGTGGCTGCCAAGATAGCCCTTGGCTACACTCTCGACCAGATTGGCGAGATGGGCACCACCAACTCCGCCTATGTCGCTCCCTCGCTGGACTACATGATTTGCAAGATTCCCCGTTGGGACCTCACTAAGTTCGCAGGCGTCAGCCGTCAGATTGGTTCCTCGATGAAGTCCGTGGGCGAGATTATGAGCATCGGCCGCAGCTTCGAGGAGATGCTGCAGAAGGGCCTGCGCATGATAGGGCAAGGCATGCACGGCTTCGTGGGCAACGAGCACGTGGAGTTCGACGACCTCGACGATGCGCTGGAGAACCCCACCGACCTGCGCATCTTTGCCATCGCTGAGGCGCTGGAGAAGGGCTACACGGTGGAGCGCATCGAGCAGCTGACGAAGATCGACCCCTGGTTCATCACACGCATGAAGCGCATCGTGGACCTCAAGCACCAGCTGGAGAGCTACAACAGCCTGGAGGCTATCCCCGACAGCTTCCTCCTCGAAGTGAAGCAGGCTGGCTTCAGCGACTTCCAGATTGCGCGCTTCGTGCTCAAACCCACCTCCGGCAATCTCGAGAAGGAGAATCTGGAAGTGCGCAAGCATCGCAAGCAGAGAGGCATCCTCCCCAGCGTGAAGCGCATTCCCACGGTGGCCAGCGAGCATCCCGAGCTCACCAACTACCTCTACTTCACCTACACCCACGTGCCTGCTTTTGGCGACCCCTCGGGCGAGACCTACAAGATAGCCCACGACATCAACTACTATGCCAACGAGAAGTCCGTCATCGTGCTGGGCTCAGGTGCCTACCGCATCGGCTCCAGCGTGGAGTTCGACTGGTGCTCTGTCAATGCCATCAACACAGCTCGCAAGCTGGGCTACAAGAGCATCATGATTAACTACAACCCGGAGACCGTCAGCACCGACTACGACATGTGCGACCGCCTCTACTTCGATGAGCTGACGCTGGAGCGCGTGCTCGATGTCATCGACCTGGAACAGCCGCGTGGTGTCATCGTCAGCGTGGGTGGTCAGATTCCCAACAACCTGGCCATGAAGCTCCATCGCCAGGGCGTACCTGTGCTCGGCACCTCGCCCGTGGACATCGACCGCGCCGAGAACCGCGACAAGTTCTCTGCCATGCTCGACAAGCTGGGCGTGGACCAGCCCGCATGGCGCGCGCTCACCAGCCTCGACGACATCAAGGAGTTCATCTCCGAGGTTGGCTATCCTGTCCTGGTGCGTCCCAGCTATGTCCTCTCGGGCGCTGCCATGAATGTCTGCTACTCCGACGAGGAGCTGGAGCGCTTCCTGCAGCTCGCCACCGAGGTCTCCCACGAGTACCCCGTCGTTGTCTCGCAGTTCATGCAGGAGACCAAGGAGATTGAGTTCGACGCCGTGGCCGACAAGGGCGAGATTGTGGAATACGCCATCTCCGAGCATGTGGAGTATGCCGGCGTGCACAGCGGCGATGCCACGATGGTCTTCCCCGCACAGAATGTCTATTTCTCCACCATCCGCCAGATGAAGAAGATTGCGCGCAAGATTGCTGCCGAGCTCAACATCAGCGGCCCCTTCAATATCCAGTTCCTGGCCAAGAACCGCGAGGTGAAGGTCATCGAGTGCAACCTGCGCGCTTCACGCTCCTTCCCCTTCGTGAGCAAGATTCTCAAGCGCAACTTCATCGAGACGGCCACCAAGATCATGCTCGATGCGCCCTACCAGCGTGCCGAGAAGAGCGAGTTTGACATCGACCGCATCGGTGTCAAGGCCAGCCAATTCAGCTTCGCACGTCTGCAGAATGCTGACCCCGTGCTCGGCGTGGATATGTCCTCCACCGGTGAGGTGGGCTGTCTGGGCGACGACCTCAACGAGGCACTCCTCAATGCCCTCATCGCCACCGGCTACCGCATCCCGAAGAAGGCTGTGCTCATCAGCTCCGGTGGGGCCAAGGGTAAGCTCGACCTGCTGGAGCCTGCCCGCCAGCTCGTGAAGAAAGGGCTGGAGGTCTATGCAACCGGCGGCACTGCAGCCTTCCTCAACGAGAACGGCGTCTTTGCACGCAGCGTCAGCTGGCCTGACGAGGAGGATGAGGACAATGTCCTGTCGCTCATCGCACAGCACAAGTTCGACCTCATCGTCAATGTGCCCAAGAACCGCACACGCCGCGAGCTCACCAACGGCTACCGCATCCGTCGTGCTGCCATCGACCACAACATCCCGTTGATGACCAACACGCGTCTGGCCAAGGCCTTCATCGAAGCTTTCACCACACTCGATCTCACCGACATCAAGATCAAGAGTTGGCAGGAGTACAATGCGTAAGGCTCTGATAACCCTCTTGCTTGGCGTGGCCATCGTAGGTAGCGCCAAGCCCAAACAGAAACCTGCCGTGGTCCGCTTGGAGACCACGGCAGGCATCATTCGTGTGGAACTCAGCGACGAGACACCCCGTCATCGCGACAACTTCCTGAAGATTGTGCGCGACGGCGTCCTCGACAGCACCCTCTTCCATCGCGTCATCAAGGATTTCATGATTCAGGGTGGCGACCCCGACAGCCGCGTGCATCAGGGAGCCGACGGCAGCATCGTCTCACCCTCGCGCGACAAAGTGCTGGGCGAAGGCGGACTGCCCTACACCCTTGAACCTGAGTTCCGTCTGCCCTGGCTGTTCCACGAGCGAGGCGCGCTGGCTGCTGCCCGCGAGGGCGACGATGTGAATCCTGAGATGCGCAGCAGCTCCACGCAGTTCTATATCGTCTATGGCCGCAGCTTCGGCGAGACATCGCTGGGCAAGGTACGAGGCGCTCTCGAGGAGAACGGCATAGAGATGAACTATGAGATGTGGCAGACGTATCTCACACGTGGAGGGGCGCCACATCTCGACGGCACCTACACCGTCTTCGGCCATGTCATCGATGGCATGAAGGTGGTCAAAGCCATCCAGGCTGTCGCCACCGACTCCCACGACCGACCCCTTGCGGACGTCATCCTGCTGCGCGCAGTAGTGGAGTAGGAGAGAGGGGGCTTGAAGTTATAATTCCTCGGGGAGGAGTTCTACAACATGGCCGCCGCGCGTGACGACGAGTGTGGAGTGGAAGAGCCGTGAGCGTTCCACGAGCCGCTGCTGGGCGAGGATAATGCCTCGGTCGATGCGTTGTTGCATCTCTAAGATTTCACGGTCACTCATGGTCTTCGGATTTAGCGTAAAGTGAATGGAAACGCTCAAACTTCTCTTTATCTACGATGTTCAGGCGCTCGTTTTTCCATCCATAGGCAATCTTCTCGCCTGGGATGTTGGAGTTGTCGTAGAGCGTCCAGTAGTCGCAGATGGGGGTGTAGAGCTCAAAGAAATTCTGCAAGCCCGCTTCGTAGCGGCGCAGGATGACATCGTTTGGGATGTTGTGTCCGCCGAGGCTGACACGCTTGGCAACGCGTGCAACAGCCTGTTCGGGGGATGAGAGCGAGAAGAAGAGGAGCGTGACGAAGTAGCCGCGCTTCTGGGCTCGCTGGATTAGGTTCACATAGGAGCGTGTGGCAAGGGTGGTCTCGAAGGCGAAGGTCTCGCCATCCTTCAGCAGATGGATGATACGATCAATCATCAGGCGACCTGCTTGAATGGCCACGCCTTCGGGGTTGAAGGGTGAGAGACCCTTGGCAATCTCGTCGGCATTCACGAACTCGCGGCAGTTGAGCATCTCAGGCAAGACGGTGAAGGAGGCCGTGGTCTTGCCTGCGCCATTGCAGCCGGCAATAATATAGAGGTGTAGTCTGTTCTTTTCTGCCATGATGTTGGGTTTTACAATGGCAAAGATAGGTTTTTTGGGTGGAAAGGGGAAAGGTGAAGGCTGAAAAAGTGCTATAATTTTCAATTTTTCACTTTTCGCTCATTCATTTTTAACTCTTTCACTTTTCACTTTTCATTCTTTCACTTTTCATTCTTTCACTTTTCACTCTTTAGCTTCGCTGACCATTCTTCAAGTGTGAAGCGTCGCAAGCGCCGAGCGGTCACGACTCGGCAAATCAAGCAAGCTTGTTTGCACTCGCTGTTCCAAAAGTTCATTTTTCACTTTTCATTCTTTCACTTTTCACTTTTCAATAGGTCGGGCCGCAGCCGCTTCGTGCGTTCCATGGATTGCTGTAGTTCCCATTCCTTGATCTTTGCCTCGTGGCCGGAGAGCAGGATGTCAGGAACCCGCCAGCCACGGTATTCAGCGGGACGCGTATAGACGGGTGCTGCCAGCAGGTTGTCCTGAAAGCTGTCGGAGAGGGCGCTCTGTTCGTCTCCGATGACGCCAGGGACGATGCGCACAATGGCATCGGCCATCACGGCAGCGGCCAGCTCACCACCCGTGAGGACATAATCACCAATGCTCACCTCCTTGGTAATCAAGTGCTCACGGATGCGGTAGTCGATGCCTTTGTAGTGGCCGCAGAGGATGATGATGTTCTCGCAGAGTGACAGCTCGTTGGCCATAGGCTGGTTGAACTGCTCGCCATCGGGGGTGGTGAAGATGATTTGGTCGTAGTGGCGCTCGGCCGTGAGGGCGCTGATGCAACGGTCGATGGGCTCGCATTGCATGACCATTCCTGCGAAGCCGCCGAAGGGGTAGTCGTCGATGCGGCGGTCTTTACGGACAGCGTAGTCGCGCAGGTTGTGCAGATGGATTTCCACGAGACCTTTCTTCTGGGCGCGTCCGAGGATGCTCTCCTGCAGAAATCCCTCGATGAGCTGCGGAATGACTGTAATGATATCGATTCTCATTCTTATTTTAAAGTTTTATGTTTAACTATAGTCCTCACCACTGGTTGGAGAGCATTTCGAGCATCTCCTGAGCTGAGAGCTTGAAGTTCTTGTCGGCACCTTCGAGGATGCTGTCGGAGAGGGCACGTTTGCTATCGTGCAGGCGCAGGATTTTCTCCTCGATGGTGTGGTGGCTGATGAGGTGATAGACGGTGACGGCCTGTGTCTGACCGATACGGTAGGCACGGTCGGTGGCCTGTTGCTCGATGGCCGGATTCCACCAGGGGTCGAGGTGGATGACATAGTTGGCAGCTGTCAGGTTGAGTCCCACGCCACCCGCCTTGAGGCTGATGAGGAAGATGGGGCTCTTGCCGCGTTGGAAGTCGGCTACAAGCTGTTCACGCTGGCGCATGGGGATGCTGCCGTCGAGGTAAAGGAAGGGCAGACGAGCCCCCTTCAGTGTGTTGGCGATAATCTGCAAAAACGAGGTAAACTGGCTGAAGACGAGCACGCTGTGGCCGCCGTCGATGATGTTCTGTACCAACTCCATGAAGGCGTTGACCTTGGAGGAGCCATCTGTCCAGGCGGGATTCGTGAGCTCAGGCGAGCAGGCGGTGCGGCGTAGGCGGCTGAGTTCGGCCAGCACGCTGACGGTGAGCTGTTCTCCTTCGTCGTGAACGCGTTGTTCGGCTTCGCGACGGATGACTTCGTAGTAGGCCATCTCGTCGTCGGTGAGTTCTACGTCGATGGTTATTTCGGTCTTCTCGGGCAGCTCCTTGACAACGGCCTGCTTCGTACGGCGTAGCATGAAGGGTGACACCAGGGTCTGCAGCTGCTGCTGGCGCTCGGAGTCCTGAAGAGTCTCGATGGGGGTGATGTACTTCTGGTGGAAGTGCTCATAAGTGCCCAGCAATCCAGGGTTGATGAACTGGAACAGGTTCCAGAGTTCGCCGAGATGGTTCTGCACGGGTGTGCCGGTGAGGATGATGCGATTGAGCGCTTGCAATTGCATACAGGCAGCACTCATCTTGGTGCCGCGGTTTTTGATGTTGTGTGCTTCGTCGAGGACTGCAGTGTTCCATTGCTTGCTCGCAAAGGCTTCCTGCAGGGGAGCCAACATGCCATAGGTGGCAAGGATAACGTCGCCAGCACCGGCCTCCTGAATAACGCGTGGGCGATCGAAACACTCGTTGATGTTAAAGATGTTGAGTGAAGGGGCAAAGCGTTCCATCTCGTTGCGCCAGTTGGGGACGACGCTGGCTGGAGCCACCACCAGGGCAGGGCCCTCGCTTGCGTGGGCCAGCAGGAAAGCGATGGTCTGCACGGTCTTGCCAAGGCCCATATCGTCGGCTAAGCAGGCGCCGCCGCCCCATGATGCCAGGCGCATCAGCCACTGGAAGCCTTCGACCTGATAGGGACGCAGGGTAGCCTGTAGCTCGGCAGGCGGTTGGAAGGAGAGGGTATCGGCACGCTGAATACGTTCGCAAAGGGTGGCGAAGTCGTCGTCGTGCTGAATGTCAATCTCACCATTCACCAACTGTGCCAGGACACCTGTCTGGAGCATGGACACAGCCGGACGGTTGTTCTCGGTGGTGGTGATGCTCTCCAGTGCGTCGAGCTGTTGGCGCAGCTTCTCGGAGAGCCACAGGTAGTCGCCGTTCTGCAGCTGCACGTAGCCTCCATGACTGTTGCCGAGGGCCTGCATGAGCTGTTGTGCCGTGAGCAGCGAATTGTCATCAAGGCGTACATTGCCCTCTATTTCGAACCAGTGTCCACGGGGCTTCAGCGAGAGCTTCCACTCGCTGTTCTGTGCGCTACGCATTCGCAGCCGTTCGCCCTCGGGCCATTCTACAGCGCTGATGTCGGGGTGGCAGCTGACGAAGCCCAACAGCTCCAGCACCTGTGGTGTTGAGAGATGGGCGTTGAGGCTCTCGCTCAGCTCAATATCGCGTTCCTGGCAGAACTGGAGGAGCGTGGTGAGATGGCGTGCCTCACCCTCCATGTCACGCTGAATGCGCACGCGCCCCGATGTCTCGTTCTGGTCGATGATGACGGCATCGCCGAGACCTGGCGGCATCGCCATCTTACCCCCCATGAGCGGACGCACAAGGACGTAGGCGTCGAACATCGTCTGTGTGTTGGTGTCAGGTGTGAGGCGGATGATGATCTGTGTCTGCGCTTCCAGTGTGTCCAGTTCCTTCTCCTTGGGGAGCAGGTCGCTGTGAACGTCGGTGACCTGAGCGATGAGCGGCAGCAGCTTTGTGAGCTTTTCCTCTGCCTCTGGGGGGAAGTCCGTGACGGAGAGCAGCTCCTGGAGCACAGCACGTTCACGGTCGCTCATGGGAAAATAGATGTAGTGCATCGCTGAGTCGCGATGATATACGCAGTTCTGCGAAAGCAGGTCGGAGAATGCCACGTTGGACTGCAGGTGGAAGCCGCCGTCGGCTGTACGTTCTACGATGACGTATGGTTTCTGTTCTTCGATGGCCACGCGGCGATAGGGCATTTGTTCCCCTGTATATACACGGTCTGTGCCCACGAGGTGTGGCAGGATGAGGCCTACCGTCAAGCGCGAAGCCCCCTGGAATCGCACATCGGAGACCACGGCCTGGTCAGAGCGGTCCATGTAATCCATTCCGCCAATGAAGCGGTTCCAGTGGAGCTGTTTGCCGTTGCCCCAGCGCCCGTCCTTCAGGCGGCTCTGTTCGCGCAGGTCCACGCTCTCGCCGTCGGAGAGGATGATGTACATTACGCGGTGTTCGTCCTCATCGTCGTCGTCACCCTTCTGACATTGCGTGGAGATGAGGCGGTCGAGCATCAGCTCCCAGGGGTCTTTGGTCTTTGCAAATGTCGAGATGGGTTTACTGCCGAAGCTGGTGGTGAGCTGCTTCTTCTCGAATTTCTCCAGTGTGATGTAAGCCTGTGCCTCCTGGCGCAGGAATGACGATTGCGGCTGGAAGTTCTCGTGGGTCAGCTGCATCCCCGTGAGGTTGGCGCCCAGGAGCTGGGCCATGCGCTGTGTGAGCACATATTCACGGTCGTTGATATCCTCGGGATTGATCAGGTGTGAGAGCAAGTCCATGTCCACGCGTTGTAGCGGACTGGCCAGCGTGTCGGCCAGCAATGCCGCAGCTCCCAGACGCATCAGATTCTTCTCGCGGGCGTAGGCAGCAAAGGCGGCCAGCGTCTTGCGTGCATCGTTCTGCTTGCTGGTCCACAGTGCAATCACCCAGTAGAAGGCTGCGATGGTATCGGTGGGATAGGGCTCGCCGTTCTTGGTCTTCGACAGTCGCTGGTTGATGGCTTCGCTGAAGACCTTCAGCGCCAGGTCGCTCTTTCCCTGGCTCATGGCATGTACGCCCTTCGACAGGAAGTCCGAAGGCATCATTCGGATGCTGGTGGGTGGCGTGTACTGCCCTTTGCACACATAATGAAAATAGTTCACGAGAGCCAGCATCTCGCGGATGTCTGGGTCTGAGGTGTCGAACTTGCGCATCCCCAGCTGTCGCTTGATCATTTCGCTGGGATCAGGGAAATCTTCCTTCATCCATTTGTGCACGACGGCAGAGATGAAGGCCGGAAAGTCCACATCGCGAATCATCGGCACCAGCGGCTCATAGCGCCGGTCGTCAACTAAGCTAATCAAGTAGGGGGGGAGGGTGCTGTTGAGCACCATCGGTTGGGGGCGCTTGCCGGTTTGGCAGATGCGCAGCGCGCGCTGGAGGGCGTCGAAATCGGGATAGCGTGTCAAGGGCCATCCGTCGAACTCTTCCAACCATTCAGGATGCTCTTCCATGCAGAAGCGCATCACCTCGCCGTACAGACGCGGGCGGATGAGCTGCCGCTGGGGGGTGAAGTGTGTGGCAGGTTCATGGACGACGATGCCCGCTTCAATCAATTCGTTGGTCAGCAGGGGTAGTTCGCCCAACATGCAGGCGCCGTGTACGCTCAACTGTGTGCGGTCATCATCCGAGAGATCTTGTCCGATATATGCATAGAGGCAGGCTAACTTCTGCGTGGCAGGCTTGAGCGATGCCAAATAATGCTGAATCACAATCATGTACCTAATGTGTTTTCGTCGTTGTAAGGTTTAACGCCGCAAAGGTACATCTTTTTTTTCAATCACGCAACACTTTTCGATGCGTTTATGAAAAAAAATCAAGCCTGTAGTGATTCTCGAACCAGCGCAAGCAGGTCTGCGCCGTACTCGGATGCTGTCTTGGGACCGACACCTGGAATGTCGAGCAATTCATCGAGATTGGCGGGAGCTGTGTTGGTGATGGCGATGACGGTGCGCAGTGGCATAATGTAAGACGCTGGCAGGTGGCGCTCTACGGCCACGCGCTTGCGCCAGTCGAGCAGACGACGGTACAGGTCGGGGTTCTGGATGTCGCCGATGTCTGTCTTTGTCCCCTGTGTGGAAGATGCCGGAGAGGATGTTTTCCTGGTGCTTGTGCTCTTCTCGCCACGCTTGCGTGGGCTGCGTTTCCTGGGCGTAGTGTCTTCTGTCATGGAGGCTTTGGCCTTGGCATCCCAGTAGGCGGTGAGCGAGAAGTCGTTCATGCAGGCGATGAAGACGGCCATCTTCTCATCGAAGTCTGTGCGCAGAAGCTCCAGCTCGCGTGTCACTTGCTCGCGCGCGCGTACATTATCTATTTCGGGTATCTCCTGTTCGAAGAGGTCGCCGAAGATGCGTGCTGTGGCTGTGGCATAGTAGCTCATCGCTTTGCGCACACGCTCTCGAAGGGCTGTGTTCTCGCTGTAGGAGTTGGCTAGGGGCGAGAGCTGGCGTATCTGCTGCTGGAATTTCACGCCAACGGCCATGAGCTCGCTGTCCACTTGCGAGGCAGTGGCTGCTACCATGCGGGCATAGCCGGGGAACAGCTGCGAGAGATGTTCCGATGCCAAGCGTTCGTAGAAGCGCAGGCGCATGGAAAGGGCGCTGAAGTCGAAGATGCGGCACAGGATGTCCTCGATGAAGCTGCGGCGGTCGCGCAGGAAACTTTCGGCCGTGGGGATGTGTTCGCTGGCGTAGGTGTTGAAATGAAGGACATCGGGGTCGCTGGTGATGAGGTCTGCGGTGATGGGCGTTGCCAACACCAGCCCTTCGAGTGTGCGGCAGCGCGACAGGGCCACATAGACCTGACCGTGTGAGAAGGCGCGACCGGCGTTGATGATGGCGTGGTCGAAGGTGAGGCCCTGGCTCTTGTGGATGGTGATGGCCCACGCCGTGCGCAGGGGTATCTGCGTGAACGTGCCTGCAATCTCCTCGCTGATGGTGCCGGTGGCGGAGTCGGTGGTGTATTTGGTGTTGCTCCATGTCAGCGGCCCCACCTCGATGCGGTCGTTGCCGCAACGCACGGTAATCTTCTCCTGCGTGATGGTTTCGACGCGTCCGATGCGCCCGTTGTAGAACGCCTTGGCGCTGCTGGGGTCGTTCTTGCAGAACATCACTTGTGCGCCCACTTTCAGCGTGAGTTCCTTGTCGGTGGGGTAGGAGCTTTCAGGGAATTCGCCTGTCACTTTTGCCGTGAAGGTCACGGGCGTTGTCTTCAGTTCTTCCATCCGTTGGTTGTTGATGTATGCAGCCTGATGGTTGTGCGTGGTCAGCGTAATCCAGTCCTCGCCGTCGGTAGGACGGTAGTGGGGTTTATAGCGGGCGTTGAGGACTTGCATCACCTGGGTTGTCAGCTGGTTGTCGCGCACGGCATTGAGGATGTTGACGAAGTTGTTGTCCTGCTGTCGATAGACGTGGTGCAGCTCTATATAGACGAAGTCAGTTTGCTGTAGTGCCTGCGATGAGAAGAAGTAGGGTGTCTGGTAGAACTCCTGCAACAGCGGCCATTCCTGTTCTGTGGCCACGGGAGCCAGCTGCTGTAGGTCGCCGATGAGCAGCAGCTGCACGCCGCCGAAGGGCTGGTCGCGTTTCTGATAGCGTCGCAGCACATCATCGATGGCGTCCAGCAGGTCGGCGCGCACCATGGAAATCTCGTCGATGACGAGCAAGTCCAGCGAACGCAGGATGTTCACCTTCTGCTTGGAGAAGGAGAAGCGGTTTCTGGCATCGCCGCCTGCCACCATCTTGCCTGGCAGGAAGAGACCAGGGGCCAGCTGGAAGAAGGAGTGGATGGTGACGCCGCCAGCGTTGATAGCCGCTACGCCCGTGGGGGCCACGACAATCATTCGCTTGCTGCTCTCCTCTTGCAGATGGCGCAGGAAGGTGGTCTTGCCGGTGCCAGCCTTGCCGGTGAGGAAGATGTTACGATGGGTGTAAAGGGCGTAGTTGCGCGCCAGCTCTATTTCGGGGTTCTTAGTTTCCATGAGTGCAAAGGTAGTGAAAAAGTTTCATTTTTCACTTTTCATTCTTCATTTTTCACTTTTCATTCTTCATTTTTCATTTTTATCCGTACCTTTGCGCTCGAATTATTGAATACATTATAAATATAGACTATGGAAAATTTCTCTGAGCTGGTCAAACAGCGCCGCTCGATGCGTAAGTTCACTGACGAACAGTTGACGCCCGACGAGGTCACGCTGCTCCTGAAGAGTGCGCTGATGTCGCCGTCGAGCAAGGGCAAACATGCGTGGCATTTCGTTGTGGTCGATGACAAGGAAATGCTTCAGGCGTTGTCCACAGTGAAAACCGTAGGCTCCGACTGGCTCGGCGGTGCCTCCCTCGCTATCGTCGTCGTGGGCGACCCCACGGAGAGTGATGTGTGGATCGAGGATGCCAGTGTGGCTTCTACCGTGCTGCTCTATCAGGCCGAAGACATGGGCCTCGGCGCCTGCTGGGTACAGATTCGCGAACGCTATAACCCCGATGGCGTCCCCTCGGACACGCTCGTTCGCGACCTCTTGAACATCCCAGAGCCTCTGCGCGTGCTGAGCATCGTTGCCGTAGGTCATAAGGGCATGGAGCGCAAGCCCTTCAACGAGGACCGCTTGCTGTGGGAAAAAGTTCATGTGGACACTTTTCAACTTTGAACTTTGAACATTGAACTTTGACCCTTTGACCCATTAAACATCTTAAACTCATAACCTCTTAACCCTTCACCCTCGCTTGCGAGGCCCTCCCCCTCACGGGGGGAGCGGGGAGAGGGGCTTTAAACTCTTTAAACGTTACACAATGAAGGTCGCAATCATAGGCGCTGGCCGCGTAGCCTGGAACCTCGCTCCTGCGTTGCAGCAGAGTGGGGTAGAGGTGGTCGAGGTGTGGAGCAAGAGCCGTTCCTCTGCTGAGGCGTTGGCCCATAGGCTCGGCTGTCCCTTTATGTGGGGGTCGCTGGATGTGGTCACGTGTGAGGCAGACCTCTATGTGATAGCCGTGAAGGATGCTGTGCTGCAAGATGTCATCCGTCAGTTGCATCCTGGCCGCGAGCGTGCCCTGATGGCACACACCGCGGGGTCTATGCCTCTGGCGCTCTTCGCCGATGCCGGTCATGAGCGCGGTGGCGTCTTCTATCCGATGCAGACGTTCTCCAAGGAGCGTGAGGTTGACTTCTCGCAGGTTCACTTCTTCATCGAGGCATCCCGGCGCGAAGACGAGGCATCCTTGATGAGCCTGGCGCTCAGCTTGAACGACAATGAGGACTTCGTACACCGCTCTACTTCGGCCACACGTCGCCAGCTGCACCTCGCAGCCGTCTTCGCCTGCAACTTCACGAACCATTGCTGCGCGTTGGCCGATGGTCTGCTAACGGATGCGGGATTGGACTTCCAGGTGTTGCTGCCCTTGGTGGAAGAGACAGTGGCCAAGCTCCACCAGTTGCCGCCGGCAGAGGCGCAGACAGGTCCTGCTGCACGCCGCGACGAGAATGTGATGGGGCTGCAGAGGGCGATGCTGGCCAACCGTCCTGACCTGCAGCGCATCTACACTCTCCTTTCATCCAGCATCATGAATCTTGGAAGAGTGAAACGTTGAACTTTGAACGTTGAACTTTGAACTTTGAACGTTGAACTTTGAACATTGAACTTTGAACATTGAACTTTGAACATTGAACATTGAACATTGAACATTGAAACTCCTTAAACCGCGCGACAGCGCCTGAATCTAATGATCAACTACGATTTAACCAAAATCCGCGCCATGCTCTTTGACATTGACGGCGTGCTGAGTGCCGAGACGATTTCCCAAGGTCCCGACGGCGAACCCGTGCGCACGGTGAATATCAAGGACGGCTATGCCCTGCGCTTGGCGCAGATGTGCGGTCTGCATATCGCCATCATCACGGGCGCCCGCCCTGAGGCCATCCGTCGGCGCTATGAGTTGCTGGGCATCCCCGACATCTTTCTCTCCTGTGCGGTGAAGATGGAGACCTATGAGCAGCTGAAGGCGAAGTACAATCTCAAGGATGAAGAGGTGCTCTACATGGGCGACGATATTCCTGACTACGAGATTATGCAGCGTGTGGGCTGTCCCGTATGCCCTGCCGACGCCTGTCCCGAGATTAAGGCAATCTCCCTCTATGTCAGTCACTTCAAGGGTGGTTACGGATGCGGTCGTGATGTTGTGGAGCAGGTGTTGAAGGCGCAGGGGAAATGGATGTCTGACAAGAAAGCGTTCGGGTGGTAAGGAGCGCAAAATGTGGCTCGTCCACATTTTAGAAATGACTGAATGTCATTTCGGCGCGACTGGCCGCAGCAGAACTCCTCTGCGGAGGGCGGACAACAGCGGAACGCTGTAATAATTAAATATGGAATAAGAATGAATACTTCTTCTAAATATCGATTAATCTTAGCCAGCAATTCTCCTCGCCGGCGTGAACTGTTGGCGGGCCTCGGCCTCGATTTTGAGGTGCGTGTGCTGCCCGGCATCGATGAGAGTCACCCTGCAGACCTGCAGGGCGGTGACATCCCGCTGTATATATGTAAGAAGAAGGCTGAGGCATACCGCTCAGCATTGCAAGCCGACGAACTCCTCATCACGGCCGACACCATCGTGTGGCTCGACGGCGTAGTGCTGGAGAAACCCAAGGATGAGGCTGATGCCCGTCGCATGCTGCACGCCTTGTCTGGAAAGACACATCAGGTGTTCACAGGTGTCTGCCTCACGACAATGGCGAAGCAGGTGGCGTTCTCATGTCGCTCGGATGTCACCTTCTGCCAACTCTCCGACGACGAGATTGACTACTACGTCAGCACCTTCCGTCCGCTGGACAAGGCCGGCGCTTATGGTGTACAGGAGTGGATTGGTTATGTTGGCGTAGAGCGCATAGAAGGCTCCTTCTTCAATGTCGTCGGATTGCCTGTCCAGCGTCTCTATCAGGCGCTCAAAGCATTTTGAAGATTGAAAGATTGAAAAATTGAAACAACAATATATGAAAACTAAGAAACAGATTGTCATCTTCCTGTCATGCATCCTTGCGATGTCCTTTGTCGCACTCTCCTGTGCCCAGGAGAAGGATGAGTATGTTGCACCCAAGTTCGGCAAGATGTCCCAGACACCTGATCCCGCTAAAGCCGGACAGGACGTGACGCTGACCGTTGCCCAGGAACAAAAGGGTAACGGCATCTACAGCACCACCTACGAGTGGGTCATCAAGAATGTGGTGCCTACGGAGACCGGTGCGTTGAAAGACACCCTCATCTCTGTCCACACCAACTATGACGGCAACGGCAAGGCCGACCCTACGCTCACCTTCAAGCTTCCCGACGACTGCAAGCCGGGCAGATACACGGTGAACATGAAGGGCTACTTCGCCTGCTATATCGGCAATGTCCTCTATGATGAATCCTCAACGATTTCCGGTCAGCTCAAGATTCAATAACCCCTGTGTATCATGAACCTGCCACGCCTTCCTCTGTTCCTTCTGGTGGCCTCGTTGTGCGGTATTCTCTCTGCGCATGAGCTGCCTTTCGATGAGGCTTTCTCGGATTCCACGTTGCGCATCGACTACATCTTCTCGGGAACCAGCAAGAGCCAGCACATCGCCCTCCACGCCCTTTCCAAGACGACGGGCTGGTACGGCCGTCGCCACCACCTCAGCGAGCAGTTGCTGCGTGGCAACGGACAACTTGTGGTGCTGGACGATGCCAGCAAGGACACGCTCTACCAGCATTCCTTCTCCACGCTGTTCCAGGAATGGCAGTCCACCGAGGAGGCCACGCGCCTGGAGCGCAGCTTCGACAATAGCTACCTCATCCCGCTGCCCAAGCGCCCTGTGGAGGTCGTCGTCTCGCTCACCGATGTCCACAACCGCGTCAGCTCCCAGCTGCGCCATCGCATCGACCCACGTGACATCCTCATCCGCGACCGCTCCACCGACCTGCAGACACCCTGGCGCTATTTGTGGAAAGGCGGCGACTCTCGCGAGTGCATCGATGTGGCCCTCGTGGCCGAAGGCTTCAGCGAGGAGCAGATGCCCGATTTCCTGGCGATGTGCGACAGCACCATGGTGGCGCTGATGTCCCATGAGCCCTACCGCTCTCTGATGCACAAGTTCAACTTCGTGGCCGTCATGCCGCGTTCTGTGCAGAATTGCGTCTCCATACCTCGCAAGGGGCTGTGGTTTGACACCGCCCTCGGTGCCCATTATGACACGTTCTACAGCGACCGCTACATGACCATCCCCAGCGTCTTCCGTCTCTATGACCTTTGCACGGGCATCCCCTTCGAGCATTTCATCGTCCTGGCCAACACGACGGAGTACGGTGGCGGAGGCATCTACAACAGCTACACCATCGCCTCGGCCAAGAGCACCCGCTTTAAGCTGGAAGTCATCGTGCATGAGTTTGGTCACAGCTTCGGCGGTCTGGGCGACGAGTACTACTATGATGACATGTACGAGTCGTGGTATCCTGCCGAAACAGAGCCCTGGGAACCCAATCTCACGACCCTCGTTGATTTCAGCAGCAAGTGGCAGGACATGCTGCCTGCTGGCACCGCCATCCCCACTGTCGCCGATGGCAAGGAACTCACCACAAAGGTGGGCGTCTATGAGGGTGGAGGCTACCAGAGCAAGGGCGTCTATCGTCCTGCCCAGGAGTGCCGCATGAAGGTGAACCAGGTTCCTGAGTTCTGCCCCGTCTGCCAGCGCGCCATCCGTCGTCTCATCGATTTCTATACTGAACAATGAACGTTAAAGTCAAAGGTGTCACCCTCGGCAGCATCGCCGCTGCCAGCTATGGCCTGAACCCGCTGTTTGCCCTGCCGCTCTATGCCGACGGGATGACGGCAGACTCGATGCTCTTCTACCGCTACGTCTTCGCCATCCTGATGCTGGGTGCGATGATGCTGTTGCAGGGGAAGTCGTTCCGCCTGCGCCGTCGTCAGCTGCTGTCGCTGGCGCTGATGGGTCTCGTCTTCAGCGCCTCGTCGCTGCTGCTGTTCCTCAGCTATCAGTATATGGATGCCGGCATCGCCTCCACCATCCTCTTTGCTTACCCGCTGCTGGTAGCGCTGATTATGTGGCTCGTCTTCCACGAGCGCGCCAGCCTCCTCACGTGGCTGTGCATCCTGATGGCTTTTGTGGGCATTGCGCTGTTGTATCGCGGCAAGCCCGATGCGCCGCTGTCCATGATAGGCGTTGTGCTGGTGCTGCTCTCGTCGCTGAGCTATGCCATCTACATCGTGGGCGTCAACCGTTCTGTGCTGAAGAAGATGGATTCCTCGACCCTCACGTTCTGGGCGCTGCTGTTCGGTTCCTTGCTCTACGTGGTTCGTCTGACGTCCATCGACATAGACACCGCCTCGTTCACTTTTGCGCTGCAGACACCCAACAACCCTTGGCTGTGGGGCAATCTCGTGTGCCTGGCGCTGTTCCCGACCATCATCTCGCTGGTGACCATGAACCTCTCCATCCACTACATCGGCTCCACCTCTGCCGCCATCCTCGGTGCCTTGGAGCCCATCACGGCCCTCGTCATCGGCGTCTTCGTCTTTGGTGAAACCCTTACGCCTCGCATTTGCCTTGGCATCCTCCTCGTCCTCTCCGCCGTCACCCTCCTTGTCGCAGGCAAGAAGCTGCTAAGCGTTTTGAACATTGAACATTGAACTTTGAACTTTTGGAGCAGTGAGCGCCGTAGAGCTTGCTCTTAAATGGCCGAGTCGTGACAAAAGTCAGCGCAGCTGAACTTTGAACTTTGAACTTTGAACATTGAACTTTAACCCTCAACCCCTCAACCCCTCAACCCCTCAACCCCTCAACCCTTAACCCTCATCCCTCATGACGTCCCGCCATTTTATATTTTATATTTTATATTTTATATTTCTCTCCCTCCTCTCTTCTCCCGCCATGGCCCAGCGCCATGCGCCCCGTTATCGCGAGGGAGTGCCCACAGACAGCATCCGTCTCAGCGACCCCTTCATCCTCGCTGACTCCGCCACCCACACCTATTACATGACGGGCACGGGTGGCCTCATGTGGACATCCAAGAACCTGCAGACGTGGGACGGCCCGCGCAACGTCATCGAGGTTGACACCGCCTCGTGGATGGGCCACCATCCACAGGTGTGGGCTGCCGAGCTGCATCAGTACAAAGGCAAATACTACTATTTCGCCACCTTCACCAACAACGCCATCGCCATTGACACCGTTGCCGGTCGCAGCATCCCCCGCCGTGCCTGCCACGTGCTGGTCAGCGACCGCCCCGACGGTCCCTACCGTCCGATGCAGGACCCCGTCTATCTGCCCGCCTTCAAGCCCACGCTCGATGCCACCCTGTGGATCGACACCGACGACCGTCCCTACATGGTTTATTGCCACGAATGGCTGCAGAATGGCGACGGCACCGTGGAGAAGATTCGTCTCGCCGACGACCTCAGCGGTTCGATAGGGTGGAGCCGCGTCATGTTCCGTGCCAGCGACAGCCCCTGGAGCCGCGAGGCTGCCGATGTGGAGCCCAGCTCGCCGCTGCGCCACCAGCGCGCCGATGGCACATGGCCGAATCGTGTCACCGACGGCCCCTGGCTCTTCCGCACACAGAGCGGACGCCTCGGTTGTCTGTGGACAAGCTGGGTCAATGATGTCTATACCATGGGCGTGGCCTACAGCAAGAGCGGCACCCTCGACGGCCCCTGGGTGCAGGAACCCAAGCCCCTCACGCCGCCCAACTACGGCCACGGGATGCTCTTCCACGACTGGATGGGTCGCCTCCTGCTGGTGCTTCATAGCCATGAAGACCACAACGGCCACTACGTCCGCACCCCACATTTCTTCCTCATGGATGATGAAGGCGATCGCCTGCGGCCCATCGCCAACTTCAAACCCTAACTCCCAATTGTAAATTGTATAATTCAAGTTTCGGATATTATAATACCACAGATTGCACAGATTTAACAGATTCTTTTCTTATGACACACATAATTTTGTCTGATATTTCACAGATTGCCAGCGCGCTCGGCCGAAGGACGCTTGACACTTCAAGAAAGGCTGCGCTACTTTCGAATGACGCTGAGTGGACTTTCGGCACCTGTGCAAGTGCCGCTTAGAATCCGTGAAATATGGAATAGAAATTGGATTCCACTTTAAAATCCATGTAATCCGTGTAATCTGTGGTTTATAATACTTCCGAAAGTTAAGTCGTATAATCGTTAAATCGTCCAATTAAAAGGATTGTCCAATTAAAAGGATTGTCAAATCGTAAAATCGTAAAATCGTCAAATTACACCGTGTCTCGTAAACGTAAACCATTGCCCTTACTTCAGGGCGTCAAGATAGAAGCTATTGCCGCCGAAGGCAAGTCACTGGTGCGTGTGGACGACCTCGTCGTCTTCGTGCCCTTTGCCGTGCCCGGGGATGTCGTTGACCTGCAGGTCACCAAGAAGAAACACAGTTATGCCGAGGCCGAGGTGGTGTGTCTCGTGCAGCCTTCGCCCGACCGCATTGCCCCCTTCTGCCCCCATTTCGGCGTCTGTGGCGGTTGCAAGTGGCAGATGCTGCCCTACGAACTCCAGCTGCAAGCCAAGCAGCAGCAGGTGATGGATGCCCTCACGCGCATCGGCAAGGTGGAACTGCCAGCATGTTCGCCCATCCTGGGCTCTGCCAAGACACAGGAGTACCGCAACAAACTGGAGTTCGGCTTCGCCACCCGCCGCTGGCTCACCAAGGAGCAGATAGCCTCCGGCCAGCAGTTCGAGCGCCAGGAGAGCGTGGGCTACCATGCCAACGGTACCTTCGACAAGATTCTGCCCATCGAGGAATGCCACCTCATGGATCCTGTCAACGACCGCCTGCGTCTCGCCATCCGTGACTACGCCTACGCCCACGACCTAACTTTCTTCGATGCCCGCGAGCACACGGGACTCCTGCGTGGCATGATGATACGCCTGTCCAACATCGGCGGCCTCATGCTCCTGATGCAGTTCTGCATCTCCACCGACCAGGAACAGCAACAGGCCGAGGCGCTGCTGCAGCACCTCCACGAGCAGTTCCCCGAGATTACCTCGTTGCTCTATGTCAACAACCAGAAGTACAACGACACCTTCGGCGACCTCCCCGTGCACGTCTTCTTCGGCGACGACCACATCTTCCTCGGCATGGAGGACCTGCGCTTCAAGGTCGGTGCCAAGAGCTTCTACCAGACCAACACCGATCAGGCCTACGAACTCTACAAGGTAGCCCGCGAGTTCGCCTTCGGAGACCCCTCTAAATCTCCCCGTCAGGGGAGACTTTCAGGTCCATCAGCAGACTCTGCACCAGCATCTCCCCTCTCTGACGGGACGGGTTTTGGGGTGGGGCAGCCCCTCGTCTATGACCTCTACACCGGCACGGGCACCATCGCCAACTTCGTGGCCCGTCAGGCCCGCGAGGTCATCGGCATCGAGTACGTCCCCGAAGCCATCGAGGATGCCAAGGTCAACAGCCAGCTCAACGGCATCACCAACACCCAGTTCTTTGCCGGCGACATGAAGGACATCCTCACCGAGGACTTCATCCGCGAGCACGGCCGTCCCGACATCATCATCACCGACCCGCCCCGTGCCGGCATGCACGCCGACGTCGTCGCCGTCATCCTCAAGGCCGCTCCCCAGCGCATCGTCTATGTCAGTTGCAACCCTGCAACACAAGCGCGTGACCTTGCGCTGTTGGACACAGACTACAAGGTCACGCGGATTCAGCCGGTGGATATGTTCCCACACACGCAGCACGTAGAGAACGTGGTGCTGCTGCAGCGGCGTTAGTTAAGCTTTTTGTAGCGAACGAAGGTCACTTCTCTATAGTCGCCATAAGTCTCTTCTTCCGTCAGCTCCATCGTAGAGCCGGAGATCTTGATAGTACCGGCGTCTTCCCAGCCATCCTTATCGCGCGGGTTGTTCTCTTTCAAGAACAGATGGCCGTTCTCAACCTTGTAGAAGAAGTCGTCACTCTCTTCAATAAAATAATTACCGTCAGGAGAGATGTCAACCATCAGTGCCGTGCCGTCAGATTTGAAGATAAGACCATCTGACGATCCTTCGGGATAGCTCTTTGAACTGCGGCTTTCTTCCTTCCATGCGCCACCGTTCTTGATGTACTTTATAGTCTCCTTGTACTCACGACGCCATTTACCAATGAGTTCGGCGTTGGCGTTCTGACTGTTATCCTCCTTGCTGCAGGCAACAGCGGTGATACCTACGAATGCCACCATCATGATGGTCATCCAAGCAAAAAAATGTTTCTTCATTAGTGTGATTATTTGATTAGACAGCGCAAAGGTACTTATTTATGTCTTTCGGACAAAGAAAATAGAAGAAAAATGAGGGGCTTTGCCGAAAGATTTTACATTCCGTCCCTTGCGGTCTGCGCCCCTCACTCCTTATTTTTCATGAAGGGGAGGGTGGAGGCTTGTTCCAGGATGTTGTCGGCGAGGACGTAGTTGGCATCGCTGGAGCCGTTGAGCTTGTCGTAGTAGGCTTTGAGTTCCTCGCGGCCGCCGCCTTTCTTCAGCAGGTAGGTCAGGCACAGGTTCTGCAGCGCCGTGCTGGAGGCGAGGATGTCGAAGTCTGTCATGGCGAGCTGCGAGATGGCCAGCTGATAGGCTTCCTCGCTGTTCTCGTCGATGAGGCGCTGCACGTCGCCCAGCGTCTCCATGCCGAAGGATACGAGCACGCGCAGGAAGGGCATCAGTGAGGTGGGGAATATCTCGGCCTGGTTGATGGCGGCGATGCGCTCGTTGAGGCGGTGGAAGGGCTCTGTCTCAAGGTAGTTGCGGAAGGAGCTCTGCGACAGCGGCACTTCGTCCAGATGGCCGCTCTTCACCAGCGACTGGATCTTGCGGCGGTAGTCGGTGAGCACGGTGCGCAGGCGGCTGAATTCGTCGTCGATGAGCTCCATCATGCCGCTGAGGCGGCTGAACTGTCGGCGGTACTCGCCGGGCATCTTGACTTCGCCCTTGTAGCCGATGTCGTGTTCGATGGTGGACCACACGTGCTGCAGCGCCGTGCGCATCTGTATCTCAAAGCGGGGGCTGCCGGTCTTCATGCGGCAGATGTAGTGCAACGAGTTGTAGCCAAACGAGGTGAGGTCGTGGAGCTTACGCTTATCGACACTCTCGTGCCAATCGACATCGAACAGCCGCTTGGTGATGGCGGCGACCTTATCCACCTCGTCGGTGTAGAAGGTGATGACGCGAAGTCCCACGAGGTCTGTTACGTCCTGAACGGTCTTATACTTGCCTCCCTTGAGCTCCAGTTTTCCTTCGAGCGAACGGGCGCTCTTTACGCGCTTTTCCATGGCGGTGACGTAGATGCCCTGTTCTTGCAGCGCTTTGCTGAGCATGTCATAGGCATCGTCGGCCAACTTCTCCAGTATAGGCAGCAGGTCGTAGTACTGGTGCATGAGTTCCTGTCCGTGGGCATCCAGATTCACTTGTTTGTCCATAATGGTAGAATTATAATGTGTTGTTCGTTGTGTTGAACAGCGACGGCAGGGTGATTGAGTCAGCGCGGGCCGCTGCTATGGAGTCGCGGTAGGCCTGTTCCTCGCGCTTGACGGCTTCCTCGCGTGCGGCAAAGGCTTCGGTGATGAAGTCGCCCGCGTCGTGTGCGGAGATGTAAGCGGTGTAGCCTGCCGAGGTGTTCTTCTTGTTGGCCTCGCGCCAGTCGAGGGTGTCGATGCGGTGCAGGGCTGCCGAATGATGGGCCGAGGTGGGATAGTTGTCGATGAAGTCGCGCACGATGGCGGGGTTCGTGGTGCTTAGTGCGGCCTGCCATGCCACCTCCTCGAGGCGCAATTCCTCGAGACGTGCTTCGACCTCTGCGATGTGGCGGCTCTTGGGGTAGCGGTTGATGAAGTCCTCGAAGCTACGCGGGTCGTTGCACTCGCGCAGCAGCGTGAAGGCGGCTTCGGCATTGGCCTCGCGGCTCGACTTGATCTGCCACACGATGAGCACTGCCAGTGCTGCCAGCACCACGATGAGGGCAAACAACGCCCAGCCGCCGAGGCTCTTTTTCTTCTTGGCTGGCGCGGCTGCCGGCGAGGGGGTGGGGGAGGTTGCCTGGCTGTCCGCAGGCTCAGCGCGCTCTGGCGTCGGGGCTGTGACTTCCTCCGTGGGTGCTGCGGGTGCAGGGGGTGTCAGGGTCGGCGTAGGCTCTGCGGGCGCTGGCATGGGTGCTGGCGCTGGCATGGGTGCTTCGCTGGTGACGAGGAAGGGAGTGTCGCAGTTGGGGCAACGCTCCACATCCTTCAGCATAATGGTGTCGCAGTTGGGGCATCGCTTCAGGTTGCCGGCGATGGGAACTCCGCAATGGGGGCAGCGGGGTGCCTTTGTGGAGACTTCATGGCCACATTCGGGACATTTGATTAAGCTCATTTTTTCTCTTTTCTGTGCAGTTTTTACTGTCTTATCTCACTTTTTATAGTGCAAAGATACGCGAAATCTTCCATTCGGAGCAAAAAAAACGCGAAAAAGTTTGCAATCTCACAAATATTCTCTACCTTTGCACCGCTTTTCCGAAGTAATGGGGCATTAGCTCATCTGGCTAGAGCGTTTGACTGGCAGTCAAGAGGTGGCGAGTTCGAGTCTCGCATGCTCCACACAAAACCCAAGATAAACCCGCTTTCCGAGCGGGTTTCTTCTTTCTCTCACGCAGAGGTTTCCTGTTTGCAACAGCTCTATCTTTATGGAACTGCTATTCAGCTTAAACGGATGGACTATCACATGACAAAGATTGGAAATTGAAATATACAAAATGGAAACATTTAATACAGTTATTCGCTCTGGCCAACTGGTGTTGGTGGATTTCTTTGCCACTTGGTGTGGCCCATGTAAGGCCATGCACCCCGTTCTGGAACAACTCAAAGCCCAGTTGGGCGACCGCCTCCGCATCATCAAGGTAGATATTGACAAACACGGGGATCCTGCCGTGGAATATGGTGTGCAGGCAGTACCGACTCTGATGTTATTCAGGAATGGAGAAGTTCTTTGGCGCGAGAGCGGTGCTATGCCCCTGAACCAACTCATCAGCGTCATAACTCCCTTCTTGGCATGAAGAAGATTCTATTCCTACATGGCTTCTTTGCCAGTGGTCAGTGCGTACCAGCCTTAGCGTTGAGCGAGTCTTTTGAAGGTCGTGCAGAGGTGCTTGCGCCTGACCTGCCCATGCACC
The DNA here is from genome assembly GCA_015060555.1 of Prevotella sp. Lineage (GTDB taxonomy): Bacteria > Bacteroidota > Bacteroidia > Bacteroidales > Bacteroidaceae > Physcousia. The sequence continues at coordinate 31,723 of SUYG01000050.1, forward strand.
CGAAAGAGGCCATCGAGTTCATCCATGAGCTGATTGACCGCGAAAAGCCAGACCTCTTGGTGGGCAATAGCTGCGGTTCGTTCTATGCTCAGATGGTAGCTCCCATCGTGGGCATCCCTGCCTTACTCGGCAATCCTCATTTCAAGATGACAGAGTTCCTGAAACAGCGTATCGGTGAACATCATTATAAGTCGCCTCGAAAAGACGGAAAACAGAACTTTGTTATTGATGAAGCCTTGATTGAAGAGTTTGCCGAAATGGAGGCCATCCAGTTTGACCGTTGCAATCCCGACTTCAAAGACTGCATCTGGGGCTTATTCGGCGAACAGGACACGCTGGCTCACTTTGAACCGCTCTTCTTGCAGCACTACAACCGCTCGTTCCATTTCCCCGGTGGTCACACTCCTACGGCTGAAGAAGTCCGTACTTGGTATGTGCCTTTGGCCGAAAAGCTTCTGATGATATATTCTTAATCCGAATGAATACGATGGAGATACAGAAAATAGTCATCATTCACCTCGTCATCATCAACGTGGTCACTTTCTTCATGTACGGTATCGACAAGTGGAAAGCGAAGAAATTAAAATGGCGTATAAGAGAGGCTGCATTATTGGGCTTGGCTGTACTTGGTGGAAGCATCGGAGCTTGGTCAGGAATGAAAGTGTGGCATCACAAGACCCTCCATAAGAAGTTCAGATTTGGAGTCCCTGCTATTCTTATAGTACAAGTGGCATTAGTTGTTTGGTTATACAGCAAATAGAGAAGACAATGAAGAAGATAATAAACCCTTGGCGCTGCTCGGCCGAAGGACGCTTGCAAAGCAAGAACCATGAGGGACATAACTATTTCGGTTGCAGGCCTGTCAATCTCATTTAGCCAAGGAAATGGGATCCCTGCATTTAAAGTAGAAGAATAACAACAATAAAACTATTGAATAATGAAGTACGTAAAGTCATTTTTCCGTTTGCTGTTGGGTTTGTTTATGACCTATGCAGGTTTCAGTCATCTGACCTTCAATCGTCAGGAATTTGTGGCACAGGTGCCCACATGGCTACAATTCAGTGAAGGCTTCACCGATTTCGTGGTACTGGCATCGGGCGTGGTCGAGATTGCGCTTGGTCTTGGTATGCTATTGTTATGGAAGAAAAAGGCTGTGGTCGGTGCGCTGCTGGCTCTTTTCTATGTCGCCATCTTCCCTGGTAACATCAACCAGTATGTGAACCACATCGATGCCTTTGGTCTCAATACCGACAATCTGCGTCTCATCCGTCTGTTCATTCAGCCCGCTCTTATCTTCCTCGCTCTTTGGAGTACTGGAGGCTGGCAACAGTTGAAATCTTGGTGGCAGTGCCTAACAAAGTCTAAGAAAGCATAAGATGGAAATAATTGTGGAATCAGAGATACGGTTAGTCACCCGTGATGGCCGCATGTCTGCAAGATGCACAGAACTATCAAATCATCAAAAGTAGTGTTATAATGGGAAAAGAATATAATGGAAAAAGTTACGGTGAACTCATGGATGCACTTGACCATTGCGAAAACGGGTCGGAGGCAGAGTTCGAATTATATCAAAGGCTGGTGGAACTTGGCGAGAAAGAAATTGAGGCATTTGAAGATGACCTCGAAACAGACGTCATAAACCCGTACACAGGTGAATTGCTTGGGGTGATTCCCTCGTTCCTTGACGACTTTGCCGCTCCGATGGATAATCTTTCGCGGATATACATTGAGCGGAAGGAATATGCCAAGGCGTTGGCGCTATTGGAGATGGCTTTGCCGATATATCGGACGTTGGAAATATACGACCCCGACTACACCCATCAGCGCTGCTATGCTTTGAAGGCGATGATAGAATGCCTGCGGGAACTTGGTCAGAAGAGGCTGGCCATTCTCTACGGATATGAGCTGAAGCATCTGGAACGGGATGTACTGGAAGCAAGGAAAAAGAACTATAAAGAGGAATAATCTATGCATAGACTAAAACGATTAATAGATGATTTAACGAAAATGGGTATCCAGCCGTTCATCGGCTATGGGAACCCTAATGCCGATATTCTGATTGTCGGTAAGGAATGCGCCCTCAAAGAGGATTGTGAGGATTGGAAAAAATTCTATCAACATAATTTCTGCCAATGGAAAGAGAGTTTTGAGGGGCACGGATTTGGCTACAAGCATGCAGAAAAGCCGTATGATTTTGAGCACGGGAACTTCCATCCTATCAATCCTTTCTTCCGACTGGAGAACAAGAAACAGTCAAAGAATCGAGAGATTGGAAGGCCAAGTTCAACTTATTATTGGTATCAACGACTGCTGGATAAAATACGCTATGGAGAAGCCGCGCAAAATGACGAATACAAATATGTAAACTTCTTTGAGGATTGCTTCATTACAGAGCTGAACGATGCATGCCGTCCCGATAATAAGAATCTTGATAGCACGCAACGCAGGGCAACGGAAGATAATATCAGGAAACGGTTTGACTGGATGCGAAAGACGAATTTCTTCAATCAGTTCAAGGTTGTCATCCTTGCATGTGGCCCTTATGCTGACGCTATTAAAGAAGATGAGATATTGAAGAGAGATTTGTTCGGCGAAGCGAATGTTTTCTATTGTCATCAATTATCCAGATGGGATATTTCTTTGGATGAAATAATCCCGGAGATACGAAATATATTAAAATGGTAAAAACAAATAGTAACTATGAAGAGTTTCAAATCAACTGCGTGGCTGCTGCCACAACCTGTGCTGATTATCGGCACTTACGACAAGAATGGTAACCCCAATGCAATGAACGCTGCTTGGGGTGGTCAGTGGGATATGCACGAAATCATTATCTCGCTCGGCTCTCATGCTACTACAGACAACCTTGCTGTAAATCCTGAATTTACAGTTGCTTTTGCGACTAAAGACACTATGATTGCTTCTGACTATGTAGGTATCGTTAGCGGCAGGAATACACCAGACAAGATGGAAAAGGCTGGGTGGACTGTAGAGAAGGCTCCGAATGTCTACGCTCCTGTGTTCAAGGAGTTCCCAATGACGATGGAATGTCGGGTTAGGCAAAAGATTGACGAAAGTGAGACAGGCTATTATCTCGTTGCTGAAATCGTGAATATCCTCTGTGATGAAAAGTACCTGGCAGAAGATGGCAAGCCCGATGTAGCCCAGATGGAGCTTATCACCTTCGACCCGGTACACCACACTTACATTCAGTTAGGAAAGACTGTTGGACATGCTTTCTCTGATGGTAAGCATCTGAAATGAGTTTCATCAAGATATGATGCCAGAAGAATGTCAAATTCTGGTAGAATATGCATAGATGGGTAGGAATCAGGTATGCAGATAATACTCGCTTCCGCTAAGATAATGAATGACAAGGCGAAATCATCTTCCGACATTAGCCTGTCATCACCTCGTTTCCAAAATGAGGCAGATTGTTTTGCGAGGGATATGGCTCAATATTCAGCAGAGACGATTGCCGAAATGCTGGGTTGTAGTCAACAGATTGCAGCCCAGAACAGGATGCGGTATATGCGATTCTTTGAATATGCTCCCAAATTACCAGCCATTCTCGCCTATCACGGTCAGGCATACAAGCATCTGACGGCTGAGACTCTTAATGTCGATGACCTCAATTATTCGCAGAGAAAGTTATGGATTACCTCTTTCCTCTATGGACTGCTTCGCCCATTGGATGCCATTCTTCCCTATAGGATGGAGGGCAATGTGGAACTACCAAGCGGAGAGGGACATAATATGTTTGGATTCTGGAAGAGCCGTCTGACTGATATACTGATTGATGCTGTGAAAACAGATGGTGGTACTTTGGTACATCTTGCTACGGAGGAATACCAGCACCTGTTTGACTGGCAGCGTGTCCGTAAGGAAGTCCGAATCGTTCAGCCTTTGTTCTATGTTAGGAAAGGCAGCGAGTTGAAGATACAGGCTGTTTGGGCTAAGACATGCCGGGGAGCTATGACACGATTCATCATTGAGAACCGCATTGACAAACCCGAAGATCTCTGTGCCTTCAGTTACGAGGGATTTACCTTCGAACCTAAACTTGGAGAAACTGATTTTCCCCATTTTATTAAGCAGTAGGAACATGAGCAGGATTATCAGAGAAGCGAGGCCGACGGACATGGCTGAAATCATGAAGGTCGTGGATGCTGCAAAGAAGATTATGCGGCAGTCTGGCAACATGCACCAATGGGGAGAAGGCTACCCGTCGGAGGCAGTCATAACTACTGATATGGAAAGGAATGGAGGCTTTGTGGTTGAAGATAATGGAATGATTGTCGGCTATTTCGCTTTCCTACCATCACCTGAACCTACATACTCCAAGATCTATGAAGGCGATTGGCTTGATGATGAACGCCCTTATCATGTAGTTCACCGCATAGCCAGTTATCCCGATGTTCATGGTATATTCAGCAGCATCATGGAGTTCTGCTTCTCACACAATCCGAATATCAGGATTGACACCCACCGAGACAACAAAATTATGCAGCACAATATCATGAAGCACGGTTTCAGCTACTGTGGCATTATCTATCTGACCTCTGGTGATGAGCGATTAGCGTATCAGAAGATTATATCAAATTAAAATGGCGCAAGGCATTTAGCACGCCATCATCATCAACGGAAGTAGTCGTATAGTCGGCCTCCTGTTTCAGAGAGTCGAGAGCATTACCCATAGCAATGCCTATTCCAGCCTTCTTTATCATCGAAGAATCATTGCCGCCGTCACCAAAGGCCATTGTATATCGTGGGTCGAGACCCATATAAGCAGCCATCGCCATGATACCCTCTCCTTTGTCGGCTCCTCGTGTGGTTACGTCTGTGAAAGCGGGATGCCAACGGCCAGACGTGCAACTTGGGATGCGAGCCATCTGCTCATGCTCATATTCCTCAGAGAAGAAAGGAGTGAGTTGAAGGATTCGCTGTTCTAATACCAAGTCTATAGGTCGCGCCTGAGCGAGATTTTCCACAGCTATCTCTTGCCTGAACACCTTATCGACCTCACCGTTTGGATCAAGGACGGCTATATCTTTTTCTCCAACAACAATTAGGCCATAGTTCTTCTCTTGCGCATCCTGAGCTACCAGGCGTGCAGCGTCATTGGGAATCTCCCTGCATCTGACCACCGTATCGCCCACGTAGCACAAAGCGCCGTTGATAGTAACATAACCGTCTATCAGATGCTCAATAGCGCCGAGGTTTGTGATAATGAGCGGCGGGCGACCTGTGGCGATAAACACTTTATGCCTTCTTGCCTTTGCTTGGGTCAGGGCGAATACCGTGGAAGACGGAATCTCATGGGTTTTAAAACTCACCAACGTTCCATCAATATCGAAGAAGAGGGCGTACTTGTTTTCCATTAGTCCACATGGAATATCACTTGCTGATTATCCATTTCTGATTAATCGCTTATTTCCTTATCTCTAATATCCCGTCCACCTCGTGCTCTACGAATGGCCCTGCCTTACACTCCAGAAGAACACTCGGCTCTAAGCATTCCAGCCCATGCCAGACGTTCTCTGGGATGTCAACGCCATAGCTCCCATCCTCATGGCTCAGGATATAAGACTCTAGTTCCTCGCCATCATCATTGTAGGTTGACACCTTGACTTTTCCTTTCAGAACTACAAAAGTCTCTGCTTTGTCAGGATGGTGATGCACAGGGATGAAAGTGCCTGGCTCCAACGCATTGAGGAATCGGTGGCACTTGTCCTGAAGACTCTGATGGAAGTTATAGTTCTTCCTCAGCCTCGGCGACTTCTTGGCTTCTTCAGCCAATCCGCTCAATAAGTTATCATCTATTATCTTCATACGTTATTATTTGGCAGTAATTTACAGAGTCTGTCTTCCCTTATAATCTTTGGAGCAGCCTTTCCTGCCAGTACTAGCACCTTCTTGTCATTGCGGTAAATGTGTAGCTGACGGGAGCGGACTACAGCCGTCAGTTCTGGATCATCCTGCATGGCTATCCAAAGACGATGGTAAATGCCATCCTCTTCGAATAGCTTCTTCTGCAGGTGTGAACACATATTTGACTTGTCAATGGTTAGCATACTATTGAGTTAATTCTTCTTCCAGGAACTCTGCTGCATCGGCTACACAGTCAGGACACTCTCTGAGTACCACCTTTGTTCCAACACCTTTCAAAAGCCTACATTGTGTGGCTCCGTTTCTTTCCTGAAACTTGTTCATTATCTGGCGCATCTTTTTCATGGACTTCGCCTTATCCTTGTTGATTAATCCAAGAACGAGGCCAGCACCAACCAGACCGCCACAAGTTCCTTCCATGTTACCCATTCCTGCCCCGAAGGAATTGGCAATGTTCATGGCCAGCTCTTCATCAATCCCTGCTATGTCAGCGTAGGTGTGAAGTATAGCCTGGGCGCAGTTGTGACTTCCGCACCTTTTCTTCTCTGCAGCAATATTCTTTCTTGTTTCCATATTCCATTTATTCCATTCGTCCCCATTTCATCTCTTCCCCCTCTTTGTCATACTGCTTTCGTTTGCCAACGGGAGGTTCAATCAGGATAATCTTCACCACTGCTGTTCGTTCAAGGCTGCGGGCAATGGCATCATCGAAAACTTCCATGTGGTGAGGAAGGAAACGCTGGCAGATGGCTCGCAATGCTGCAATTTTCTCTTCGCGGTCTGTTACGATCTCTGCTCTGCCAACGGCTGTTGCCGATTTATATTGCAGAGTAAAACTGCCGTCTTTCGGTCCAATTGTAGGCGCACATTTGGTAACTGCCGACAAGAAAACCATCGGACAGTGGCGAATGCAGTCCAACTTGTCACCCTCTAAGGCACAATGGAAATAGAACGTCTTTTCGTCTGTGCGAGCCAATGACAGAGGCAGTCCGTAAGGTGTCCCATCGGGTCTGGTCATGCTAACTGTAACGTATGGAGCCTTATCCAACACCTCTAATGCGAAGGCGGCATCCATCTCTCTGCTTGCTTTTCTCATATTTCTTTCATTCTCTTTTCAAACTTGAATAGCCCATCCTCCTGGTCAAACTGCTCAGGCATGTGCGGGTCAGGATGATGCTCATTGAAGAATTCTACAGCATGGAATCCTAAACGGTTGATGTAGAATAATGGTGTTATTTGCGAACTAAATGTTTGCCATCCTTAAACGAAAGACACATCTACAATAACGTCCCATTCTTCATCCGTCATATCTGGGAAGTGTGAAGTCAACGTCAGCTTCACTTCTTCCTTCCATCTACCATCTATCAACTCCGACCACCCTTCGTCGTCAAGGAATTGAAGATATTTGCTAATGTCAATATCCTTATTCATGGGACTCTCATTATAATAAATACTATATGACACCTTCGCACAGCAAGTCGCCGCAATTGCTCCTAACCTCATCGATAATCTCGCGGCAACGCTGTTCATTCATCTTGATCTTGGTGCCTACGGCGATGAAATCCTGGAGGGTAGGGTGGCCCGTTCCGTTGACAGAGGTGGCGTGTTCACCGTTGTAACCCTCTGTGCAGAGCGTCAGGTCGTAGGCGGGAGCTAGCACCCATCGCCATGTATTGCCGGTTCTGCGAACTAGGAAACTGAAGTTCTTGCAATGGTCGTCCTTGTTATCGGTGAGGTAGTTGAAGACCATACGACGATACATCTCCTCCACATCCTGCGGGTTCTGGGTGAGATAGCCTGTCAGCGCCAGCAAATTGTTGTAGTCGAGAACGGGATTGGAGAGTGAGAGGCAGAGCAGACCACCGGCGGTAGCCGTGTGAATCCTTGTGCCATCTGCCATCATGTCGAAGCGGCGTGTGGCAAAGTATTTGTTGTTGATGAGCTTGAAGTCTGGCACATTGATACCACATTGACGAGCCACTTCGTTGTAATGGTACTCCTGCGCGCCCATGTCCTGTGGGTCGTAAGTGTGGCGGAACTTCACGAGCCAATGGCCTTCTGCATCAGAGAACACCGCTTTGGGACGGCAACCGCCGCTATTACCACTATTATATAATAGGAGACCCGCATCATTGTCCTGACGTTCTTTCAACACTTCGAGGGCTTTTTCCTGAAGCAGGTCGAAGTCGGTCACAGCATCATAAGCCTGTAACTTTGTCTCTGGCTGATAGGTCAATGCTCCCATTCCACCACTTCCAACGATACTCAGTCTATCGAGCGAGGAAAGCCTGGAGTCGTCGATACCTTCCTTCAGCAACAGTTTGTGAAGCAGATACCGCCCATATCCGTCTGGCAGGCTATCCTCGAATATACCGAAGTTTCCATAGAAAGGTGTTGGCTTGGCAACGAAAAGTCCTGTACGTAAGGGTAGCTCCAATGGTGACAAGCTGAAGCCGTCGATGAGCCATGCCTTGTCGTATTCAAACGCGCAGAGTCGGTTGTCAGGGGTCAGCGAAAGGGTTCCTACTATACGGTCGTGGTAGTTCACGATGAGTCGTTCAATCTTCATCATACTTTATGCGCTTTTTTCTTATTGCTGTTCTTGCGGATTTGCGTGAGCTCCTCCATCGTGGAGTATTTGGGCTGAGCGAAAACGTTTTTGAGTTCCGATGTATAGCCTAGTGCCATAGCAAGGCTGATGAGGTTTCTCAGCGAAATAAGCCCCTTCTGTTCGAAGCGCACAATATTACTGACCGCCACGCCTGACTGTTCCGCCAACTGGTCGCGCGTGATGTTCTTCTCGATGCGCCTCTTGCGGAGGTCGTCTGCCATACTCCTGGCGATGTCGTCAGGGTTATCAAGGGTAAAGTCTTCAAGAAGTGATAATATATTATTAGTATCTGACATGTTATGTAGGATAGTGATAAATAATTATCAGTTGCAAAGGTAGATATATTTACTGTTATGACCAAATAAAACGAATTAAATAACGTGAAATCACGCGAAAGAGGATACTTTTCACATGAAATCACGTTGTTTTGCTATAAACTAATTGACTTTTGCCAACCTTATTTGTAAGTCTGAGAGTAGATTCTTCATGAATTCTTCATCTACGTCATCCAGTAAGTTTATGATTTTACTACGATACTGGTTCTTATTCCATTTCTCCATTTCAAGGATGACAGTCTCTGTCGCCGTCTCTATATAAGGCTTCATGGTCTCATAGTTCTTATGGCCAGTGCACTTCATAACAGTTTCAGGCGGAATGCCCATCGAAAGAGAACATGAAACGAATGTCCGACGTGCGTTGTGATTGGATATGATGTCACAGAACTCATTTGCAACCTCCTTACGCTCTTGTTCCTATGTAATACACTTCGGTAATTATCCTGTTTAACCCAGCAGCCTTAGCAGCTTCTTTGACGGCATCGTTAAGTTTCTGAGCACTAATAACATCAAAAACATGACCGTCTTTAGTTGCTTTGTTCTTATACTTATCAAGAATACGAAGGGCTTCCTCTGTCAGTGGAATGGTCAGATGTTCATCTGTTTTTTTTTGCGAACATTGTCTCTAAATTTACACTCGAAATAAGCAGGTTCCATTTAGGTTCCGACTAATTCGGTACAAAGGTACATCCTTTATTTGAGATAGCCAAAAGGTTCCAAGAAACTGAGGTTAAACGATAGAAATTGATAGTAAACAATAGAGCATAAGCTTCGCATTGGTGTGATTACCAAATCATTACAAATATCCAAATCTCATGGTCTCTCATTCCGAGCTAGTCGCATGCTCCACACAAAGCCCAAGATAAATCCGCTTTTCGAGCGGGTTTCTTTTTTCCCCATTCTTCATCCCCCATTCGTCATTCTCCTTAACAGGGGCGGGGGTGGGGCCTCTTATATATATTATAAGGTATTAAAAAAGTTGCGAATCTTTTTGGCAGTTCCAATCATGTAACAGGCTACTACACCCGTTCAGGAGCCGGAACAACAGAAAGTCCGTTTATCTACACGGATGCCAAAGGCACTGCCGTTGATGGAACCACCTACTACGAGAAGATGGACGTCCTGGGCGCTGACATCCGAGGTGATGTCTATGGCGGCGGTAACAACGCCGAAGTGACAGGTGATACAAAGGTGAAGATAGGCAGGAAGGAAGAGGGCGAGTAGTCTTAATATCGGGCCTAATTGAAAAAAATAATCGATTCTTTTGGCTGAATCAATTATTATCTCTACTTTTGCGCTCGAAATAAGCAGGTTTCCCCACGTGAGGCTTACCGTGAAAGATGCGGCGAGCCTTCCTTTTTATAAAGACAACTGTATGTTATGATACGAATAGCTGTTCAATCCAAGGGTCGCCTCTTCGAGGACACTATGACCCTGCTTGCTGAAGCAGGCATCAAGATTCCATCGAGCAAACGCACGTTGCTGGTCGAGTCGCCCAACTTCCCTGTAGAAATCCTGTATCTTCGCGATGATGACATCCCGCAGAGCGTGGCCACGGGCGTGGCCGACCTGGGCATCGTGGGCGAGAATGAGTTTGTGGAGCGTGGCGAGGACGCCGACGTGGTGCGTCGCCTGGGCTTCAGCAAATGTCGCCTGTCGCTGGCCATCCCCAAGGCTATCGACTATCCGGGTGTCGAGTGGTTCGAGGGCAAGAAGATTGCCACGAGTTATCCTGGCATCCTACGCGCGTACCTTAATAAAAAAGGTGTCAACGCGGAGATCCATGTCATCACCGGTTCCGTAGAGATCAGCCCGGGCATCGGCTTGGCCGACGCCATCTTCGACATCGTCTCGTCGGGCAGCACGCTCGTGAGCAACAACCTGCGCGAGGTGGAGGTGGTGATGAAGAGCGAGGCGCTGTTGATTGCCAACAAGGGTCTCGACGCCGAGAAGCGTGCCATCCTCAACGACCTGCTTTTCCGCATCGAAGCCGTCAAGGCTGCCGAGGACAAGAAATATGTCCTGATGAATGTGCCCACCGAGTGCCTCGCCGAGGTCATCGCCGTGCTGCCGGGTGCCAAGAGCCCCACGGTGATGCCGCTGGCAACGCCGGGCTGGAACAGTGTCCACACCGTCATCGACGAGAAGCGCTTCTGGGAAGTCATCTCCCAGCTGAAAGCCCTGGGCGCACAGGGCATCCTCGTGATTCCCATTGAGAAAATGATTCTGTAATGAAAATATATAGAAATCCGAGTGAAGCGGAAGTGCGTGAAATTGTCACGCGCCCGACAAAGGATGCCAAGGACCTCACGGCCACCGTGTCCGCTGTCCTCGCACGCATTAAGAGCGAAGGTGATGCCGCCGTCCTCGACTACGAACGTCAGTTCGATAGGGTAGAGCTGCAGATGCTGGCCGTCACCCCCGAGGAGTTTGCCGCTGCCGAGGCTCTTGTAAGCGAAGAACTCAAAGCCGCCCTGCAGTTGGCACACGACAACATCGCCCGCTTCCACAGCGCACAGCGCTATGCCGGCATCGAGGTGGAGACGGCGCCCGGCGTGCGCTGCTGGCAGAAGAGCGTACCCATCGAGAAGGTGGGACTCTATATCCCCGGCGGCACAGCCCCCCTGTTCTCTACGGTGCTGATGCTGGCCACCCCTGCCCGCATCGCCGGCTGCAGCGAGATTGTGCTCTGCACGCCGCCCAGCAAGGACGGCAGCGTACATCCCGCCATCCTCGTGGCTGCCCGCATCGCTGGCGTCTCCAAGGTCTTCAAGGCCGGTGGCGTACAGGCCATCGGCGCTATGGCCTACGGCACACAATCGGTGCCCAAGGTGTCGAAGATCTTCGGCCCGGGCAACCAGTATGTGCAATGCGCCAAGCAGCTCGTGTCGCTGGCTGATGTCGCCATCGACATGCCTGCAGGCCCCAGCGAGGTGGAGGTCATCGCCGACGAGACGGCGAATCCGGCTTTCGTGGCTGCCGACCTGCTGTCGCAGGCCGAGCACGGCGTGGATTCGCAGGTGCTCCTCGTGACCACCTCCGAGGCGCTGATTGCTGCCGTCGAGGCCGAGGTGGCCCGTCAGCTCGCCCTGCTTCCTCGCAAGGACATCGCCGCTGCTGCGCTCGGGAACAGCCGCATCGTACTCGTGTCCTCCACGGATGAAGCCCTCGCCATCAGCAACCGCTATGCTCCCGAGCACCTCATCATCGAGACTGCCGACGCTGAAGCGCTGGCAGAGCGTGTGGTGAATGCTGGCAGCGTCTTCATCGGACACCTCACGCCTGAGAGTGCCGGCGACTATGCCTCGGGCACCAACCACACACTGCCCACCAACGGCTATGCCACGGCCTATAGCGGCGTGAACCTCGATGCCTTCTGCCGCAAGATCACCTACCAGAAGATTATGCCCGAAGGCCTGCAGAGCATCGGCCGCGCCGTGGAACTCATGGCAGCTGCCGAGCAGCTCGATGCCCACAAGAATGCGATGACGGTGAGACTTGGGGAGGGTTAAAGCCCCTCTCCCCGCTCCCCCCGTGGGGGGGAGGGCCTCGCAAGCGAGGGTGGGGGGGGCCAAGATTCAGGATTCAGGATTCAAGATTCAAGAGTCGAGAGTCAAGATTCAGAAGTCAAGTTAAGGTTTCAAGTTAAGGTTAACGTTAAGGTTAAGGTTTAAAAAATAGATTTATGCAGACGCTTGCAAGTTTAGTCCGCAAGAACATCCTTGCGCTCACGCCATACTCTTGTGCGCGCGATGAGTTCAAAGGCCGTGTGGCCAGTGTATTCCTCGATGCCAACGAGAACCCCTATAATGCCGGCTTCAACCGCTATCCCGATCCCTTGCAGGAGGAGCTGAAGGCGAAGCTGTCGGTGGTGAAGGAGGTTCCTGCCAGCCGCATCTTCCTGGGCAACGGCTCCGATGAGGCCATCGACCTCGTCTATCGCATCTTCTGCGAGCCGCGGCAGGACAACGTGGTGGCCATCTCACCCACCTACGGCATGTATGGCGTCTGTGCCGACATCAACGATGTCGAGTACCGTCCCGTAGAACTCAATGAAGACTTCTCGCTCGATGCAGACCGTCTGCTGGCAGCCTGCGATGACCACACCAAGGTCATCTGGCTCTGCTCGCCCAATAACCCCACGGGCAATGCCCTCGACCGCAAGGCCATCGAGCGTGTGCTCACGGAGTTCCAGGGCATCGTGGTCGTCGATGAGGCCTACAGCGACTTCAACGACGCACATCCCTTCCGCCTCGACCTCGACCGTTTCCCCAACCTCATTGTGCTGAACACCTTCTCCAAGCTGTGGGCGTCGGCAGCCATCCGTCTGGGCATGGCCTTCGCCTCCGAGGAGATCATAGCGCTGTTCAACAAGGTCAAGTACCCTTATAACGTCAACCAACTCACCCAGCAGCAGGCCATGAAGATGCTGTCTGATATCCAACAGGTGCAGTACTGGCGTGCTACCCTTCTGCGCGAACGCGACCAGCTGCTGCCCGCCGTGGCTGAGCTGCCCATCTGCAAGGCTGTGTATCCCACCGATGCTAACTTCTTTCTGGCACGCATGACCGATGCCGACAGCATCTATCGCTATCTCATCGACCGCGGCATCGTGGTCCGCAACCGCTCCCGTGTGCAGCTCTGCGGCAACTGCCTCCGCATCACCATCGGTACGCCACAGGAAAACAATGCGCTGCTGGGGGCGTTAAGACAGTATAGATTATGAAAGTATTATTCATCGACCGCGACGGCACCATCCTGCAGGAGCCTGCCGACGAGCAGATAGACTCCTTCGAGAAGTTCCATTTTGTGCCCGGTGCCATCAGCGCCCTACGTTTTCTGCGCCAGCACACCGACTACCGCTTTGTGATGGTGTCTAACCAGGACGGGCTCGGCACACCCTCGTACCCCGAGGAGGATTTCTGGCCCACGCACAACCTGATGCTGGAGATTCTTGCAGGCGAGGGCGTCACCTTCGACGACATCCTCATCGACCGTAGCTTCCCCGAGGACAACCTGCCCACCCGCAAACCCGGAACCGCGATGCTCACGAAATACATGGACGGCTCCTATGACCTCGCCAACAGCTACGTCATCGGCGACCGCGAGAGCGATGCACAATTGGCCAAGAATTTGGGGTGTAAGGCCATAATTATAAGCCCCACCCCCGACCCCTCCCCTGTTAGGGAGGGGAGTATAATCAGCTCTCAGCTCTCAACTCTCAACTTTCAACTCTCAACTGTTTCTTCTTGGGACAAGGCTGTAGAAATCATCTATGCCGGGGTGCGCCAGGCTACCGTCACCCGTACGACGAAGGAGACGGATATCGCCGTCAGCGTGAACCTCGACGGCACCGGCAAGAGCAGTATCTCCACAGGCCTCGGCTTCTTCGACCACATGCTGGAGCAGATAGCCAAGCACGGCAGCATCGACCTTGACATTCGCGTGAAGGGCGACCTCCATGTGGATGAGCACCACACCATCGAGGACACCGCACTCGCCCTGGGCGAAGCGCTGCTGAAAGCCCTCGGCGACAAGCGCGGTATCGAGCGCTACGGTTTCAGCAAGGACGGCGGTTCGGCGGCTGTCGAATATACCCTGCCCATGGACGACTGCCTCTGCAGCGTAGCCCTCGACTTCGGCGGCCGCCCCTGGCTCGTATGGGATGCCGAATTCCACCGCGAGCGGGTAGGGGAGATGCCCACCGAGATGTTCCTGCATTTCTTCAAGAGCCTCTCGGATGCTGCACGCATAAACTTGAATATCAAGGCTGAAGGACAGAACGAACACCACAAGATTGAGGGCATCTTCAAAGCCCTCGCCCGTGCCCTCCGCATGGCTGTCCGCCGCGACATCCGCCACATGCAGCTGCCCTCCAGCAAAGGCGTACTATAACCATACATGGCAACCAGAGAACAGAAACAGGAATCGATGCCGAAGGAAGGGATGAGCATCGGAGCATTTATTTCATGAACCATCATAAAACAGTATTTACAATGAAAGTCATCAGCACCCAGCAGGCACCCGCTGCCATCGGCCCTTACAGTCAGGCCATCCATATCGGCAATCTCGTCTATACCTCCGGTCAGCTGCCCATAGACCCAGCCTCCGGCGCATTCCCCGAGGGTGGCATCAAGGAGCAGACCCGTCAGTCGCTGACCAATGTGCAGGCCATCCTGCGTGAGGCCGGCGTCAGCATGAGTCAAGTCGTGAAGACCACCGTCTTCCTGGCCGACATGAACGACTTCGCCGACATGAACGCCGTCTATGCCGAATTCTTCGCCGAGCCTTATCCCGCCCGTTCTGCCGTCGCCGTCAAGACCCTTCCCAAATCCGCGTTGGTGGAAATCGAAGTGGTGGCAGCGCTGTAGTTTCTTGAATAGCTCAAGATTGTTTCGGAACCATGCAATGAAGTTGAGCATCATAAGAAGAGTCGTATGAATACATCTTATAAGGACTTGACCTTGTAACTGTAAGGACTTGACCTTATGACCATCACGACCTGTTAAGGTTAAGGTTATCGTTAAGGTTGAATGTCCTCGCTGACCCTTTCCTCACCCCATTTCCCTCATTCCCTCAGCTTTCTCTCAGCCTCAATATCTTGGAACCCAACAAGTTTGTGGGAATGAGGGATTTTCGCCCCAAAACTTTTATGGGGGACAAGGTAAATAGCAACGTTGATGACATGTTCAATATGTCTCAAATTCATTTTTCTATCGTTTTTATTTGTATATGAATATTTTTTTGTACTTTTGCGCACAGAAACCAAAGATAGATATGTTATGACAGCAATACAACTCAATGCCGAAATGCTCCGAAACATGAGCGTAATCGCCGAGGACGAGAACCTGCTGAAACGGGCTGTGAAATACCTGCGCAAGCTGGTTGCAGAGAAAGAAGACCCAACCCTCTTCACCAAGGAAGAATTCTTCCGTAGAGTGGATGAAGCAAAGAAAGGTCCTTCATACCGCTTAGAAGAAGGAGAAACTATTGAAGATCTTATAGCCCGAGTAGGATAATGGCATTTACCATCATATACCAAAGGCAAGCTGTTGAAGATGCCCGGAAGCTCAAAAGCGAAGAGCCCAAAGCCTTTCAGAAGCTGCTGAAATTGGAATCTGAATTGAAAGAGCATCCCCGTACAGGAACAGGAAAGCCAGAACCGCTCTCTGGTGACCGCGCAGGACAGTGGAGTTGTCGCATCACCAAGAAGCACCGCCTTGTCTATGAGATTCACGACACCGAAGTGATTGTTCTCGTGCTTACGGCCTACGGCCATTATGGGGACAAGTAAGTTGTTCATACACTCAAGCTTTTTTATTTGTTCTTTCAACTCTGCCATTTGCCGCCGCTTCGCCTTCACCAGCTTATTGATGGCTAGTAGCCTATCCAACAGCGGTTCCTTGCACATCAAACTTCTTCTTGATCGTTAAGGTTAAGGTTATACCTTCGGCTTCCCTTCCTCAATCTTCAAGCCCAAGTCTTTGTTTTGTATTCTTCTTTAAGATGGAAAAGGCTACTGCGCTCTGTCACGCCGACGAAGAGGATGTGGTCGGCTTGCTCGCAGATATAGCGATTACGAGCAAGGGCTGTGGCATTCGTCGCCGAAGACATATAAAAAAGCCCCCGTTAAGGACGAGGGCAACCTGAATGTCTTCACAACGGAATAATCCTTATTGTGAATTGCTGAAATTCGAGGGCAAAGGTAGAGATTCTTTATGAAAGAGCAAACTTTTCGCTAAACTTTTGTCTTTATTCGAGCAAATTTGCTTAATTTTGCCCTCAAAACAATAACAATTTACCTTATGAAACGTATATTAGGACTGGATTTAGGCACCACGAGTATTGGGTGGGCTTTAGTGAATGAAGCAGAGAATAGCGATGAACACTCTTCCATCACACGTTTGGGTGTGAGGGTCGTGCCGCTGACTGTTGATGAACAAACAAACTTTGAAAAAGGAAAAAGTATCACGACCAACGCTGATCGTACGCTCAAGCGTAGTATGCGCCGCAACCTTCAGCGCTATAAGCTTCGACGTGCTGCACTCTTGGAGTGTTTAAAGCATGCGGGAATCATCCATGATGAAACCATTCTCACAGAGAGCGGTCCTCGGACAACATTTGCGACATTACGTGCACGGGCCAAAGCAGCAGCGGAAGTTGTCAGCCTTGAAGAGTTTGCTCGTATTCTATTGATGATAAACAAAAAACGTGGCTACAAGAGCAGTCGTAAGGCTCAATCTACTGAAGAAGGAACGCTGATAGATGGAATGGAAGTGGCTAAGAAATTGCATGATGAGCAACTCACTCCAGGTCAGTATGTTTATGCCCTCTTGCAAGAAGGGAAGAAGTACATCCCAGACTTCTATCGTTCAGACTTGCAGTCGGAGTTTGATGCTATATGGAAGTATCAGAAAGTTTTCCATTCAGACATCCTAACTGATGACTTCTATGAGCAACTGCAGAATAAGTCAAAAACCAAAACGTCCTCGATTTTCTTAGGAAGATATGGTATCTACACAGCAGACAATAAAGGCGCAGATCGCCGTCTGCAGCAGTATCGTTGGCGCTCGGAAGCCCTTTGTCGAGAACTCACGCAAGAGGAGTTGGCTTACGTTATAGCAGATGTAAATGGTGCTATCAATAACAGTAGTGGCTATCTTGGAGCTATTAGCGACCGTTCCAAAGAGTTGTATTTCAACCAGCAGACCATTGGACAATACATCCTTCAGCACATCGAAGCGGATTCGCATTATAGCTTAAAGAACCAAACATTCTATCGCCAGGACTATCTTGACGAGTTTGAACGTATCTGGCAGGTGCAATCTCAGTACCATCCTGAACTCACGCCTGAGTTGAAGAAGAATATCCGCGATATCATCATCTTCTATCAACGCCCCTTGAAGAGCAAGAAAGCGATGCTTGACATCTGCACCTTTGAGAATCGTCAGGTGGAAGTTACCGAGGATGGTAAAACGCGCACAAAGACTGTTGGTCTCAAAGTGTGCCCCAAGTCATCCCCTCTGTTCCAGGAGTTTAAGGTTTGGCAAGTTCTCAATAACCTGCAAGTCGAGTACGAAGCTCCGGGCGAAGACCTCTTTGCAGAGACAGAACAACGTCGTCTGCTCACATTGGAAGAGATGGAACGCCTCGCGCATGAACTATTATATAAAGATAAACTCTCCAAGCGTGAGGCTCTCACCATCCTCTTTGGGAAGGCTGCCAAGAAGTACGACTTGAACTACAAGGAGATTGAGGGCAACCGCACTGTGGCTGCTTTGTATCGAGCCTTTTTCAACATTATTGCTCTCTCTGGCCACGTTGAGTACGATGTCAACAAACTTTCAGCCCATGAGATAGAGGAGATTACAAGCAATGTACTCTCGCTGTTGGGCTTCAATGAGGATATCCTTCATTTTGATGCTTCTCTTGGAGGTCACGCCTTCGATCAACAGCCCTTCTACCAGCTGTGGCACTTGCTATACTCCTACGAAGGAGATAACTCCAAGACGGGTAATGATTCGCTGATTGCGAAGCTTCAGAGTCTTTGCCAATGTGAGCGCGAATATGCTCAGGTGTTGGCCGGTGTGACCTTCCAAGAAGACTACGGCAACTTAAGTGCCAAAGCAATACGCAAGATTCTGCCTCACCTGAAGGAGGGATTGACTTACGATAAAGCTTGTGAGGCGGCAGGTTATAAACATTCCGAGCGTTCCCGCACAAAAGAAGAACTTGCCAACAGAATGTATCTCGACCGTCTGGAGCTGTTGCCACGCAATGCCCTTCGCAATCCCGTCGTCGAGAAGATTCTTAACCAGATGATCAATGTGGTCAATGCCGTCTGCGATGAGTATGGCAAACCTGATGAGATTCGCATTGAGTTGGCACGTGACTTGAAGCAGAATGCCAAAGAGCGTGAAAAGGCAACAGCTGATATCAATGCTGCAAATCTGCTGAATGAGAAATATCGTAAGATTCTGGAAACAGAGTTTGGCATCCCACATGTCAGCCGTAATGACATTATCCGCTACAAACTCTATATGGAGTTGAAGGACAATGGCTTCAAGACGCTATACTCTGACACGTATCTCCCGAAGGACAAACTGTTCACAAAGGACTTCGACATAGAACATATTATCCCGCAGGCACGCCTCTTCGATGATTCCTTCTCCAACAAGACGCTGGAAGCACGAGAAATCAACATCGAGAAGAGCAACACAACGGCCTTCGACTATGTCCTCGGTAAATGGGGCGAGGAAGGAGCTGTTGCCTACAAAGCCAAGATAGACGATCTCTATCGCAAAGGTGTTCTCAGCAAAGCCAAACATGACAAACTACTGATGCGCGAAGCTGATATCCCCGATGGCTTCATTGACCGAGACTTGCGCAACTCACAGTATATAGCCAAGAAAGCACGGGAGATTCTTGAGGACTTAGTCAGCACCATAGTCCCCACTATTGGTAGCATCACAGACCGCTTGCGTGAAGACTGGCAACTCGTAGATGTCATGCAAGAGCTTAATTGGGATAAGTATAATCGCTTAGGGCTCACCGAGAGCTATCAGGACAAGGATGGTCGCGTGATTCAACGCATCAAGGATTGGACAAAGCGCAACGACCACCGCCATCATGCGATGGACGCGCTGACGATAGCTTTCACCAAGCCGGCCTATATCCAATATCTCAACAATCTCAATGCACGCAGCGACAAGGCTGGCAGTATCTATGGCATCGAGCAGCGCTATCTCTATCGTGACGGTCGTGGAAAGCTGCGCTTCCGTGCTCCCATTCCTTTAGATCAGTTCCGCATTGAGGCAAAGCAACAACTCGAAGATATCCTTGTCTCCATCAAAGCCAAGAATAAGGTGATGACGCGGAATGTCAACAAGACTAAGTCTAAGGATGGCAATAGGCGCAAGGTTCAGCTTACACCACGCGGACAGCTGCACAATGAAACCATTTATGGTCACACCCTTCATCGTATCTCTGAGGAAGTTAAGGTGGATGGAAAGATGACTCTGGAAAGGGCGCAATTGATTGCAAAGAAGGTATATCGCGAAGCTGTCATTGCTCGTCTGGAACAATTCGGGAACGATGCCAAGAAGGCATTCACGGGCAAAAACTCTCCCGAAAAGAATCCCATCTGGCTCAATGCAGAACATGCAGAACAGGTGCCGCCGCGCGTCAAGTTAGTATATTACGAGGACTATTATCCCATTCGTAAACCGGTGTAACCAGACTTGAAACTCGATAAAGTCATAGATGTAGGCATCCGCCGAATCCTGCTGGCACGTCTGGAAGAGTTCGATGGCGATGCCAAGAAGGCATTCTCGAACCTCGACGAGAATCCCATCTATCTCAATAAGGAGAAGGGCATCACCATCAAGAGCGTCCGCATCCGTGGTGTGCTCAGCGCCATACCTCTTCATGAAGCCAAAGACCACTTTGGCCAACCCATCACCGATGATGAAGGTCATCGCCGTCCAGTCGATTATGTGCAGACAGCCAGTACACATCACATTGCTGTTTATCGCGATGCCGATGGGAACCTGCAGGATGTGGCTGTGTCGTTCCTGGAGGCCACCACAAGAAAGTCCTTGGGACAACCAGTGGTGGATACGGACTTCAATGCTTCGTTGGGCTGGAAGTTCCTGTTCTCCATGAAGCAGAATGAATACTTTGTTTTCCCAGACATCGAACATGGGTTTGACCCAACAGCCATTGACTTGTTCGACCCAAAGAATAGGGCAGAGATAAGTAAGCGGTTGTACAGGGTGCAGAAACTTTCCTTAAGCGAATCTGGAAGAAAGTACTTTTTCAGACATCATTTAGAGACAAGCGTCGACGAGATAAAAGAGCTCAAAGACATAACGTTTAAATATATCGCATCCCTTACATATCTCGAAGGCATCGTAAAAGTCCGAGTCAATCATCTTGGTGATATACTACCAGCAAAAGAAACCTAATTAATTAACCCAAAGAGCTCGCAACCTTGTGAGCTCTTTTTAATTTCTAAAGCCTATGATCAAGAAAACTCTTTGCTTCTCAAATCCCACTTACCTTAGCTTGCGTAATGGACAGCTTGTGATTCAGTTGCCAGACGTCGAGAAAAACGATACGCTGACACCTGAGTTCAAGAAGATGAATGAACGGACAATCCCCATTGAGGATATCGGTGTCATCGTGCTTGACAACAAACGCATCACTATCACGACAGGAGCAATGGAAGCACTACTGGAAAATAACGCAGCTGTCATCACCTGCGACAGCCACAGTATGCCTGTAGGTCTGATGCTACCGCTATATGGCAACACACTCCAAAATGAACGCTTCCGTGATCAGCTTGACGCGTCTCTTCCCTTGCGTAAGCAACTTTGGCAACAGACCATCAAGCAGAAGATAGCTAATCAGGAAGTGGTACTGCGATCATACACTGCATCGGAAACGCGCTGTATGAAAGCGTGGGTGGAGGAGGTGCGTAGTGGCGATGCTGATAACCTCGAAGCACGAGCTGCAGCCTACTACTGGCGTAACCTTTTCCCTGATATTCCAGATTTTGTTAGAGGACGTGAGGAGGCGCCACCCAACAACCTCTTGAACTATGGCTATGCCATCTTGAGGGCAGTCATCGCCCGAGCTCTGGTCAGCAGCGGATTACTTCCCACTCTTGGCATTCACCATCACAATCGCTACAATGCTTACTGCTTGGCTGATGACATCATGGAACCCTATCGCCCCTACGTGGATGAATTGGTCATTAAAATCATCCGAAAAAGAACGGATTATGCAGAACTCACAAAAGAGCTAAAAGCAGAGTTGCTGGCGATTCCAGTTCTTGATGTTGTCATTGACGGAAAACGTAGTCCGTTGATGATTGCTGCAACTCAGACTACAGCTTCACTATACAAATGTTTCAGCGGAGAACTTCGCAAGATTAGCTATCCTCAAATGGAGGCATAAGCGCTATGATGATTATTGACGATGGTTCACGATTTAGTCAGTATCGTGTTATGTGGATTCTTGTTTTCTTTGACCTGCCTACAGACACCAAGAAAGAACGTAAGGCTGCCGCCAAGTTTCGTAAGGACATCATGGGTGATGGCTTCACGATGTTTCAGTTCTCCATCTACATCCGTCATTGCGCCAGTCGCGAGAATATGGAAGTCCACATCAAACGTGTCAAAGCGGCATTACCAGAATATGGTAATGTAGGCATTTTAGGAATAACAGATAAGCAGTTTGGAGACATTCAGCTCTTCTATGGGAAGAAGGAGAAAGCACCTGCTGCTCCCGGTCAACAACTCGAACTCTTCTGAACCTCATCTTTGGATAGCGGATTCTGTCGCCTTGGAACGAATCCGCTATCTTACCATCTATCATTTTTTTTATTCTGATCTTTGACCTAAATCTTTGTATTATACCATCTTATACACATCGTGGTGTCTATGATGGTTCAAAGATGAAGAATTTCAAGCAATTCACAACAGTCCAAACACGATGAATATTTCTTTCGTGGTGTCTATGATGGTTCAAAGATGAAGAATTTCAAGCAATTCACAACAGTCGGCCAAGCGGTGTGTAACACGGCTTGGGTGTCTATGATGGTTCAAAGATGAAGAATTTCAAGCAATTCACAACAAAGTGGATGAAATTGGCTCTCTTATTTTTGGTGTCTATGATGGTTCAAAGATGAAGAATTTCAAGCAATTCACAACTTTATACCCGCGTGGTTCCTTCTCGTCTAAGGTGTCTATGATGGTTCAAAGATGAAGAATTTCAAGCAATTCACAACAGGCTCGTTTAAATGATTCTGTTGCCCAGAGGTGTCTATGATGGTTCAAAGATGAAGAATTTCAAGCAATTCACAACCGGAAGGTAAGACTCATCGACCGCATTATGGTGTCTATGATGGTTCAAAGATGAAGAATTTCAAGCAATTCACAACTGTGTGGCGCGATGATGGTTAAGGGTGCCGGGTGTCTATGATGGTTCAAAGATGAAGAATTTCAAGCAATTCACAACGAGCACTGTTGGTGAACTTCTACCTATTTAGGTGTCTATGATGGTTCAAAGATGAAGAATTTCAAGCAATTCACAACTAATTTCTCTCACTCGTCAGCTTGTTGAGAGGTGTCTATGATGGTTCAAAGATGAAGAATTTCAAGCAATTCACAACTCTCCCTGTACCCACTCTTTTACTTTGTGGGTGTCTATGATGGTTCAAAGATGAAGAATTTCAAGCAAT
>SUYG01000051.1:0-12383 GCA_015060555.1 Prevotella sp.
TAATGACCATTAATTCTTTCTAACATCGCGCTCGGCACCCGCGTAGCGTGCCGCCCTAATCTGTGAAATATGTATTTCAATTAATGAATACAAGTGCTTACGAATCTGTTAAATCTGTGCAATCTGTGGTACTATAACATCCGAAACTTGAACGGATTAACAGATTAACGGATTAACAAATTAACGGATTAACGAATTAACGGATTGACTTTTTTTCTCGTTTCTTTCATTTTTCTCGTTTCTTTTTTTCTCATTTCATTATTTTGTCGTACCTTTGCGCCCGCTGTCACGAGTTGGCAGCATAATTTCAAACCTATTAACTCATAATTAAACATTTATGGCAACAAGAATCAGATTGCAACGTCATGGTCGTAAGAGCTATGCTTTCTACTCCATCGTCATTGCAGATGTAAGAGCTCCGCGCGACGGTAAGTTTACAGAGAAGATTGGTACCTACAACCCCAACACCAATCCTGCCACTGTAGATTTGAAATTTGACCGTGCCCTTTACTGGGTAGAGACAGGCGCACAGCCCACAGACACCGTGCGTAACATCCTTTCCGATGAAGGCGTGTATCTCATGAAGCACCTCCGTGGTGGCGTGAAGAAGGGCGCTTTCGACGAAGCTACCGCACAAGTCAAGTTCAACGCTTGGAAGGCCGACAAACAGAAGGGCCTGAAAGCCGTTGCTGACAAGGTCGCTGCTGACAAGAAGGCCGCTGCTGCTGCCGCTCTCGATGCAGAGAAGAAGACCAATGAAGAGATCGCTAAGAAAGTAGCCGACAAGAAGGCTGCTGAGGCTGCTGCGAAAGCAGAGGCCGAGGCTGCTGCCAAGGCTGAGGCTGCTGCAGAGGAACAACCCGCTACAGAGGAGGCTCCCGCAGAAGCTTAAACCCAACTCTCCATATTACAATTTTTCCAAACAAGCATAAGAGGCGTGGCTGTGAAGCCGCGCCTTCTTCTATATATATAGGTATAAAGAAAGCCGCCAGGGGTTCCTGACGGCTTTCGTATGGGGTTGTTAGCGGATGAACAGCAGCTCGCGGTATTTGGGAAGCGGCCATAGCTCGTCGTCAACGATGAGCTCGAGCTTATCGACATGGTAGCGGATGCTCTCCAGCAGGGGCGCTACGCTGTCGTGGTAGGCGATGGCTTTCTCGCGTTCGCTCTCAATGCGGTTCGCCACTTTGCGGGCTTCGATGAGTTTGCTGACATGGGTGGTGATGAAGCCTGTGTGCTCAGAGATCTGGCGGATGAGCGAGACATTGTCGCCGGAGAGCGTGGCGGCTTCGTCAGAAGGGAAGATCTCGTTAATCTTATGCACATTGTCTATGAGCTGGCTCTGGTAGCGTGTGGCCACGGGGATGATATGGTTCAGGCAGAGGTCGCCGAAGATGCGGGCCTCAATCTGTATCTTCTTCGTGTAGGTCTCCCATTTGATTTCGTTGCGGGCTTCCAGCTCGTTGCGTGTGAAGACATGTGTCTTGGCAAACATCTCCACGCTGGCATCATCCAGGTAGCGGTCGATGACCAGGGGGCAGGAGGCCTCGACATCCAGTCCGCGGCGGGCTGCTTCCTGTTTCCACGCTTCGCTGTAGCCGTTGCCGTCGAAGTGAATGGGCTTGCAGGTGCGGATGTCTTCGCGCACGATTTTCAGCACGGCCTTCATCGTGTCCATCCCCTTGGCGATGAGGGCATCCACACGCGCTTTGAAGTCGATGAGGGCTTCGGCTACGGCGGCGTTCAGGGCAATCATGGCACTGGCGCAGTTCGCTTCAGCACCTACGGCGCGGAACTCAAAGCGGTTGCCGGTGAAGGCAAAGGGCGAGGTGCGGTTGCGGTCGGTGTTATCCACGAGCAACTCGGGAATCTGCGGGATGTCCAGGTGCATTTCGTGTTTGCTCTTCCATGTGATCTCGTCGTCGGCGCTCTGTTCCAGTCGCTCCAGCACATCGCTGAGGTGTTGCCCCAGGAACGACGAGATGATGGCGGGCGGTGCCTCGTTGCCACCCAGACGGTGGGCGTTGGTGGCGCTGACGATGCTGGCTTTCAGCAGACCGTTGTGGCGCCATACAGCCATGAGCGTCTCCACGATGAAGGTGATGAAACGCAGGTTGTCCAGGTTGTTCTTGCCCGGGGCGTGCAGCAGTATGCCGGTGTCGGTGGACAGGCTCCAGTTGTTGTGCTTGCCGCTGCCGTTGATGCCGGCGAAGGGTTTCTCATGAAGCAGGCAACGGAAGCCGTGCTTGCGGGCCACCTTTTTCATCAGGGACATCAGCAGCATGTTGTGATCCACGGCCAGGTTCGTCTCTTCGAAGATAGGTGCCAACTCAAACTGGTTGGGTGCCGCCTCGTTGTGGCGTGTCTTGCAGGGAATGCCCAGCTCCAGCGCCTGGATCTCCAGGTCCTTCATGAAGGCTGCCACGCGCTCGGGGATGCTGCCGAAGTAGTGGTCGTCCATCTGCTGGTTCTTGGCGCTGTCGTGTCCCATCATCGTGCGCCCGGTCATCAGCAGGTCGGGACGTGCGGCATAGAGTCCTTCATCCACGAGGAAGTACTCCTGTTCCCAACCGAGGTTGGAGACCACCTTTTTCACGTCGGGGTAGAAGTAGCGAGCCACGTCCGTGGCGGCCTTGTCCACAGCGCGCAGGGCTTTCTTGAGGGGCGCTTTGTAGTCCAGTGCTTCGCCCGTGTAGGCAATGAACACGGTGGGAATCATCAGGGTGTCGCCGATGACGAAGACGGGGCTTGTGGGGTCCCATGCCGAGTAGCCGCGTGCCTCGAAGGTGCTGCGGATGCCTCCGCTGGGGAAGGAACTGGCGTCGGGCTCCTGCTGCACCAGCTGCTTGCCCGTGAATTCCTCTACCATCCCGCCTTTGCCGTCGTGCTCCACGAAGCCGTCGTGTTTCTCGGCAGTGCCCTCGGTGAGCGGCTGGAACCAGTGGGTGATATGCGTAGCGCCCAGCTCCATCGCCCATTGCTTCATGCCTTTGGCGACAGCGTCGGCAGTGTTCATGTCCAGTGTAGCGCCGTTCTCCATGACATCCACCATCTTGGCGAAGATGTCAGCGGGCAGGTAGTGCTGCATTTTGGCACGGTTGAATACGTATTTGGCAAAGAATTCCGACGGCCGCTCTGTGGGCGCCGGCACATCGATGGGATGCTTCTTGAAAGCTTCACCGACAACTTGGAAACGAAGCGTGGATGACATCTGACGATTTTACGATTTTACGATTTTACGATTTTACAATTCCTTAAACCATAAACCCTTAACCCTCAACCATAAACCCTTAACCCTCAACCATAAACCCTCAACCATAAACCCACTTAGCGGATTCCCCTCTCATTCAGCGCCTTCTGGTATCGCCTGGCGTTCTGTTGGTGTTCGGCGAAGGTGGCGGCGAAGTTGTGAGTGCCGCTGAAATCCTCCTTGGCACACATGTAGAGGTAGGGGTGTTGCTCCATTTGCAGCACGGCATCGATGCCGGCGATGGAGGGGATGCGGATGGGCCCTGGGGGCAGGCCTTTGTTGAGGTAGGTGTTGTAGGGGCTCTTCACCTTCAGGTGCTCGCCGCGGATGCGGCGCAGTGTGACATCGCCCACGGCGAACTTCACGGTGGGGTCGGCCTGCAGGGGGATGCCCTTCTTCAGGCGGTTCATGTAGAGTCCTGCCACGCGCGCTTTCTCACCGTTGTTGGCAGTCTCCTCATCCACGATGCTGGCCAGCGTCACGATTTCCTCGCGGGTGAAGGCCAACGCCTTGGCGGCCTCGTCGCGCTGTTGCTGTTGCCAGAAACGTTCGTTCTCGTCCTGCATCCGTTGCATGAACTTCGGCAGCGTCGTGTCCCAATAGACCTCGTAGGTGTTGGGGATGAAGAGAGCGGGCAGGGTGGCGGTGGTGTAGCCGTAGGAGGCTGCGAAGCTGCTGTCGGCGAAGCTTTGTGCCACCTCGGCGGAGTCCATCATCAGCTTGTTGCCCAGGAATCCTGCCAGACGATCCATGGTCCGCACCGACGGGATGGTGAGCTTCACGGGTGTCTGGTGGCCGCGCAGCAGGTTGCGGTAGAGGCTGACGAACGACTGCCCCGGCTCTATGGCATAGCGGCCCGTGCGAACTTCGTAGGGGCGCAGTTGATTGAATATCTTCCAGTAGGTGACTACGTAGCCGCCTGTCAGTCCTTTCAGTTGCCGGAGAACGCTGTCGGGCGTGTCGGTGGGGCGGACATAGACATATTCCGTGTCGCCGTCCTCATGCAGCGGAGCCATGATGCCGCGCCAGAATCCGAGTCCCAGAATCAGCGCCACGACAGCTAAGCCACCTACGAACCATAGGATATAGAAAAGAGGCGAATGAGTCTTCATAGAGAGATGCGCATACCTTCTGAAAACAACAATCGCAGACACTTGTTCGCTAAGCATCTGCGAGAGGTTTCATCGTTGGAGCCGACACGGGGACTCGAACCCCGGACCCACGCATTACGAATGCGTTGCTCTACCAACTGAGCCATGTCGGCAGGTCTGTCTTTCAAAACCGAGCGCAAAGGTAAGGAAAATTTGACAATTTACAATTGACAATGTACAATTATTTTGTTTTTCACCTGCATTTTCTTGTTATTTGGCTACATTTTCCCCTTTTTCTCTTCATTTTTCCCTTTTCATTTTTTGATTTTTCACTTTTCCCTTTTTATTTTTCACTCTTTCATTTTTCACTTTTCATTTATTTCCGTACCTTTGTCCTCTGAAATCATCACTCATCAATCCTCACTCATCATTTCATTTTTCACTTTTCACTCGTTCATTTTTCACTTATCATCATGCGTCGCGATTTATCATTTATCATTTATCATTTATTCTTTATTATTTCAAGCCTTGTTCCGGCTTGTGCGCAGTCATGGAACTTTTCGTTTTCCCCCGTCAAGCGAGTGAAGAACGATGCCGCCATTCAGGTGACGCCTGCCGACCGCTATGCTGCCGGCCGTGACTACGGCTTCGACTTCATCGACTCGCCAGCCAACCTGGACACCCCGTCGCCCTTCTTCTTCAGTGTGCGCGTGCCGGACGGCAACTACCGCGTCACCCTCACCTTGGGTTCCCGCAGGCGTGCTGCCGTGACCACCGTGCGTGCCGAGAGCCGTCGCCTCTTCGTGGAGAACCTGGCGACGAAGAAAGGCGAGGCACAGGTCGTCTCCTTCGTCGTGCATAAGCACTCGCCGCAGATCGACGAGCGCCGTTCCATGCGCCTGAAGCCCCGCGAGCTTACGAAGCTGAACTTCGACGACCGTCTCACCATAGAGATCAACGGCGACGCGCCCGCCTGTGCCGCCATTCACATCGAGCGTGACGACAGCGTCCCCACGCTCTTCCTCTGCGGCAACTCCACCGTCGTGGATCAGGACACCGAGCCCTGGGCTTCATGGGGACAGATGATTACGCGCTGGTTCGGCGACCAGATTGCCGTGGCCAACTTCGCCGAGAGTGGCGAGACGGCCAGCACCTTCATCGCTGCCAACCGTCTGGCCAAGGCGCTGTCGATGATGAAGGCGGGCGACTACCTCATCGCCGAGTTCGGACACAACGACCAGAAGCAGCGCGGACCGGGCATGGGAGCCTACTACAATTTCGCCACGGCGCTGAAGACATTTATAGATGAAACGCGCGCGCGAGGAGCCACACCCATCTTCGTGACGCCCACACAGCGCCGCTCCTTCAAGGACGGCCGCATCCAGGAGACCCATGCCGACTACCCCGAGGCCATGGAGTGGGTGGCCCGCCGCGAGAATGTGCCCCTCATCGACCTGCACTCCATGACGCGTACCTTCTACGAGGCCTTGGGCGAGGAGCAGAGCAAGCGTGCCTTCGTGCACTATCCCGCCGGCAGCTACCCCGGTCAGACCGCCGACTTCAAGGACAACACCCATTTCAATCCCTACGGCGCCTACGAACTCGCGAAATGTGTCATCGAGGGGATGCGGCAGCTCAACCTGCCCCTTCTTGGCGCTCTGCGCCCCGACTACCTGCAGCGCTATCCTGCCACAGCACCTTTCGACCCCGCCCATCCCGATGCCGTAGCGGATTTCCACTGGAATGACTCTCCCTTCTTCGAGGCCGAGAAGCCCGATGGAAACTAAACAAACAATGACAAACAACGAAGAGGCTGTGTCAAAATACAAAACACAGCCCCTTTATTGTTTTTTACAACGAATTATACGCGCTCGGCATCCCGAAGGGTGACGCTTGACACTTCAAGAATTCTACGAATTGTCGAGAGGGCCTCTTAGACAGCCATTTAAGGAATTCGTCTAATTCGTATAATTCGTTGTAAAAAAAGAACAGGGGCTATGTCGTTCATTTGACACAGCCCCTTCATTGTTGATACGCGGATGCGATTGCTTACTTCTTGTACTGCACGGCAGCCTGCTCGATGGGCAAGCTCTGCTTGTAGTTCTCGATGTAGCGGTTGAAGCCCTCGACATCCTCCTTGGTCGGAGCCACCTCGACACCCGTGTTGCCGGCGAAGACAACCTGGTCGAGATAGTCGGGGAGCGTGAGGCCCTGGGCGTTGTTCACCATGAAGCCGGCCAGCAGGGCAATACCCCATGCGCCGCCTTCGCCTGCGGTCTCCATCACGCTGATGGGGCTGTTGAGGGCGGCAGCGAGCATGCGCTGACCCACCTTCGGCGTGGTGAAGTAGCCGCCATGACCCATGATGCGGTCCACCTGCACCTTCTCCTCGTTGAACAGGATGTCGTTGCCGATCTTCAGCACGCCGATGGCGCCGTAGAGCTGTGCACGCATGAAGTTGGCGAGCGAGAACTTGTCGTTGGCAGAGCGCACGAACAGGGGACGACCGTCCATCAGACCCGTGACAGGCTCACCCGAGATGTAGTTGTAGGCCATCAGGCCGCCGCAGTCGGCATCGCCCGTGAGGGCCACGTTGAAGAGGGTGGAGTAGAGGTCCATGGTGTTCTGCTTCACACCCAGGAGCTCCTGGTACTCCTTGAACATCTTCACCCAGGCGTTGATCTCGCTGGTGCAGTTGTTGCAGTGTACCATAGCCACGAGGCTGCCGTCGGGCGTCGTCACCATGTCGAGCACCTCATAGGGCTTCGTGAGCGGCTTCTCCAGCACAATCATGGAGAAGGAGCTGGTGCCGGCGCTGACATTACCTGTGCGCTGACGGACGGCGTTCGTGGCTACCATGCCGGTGCCGGCGTCGCCCTCGGGAGGACATACGGGGATGCCGGCCTTCAGGTGGCCGCTGACGTCGAGCTTCATGGCACCCTCGGGTGTCAGGAAGCCTGCGTTCTCGCCGGCCACGAGCACCTTGGGCAGGATGTCCAGCAGCTTCCATGAGAAGCCGCGCGGCTCAATGAGCTTATCGAACTTAGCAACCATCGTGGCATCGTAGGTCTTCGTGAAGGGATCCACGGGGATCATGCCGCTGGCATCGCCCACGCCCAGCACCTTCTGACCCGTCACCTGCCAGTGAACGTAGCCGGCCAGTGTGGTCAGGAACTTGATGTCGCCCACGTGCTCCTCGTTGTCAAGGATAGCCTCGTAGAGGTGGCTGATGCTCCAGCGAAGGGGGATGTTGTAGTTGAAGAGCTCCGAGAGCTCTGCGGCAGCCTTGCCCGTGTTGGTGTTGCGCCATGTGCGGAACGGAACCATGATCTCGCCATTGGCGTTGAAGGGCATGTAGCCGTGCATCATTGCCGAGAAGCCGATGCCGGCCAGCGTCTCGATCTCGCAGTCGTACTCCTTCAGCACATTTTTGCGCAGGTCGGCATAGCAGTCCTGCAAGCCATACCAGATAGCCTCTGTGCTGTAGGTCCACAGCCCATCCACGAGCTGGTTCTCCCATGTGTGAGAGCCCTGTGCGATGGGCTTGTTCTCAGGGTCAATGAGCACTGCCTTGATGCGGGTCGAGCCGAACTCGATACCCAAAATGGCCTTTCCGGCCTCGATGGTTTGTTTTGCTGTCATTATAGTTAATTTTTAAGGGGTTTGCACGGCAAAAGTAGTCTTATTTCTGCATTTGACCAAACATTTTCAAATGAAATATGCCTATCTTCAATATAATGTGTAATTTTGCGCCCAAAATACATCCTTCATCCACCCATTAAAAAGAAAAAGACATGAAGAAAATACTCTTTCCGCTCGTCGTGCTCTTCATCGGCATCCTCTGCAGCAGCAGTAAGGCCGACGATGGGGCTACGACGACCTCTGACAACACCTGTTTCACGCTGTGGAACACCTGCCATGCGCTGACCGCCCTGCAGGACTATGTGGCCGACGTCACAGACTCCACCTCCGAGAACTTCATCCCCGTGCAGGACCGCATCGCCACCTTCGACATGGACGGCACATTCATCGGCGAACTCTATCCCACCTATTTCGAGTACAACCTGTTGGAGTACCGCGTCCTTGACGACCCCTCCTACAAGGACATCGCCCCAGCCGACGTACGTCTGGCTGCACAGCAGATCCGCGACTTCGTCCGCAACGGCACCAAGCTGCCCGACCATTTTGATATGATCCACGCCCGTGCGGCTGCCAAGGCATACGCCGGAATGACGCTGGCCGAGTTCGATGCCTATGTCAAGGCCTATGCTGCCAAGCCCGTCAACGGCTTCCGTGGCATGACCTATGGTGAGAGCTTCTACAAGCCCATGCTTCAGGTCTTCGACTACCTCACGGCCCACGGCTTCACCTTCTACGTCGTCTCCGGTTCCGACCGCCTTCTCTGCCGCTCCCTGGTGCAGTCCCTCGGCATTGCTCCCGAGCATGTCATCGGGATGGACGTGGTGCTGCGCTCCAGCAAGCAGGGCGATGAACCCGGCGTCGATTACACCATGGGCACCGACGAAAACCTTGTCCGCACCGATGAGCTCATCATCAAGAACCTGAAGACCAACAAGGTGTTGCAGATAGCCCAGGAGATAGGCAAGGTGCCTGTCCTCTCCTTCGGCAACAGCGGCGGCGACTGCGCCATGCACAACTACTGTCTTGCTAATCCCCTCCGTTCGGCAGCCTTCATGCTCATTGCCGATGATGAGGCCCGCGACCACGCCAACCGTGAGAAAGCCCTTGCGCTTGCTGTCCAGTGGCGTGAGGCAGGCTACTACGTCATTTCGATGCGCGATGATTTCAAAACCATCTACGGCAACGGTGTCGAGAAGGTTGATTTCATCTACAAATAACCTTCCTGACGTTGATGATGTTCAG
The DNA here is from genome assembly GCA_015060555.1 of Prevotella sp. Classification (GTDB taxonomy): domain Bacteria; phylum Bacteroidota; class Bacteroidia; order Bacteroidales; family Bacteroidaceae; genus Physcousia. Next base: position 9,226 of record SUYG01000051.1, read on the forward strand.
CCCCTTGTGCAGTCCGCTCATGCGCTGCCCGGCCATGTTGTAAACCCCTGCATCCAGCAAATCAGTATGACGATTCGTTTCAGCATCTGTGACCATGATTTTGCTGCAAAGGTACACATTATAATTATATAAGACGCCCAGAAACGTGAAAAAAGCGTCTTCCCGAGCACATTTTTCACTTCGTGAGCCCGCGCGTAATGGATTTTTGCCCCGAAAAACCTACACTCCTACACCTTGGCTTCATAAGAATTTGTATTTCAAATAACTATGTGGGTGTAGGATAGGGTGTAGGTAGGCCAAAAAGGTGTAGGTTTTAACATTAATTTAACAAATCACGCCCATCACCTCTACACTTTTCTGGCCGCCTGCCTCCCACGATCCTCGACGACCCCTTTCACTTCCCTGGCCTCGTTCCTCTCATGTTTCTCGAAGTTCTCCATCACTTCCATGCCTCATGTCTTCTCCCTTTCTCCAAGTCCCCCATCATGTTCAGCCAAGAGCCTCCTATGCTTCAGGCGCCAAGCCTATAGTGTGACAGTTTTTCTCACAAGTGATAAAACATTTTCTCACTTGTGAGAAAAATGTTTCTCACAGGTGAGAAAAACTCTAAGAGCATGTTCTTATGGCTGGAAGGACTTGACCTTATCGCCGAAGGGACTTGACCTTATCGCCGAAGGGACTTGACCTTATCGCCGAAAGGACTTGACCTTATCGCTGGAAGGTCTTGACCTTGTAATCTGGGAAGCTGATGTTGGGGTGGGGGACAGGGCTTCTGATTCCCAGTCCCGTTTTGTGTGAACGGCCAAAAAAGTGTTAAAACCTACACCTTTTTGGCCTACCTACACCCGAACCTACACGTACTTATCCTCCTTATGTACTGATGATTATCTACTATAGGTGTAGGAGTGTATGTTTTTTTGTTCAAAATTCTCCCGCGTACGCGCGCGAACCTTATGCAACAGGGTCCTCCGAACCAACTTTTTAGGGCCCTCCGAACCAACTTTTCACGCTTTTTCTTTGCCCGCTCATTGAAACGAGCTATCTTTGCAAAAACAATCTATGTCTATGCAACGAGTGATAGGAATCGGGGAGACGGTGATGGACATCCTCTTCAAGGACGACCAGCCGCAGAAGGCCGTGCCCGGCGGCTCAACTTTCAACAGCATCATCTCGCTGGGTCGCGCCGGCGTGCCGTGTGCGATGCTCACGGAGGTCGGCGGCGACCACATCGGCGAGCTCATCTGCAACTTCCTGCGCGACAACGGCGTAGCCACGGACTACGTATGCCGCCATGAGCACATCAAGTCGCACATCTCGTTGGCTTTCCTCGACGAGAACAACGATGCGCAGTACATCTTCTATAAGGATCATGCCTCCGTGACGCTCGACGGCCCCCTGCCCGAAATCCGCAAGGACGACGTAGTGCTCTTCGGTTCCTTCTTCGCCATCAACCCCGCCATACGTCCCGTCGTGGGTGCCCTGCTGCGTGCCGCCCACGAGGCTGGCGCATGGCTCTACTACGATGTCAACTTCCGCAAGAACCACATCGCCGACCTTCCACGTGTGATGGCCAACATCGAGGAGAACATGAGCCTGGCCAATGTCGTGCGCGGCTCGATGGAAGATTTCGGGTTCCTCTACGGTCTTCATGATGCCGATGCCGTCTATGAGCGTGTGCGCCGCCATTGTCCTACACTCATCCTCACCGACGGCGCACGCCCCATCCGCGTCTATACCCCCGAAGGCTGCGAGACCTTCCCCGTGGAGCCCGTAGAAACCGTCAGCACCGTGGGCGCAGGCGACAACTTCAATGCCGGCTACATCTACGCCAAGCTCACCCTGCAGTCAGCACCCCTCCGCTCGGCCCAACGGGACGCTCCACACTTGGAGAACCCTCAGCCCTCATCCCTCATCCCTCAGCCCTCCTCCAGCGCCACCCAATCCGCCCTCATCGCTATGGCGCAGCGTTGGAGTCAGGATGTCTGCTGCCAGATTGGCAACCACATCAGCGCCAACCTCGCCGCCTCACTTTCGCAAGGTCATTTGGAAGATTTATAGAGTCTTTGATTGCGATAGAAGGATGACATGCTGTTGTAGCCGGAGTGGACGGCAATCTCGTTTCTTGGCTTTGACGGGTCCTCCATGATTAGCTTTTCGGCGTAAGCGATACGTTTACGGTTGATGTATTCCTTGAAGGTCATGTGTGCACAGCTGTTGAGTGCCTGAAGCAGATAGGTGCGGTTTGTTCCTAACAGCTGGGCGACGTCATTGAGCAGCAAGTCATTATGGAGAAAGATCTGTTGTTCATCCATCATTGTCTCCAGCCGCTCATAAATGAGAATGCTGGTGTTGTCTGAATTTGCCGTTGTTATTTCGCTGTCAACGGTCTCCTTCACCTGCTCTTCAGGGATGTCGCGCATCGAAAAGTTCTGCTGTAAACCGACCCATGACAGGGCAAAGATAAGTGCTGAGAAGGCCACTGAAGGCAACGCCAAGATGATGCTGTCAACAAACATCTGTCTGCCCATGAGATTGACAATGGTAGAAACCAGTGAAGTCACGATGAACAGGACGAGAATCGTGGGAACCGCTTTTATTTCCCTGCCTTCAGTATCGGCATATAACTGCTGCAAAGTCTTGTTGAATCGTCGGATTCGTGGGAATCCATTGATAATGACATAAATAACTTGCAGGGCAAAGATGATGTGACAAATCATGTGTACCCATACTTGCACGAGTGACAGTCCGCTGGGTCTCGAGACACCAGCATGATAGAGGTGGTTTGAGATGAATGATTGTGTCTCTTCTGCATCCATGGCACCGTATAGGCAACCCACAACGATGCCGATGACGATTGGCGGAATGAACACCAGACAGAGGAATTTCTTCTGCTGCGACAGCGGCCTGCGATCCGTAATCTCGCTTATATATAATAGGAATATGGGATATACCATCAAGTTCAGTGCCACGTAGAGCGGGTCAGTGAATGGCAGCAGACTGCTGAAATGGTTGAAATAGACCTAAAATCCGCAACTATCATCCAATACACGATTAAGGGTAGATTTATGAGTCGTTAGTAGCAGCTTTCAGTAAAAAGCAACAGCACAACATCAATATGTAGCCACCATCCCCTTACCCCACGATGCGACTTGAGGTAA
>SUYG01000052.1:0-22669 GCA_015060555.1 Prevotella sp.
GGATACTCACGAAGCCAATTTCTTAGGCTCGTGTGGTCCAATTTGTATTTCTTGAGGATGAAGTACCGGCTTCTACCTGATTCATAGTAATCCTTCAATACGGATAATTTGAAGTCCTCGCTGAAACGGCGACGGACGCAACGCGATGATTTTTCGTTCATGATTCATTTGTTAAATCATGTGCACCTTTTCTGTATTAAGTCAGAACTCGCTGCAAGAGCAAGGCCTTTCGGCCATAAGACCATGGTCTTCGTGCCGCAAGACCATGCTCTTATTGTTTTTGCCACCTATGGCAAAAGGTTTTGCCACCAGTGGCAAAATGTTTTATCACCTGTGAGAAAATAAAGGAAATACTGGAGTGTAGCTCAAATTAACGTGAGTCCGGCGTAAGGATGACCAGTTCCTGATGGTTTTACTTTACGAAATTTGGGCGGCGCGAAGTTACGAATGACATTTTCCTGTCCTTGAGTCTTTTGAAGCACAGAGACTGGTACAGGGATTTAGGGTTTGTTGGCACGGAACTGAGCAATGATGCTGTCAAATGCATTCATACGTCATTCGTATTCGGCATACAGGACTTCGCGTTTGCGGCGGATTTCCTCTTCCTCTTGAGCCAATTCAACTTCCATTCGCTCCTGCCATTCACGTTTGCGTTTCTTGTAGAGACGGAATGCAGTAACGAAGTTCTGATAGAGTTGTTTCTGTTTGGTCGTTGTTTCCATCTGCATTTATTTTCTTTGTTTTCTGGCGGCAAAGGTACACATTAAAGTGAAAAGTGAAAAATGAAAGTGAAAAAATGATGTTGTTTTAGCGAAAAAACACAGATGGAACCACAACGGCAGCGACAGTCGTGTGACTGTTGCTGCCGTTGCTATTATATATAGGTGTCAGGACCTATCTTCGCTGTGGGCTAAGATTACTCGTCATCATCATCACTGCCCCAGACGTCGCCCCAGGAGCCACTTTCTTTGGTCATTACATCCTCCTCTTTCGTAACGGTGGTGCCCTTCTTGAATCCCAAGGACTCAGCTATCATTTGTGATGCCTGAATATGAATCACACTTGTTAGTGGTGTCAAATATATCTTTTTCATAATTATCAAGAATTTGAGAATTAGAGATATAACTTTACTTTTACGTTTTGTCTTTTTCTCTTTTACTTAACCAGAACCTTCTTACCGTTCACGATGTTCACGCCCTTCTGAGCCTTGCTGAGGCGCTGACCTGCGAGGTTAAAGATTTGGCTGTTGACCTTTGGCTCTTGGCTACTGGCAATTGAACCGATAGCGTCTGCATCGCCGAAGTCGAAGGTGAGAGCCTTCACGCTACTGCTGGGTACAAAGAGATAAGCTTTACCCCTGGCGAGATGCTCTCCTTCGTATTCATAAAGGCCGATACCATCAAGATTTGAAAGCACATAAGTGGTGCCACCGCCACTGGGAGCTTGATTCTCAGCAACGGTACCGTTAAGCAGATTGCTGTAACCATCGGGAAGTTCACCTGCAGCCTCAGCAGGTGACAGATAAATGGTTTCTGTAGTGGTCTGTCCAGCCTTCTTCAAAATAGCAGCCTTTTCCTTAGGCAAGATTCCATTTGTTACGATGGTCTCCATATGAGCATAGGTACCATCTTGAATTGCTACTGCGTATGCCGTAATACCCTCAGGAATCGTAACGGAGAAGGGCAGGTAGAGCGAAGCGTAAGCATCAGTACCATCACTTGTCAGAGTGACCTTGTTGTAGTAATCAGAACATTCGTCCAAGATGAACATAGAGGATTCTGTATCTGAGATATATAGACCTCCATTCCCACTCCAGCCACCGGACTTATAAGCTATAAGATAAGCCGTTCCATTGTTGTTCACTCGTTGATCATATTTTATATAAACCTTTCCGAACGCTATTTCATCGGTTACACCGCTAATAGTATATTTCGCAATAGTACAACGTTGCTTAGCGGCGGTGTATGTATCTGACATGGCCTTTCCATTCGAGGATGTCGCACCTACCATATAATATCCATCCACAGCTACAAAAGAGTAGATTCCATTTGCAGCATCTATGGCGTGACAAACAAACCTTTCTGTTCCATCTGTAACGGCTGTCGAATTTAATTCTAAATCATGATTGTCTTTAGCATAAACATATTGCTTGGTCGAATTGTCTTTCTGTATGTTGGTAAATTTATATACCTTGCCATCAATCGGCATTACAATATCCGAACATTTCAGATATTTGTTATAAGCATCAAGCTGACCTGCATAATTAGCGGCCTTTGTGTAATTAGTCGTGCTACCATCATAGCCGTTTAAAACAGCATATGCAGCATTCAGAGTAGTACGCGCAGCAGCATCGGCTTTAGGATAACCTACGCCAGAAAGATCCTTGTAAGTTTCCATATTGGTCTTTAATGTGGACACCATTGTACCAATACTGGGATTAACTTTAACATTAACTATGAATTCTGAAATAGCCAACCCCTTATTATTACCCGAGAGCTTGAAAGTGGTAGAAGTCTTAGCAATACCGGATATTGTAACGGTATTGTTTGCCGAAGATGTGAAAGTCTTAGGATTTGCGTCATCATCAGCAGGGGTGATGACTTGATCATTATCGGCCAAGTTGGCTTTACCTGTCAAGGAATAACCAGTAATCTGGAAACCATCAGGAACACTAATAGTATAAGTACAATTTGCAGGGTTGCCACCTGTCCATATTGATCCATCAGCAACTTTGATATACTTGTTGCTAGTATAGAACTTTAGCGTAGGTGCTTGTCCTTCAGAAGTCCACGTTGAGGCCCAATTCCCGTTACTCGTTAGGTCGGAATAATTTCCACTAGTTGTACTAATAGGAATACCATTTGTCAGTGTGGCCGTAAAGATGGGCATATAGTCAGTGAGCGCTGAGGTGTTATATGTATTGATATATGTGGGCGAATATGTTCCAGCTTTTACCTTTATGCCCTGTTTCTTTCTGGTATAATTGCCATCTGAGGGTACATTGCTAGTTAAAAAGATTGCGTAATACCTTACACCTGCACACATTTTCACAGGTTTTGTAAATGTATATTTACAAGAACTTGCACTTGCGCTACACGGAGAATCGGAAATTGCGAGTACCTTTGTGGCTGGATATGGGATACCCGCATTGTCATTACCAGTATTTATACCATTATCTGTACAGATTGCCATGTAAAGGGCTTGTGTATTACTGTCGCCACGGTAGGTAATAGTGAAGTCTTTCAATGAATATATATTTCCCGAAGTGCATTCTCCAGGAAAATCAAGACCTAAAGCCCAGACGGTAAAGTTGACACCTGCGCCAGATCCGACAGTCCACTCAATATCTGCAGCCCACGCCCCACTGCCGCCAAGGCACAATAAGGCACAAAATAAAAGTAAAAGTTTTTTCATTGTAATATAAGTTGAGTTAGTAGTTAGAACGCTTGCATATGTCCTGCAAATATAGGATGTTGGGGTGAAATGGCAAAAAGAAATGAGGAAAAAAACGTGGGAATGGGGTAGTTTTGGGCTGTAATAAGTGTAGATTGTACAATAAAACGCCCGTTCTTAACTCTCATAAGATACGGATAAAACAGCAGCCTGTGAGAGGCTTTTTTGTTTTTCATCTTGAAAAAAGGAGATATTTTTGCCGTGGATTCAAAACTTATCCCTACCTTTGCCGCAGAATTCAACAAATAATTGCAATTATGGAAGTAGCTATCAATCCTAACATTTATCGCCCGGCTCAGGTATATGCCCAGAAACACGGCTTGAACCTCACATCGGTCATTGAGAACTTCCTTGTGCGCTTCGCCCAGGGCAATAAGACGGAGGCAGAGCAAGTTGTCCCCGATGTGGTGCTGAGCTTGCTGGGGGCGGGCGAACCTGTGGCCGACGAGGACTTGAACGGACGCGATACCTATTATAAGCATCTGGAGAAGAAGTACAAATGACACGCTTGTTTCTTGATACCAACATCGTCATCGACTTGCTCGACCGTCGTGAGCCGTTCTGCCACGATGCCGTGCAATTGTTCACTATGGCCTACTACAAGAAGGTCCAGCTCATCGTGTCGCCAATGACCTACACTACCGCATCCTTCCTCCTTCATAGGCACGGAGCCGATGGCGTACGCAACTTGCTGTCCAACTTCCGACAGCTCTCCCGTGTGGCCACAGTCAATGAACGTACCGTGGACGACTCGCTGGCATCGCAGTTCAATGACTTCGAGGATGCCATGCAGTATTATTGTGCGCTGAAGGCCAAGGCCGACATCATCATCACCCGCAACGGCAAAGATTTTTCGGCCTCGAAACTGCCCGTAATGACTGCAACAGAATATCTGTCTACATTGAAGTAACAGGATAGCCGTAATGCCTGTGTCAAGGTTTTGAGGATAAACACGACCAGTCCGTCAGCCGCCCCCTCACTGAATCACGACCTTTTTACCATTATGAATATACACGCGCTGTGTCGGTTTGCCCTGAAGCTTGCGACCATCAATGGTGTAGAACCCGTTGTTAGAACCCTTCACCATGAGCTCGCGTAGCCGTTCTTGCGGCTCTCCGTACTTTAAAATAAAGACTACCACAGGACGTGCCTTTGTGTAACTCCGTGCCTCTGTGGTTAGATTGATATTCACCAACAACGACAGCGACAGTCGTGTGACTGTTGCTGCCGTTGCTATTATATAGAGGTGTCAGGACCTAACTTAGCTGTTGGCTAAGATTACTCGTCATCGTCATCACTGCCCCAGACGTCGCCCCAGGAGCCACTTTCTTTGGTGAGGCCAGCGTTTTCAGATTTAATTTCTTTTTCGGATTTTGAAATGACTTGCAACAACGATCCGTGAATCTCTACATTGACAATCAGCAGTTGTGGTGTGCTATATATCTTTTTCATAACGTGTCCTCCTTTCTTACTTAACAATTACTTTCTTACCATTGATGATGTTCACGCCCTTCTGAACGCGGCTCATGCGCTGACCTGCAAGGTTGAAGATACTCCTCTCGCTCACGGGAGAGGGGGTGTGGGAGAGGCTCTTAATGTCGTCCACAATGTCGCCGAAGTTAATGGCGAAGCCTTTGACGCTATAAGCACTAGTATTCAGATAGGCGCGGTTAGCACTGAGTGCGAAGGAAGAACCTCCATCAACATGATAGAATCCGATGCGGTTATCATTGTCTTCATCGAAGCCAAGTACATAGTTCGTACTTTCTGCTGCACAATTGATACTTGTGCTAGCGAAAATGCCTGTCAGGACATTCGAACCTGATGGAGCAACAGGCGAGGTCACAGAAGCCGTTCCACTCTTGATGGTTGCCGTATATGTGCCTGCATCCTTAGCACCTACGAGGATAACAGGAGTGCCAGCAGGGATAAGTGTTCCGTCAGAAACTGTGGCAGCATCTCCCAGTACTACATATCCGTCGCTAACTGTAGGCATGTAGGCATTTGCGCCTGACAGAGCAGAAATGGCGAAAGGAACACAAAGTGTAGCGTAGGAATGCTCCGCACTTGTGTTGTCCTTTGCGTTGGTTATACTTGCTGTAATCGAAGATATATCCTCAACCGTCCAATACGAGGCCGGGTCAGAGGCGGTCCCACGCAAATAACCACCTCTTAAGACCCCACCAGAGTCAGCCAAGCCATATGAGCCAGCCTTAAAGGAAACAACCGTCGCAGTTGCTACTTCGGGCGTAAATGCAACAGGTGTGCTGCTGCGGGTAACATTATAACCCACGCTTGGCGTCTGGAAATATCCCCCTTGAGATAGTATGTAGCAAGTTCCATCACCTCTGTTATCAAGATAAACAATGCTAGATGGTGCATTATTGGTATTCGTGACTGCAGAAGTTGTGCCCGTAGTGTTTATGTAATTCTTGGTACTATAGTTCTTTATCAGATACCATCCATCCGCAGGATAGTTGATGTTGCTTTCTACGATACTCCGAAGAGAATTATATGTTGCTTTGTTGCAGCTGGTCTTAGCTGCAGTCCAAGTAGCGAGATTCTCGGTATAAGCAGCGTCCGTAATAGAGAAATATTCTCCATGAGTATCAAAGTAAGGAGTGATATAAGTTGCTACCTCACTTGTGAAATCCTCTGAATATTCCTCCACCCTGAAAGTGGAATTGTTATCATTGGCTGCGCTACCATTGTTCCAATATTTAAGGACATGATTATCATTATCCATATTGATATAATTGGTACTTCCAGAATGGATATTAAAGTAAGCTGCGTCGAAGCCCGATCTATTAGCAATAACCCATGCGGTCTGTGTGGTTGTCATTGTTGGATTATTGGCAGTAGCTTTAAGATATTTACCGTCTCCAGCAGCCTTGTTGATAATTTTAAATCCATCATACGGATTACCTATGAACGCCCATAAACCATTATCTGTTGTGGGTTTCGTGCCAGAAACTGGACATGGATTCCCTGAAGAATAGCTTACATAATTTTTCGTTTCCTCTTGATGACTCTGCATCAAGTAATACCATTTAGCGCTCGCGAAATCCGAAGAGATGTCAAATGGACCGTCCCATGTTACAGAAACTGCAACAATATTTTTCCCAGTCTCCAATGTTTTTGATGTTACGGTATATTTACAATAGCTACGTTGTTCAGCGCTAGGAAGCGTGCTTATCTCATCGCCCGCTGTTCCGACATAATAATCAGAGGTATAGATAACACCACTTGCATCGCTAATCTGGTATTGATAGGTTGTCTCGGGAAAGTGGTAAGTGCAATTCAATACGACATCAGCGCCATTAACGGTTACGCTTCCCTTATCGTCTCTGATCCAAACACCTATATTGGCTGGTGCGGTTGTGTAGCTGATAGTAGTACCGTCCTTGACAATGTAATATGTAGGAGCATCTAATGGATTATCCTCATCATCAAGGTAATTGACCTCTGCAATATAATATGGGCCGTATGCGATGCAGGTGCTCCAACCACCAGTACCTCCTGCGAAGTTGTAGCTGCCGTTACCATTGTTGAAGTGGCCGCCACCATCATTATCAAAACTGATGTGAAGATCGGAGCTTGAGTATTCCGAAGCATAATCACTGGCTCGACGATTGACCAATGTAAGATTTATTTTCGAGTCAGAAGAAAAGGTGTTATTGCCAGCCAAATATTGGCTGTTGCTAAAGCGTTTGAGCCAATACTTTCCATCTGTATCGCTATTTTCCAGCACAAACAAATGATCACGTGTAATAGTGCTAACGTTACCTACAGTACTATTGAAACCGACCCATTTATGTAATGTCGCAGCATTTTCTGATGGTGTCATAAATGCATACTTCGCACCCGTTCCTGCGGATGCAACATACGTCGAATAAGTGACGGGAGAGCCGGCTGAAGCATAGTCCGTCACCACACCTTGTGCCCACGCCCCACTGCCGCCAAGGCACAATAAGGCACAAAATAAAAGTAAAAGTTTTTTCATTGTTTATATAATGAGTTAGTAGTTAGAACGCTTTTTGCGCGCCAAAATTAGGTGAATTGGATGGAACGGCAAAGGAAAAGGGTGGGAAATAGCATGTATGGGGGCTGTTTTAGGTTATAAAGAGTGTAGTTTTTACCATTAAAACATCGAAAAACACGGAAGAAGCGGAGGCATGGAACTTAAATCCACATCAAATCAGACCTTAAATCTTTTCAGACAAAAACAATAAAAACACCGCTTGCGCGGCAAAACCTTTTCTCTTTTTTTACACGAATTCGAGACATGAATTCAAGACATATAATGATTCACGAATTTCTTTGCGTGGGCGGTGAAAGGGATGTCGCCCCGATGGGGCTGAAGGATTCCAAAGTCTGCCACTCTGAAAGCTAGCTTTCAAGATGGCCAGCTTAAGAATCTTTTACGGCGCACTGCCTAAGCAGCGTGCCAATCCCTTCCTCCGAGAGCGGGGATTTTATTTATGTCTTGAATTTATGAATAATTTATGGTCATTCGTGTTGAAGGTACAAAAACAGGCCGCGGGAGGATGTCCTGCGGCCTGCTTGATGATTGCTGTTAATTACAGGTTCTTGCCGTGGCACTGCTTGAACTTCTTGCCGCTGCCGCAGGGACAGGGGTCGTTGCGGCCGGGGAGCTTGTCGGCAGTGAAGGGGGTGCGGGGCTGCTGCCCGCGGGTGTCCTGAGCGGCGGCTGCCTGCTGGGCGGGGTCGTTGAGGTCGGCGGGAGCGCCTTGGGCGTAGTCAGGACGGCTGTAGTTGGGAGCCTGCGTGGTGCCGGGGACAGCGCCTCCGCGACCGGCCTGGTACTGTGCGCGCTGCTGGGCGGCGGCACGGGCACGGCGCTGCGCCTCGTAGGCGGCGCGCTGCTGGGCGGCATCGTCGGGAGCCTGCACCTGTTGCTCGGGCACCTGTCCGCGCATGAGGATGCTGATGGTCTGGTTGTTGATGCGGTTGACCATCTTGTCGAAGAGCTTCACGCTCTCGAGCTTGAAGATGAGGAGGGGGTCCTTCTGCTCGTAGCTGGCGTTCTGCACGCTGTGCTTGAGCTCGTCGAGCTCGCGGAGGTTCTCCTTCCAGGCTTCGTCGATGACGTGGAGCATGATGGCTTTCTCGAAGGCGGTGACGATGGCGCGGCCCTCGCTCTCGCAGGTCTGCTTGAGCGAGACACCACCGATGTTATAGACGCGGCGGCCGTCCATGATGGGCACCATGACGGGGCGCTCGGCCCACTCCTGGCCGTTGGGGCCGTCGTAGATGGGCTTGAAGACCTTGAAGGACTCTGCGGCGATGATGTCTGTCTTCTGGCGGAAGCGGGCGAGGACGGCCTGGTAGGCCTGCTCCTCGAGGTCGGGCATCTTCATCTGTGCGAGGTCGCTCTCGGTGAAAGGCACTTCCATGGCGAAGATGCTGATGAACTCCTCGGCCATCTGGCTGTGGTCGGCGCAGTTCTCGATGATGGTGCAGACGCGGTCGTAGAGCATGTCGGCGATGTCCATGCCGAGGCGCTCGCCCATGAGGGCGTGGCGGCGCTTCTCATAGACGACGGTGCGCTGCTTGTTCATGACGTCGTCGTACTCGAGCAGGCGCTTGCGGATGCCGAAGTGGTTCTCCTCGACCTTCTTCTGGGCACGCTCGATGCTGTTGTTGATCATGGGGTGCTCAATCATCTCGCCGTCCTCGAAGCCGAGGCGGTCCATGACCTTGGCGATGCGCTCGCTGGCGAAGAGGCGCATGAGCTTGTCCTCAAGGCTGACGAAGAAGACGCTGGAGCCCGGGTCGCCCTGACGGCCGGAACGTCCGCGCAGCTGGCGATCGACGCGGCGGCTCTCATGGCGCTCGGTGCCGATGATGGCGAGACCGCCGGCGGCCTTCACCTCGGGCGAGAGCTTGATATCGGTACCACGACCGGCCATGTTGGTGGCGATGGTGACGGCGCCGAGGCCGTTGGTGCTCTGACCGGCGAGGGCCACGATGTCGGCTTCCTTCTGGTGGAGCTTGGCGTTGAGGACCTGGTGGGGTATCTTGCGCAGCGACAGCATCTTAGACAGTAGCTCGGAGATTTCCACGGAGGTGGTGCCCACGAGGGTGGGGCGACCGCTGTTGCGCATCTTCTCGACTTCGGCGATGACGGCGTTGTACTTCTCGCGCTGGGTCTTATAGACGCGGTCGTTCATGTCGTTGCGGATGACCGGACGGTTGGTGGGAATCTCCACGACGTCCAGCTTATAGATGTCCCAGAACTCGCCCGCCTCGGTGACGGCGGTACCGGTCATGCCGGCGAGCTTGTGGTACATGCGGAAGTAGTTCTGCAGGGTGATGGTGGCGAAGGTCTGCGTGGCGGCCTGCACCTTCACGTGCTCCTTGGCCTCGACAGCCTGGTGGAGGCCGTCGCTCCAGCGGCGTCCTTCCATGACGCGGCCCGTCTGCTCATCGACAATCTTGATTTCGCCATCGACGATGATGTAGTCGTCGTTGAGGGTGAACATGGCGTAGGCCTTGAGAAGCTGTTGGATGGTGTGCACGCGCTCGCTCTTGATGGCGTAGTCGGTGTAGATCTGATCCTTCTTCTGCGTGAGTTCCTCGCCTTGCAGGCTCTTGTCGCCTTCGAGGGCCGAGAGCTGTGCTGCGATGTCGGGGAGGACGAAGAGGTCATCGTCGTTGACCTGCTTGGCCAGCCAGTCGTTGCCCTTGTCGGTGAGGTCGGCGCTGTTGAGCTTCTCGTCGATGACGAAGAACAGAGGTTCTACGGCCTCGGGCATACGTTTGTTGTTGTTCTCCATGTAGATCTCCTCGGTAGCGAGCATGCCGCTCTTGATGCCGGGTTCGGAGAGGTACTTGATGAGGGGCTTGTTCTTGGGCAGTGCCTTGTAGGAGCGGAAGAGGGAGAGGAAGCCGGCCTCGGTCTTCGCCTTGTCGTTCTCGGCCTGGCCCTCGGTGATGAGCTTCTTGGCCTCGGCCAGATACTGCGTGGCCAGCTGGCGCTGCACGCTGACGAGCTTCTCCACGAGGGGCTGGTACTCCTCGAACTGCTGGTCGTCGCCCTTGGGCACGGGGCCGCTGATGATGAGGGGCGTGCGGGCGTCGTCGATGAGCACGGAGTCCACCTCATCGACGATGGCGTAGTTGTGCATGCGCTGCACGAGGTCCTCGGGGGAGATGGCCATGTTGTCGCGCAGGTAGTCGAAGCCGAACTCGTTGTTGGTGCCGAAGGTGATGTCGGCCTGGTAGGCCTTGCGGCGCGCCTCGCTGTTGGGCTGATGCTTGTCGATGCAATCGACGCTGAGGCCGTGGAACATGTAGAGCGGGCCCATCCACTCGGAGTCGCGCTTGGCCAGATAGTCGTTGACGGTGACCACGTGGACGCCGTTGCCTGTCAGCGCGTTGAGGAACACGGGGAGCGTGGCCACGAGGGTCTTACCCTCACCCGTGGCCATCTCGGCAATCTTACCCTGATGGAGCACGGTGCCGCCGAAGAGCTGCACATCGTAGTGGATCATGTTCCACACGGTCTCGTTGCCGCCGGCGACCCAGTGGTTGTGGTAGATGGCCTTGTCGCCCTCGATGTCCACGAAGTCGTGGCGCGCAGCCAGTTCGCGGTCGAAGTCGGTGGCGGTGACCTCGATGTTCTCGTTGTTGGTGAAGCGCTCGGCGGTGCTCTTCACGATGGCGAAGGCCACGGGGCGGATCTCGTCGAGGACTTTCTCGAAGACCTCCAGCTGCTCCTTCTCGAGCTTGTCGATCTTGTCGAAGATGGGTTTGCGGTCCTCGATGGCCGTCTGCTCAATCTTGGCCTTGAGCTCGTTGATCTGGTTGCGAAGGGGCACACCGGCCTCACGTATGCGCGCTTGTAATTCTTTGGTACGCGCGCGAAGCTCATCGTTGGAGAGCGCCTGTATCTCAGGATAAATCTTCAGCACCTCCTCGACGAGGGGCTGAATCTGTTTCATATCGCGGTCGCTCTTATTGCCGAAGAGCTTGCGAAGAAGTTGGATGAAATTCATATATTGATTTGACGATTTAACAATTTGACGATTTGACGATTGGGGCTAATGGGCCTAATGGAGGCTTTATCTCAGCTGCAATGGCGCTTCGCGGCTGGCGTTGGGTGCTCGGATGCGGAGACAGCGGGCGAGGGTGGGGGCGACGGCGGTTGCCATCACGGGGCTGTTGATCTGCGCAGCCACCACCTCGGGGCCCCATATCATGACGGGATAAGGCTCGTAGGCATCACCCGGGTGCACCGTTGCGGAGCCGTCGGCGGCAGTCACCTGCCAGCCCGGACATACCTCCACGATGATGTCGCCGGAGCGTTCGGGATGCCAGCCGGCACGGATGCGGCTGACGGTCTGGTCCCAGGCGCCGAGGGCCATGCTGCGTGCTGTATAGGCGGCACGCACGCCGGACATCTGTCCGAGGAACTCCTCGCAGCGTGTCAGCACCTCGTTGAGGTTGAGCTGCTTCTGCTCGATGAGCTTGTGGTTCAGGTAGATGTTGTTGCCGCTGGTGCCCTCAACCCACTGTGCTTTGCCGTAGAGGGGCACGAGGTACATGTTCAGCAGCATGGAGGCACGCTCCATCGAGAAGGTGCCAGAGGGGAGGCGGTAGGACTGCAGGTTGGTCTCGCCGCCGAAGGTGTCGCTGTAGCCGGTGGAGGAGAGCACCACGAGCGTGCCCTTGGGGCCTGCCAGATGCTCGAAGAGCGCCAGGAGGTCTGCGATGACACGGTCCAGGCGCACATAGGTGTCCTGCAACTCGGAGGGCGCCAGGAGGACGCTCTTGTTCTCGAAGTTGCCGGCATAGAGACCGATGGAGAGCAGGTCGGGCACATTGTCGCGACCCAGATAGGAACCTTCCACGCAGCGTGAGACGAAGTTATAGACCTCCTCGTTGACGAGGCCGGAGGTCTTGAACTGACGGATGCGGCTGGCGTCGGTGAAGGAGTGGCTGAAGTCGGTCTTCTTGTCGAAGGCGAGGCTCTGGAAGTAATGGAAATCGGAGTGCGCGCCCTCCACGACAGGCTTCCATGTCATCGAACCGATGCGCTGTGACAGCGGTTCCATGCGTTCATAGACGGAAGCCCATGAGGGGTAGTCGCCATAGTAGCTGGTGCCGCACCACGAACCCGTCTGGTCGCTGATCCAGAAGGCACCGTCGGCGACGTGTCCCGCCATGAGGACGGCCATGTCGCGGTCGGGGGCAATGGCATAGGTGACAGCGAACTGGCCCGTGGCCACCTCCAGTTCGTCGGCCACAGAGGTGGTGAGCATGCTGGCAGGCGATGAGGCCTCGTTGGTCTGATGTCCCTTGTAGGCCGCGTCATCCACGCAGTAGATGGGCTGCAGCGTCTTTCGCGAGAGCCACTTCAGCGAGGTGATGCCGTGGTCAGACGGTGTAGCGCCCGTGACCATCGAAGCGGTGGCCGAAGCCCTGTCAACCGGCTTGAAGGCCTGACGTGCATCGGGGAAATAGCGACCACGCGTCATCAGACGCTTCAGGCCGTTCTCGCCATACAGCGGCGAGAAGGCTTCGAGGTAGTCGGTGCGGAGTTGGTCAACAAGGATGTGGACCACCAGGCGCGGCTGCTGGGCTGTGGTCTGCGCCTCGATGCTCATCATGGCCATGAGGGCCAGAAGCGATGTCAGCCAGCGATTGGAGTGGCTGTTGCGCAGGGGGGTATGACGTTCGTTGTGCGACACGGGTTAATAATATAGGTGTTAACGGGTGGTGCGTTGGATGGCCAGATGTACCAAAGCACGACTCAGCAAAAGTAGTGCCAAAGGATAGATCAACGGCGTGAAATCTTGCGGAATGAAGAAAGAAAGTGCGAGGAAGAGCGCGAGGAAGGCAGCCGCAAAGCCATGATAGATGCAGGGCTCACGGCGACGGTCGGCGCGCACCACTGCCGGCAGGAAGAACAGCGGCAGCGGGTTCAGCACCCATATCTGCCAGTTGGAACTGACACCCGGATGCGTGGAGAAGAGCATCATGAACAGCAGGAGAATGCCGGCCAGTCCCTGTAGCGTCATCAGCACCACATCTACGCCCCATACGATGCGCCGGCGGCTGTATTCCCAGACGGCCAGTAGCACGCCGGCAGCCAGCAGCAGCCAGAAGAGAAGGGTGGGGGAGAGGGGGAAGGAGGGTTCTCTGGCAGCCTGCTGTCTCTGCACCTCGGGGTTGGCCTCCAGGATGACGCGGCGCTCTGCCACCAGCGGATAGAAGCGCATGTAGCCGCGCTCGATCATGATGCTGTCGGCATACCACATCATATAGATAGGTAGGAATGTCTCGTTGCGTTCGGTGAGCAAGGTGTCCACTTCGGTGCCCAGCAGCATATCGTTGCCGGCTTCGTCCCAGGGGGAACCGGCCGTGAACTGATGCAGCATCTGGCGAATGGTGAACCGGCGTGGGCGCATCGGGTAGCGCAGTCGGCCGTAGATGTGTGCCTCGATGATGTCGCGAGCCTTGGTGGCGCAGTTCTCGCGGAAGATGTTGTAGCGGTAGGTGCAGTTCTCGGGCTGGCAGTTCTCCTCCAGCGCCTGCAGCAGCTCCTGTGCCTCCTGGGGATAAAGGTTCAGCACCTGCTCGGTAATCGACGAGCCGCGCAACTTGTAGGCGTACTCGAAGAGGGGGAAGTGCTCGCGGCCCACCATGTAGTCGCACTCGCCCAGCACGAAGTGCCAGACGAAGTTGGGCTGGTTGAAGTCGAAGAGCCCGTAGTTATAGACGACATCGAAGCGGTCGCGCTCGCTGCGGGCACGGATGGCGGTGTGGCCATAGAGCTCATAGGTCGCCGAGCCTGGGGAACAGGTGAGCAGGCTCACACGCAACGTGGAGTCCCACTCGGCAGTGGCCTGCGTGGTGTCGGCCAGAAGGCGGAGCGGTGCACACAGGGCACCCAAAAAACTGAGAAAAAGGATGAGGCGTCTCATAAGCGGGCGCAAAGGTACGCAATTTTTACGATTTAGCATTTACGTTTTCCTATTTTCTGCACATTCTTTACTTAAAATAAATAAAAAAACGTCCCGTGACAAAGATAAATTGTAAATTGTAAATCGTAAATCGTAAATAAGTGCTACCTTTGCGGCCGCAAAAATGAATTTGGTCATCGATATCGGCAACACCACCGGCAAATATTTCTGCTTCGAGGGTGAGGAACTACTGGCACACGGTAGTGAGGAGGGCCACGCCCTCAACTTCCTTGCTCACATCGGACAGGATGCCGCCGCCGCCATCGTCAGCACCGTCGTGGACCTGGCTCCCGAGGCCGAGGCACGGTTGCGTGCGTTGCCGTGTCCCGTGCTGCGCTTCACCGCTGCCACGCCCACGCCGCTGACCAATCGCTACCGCACACCGGCAACCCTCGGCACAGACCGCTTAGCGGCAGCCGTAGGTGCCTGGGCACAGCAGCCCCACCGCCCGTTGCTGGTGATCGATGCCGGCAGCTGCATCACCTTCGACTTCGTGACGGCCGACGGTGCCTACGTGGGCGGCAATATCGCCCCGGGCCTCCACGCCCGACTGCAAGCCATTGGCGACTACTTCCCGCGGCTGCCCCTGGTGAGCGCCGAGGGTGACACGCCCGAACTGGGTTACGACACCGAGACGGCCATCCGTGCAGGTGTGATCCAGGGCATGAAACACGAAATAGAGGGCTATATCGCCGCTTTTCGAAAGAAATATGCCGACCTTTTGGTTTTTTTAACGGGCGGCGACGAATTTCGCTTGGACGACAGCGTAAAAAGCTGCATCTTTGCAGACCATTTCATCGTACCACGTGGATTGAACCATATTCTCTGCCACCATCTGAGCATGACGAAAGCATCATTATGAAACTTAAATATACCTTCATCCTCCTCTTCCTCATCGCCCCCTGGACACTGGGGAAGATGGTCGCACAATCTAACGGCTCCAACTCGTCCTACTCCCGTTTCGGACTGGGACTGCTGAGCGATCAGGCCAACAGCTACAACCGCTCTATGGGCGGCGTGGGTCAGGCGCTGCGCTCCAACAGCCGCATTAACTTCCTGAACCCCGCCAGCTACTCGGCTGTAGATTCTCTCACGTTCCTCTTCGATGTCGGCATGAGCCTGCAACGCTCCCGAATGGTGCAGGGCAGTGCGCATGTGGGCGTCAGCAACACGTCGTTTGACTTTGTTACGGCGGCTTTCCGAATGCGCAGACATCTGGGTATGACCTTGGGCTTCAAGCCCTACACCCGCATCGGCTACTCCTTCTCGCATGAGGAGAACGTGGGTCTGGACTACAGCACCGGCGAGCAGATTACGAGCCCCTCGGAATACGATGGCGAGGGTGGCCTGCATGAGGCCTTCATTGGTGTGGGTTGGGAACCCTTCAAGGGCTTCTCCTTCGGTGCCAACATCGGCGTGTTGTGGGGCAATATCAAGCATAGCATCCTCACCGCCTACTCCCAGAACAGCGTCCTCTCCACCACCGACGGTAATATCACCACGCTCTACGATGCCTCCATTGTCACATGGCGAGGCGACGTGGGTGTGCAGTACCAGACGGTGCTCAACAGCATGAACCGCCTCACCTTTGGTGCCACCGTGGGCATCGGGCATAAGATCAACAACGACGCCTCGTATATCAGCAGTACCAACGGTAGCACAGCCGACACGCTGGTGGCGGCAAAAGGCTTCCAGCTGCCGATGACCTACAGTTTCGGTCTTGCCTGGGAACACGCCGAGCGCCTGTTGGTGGCTGCCGATGTGCACTATGAGCAATGGGGCAAGTGCACGACACCTGAGTTCGACAAGTACGCCAAGACGTATGCTGCTACCACTGGAACCTACAAAGACCGCCTGCGCGTCAATCTGGGTGCTGAGTATGTTCCGGGTCGCTATGAGCGCCCCTTCAGGCAGCGTCTCAACTATCGTATCGGTGCTTTCTTTTCAACGCCTTATCTGCGTATCAACGGGCAGAATGGCCCCACTGAGTTCGGATTGTCGGCTGGCGTGGGCTTCCCCATCACCAACGGATGGGCGAACATGAACTACCTGAACCACTATTTCCCCACCTATGTGAATGTCGGTTTTCAGTGGACCAACCGCTCGGCGGGCGCCGCCGGCTTTGTCCGCGAGAATATCGTGCAGCTGAACATCGGCCTGACGTTCAACGAACGCTGGTTCATGAAGTGGAAGTTCAAGTAAGTGAAAAGCCCCGAGCCCCCTAAAGGGGAGCGTGGGGAGCGTGGGGAGTGAAAAATGAAAAGTGAAAAGTGAAAAATGGAAATGGAAAGTGAAAAATGAAAAGTGAAGATTACCATAGTATATTGCGCCTGTGCAGGAAGCCCAACCTGTGCAGACGCCATTCTTCATTCTTCACTCTTCATTCGTCATTCGTCATTCTTTCATTCTTCACTTTATTCGCCTGCAGCGGTCACCACGAGCACATCGCACCCGCTGTCAACGAGCAGGACTCGCTGCCGTTTCTGACGGCACATGGCATCTCGAACCTCATCTCCGACTCGGGCATCATCAGCTACAAGATTGTGGCCGAAGACTGGCTCATCTACACCACCCAACCGCAGGAATGGAAGTTCCTGAAAGGACTGTTTCTGGAAAAGTTCGACACCACCTTCCACGTAGAATGGCACGTGCAGAGCGACACCGCTTACTGTCATGACAACCGGGTGTGGGAGCTGCGAGGGCGTGTGGTCATCCTAAACCGCGAAGGCGACCTCTTCGAGACCGAGGAACTCTTCTGGAATATGGACGAGCACCAGATGTGGAATACGATGTTCATGACCATCACCAAACCCGCTACCCAGCAACAGCTGCAAGGCTACAACTTCCGTTCCAACGAGGAGATGACGGACTATCATATCGATAACTCGTCGGGCTACACTCCCGCCAAGGACGATGTCGAGAGTGCCACCACCGAACCCAAAGAAGAACGTGCGTCGCAGGCTGACAGCCGCCGCGCACTACAAGGACAATGACCACACTCATCATCTACATCATCATCAGTCTGGCCTTCTCGGCCTTCTTCTCAGGTATGGAGATTGCCTTCGTCTCCAGCAATAAGTTGCGCTTTGAGATGGACCGCTCGCAGAGCGGCTTCGGCTCCCGCATTGCTGCCATCTTCTACGAGCACCCCAACAGCTTCATCTCCACACTCCTCGTGGGTAATAACATCGCACTGGTGGTCTATGGCATTCTCTTTGCACGGCTTCTGGACCTCGTCGTGCTGAAGCCGCTGGGCATCACCGATGAGTGGATCACGTTGCTCACGCAGACCGTCCTCTCCACCGTCATCGTGCTATTTACGGGCGAGTTCCTGCCGAAACTGCTGTTCAAGCTGAACCCCAACCGCACGCTCACCTTCTTCGCCCCCTTATCCTATCTCTTTTATATCCTGCTCTTTCCCATCGCCAAGTTCACCAGTGCCCTGGCCAAGTTCATCCTGCGCATCTTCGGTCTCAAGATTACGCCTGCCGACACCGAAAGTGCTTTCACGAAGATAGACTTGGACTACTTGATCCAGTCCTCCATCGAGCACTCCGACAACAACGAGGCCATTGACGATGAGGTGAAGATCTTCCAGAACGCGTTGGATTTCAGTAGCTGTAAGGTGCGAGACTGCATTGTGCCGCGCACGGAGATTGTGGCAGTGGATATCCATGAGAGCCTGGAGGCGCTGAAGGCTCTCTTCATCGAGAGCGGCTGCTCGAAGATTATTGTTTATGAGGAAGATATTGACAACATCGTGGGCTTCATCCACTCCTCTGAGATGTTCCGCCTGAAGGGCAGCGACAGTTGGAAGGAGCACATCCGCGAGGTGCCTATCGTGCCGGAGAGCATGAATGCCCAGAAGCTGATGCAGACGCTGATGCAGCAGAAGATATCGTTGGCCGTCGTCGTGGACGAGTTTGGCGGCACCAGCGGCATCTGTACGCTGGAGGACCTCGTGGAAGAGATCTTCGGAGATATCGAGGATGAGCACGACCAGCAGAACTATACGGCCAAGCAGTTGCCGACAGGCGAGTATGAACTCTCGGCACGCCTCGAAGTGGAGAAGGTCAACAAGCTCTTCGGCCTGGAGCTGCCCGAGAGCGACGACTACCTCACCATCGGCGGTCTCATCCTGCATCGCGTGCAGCGTTTTCCCAAACTCAACGAGGTGGTGAGCTTCGACAACCTGGAATTCAAGATTGTCAAGAATACCAGCACCAAAATAGAGCTCGTACGCCTGCGTATTTTGGACGAATAAGCCCATTTTCGCTAAACTTTCGCCTCGAAAATGTAATTTTCGGGGCAAAGACGTGGTCATGTCCGAAATTCTTTGTACCTTCGCACGCTTTTTTGAGGCTAAATCGTCGAAAACGAACAAAAATAAATAAATCAACTTCAACAAATGGCAACATTACAAAAAATCAGAAGCAAAGGCGCGCTGCTCATCCTTTTCGTGGGTCTCGCCCTCTTTGCCTTCATCGCAGAGGAAGGTGTGCGCTCGCTGTCTTCTTCACGCGCCGAGACACACCAGCGCATTGGTGAAGTCTATGGCAAGTCCATCAACATTCAGGAGTTCAACGACCTCGTTGACGAGTATGTCAGCGTTGTGAAGTTCACCTCCGGTACCGAGAACTTCACCGACGAGCAGATGCAGCAGCTGCGCGACCAGGTATGGCAGACCTATGTTCAGAATGCCCTTCTGGAGCACGAAGCCGCTGAGCTCGGCCTCACCGTCACCGACGCTGAGATGCAGGAGATCATCAAGACGGGCCAGAACCCGATGCTCGCTCAGACGCCCTTCCGCAACCAGCAGACCGGTGCTTTCGATGTCGAGCAGCTCAACCAGTTCCTCACCCAGTACAAGAGTATCAAGGACCAGCCCGGACAGCCCGCTGAGGCCATCGAGTACTACACCCAGATGTACAACTACTGGAAGTTCATCGAGAAGACCATCCGTCAGCAGACGCTCACCAACAAGTTCCAGTCGCTGCTGAGCAAGCTCTTCATCGCCAACCCCACCAGCGTGCAGAATCTCTTCGATGCTCGCAACAACGAGAAGGAAGCACTTCTCGTGTCGCTTCCCTATAGCGCTGTCAAGGAGGAGGTGAAGGCCGACGAGAGCGAGCTCAAGGCTAAGTACGAGGAGATGAAAGACCTCTTCCGCACCAACCAGCCTTCTCGCGACATCAAGTTCATCGACGTTCCCGTTCAGGCCAGCAAGGCTGACCGCGACGAGATCATCGCTGAGCTGCAGGAGGTGGCAACACAGATGCAGGCTGAGAATGCTGACTTCTCCAACATCATCCGCAAGAGCGGAAGCATCATCAGCTACAGCGCACTGCCCGTACGCCGTGCTGCGCTGGCTTCTGACATCGCCAAGGAGATTGACTCGATGGCTGTCGGTACCCAGAAGGGTCCCTACCTCAACATCGCTGACAACACCCAGAACATTGTGCGCCTCATCGCTAAGACCACGCTGCCCGACTCCGTGCAGATTCGTCAGATTGGCATCGGCGGCATGGACGAGGCTGCCAACAAGAAGACGGCTGACAGCATCATGACAGCCCTCAACGCAGGCGTTCCCTTCGACAGTATCGCCAAGAAATACAACCAGACGGGCGAGGCTCAGTGGATTACCTCCTCACAGTACGAGCGTGCTACCCTCGATGATAACAACCTCAAGTTCATCAACACCATCAACGCTCAGGCTGTGGGTACCACCCAGCAGATCAAGCTCGGCACCGGCATCGCCATCGTGCGTGTAGATGACCGCAAGAACATGGTCGAGAAATATCAGGTGGCTGTTGTCAAGCGCCCCATCGACTTCTCCAACGATACCTTCAACAAGACTTACAACGACTTCTCGCAGTTCGTAGCCTCCAACAAGACCCCCGAGGAAATCGAGGCCAACGCCGTGAAGGCCGGTTATATGGTGCAGCAGCGTGCTGACATCTTCAGCAGCGAACACAACGTAGCAGGTCTCAGCGCTACCCGCGAGGCTTTCCGCTGGATCTTCAATGATGACACCAAGGTGGGTGAGATCTCTGAGATCTACACCTGTGGCAACAACGACCACCTCCTCGTTGTCATCCTCACCGGCAAGAACGACGGTAAGTTCTCCACGCTGGAGAGCGAGGCTGTGAAGGCTTATGTCGAGGAGAAGGTCCTCGCCGACAAGAAGGCTGGCATCCTGCAGGAGAAGATGGAAGGCTGTGCTGACATCCAGGCTGTCGCTAAGCTGCCCGGTGCTCAGACCGACACCATCCGCCACATCACCTTCGCATCGCCCGTCTTCGTGCCTTCTGTAGGTGGTAGCGAGAACGTCCTCTCCGGCGCTGTCGCCAAGACTGCCAAGGGCGGCTTCATGAAGGGCGTCAAGGGTAACGCCGCTGTCTATGCCTTCCAGGTGATTAACGAGACCAAGACCGATGCCAAGCTCGACGACGCTGCCAAGCAGAACATCACGGCTCAGATCAACGCCAGCAACTTCCGCGCTGCCTCTGGTTTCATGCGTGAGCTCTTCATGAAGGCCAACGTCAAGGACAACCGCTACCTCTTCTATTAAATTGTACGCTACACACGCGTATATATTAAATAAGGTACGCGCGTAAGCATATTTTCGCCTCCCTTGCAGGTTTTTTCCTGCAAGGGAGGCTCCTTATAGTTAAATAATGTCAATCTTTTGGGCAAAAGTTTCCATGTGAACGCAGAAAACTATACCTTTGCATTTGCAAAGTCAAGATAGCAAAGCTGAAACAATGAAAACCCAACTTATCCTCAAACGTCCCGTCCACTTAGCCCTTGAGGCACGTCGTGAAAAAGAAGCCGTTCGTCGTATGCTGACGTTCGAGCGTTTTGCGCGCGACAACCAGTTATGGGACCAGATGCTTACCTGTTACACGACCGATGCTGTCGTCAAGGCTTCTTGGTTCGAAGGTTCGGCCAAAGAGTTTGTCGATGCACTGGCTGCACGCACAGACCACATCCCCTACCACATCCATGCTTGTCTCGTCTGGACACACGGCAACCGTGCTGTCGCTATCGTCGAGACCACCTTCCCCGTGAAGACCGAGATTGCGGGTGTCACCTTCAACCAGACGGGTGACTCGCAGTACATCTACCGCCTCATTCGCATCAATGGCGAATGGTACATCAAGACCTGCGACACCATCCTCGAGGAGCTCCCGGGCAAGACACGACCCGACTACCTCAAAGACCTTTATGAGGAAGCAGACAACTGGCTTCTCAACGGATAGATCTCCATGTGTTGGATTTATATGAAAGGGACGAGTGAAATACCTCGTTCTTTTTTTATTCTACAAGTTCATCTTGAGTTAGATGCTGTTTATAGAACTAAATTCTATAAAAAAAAGAAGCGTTTCTTTGGCAGGAAAAAATATAATATCTATTTTTGCGGGCGAAGAACGAACATATACTAATAAACTAACACAAATAAAGCCTTTTTATGAAAAAACTCGTGATCCGAGGCATCTTCCTATGCATCGCCGCTATGGTAGGTTGCGTGCCAGCATTTTGTGCTTCAGATTTCACCATCCGCTTCGTGGATGCTCAAGGGGCACCTATTCTTCGTGCCAATTCTACGCTCTCGGAAGTCATTCATCTCTATGGTACGGGATCAGAGGCTACCGTGACGGTTTCTGCAGAAGGTCTTACTGAAGACATCATCCTGCGGGTGGGACCCGGTTTTGAGGTCTCTCCGGCCACCATCAAAGCAGGCACGGAAGCGGTAGATGTTGTCGTGCGTAATCTTTCCACGCTACGTCACACACAGAGCCAGCTG
This sequence comes from Prevotella sp., assembly GCA_015060555.1. Classification (GTDB taxonomy): domain Bacteria; phylum Bacteroidota; class Bacteroidia; order Bacteroidales; family Bacteroidaceae; genus Physcousia. Next base: position 22,252 of record SUYG01000052.1, read on the forward strand.
ATCCTGCGCTCAGGTGATCTCCGGACTTATGTCAACATTGATGCTACGGGTACGCCCCTTCCCGTGAAGGACCTCTCAGCCGATGCCCAGAAATACGAGGGTGCCATTGTTGCCTCACAGTCCTTCGACCCTTCGGCGCTGAGCGACAAGGGCTATACGATTGAGATCAAGGCGCGCACGGACGATGCCTCGAAGTCCGTCCTTCCGTATGCCGTCACCGCCGACGGTCTGGGCTTCAAGAGCTACATCCGCAGCACCACGATGGGTTTGATGAACAGTCAGGGTGTGTTCGTGTCCGAGAAGGGTCTGTCTAATCCCTCCAACGGCGGCACGTTCTATAACACCGACGGTCTGTTCCACACCTACCGCTATGCCGTCACGGGCGACCGCCGCGTGTTCGTGTATCGCGACGGCATCC
>SUYG01000053.1:0-49343 GCA_015060555.1 Prevotella sp.
ATGTCATATTAGAGTTTTGCTTGTTTTCTTTTTGCAACACTAAGATAAGTGAAAATTCTGACATGGCAAAATCCTGGGCAACTTTTTGTTGCTCAGGAACTTATAAATAAAGTTAAATTATAGTGTTGCGGAATTAAGGATAGATAAAATGGCAGCCATATAACAGCAGTGTGGCTATGGCCCATTGCAGCAGCCAGCCGATAGCCTTATTCATACGCTCTCTGTAGGCGAGAGCCAGCTGAATGACCATCACCACACAGACCATCAATGGCAGAGATGTGAACAATTCGTATATCATATTCCTTGCAAAGATAGACAATTAACGGATAACAGCCAAGCAATACGCTACGTTTTGCTATTTTGGGACTGTTATTTTGCTATTTTGGGAGATTTTTGCTCTGCGAACCAAAATAAGTTGTAATTTTGTAGCCGGAAAACAATCATTATAGTCATAAATGATCATCGTCGAGTAGAAATGAATAAGATTATTGCTGACGTAAGGAGCTATGTGGACGCCCGATGGGACTTGGGGTCAACGCATGGCATAAGCCATTGGGACAGGGTGTATGCCAATGGGCAGAAGTTGCTGACGACCGAGGTGAACGCGCTCGTCGTCGGCCTCTTCGCCTATCTCCATGACAGCTGCCGAAGGAATGACGGTCGCGACCTGGAACACGGACCGCGCGCGGCCAAGTTCATAGACACCATCCGCACAACCCTGCTGGCGGAGGTGTCAGACGAGGAGATAGAGCTGCTGAAGACCGCCTGTCGCCTGCACACCACCACCCACATGACCGGCAATGCCACCATCGATGCCTGCTTCGATGCCGACCGCTTGGATCTGGGGCGCGTGGGCATCAAGCCGAATCCGAAATACCAGGCCACGGAGAAGGGCAAGGAGATAGCGCGGCATCTGCACTAACGCCTTGGCTGAACCAGCAGCAGATGGCAGAACTTTTTGCCACCTCTAAACCTAATGTTAGCATGCATATAGCTAACATTCTAAAGGAGAAAGAGTTGAACAAAGAATCAGTTGTTAAGGATTTCTTAACTACTGCCGCCGATGGCAAGAACTACAATGTCGTTTTCTATTCCTTAGAGATGATTCTTGCCGTGGGCTATCGTGTGCGTGGCGTACGTGGCACTCAGTTCCGTCAATGGGCCACACGTCATCTGACGGAGTATCTGGTGAAAGGATTTACGATGGATGACGAGCGACTGAAGAATCCTGATGGACGACCGGATTACTTCGATGAGTTGCTGGAACGCATCCGTGATATCAGGGCATCCGAGAAACGGTTCTACCAGAAACTGCGTGACCTCTTCAAGTTGAGCAGCGACTACGAGGCCCGCGAGAAGGCTACTCAGATGTTTTATGCAGAAACGCAAAACAAACTGCTCTTTGCAGTGACTCACAATACTGCAGCTGAAGAACATCTTTGCGAGCGGAGAATTAGTAAAAGATTCAGTTACCGAGAAAATCTCGGCAACTGCTTCCGATGGCAAGAACTACATGACCCAGTTCTACAATCTCGATGCTGTCATCAGCGTAGGCTATCGCGTCAACTCAAACCGTGCCACGCAGTTTTCGACAAATTCCTAGGCGAATTTCCTTTTATCGACGAAGTTGAGACAAAATGATCATCGAGTCGAAACGGAAGGTGCAATCGTAATGCCCCTTCACCACATTCAAGTCTGAAACGAAAAGGAGCGGCATCGCTCCTTTTCTGCTTCACAACCCTTGTGGAAAAGATTTTTGAGGATTTTTGTCCTGCGAATCAAAATAAGTTGTATCTTTGTGGCGAATTTAGTTGAGAAAGGTTGAATCGACAGATGAATTCACCATTACGTAGTAAAGAAAACTTACATAAAGAACGAGATGAACTAATGATGACAACAAAGAATATCTTTGCAGGCGTTGGAGTGAGAACGGAGTTCGTTCATCGCATCTATGCAGAACTGATGAAGCGTGAGTTTGTCTCATACGCAGATATCCTTGCGTCATATCACGGAAGGCCAAAAGATTACTATGTGAAGATTTCATGCAGCAGCGAATCGGGCTATGGCGAACTGAAAAAGGCGTTCCCCGATGTGTTGAGGGCGTTGAGGGAGTATGATCCTGCATGTTTAGAAGATAATGGCAAGACTGGCAAAGGAAGGGCTTATCGTTACAATGGTGCTGCTGATGATCCTTTAGCTAAAGAACGGCAGGCCGTAGAGCAAAAGCGTGTTGAGGATTACGTCGCTTTCTGCAAAGCTTCTGCTGGCATCCTGCCTGCAAGTTGGTTCACAGCATACTTTGAGAATACCCAGCTACTGCTTGACACACATAGAGAGGCTGAGAGTGGAGCAAGCCGAATCAGTTCCAGTTTGGATCAGAACCTGACGAACATTGACTTGCTGCCTATATTCTACAAAGCTATCACGGAAAAGAAGGTCCTGCGCTTTGGCTATCAACCATTCGGTCAAGAGCCCTTCTCGCTGACTTTCCACCCTCAGTTCCTCAAGGAATACAATGGCCGGTGGTTTGTGTTTGGAGAGGCTGACCGTGAGCCTTATCAGGCATACAATGTTCCTTTGGATAGAATTGTAGGAGATGTCGCTATCTTAGATGACGTGGAATACATCCCCGTTCCCAAAGGTTTCTACCAAAGCTACTTTAATAATATAATAGGTGTAACCCACGAGAAAGGAGCTGAGGTAGAAGAAGTCATCATTCGCACGAAGACAGAGTACCAACACGGCCTTCTTCTGACCAAGCCCCTGCATCACTCTCAGCGGGAGACGCAGCCCTTCGGAGAACATGATGGACAGTGGTATGGCGAGGTTCGTCTGACGATAGAGCCTAACCGCGAACTGCGAGGGCGCATCCTTCTCTATGGCGAGAATCTGGAAGTCATCAGCCCTCAGTCACTGAGGGAGCAGATGATTGAAACATTGAAAAAACAAATAGCACAATATAAAGTATAATATGGCCAACAACGTTGAATTCATAAAGGACAGATCGGGACAGTTCGCAGAAGTCGTTTCGTTGATTCAGCAGACTCGAACCCATGTCATTCGTTTAGCCAATACCGCTTTGATAGACCTGTATTGGAATATAGGCCAATACATCTCTGAAAAGATCGAGGCTTCCGACTGGGGCGATGGCGTAGTCAAACAGTTAGCTGACTACATCGCCAAAAATGCCCCAAAAGCAAAGGGCTTCTCCGACAAGAACCTTTGGCGAATGAAGCAGTTCTACGAGACATATAATGGCGTTGACGAAAAACTCTCACCACTGGTGAGACAAATTAGCTGGACGAACAATCTGATCATTCTCAGTCGTACAAAGACAATAGAAGAGAAAGAATTCTATTTGAAAGAATGTATCGAAGAGAGACTTTCCAAGCGAGAACTAAACCGTCAGATAGACAGCGCTCTTTATGAAAGGAGCATTGCTAATAACATAAAACTCTCACCAGTGTTGAGAGAAATTGCCCCAAAGGCAGAACATGTCTTTCGTGACCAATATGTTCTGGAGTTCTTGGGTGGTAAGGATTATGAGAACGAGAATTCCATGAAGACAGCTCTCATCAAGCAGATGAAGCAGTTCATTTTAGAGCTTGGAAAAGACTTCATCTTTATCGATGAAGAGTTCCGTCTGCAAGTTGGCAACAGCGATTTTCGCATTGATCTGCTGTTCTACCATAGGGAGTTACAATGTCTCGTAGCCTTCGAATTGAAAACAGGAAAGTTCAAGCCAGAGCATCTTGGGCAGCTGAACTTCTATTTGGAAGCCCTCGACCGCGATGTCAAGAAGCCCAAGGAGAATCCCAGCATCGGTGTACTCTTGTGCAAGGACAAAGACAACGAAGTCGTCGAGTATGCCCTAAGCCGCAGTCTCTCGCCAACCATGGTAGCAGAATATCAGTTATGCCTGCCCGACAAAGCATTATTGCAACAAAAACTACATGATATCTACGAACAAAATGCAGATAATGACAGCGACTAAATCGTTTCCTCGCAGAATGGAACCGTTCGCGAGACGGAAATCCTTGACGCATTAAGAAATCGGTTGTACCTTTGCAGCACATTAATTAAAATTACCACCATATGAATTTATATTTCGATAACACCAATATTATGTTTTCTACGACCCAATCTGAAACCAACGAATGCGTTTTTGAATCTTATGAAAGGGATGAACGTATTGGTTGGACAGCTGGGAGTAATCCTGCAATTAAGAAAGGTCCATTTGAAATTATCATTGGTACAAATTTTTATCCTAAGGCTCCACATAGAGAGTACCTATGTGTCATGATTAAGGTTAGTGGGGTTTTACTCCTACCTTTATCAAAAGCTATAAGGAAGGCCGCGGTTTATTATCATATAGGTGAAAGAGAGTTAGCAAAGCAACAATTTGGATTAAAGAACTATACTAATCGTGGGCCTGCTACTATTGTTCAAATTGGCGACCAGATTGATTGGGCTATTGCTCTTTCTGAGTTATGTAGAATATGCAACAATTATGAGAAATGGCTTATTAATGAAATAGATACTCTTATATCCTGTTGCATAGAAACAAAAAAAGAAGCATTTACAGATATTTCGAAAATCTTGGAGCTAGTAAGAATATATGATGAGATTGTTCCTGGAATAATCCCTATATATAGGAAGTTCATTGATATTCGTTGCTTGGCTGCGATGAAAGGCGTGCTAGATTATATCGAAAGGGGGCTGATTAACAATTGCGGCCTGAATAATTTGAACAAGGAAGCGAAAGCAAAAAATGGAGATATGATATGGCAATATATTAAAGATTATTATTTAAAGGTGGAAAAATCGTGATAACGAACAATGTGTTCGTGAATATAACCTATCTTTGCAACTGTAAAGAGATTAATAATATGATACAGCTAACTGAAAAGGCTGCTAAATATGCAGCAGAGAAATCAAACGAGGTGATAGCAAATGCGCTCGCAAAAGCGTATGAAGAAGGGTATCGTGATGGTTACAAAGACCGAGAGGAAGAGATTCCAATCGATCTTCGTGACAACAAGACTGAATATGTTGACCTAGGTTTGCCAAGTGGAACGTTGTGGTCGGCTGATTATGAAATGGAAGATAAAAAAGTTATCTTCTTGCCATATGAGACAGCAGAAAATTATAATCTTCCAACAGAAGAACAGTGGAAAGAATTATTTGAGACTTGTGAGAGGCATGTGGAAAAAAACACATACGGAGACTTGTATAGTGTTACATTCATAGGTCCCAATGGCAATAGTATTAATTTCCATAGTACAGGTTTCAAAAAAGCTGGTAGACTAGTGCATAAAAATATGTATGGAGCTGGGCATTTATATTTCTGGATAAATAATAAGGAGGATGGAAATGAGAAAAAGGCGGTACATATGGGACGTGTAGGTGAGGGCGCACTGCGTATAACGGCCATTGATATTACTCTTGTTTTTTCAGGTTTCTCAATACCTATACGCCTTGTTAAAACGAGGTGATATATCCTCATTCCAAATCAAAGTTAAACAGCGATCTTTGAGAGTCTGATACAGAACTGATTTTGAAATTGTCTACCGTATTCAGTAGATTCCTCTTGCATATGCTTGAGGTAACAATGTTAGATTGTTATATGTGCTTGACGTGCAAAGCATACTTCTGCTTTCCTTCGAGGCTTACAAATTTAAATACAAACAGTATGTTATGTGCTATGATATACAAAGAAAAGCAGTTCTGTTGAAGACTCTCATTTTTATATGGATAGAGAAAAGATAAAGCTCCGTGTTGAGCACATGAAAGATAAAACTGATTTGTTGGCCTTACTAAACGATATTAAGGCTGACGAGTTGGGCGATAGAGGCTTTCCGTTTACTATGAAGCAGATAAACTTTTATTGTAATCCCTTCTCTATTCCCAATTCCAAACGATATCACGATTTCTTCATTGCAAAAAAGTCCGGTGGGGCAAGGCATATATCAGCTCCCGTAAATGGTTTGAAATCTATTCAGACATATCTGAACATCATATTTCAGGCCATCTATGAACCATCTCGGTGGGCAATGGGTTTTGCTCAGAACCGGTCCGTCGTTGATAATGCACAAATGCATATTGCACAGAACTATGTGTTTAACATGGATCTTAAAGATTTCTTCCCAAGCATTCCTCAAGCGAGAGTGTGGGGACGACTGAAAGTACCTCCTTTCAACTTCAATCCAGAACTCGCCAGTGTAATTGCTGGATTGTGCTGCATGAAACTCGTGAATGAAGATTCGGAGAAATATATTCTTCCACAAGGAGCACCAACCTCGCCGCTACTCACAAATGCAATATGCGATAAGCTTGACTATAAACTTGCAAAATTGGCTTCACATTATGGATTAATATATTCTCGTTATGCAGATGATATTACATTTAGCAGTATGCACAATGTCTATCAGAAGGACTCGCGTTTCATGAAGACCCTGTTCAAAATCATTCAAGAGCAAGGTTTCCAGGTCAATGAAGTAAAAACACGTTTACAGAAAAAAGGGAGCAGGCAAGAGGTCACGGGACTGATTGTTAGCGACAAAGTAAATGTAACGCGAAAATATGTGGAAGACATAAGAAATATACTCTATATATGGCAAAAGTATGGTTTGACAACAGCCTATCAGCGTTTCATTGTTCATTACCAACTGGAAAAAGGACACATTAAAAAGGGGGCTCCGCATTTGGAAAACGTGATAGCAGGAAAGTTGGATTATCTTAAAATGGTCAAGGGTGAGGATGACTCCACATATGTAAAGTTGAGGAAGCTATACAATGTACTTATGGGTGTTCCTTTATATGGCAATTCCGAGACAGCCATCAAGTACTTGGACACTCAGAGAATTACCGATTTTGAGAAAAGAATTGGAACAAAAGTAGAAATGAAACTATCGAAGAACGGAAAAAAGTACGCTTCCTTCTTGATAGATGGTGAGAAACAAGTTGCAACAATCAGCAAGAATTCTGAAAAATTGGAGTTTACAAACCTGGTAATATCTCTTTGCGAGAATCAACAGAAAGAGAGATTCTATTTCGTTCATAGACCATTTGGTAAAGACGTCGATGTAAAGAAGAAAAAACATTCCTCGATGACGCTGGATGAAATACTTGCTAAACTTTGTGAAACAAATTTTGATTTGAGCTATTTATAATATGGCACAAAATAAAGAACAATTAATTAAGCTCCTGCAGTTCATCAAGCGCCTCATTGATGAACCTGGCAATGACGATTTTGTAAAAGGACTACGAGAGTTGTTAGATGTGCCGACCTATGACTCTTCAAGTAATCGTAAAATCGCTGACATCGAGAAATATCTGGGGCTGGACTATAAATTAGATAGTGCAACTCCAGATATTGACTATTCTTTTATTAAAGAAGATTATGTCAGAGAGCAACTAGTTTCTGATTATCGAGAAATGCTAAGGTATCGGATGGGAGTTCGGTCCCATAAAATTGACTTTTCAGAGTTTTGTAGGTATGCAATGCTTCAAGTAGAGCATTTGCTTAATTATTTCTACATGAACAGGTTTGAATCTATTGAAGACGTCATCAGATATATTAACGATAATGCAAAATGGACAAATATAGAGAAAATAGATTCTATAAAAGGTCTTTCATTGGCAGCCAAATTGTCTGCATTTTCAGGTAAGATGAATAAAAGACAAATTGAGGTTTTGGATTTTGCACGAGAAGTAAGAAACGAACAAAGCCATAGAAGTTTGGATGAAACAAAGAACTTAGAAGACTTTAAGGCAAAACTATTAGCTATGAAACTTCCGTTAACCAAGGAAGGGGAAGTATATTGGAATGGTATCAAAGACAATAATGACTTACTTTTGCGATTTAACAACCTTGATAAATCTGCATATTGGAAATATCGTCGTCAAATTTGGCGTCGTAGAGAACCATTCGGAGAAGTGGTAGATGCAATTAAGGATATGGCGAACACAATAAATACAGAATTATTGTCTAAAATTTAAAAATAATATGGCTAAGTATTTATTAACAAACTGGGAGACTGTACCATTCAAAAAGAAATCCTTCGAAGAACAGTTAGACAGATATCTAAAGGTATGTGTGGCTAGTGTTAATAATCCGCAACAAGTACTACTTGTGTTACCATTATTTGGGAAGAAGAATCGTAGTGGTTTTACAGTTCTCATAGAGGTCGTTCACAATCATGAACTTGGACAAGATGAAAAGTCTCCGTTTCCTTTCTCTGAATTACTAAAACCTATAGATGGAGAAATTGTTGATGTGCCCAGTAAACATGGCCCTTTATTTCGCATCTATACAAAAGATGATGCAAAATATAACATATGTTCGCTTTATGACGTTGGAAGAGTGGAGAGAACAGCAACTGGTAATGTAAGAATATACAATTCGATTAAAGTTTTTACTCCGATAATCGTGGATAATGAAACGGGAGAGAGGGTATCTTTAGATGGCTGGAAACCAGAAGAGTGGTATAATCGTTATTTGGGTTTTAATTATCATCCTATAGGTGATCTCACGGAACCATTGCAGCTATAACTACATTCTTTTTTTGTTATGCGAACATAGTGCTCGCTACTATATTATACCTTTGCATTGAAAAACGATATATACTATTTCGTTATACTGATGTAAAGGTATATTTGTCTGACAAACAATTATGATTAGCTCATGCAAGAGGAGCATTATCAGCACATTGCAAGTATATGGAACACTTCGTACTAACAGAAGCAAAGATGAAGGAGCTGGGCATCAGCGCGTTCATCAGGATAAAGGACATGAGCGGTTTCTTCGATCCTGAGATGAGGCGGCTTGGGCTGATGTGTAGCGTTGTGGGTAACTGCGAGGCATCGGTGTATTGGATAGGAACGGAGCCGGACATTGTGTTGCTGCTTGCAGACCCAAGGTCAATGTGGTCTGAAAAGAAGAAGGTGCAGCCTTTCCAGAAAGAGGTGGAACGAATCGGTTCGCTCTTGAAGAGGCTCGCTTTGCTGATAGACCCGCGGGCGAGAATTGAGATTGACTATCCTGAGAAAGAGGAGATCTTAGGTAGGCAAATCATGCGGGCTTATGACTTGTGGAGCGCACATCGGAAGGAGGGAAAGGATGACAGATTGAGCCCTTTCCTTTCACCCAGCCTTGAAAAAAGCATAGATTCCTTCATGGACATGGTCTTCATACCAGAGAACTGGATGATAGGCATTTGCCATAGTATATGGCGACTGAAGAAGGAGATCCTGCGATATGGTTTCAACATCGACTGGAAGACGCCTGCAGAACAGAATCCGAACATTATCTATGATTGAAAGCTGAGGGAATGAGGGATTTTTCGCCACAAAAAAGATGTGTGTAAAGAAATATTGTGTATCTTTGTGGCGAAATATTACAAACTATGAGACAGAAACTATTTGCCATCTTTGCCTTTCTCTTTATCTGCGGCGCCAGTGTGTTCACCGCGTGCTCGTCGGACAACGCCACACCTTCTGGAACGAAAGGAGGCAATCGCGCCAAGAAAGCGCTGCTGATTGTTCTCGACGGCTGGGGTATCGGCGACAGGAGTAAGGGCGACGTGATTGCACAGACAACCACGCCTTATATCGACCACTTGTACGCCAACTACCCATACTCCCAGTTGCAGGCGTCGGGAGCGTTCGTGGGGCTTCCCGACGGACAGATGGGCAACTCCGAGACGGGACACTTGAATATCGGCGCCGGCCGCGTTGTCTATCAGGATCTGGTGAGGATTAACCGTGCCTGTGCCGACAATTCCATCATGGAGAACCCGGAGGTCAAGTCGGCGTTCGGCTATGCGAAGGCCAACGGCAAGAGCGTGCATCTGATGGGCCTGACGTCCACGGGTGGCATTCACGCTTCGTTCAACCATCTTCTGAAGCTCATTGATATCGCCAAGGAGTATGGTATTGAACGCTGCTATCTGCATTGCTTCATGGACGGCCGCGATACGAACCCCAGGTCTGGCAAGGGCTTTATTGCAGACTTGCAAAGGTACGTGGATGAGGCGGGTGTGGGTGCTATCGCATCTGTCATTGGCCGTTACTACGCGATGGACCGCGACAAGCACTGGGATCGCATCAAACTGGCTTACGACTTGCTGGTTCATGGCATAGGGCGTCAGGTGACGGACATGGTGGAGGGCGTGCAGTCGTGCTACGACTCTCACACGGAGGAACACAAGAACACCGACGAGTTCATGGAGCCGCTCGTCAACAGCAGCGTTGACGGACGTATCAAGGAGGGTGACGTGGTCATCTTCTACAACTTCCGCAGCGACCGCGCCAAGGAGCTGACCGTCGTGCTCACGCAGCGGGATATGGAAGAGGAGGGTATGCGGACCATTCCTCATCTCCAATACTACTGCATGACGCCCTACGACGACACTTTCACGGGTGTGCACATCCTCTTCCCCAAGGAGAAGCTGAGTAACACTCTGGGCGAATACATTGCCAGCAGGGGACTGAAGCAGTTGCACATCGCTGAGACGGAGAAGTATGCCCATGTGACGAGTTTCATCAACGGCGGGCGTGAAGAGCCGTTTGAGGGCGAAGACCGTATTCTGGTGAACTCGCCACAGGTGGCTACCTATGACCTGAAGCCCGAGATGTCTGCCATCGAGGTGAAGGACAAACTGGTGGAGGCGCTCAAGACCAACAAGTATGACTGGATTGTGGCGAACTTGGCCAACGCCGATATGGTGGGCCACACAGGTGTTTACCCTGCCATCGAGACGGCTGTGAAGACGATAGACCAGTGTCTGAGTGAGATTGTGGAGACGGCCCGCAAGATGGGCTATGAAACGATTATCACCGCAGACCACGGCAATGCCGACCATGCCCTCAATGCCGACGCCACGCCCAACACGACACACTCTGTCAACCCCGTGCCGTTCATCTATGTAACAGAGAACAAGCACGCGAAGGTGCAGAGCGGCGTCTTGGCAGACGTGGCTCCTTCCGTCCTCCACATCATGGGGCTGGAGCAGCCCAAGGAGATGACGGGTGTGTGCCTCATTAAACAGTAAGGTGCCGGAGACCTTGACCTTGCGCAGGAGATGCTGGCTGCGCTCGTAGATGGTGACGTGCATCTGCGGGCACATCTCCTTGAGGTTGATGGCGAGGAAGAAGCCGGCGGCATCTCCGCCGATGATGGCTGTTCACATGGGGACAGGGATGGGGGTTACTGGCGGGTGCGCTCCTTGAGGATGCCGTGGCGGTAGGCGTATAGGAGGTGCTGGAGTTCCGTAATCTGTGAGAGGAGTTCGCGCCCTTTATCGGTGTCGCGAACACGCAGGCGGCGACCGCTGAGCTCCACAATCTGCTTGCTGGAGACGATATCGGTGCCTCGGCGGATGGCATCATCAGCGCTCTCGAAGGGTTCGTGCTGGATAAGCTCGAAGCCGCGACTGTGGAAGACGAGGGTGTAGCCGGCGATGCCGGTGGTGTTGTGGTAGGCTTTGGAGAGGCCGCCGTCGATGACCATGAGGCGGCCGTCGGCCTTGATGGGACTCTCTCCGCCTGCCACGCGTACAGGGACATGGCCGTTGATGATATGACGGTGCTTACCTTCGACTCCGAAGGCATCGAGGATGCGGTCACAGACTTCGGCGTTGTCGCGCAGAAGATAGTAGTAACCCTTTCGTTCTTCGTGCGTTGACTTGTCGCGAAGGAAGTAACGCTCGAAGGTGGCCATGCGGTCTTTGTCGAAGAGGGGAGAGTCCTGTCCGCACCACAGATACCAGAAGTAATCCTTGGCAAACTGCTTCTCCTGGCGGGGCGTGTCGGCGTTGAAAGCGGAGCGCATGGTCATACCTATTTGATGGAGCAGCTCGCGTCCGCTGTAGCGCATGCCGTTGAGATCGACTTCTTTGAGGGTGCCGTCGGCATTGAGTGGTACGCTGGCGTGGAAGAGGAGGTTGCCGTTGTAGATGGCGTACATGCAGCCGTGGGAGAAGAGGCACTTGATGTGCTTCTGCAGTTTGTCGCTGACGCGGAAGGAGTGGTGGAGCTGGCGCACGAGCTCGGCCTCCTCGGGGGTGAGCTCGAAGGGATGTGCGGGGTCGAGGGTGGGGAGGAAGGTGTCGGTCATCTCATAAGTGACGCCGTCCTTCACGAAGAGGCCGCGTTCCTTGTCTATATACTGCAGCACGAGGCGGTCCTGCATCTGCCATTCGGGGCGGCGCAGGATCATCTGGGCTTCGAGCTTGAACTGGATGATGGAGATGGCTTTGTGCATCTGTGCAATGAGGCGGCGTGTCTTCTCGTTGTGCGTGGTGTCGTCCTTATCGAGGCGCGGGCCGAAGAGGTCGCAGGGATCGCTGGCGTAGGTCTCCATGGCGAAGGTGGCCAGGGGCACGAGGTTGATGCCGTAGCCGTCCTCGAGGGTTTGCATGTTGCCGTAGCGCAGCGAGAGGCGCAAGACATTGGCGATGCAGCAGTCGTTGCCGGCAGCGGCACCCATCCACAGGGCGTCGTGGTTGCCCCATTGGATGTCGAAGCTGTGGTGCTGGCAGAGGCGGTCCATGATGATGTGAGCGCCAGGGCCGCGGTCGAAGATGTCGCCGAGGATGTGGAGCTGATCGACGGCCAGCTGCTGGATGACTGTTGCCAAGGCGATGATGAAAGCGTCGGCGCGACCGGTTTGCACGATGGCCTCAATGATGCGGGCGAAGTAGGCCTGCTTGTCGTCGTCGGAGGGCGACTCATGGAGCAGTTCCTCGATGATGTAGGCAAACTCGGCGGGCAGGGCCTTGCGGACTTTGGAGCGTGTGTATTTGGAGGACACCGACTGGCAGACGCGGATGAGGCGCTGGAGGGTGATGGAGTAGAAGGCGGCGAGGGTGGTGTCGGACTGGGCTGCCTCGAGCTGGTTCTTGATGATCTCCAGCTTCTGCTCGGGGTAGTAGATGAGTGTGCAGAGTTCGCGTATCTCCTCGGGCGAGAGGGTGTCGGCATAGAGCTCCTTCACTTTGCGCTTGATGTTGCCAGAGGCATTCTTGAGGATGTGAAGGAATGCCTCGTATTCGCCGTGGATGTCGGCCATGAAGTGCTCGGTGCCTTTGGGCAGGTTCAAGATGGCCTCGAGGTTGATGATCTCTGAGGAGGCAGCAGCGATATTGGGGAAGCTCTGCGAGAGGAGCTCGAGGATGCGTAGGTCGGTGTCGATGGACATGGCAGGGGGGCGGTTGAGGGTTGAGGGTTAAGGGTTGAGTGGGTTGAGGGTTAAGGGTTAAGGGTTAAGGGCTTACGGTTAAGGGTTAAGGGTTCATGGTTAAGGGTTAAGTGGGTTGAGGGTAATTCATATTTTTCACTTTTCACTCTTTCATTTTTCACTCTTAAAGTGCAGGGCACGCCAGTCACCGTCGGAACGGGTGTCACAGAGGGTGAGACCGAGTGGGGTGGCGGCAGCGAGGAGTGGGGCAATGTCGGGCTCCATGAAGCCGGAGAGGAGGAGGTGGCCTGCTGGCTTCAGGCGCGAGACGAAGGCGGGGAGGTCGGCCAGGAGGATGTTGCGGTTGATGTTGGCCAGGAGGATGTCGGCCTGCGGAGCAGAGGCGAGGCAGCTGGCATCGCCGAGGGCAATCTCAGCCTCGCAGCCGTTGAGGGCGTAGTTGTCCTGGGCGTTGCGCACGCTCCATTCATCGATGTCGTAGGCGAAGACATGAGCGGCGCCAAGTTTCAGGGCTGCAATGCCCAGAATGCCGGTGCCACAACCGGCATCGATGACGGTGGTGGCAGCGAGGGGGGCGAGGTCGGAGAGCAGGCTCAGCATCAGACGTGTGGTGGCGTGCTCGCCGCTGCCAAAGGCCTGACGGGGGATGATCTGCAGGAGCTGGCCGTCGGGGAGCGTGATGGGCTCGAAGTGGTGCTCGGCTTCCCAGGTGGCATTCCAGTTCTCATCGGGGGCAGGGGCGGCAGTGAAGGTGATGCGAAGGCCCTCGGGAACCGTAACGGGGAAGAGGGCGAGGGTGTTGGAGACGGCGTCATGGATGGCGGGCTCGTCGTAGGCGTCCTGCAGGATGTAGGCGGTGAGGCCGGTGTCCGAGGGCTCGAAGGTGTCACAACCTACATCGGCCAACAAGGCGGTCAGCACATCTGCTGCCGCCTCGTTGTAGGGGGTGATATGGAAGGTGAGTTCCAGATATTTCATGGAGTGGGGCGCCACGGTGGGGCGCGGTGTGTGGGTTATTTCTTCTCGTCCTTTGCTTCGGCGGGCTTGGCTTTCTTGTAGCGCTTGTTGAGGCCGGCGATGACTTCCTTGGTGATGTCGTATTTCTTGTTGGCCCACAACAGGTTGTCGCCCAGCTTGGACATGATGTAGTCGTACTTCTTGGTCTTGTTATAGACCTTCAGGAATGCCTGGATGCTGTCGCGCAGCTCGGCGTTGAGCTTGGCGTTCTCGGCGGCGAGTTCGCTGGTCAGACGCTGGTCGAGCTCGGCGAGATCCTGCTGTTCCTTAGCGAGCTGGTTCTGGGCACGTTCGAGTTCATCGCGTGTGGTGAAGCCGTTGCTCTCATACTTCTTCTGGAGCTCGGCGGCGTGCTGCTGGAGTGCGCGCTGCTTCTGCTGCAGGAGCTTGGCGGCGTTGTCGCCCTTCTGGTTGAGCAGCAGGTTGTAGTCGGTGCAGAACTGGTACTGGCTCATCAGGCTGTCGATTTCGATGTAGGCGATTTTGAGGCCTGTGCCATCCTGCTCGACAGGAGTTACTTCTTCGGTTTCTGTTTCAGTGTCTTTGTTGCTGCAGGCGTTCAGCGCAATCATGGCGCCGAGTGCAAGAAAATAGATTTTCTTCATTGATGTTGTATAATTTTTAATTTTTAATCTTTCAATATTTCTTTCGCATGTGCCCTGTGTGCAAGCTGGTGGCGCTCGATGGCGTCCATGCTCTCAACGCAGTGGATGCCGCGCTCACGCATCGCCTTGGAGGCTCCGATGTGTGTCATAGGACCGCGCGCGTCGCCTTTTATCAGGAGCTTGAGGGCCAACAACAGCACTGCAATCGCAACAATTCCGGCTGTAATGAGCAATAATTTCGTCATCTTCTGCGTTATATTTCATATAAAACTG
This sequence comes from Prevotella sp., assembly GCA_015060555.1. Classification (GTDB taxonomy): domain Bacteria; phylum Bacteroidota; class Bacteroidia; order Bacteroidales; family Bacteroidaceae; genus Physcousia. Next base: position 15,097 of record SUYG01000053.1, read on the forward strand.
TGCAAAGATACATCAAACTTATGTGTTGAGCGCAGTAATCAACAGACTTTAACCTAAATTAGCAATATTCAAATGGAAAAAATCGAATTGAAACCCGCTGCGGTGTTTGAGATGTTCGCTCGAATCAATAAAGTGCCTCGTCCCTCGAAGCGCGAGGAAAAGATGATTGCGTTCCTGAAAGACTTTGGCGAGAGCCTGGGCTTGGAGACGAAAGTCGATGAGACTGGCAATGTGCTCATCCGCAAGCCTGCCAGTGCGGGGATGGAGCAGAAACCCGCAGTCATCTTGCAGAGCCACATGGATATGGTGTGTGAGAAGAATAACGACGTGGACTTCAATTTCGACACCGATGCCATCCAGACGTATATAGACGGCGAATGGCTGAAAGCGAAAGGTACGACGCTGGGTGCCGACGACGGTATCGGCTGCGCCATGGAGATGGCTATCCTGGCAGACAACAGCCTGAAACATGGGCCGCTGGAGTGCGTGTTCACACGCGACGAAGAGACGGGCCTGACAGGTGCTGAGGGTATGCAACCGGGTTTCATGACGGGACAGATGCTCATCAACTTGGACAGCGAGGACGAAGGCGAGATCTTCGTGAGTTGTGCCGGCGGCTGCCGCACGGCCGTGACGTTCCGCTTTACGCCTGAGGCAGCTCCCTCCGGGTCTTTCTTCCTGCGACTGACCATCAAAGGCCTGACGGGCGGACACAGTGGCGACGATATTGACAAGAAACGAGCGAATGCCAACAAACTGCTGGCCCGCTTCCTCTACAACGGCATGAAGAAATGGGGGTTGCGCCTGAGCGACATCCAGGCTGGCGGCCTGCATAATGCCATTCCACGCGAAGCCTCGTGTCTGGTGTGCATCCCTAATAAATATAAGGAACAGGCGCGCGTAGATTGGAATGTCTTCGCTGCGGAGGTGGAAGAGGAGTTCAGCGTCACTGAGAAGACGATGGAGTTCCTGCTGGAGAGTGCCGACGCCGCTGCTACCGTGCTGCCCGAGGATGCTAACCGCCGACTCATCAGCGCCCTGCAGGCCGTGGACAACGGCGTGTATGCCATGAGTCAGGACATCGCCCTTGTGGAGACAAGTTCGAATCTGGCCAGCATCAAGCAGACAGAACCGGGCGTCATCTTCATCAACAGCAGCCAGCGCAGCTCGCTGCTGAGCAACCGACGGAATATGGCCAACACCGTGGCAGCTGTCTTTGAACTGGCAGGAGCCGAGGTGGAGATAGGCGAGGGCTACCCGGGATGGGCGATGAATCCGAAGAGCGAGCTGCTGCGCATAGCCCGCGAACAGTATGTGCGCCTCTTCAAGAAAGAACCTGTAGTGCGCGGCATCCACGCCGGTCTGGAGTGTGGCCTCTTCTCAGAGAAATACCCTGGACTGGACATGGTCAGCTTCGGCCCGACCCTGCGTGGCGTACACTCTCCCGATGAGCGCCTGCTGATTCCTACCGTAGAGATGGTCTGGAAGCATCTGCTGGCTATTCTGGAGAACATCTGAAGATTGAAAGATTGAAAAATTGAAAGATTGAAAGATTGAACTTTTGGAGCAGCGAGAGCAATCAAGCTTGTTTGAATTGCCGAGTCGTGATAAAAGTCAGCGAAGCTAAATATTGAAGGGATGCTAAAGAAAATGGTTAAATCACGATTACATAGAAGACTACTGGCATGGGTAATCTTCAATGTTTCAATATTTCAATGTTTCAATTTTATTTCTTGCGACGATTACGACAAGTTTACGACCGACCGCTCTGCTGTGCTGCAGTTCAGCGAGGACCAGGTGGTGTTCGATACACTCATCACCACGTGTCCGTCGAGCACGAAGACGCTCACCGTCTTTAACCGTGGCGATGCGGGCCTGCGTATCAGAGAGGTACGTCTGGCCGGTGGTGCTGATAGCCCCTTCCGCATCAATATCGACGGTCAGGACATGAGCCGAACGGTGGATAACCGTGTCACAGACTTCGAAGTGCGCCGCCGCGACAGCATCATGGTACGCGCTGAGGTGACCGTGCCGGAATGGAGCTCCGACGACCCCAAGCCTGTGAGCGATCAGCTTGTCTTTACGCTGGAGAGCGGTGTTGTGCAGCAGGTGACGCTGAGTGCTGTGGGACAGGATGCTTTCTACCTCAACGCTCGCACACTGACGGCAGACACCACACTCTCTGCACGCCGCCCTATTCTGGTGAGTGGAGGGCTCACAGTGGCGGAGGGCGCCACCCTGACGATGGAGGCAGGCACACGCCTGCTCTTCCACGACGATGCAGGGATGACCGTTGACGGACGCCTCGTGGTTCAAGGTACGCTGGAGAACCCCGTCGTGTTCCGTGGTGACCGCACAGACCATATCTTCGACTACCTGCCTTACGACCGCCTGCCTGGACGCTGGCAGGGCATCACCGTGACGAGCAAGAGTCTGGGCAATGAACTCAACTACGCAGATATCCACGGCGGCACGTATGGCATCGTGTGTGCACTGCCCGAGAATGATGCCGAGAAGAACCCCGTCACGGACGAGACTCCCGTGAAGATGACACTGACGAACAGCGTTATCACCAATACAAAAGGTCCGGGGCTGGTCCTGTATGACAGCCGCGTAACTGTGGCTAACACTGAGATCTCCAATACGCTCGGACATTGTGTTGATGTAGTGGGCGGCGATGTCACCTTCACCTTCTGCACGCTGGCACAGTTCTATCCCTTAGATGCAAACCGCGGCAACGCGCTGCATATTGCCAATGTGTACGATGGCAAATACCACGCACTGCACCGTGGTGACTTTGTCAACTGCGTCATCACAGGCTATTCCGATGATGTGGTTATGGGTGAATGGATAGACCCCGCCGCCCTGCCGAAGGATGTCAGCCAGGCCGAGGAGAACTACCATTTCATCAATTGTTTCCTGGCTACCGAGATTCCCACCGGTGCCGAGTTTGTGGACCGTTTTGTGGGCTGTGTCTATGACGACCCACAAAGCGAGCGTGCCCACGACAAGAACTTCTTGCTCATGGACACGCATGCTCTGATTTATGATTTTACTCCTGTCTCGGATTCGCAGGTCCGTGAGATGGCAAACCCTGCTTATGCGGGGGATTGGCCCTTGGATCGCCGCGGCCGCAACCGCAGCTTAGACAATGGTCCTGATGCGGGTTGCTACGAATATGCCGAGTAACCGATTCCCTTATTCCCACTCGATGGTGGCTGGCGGCTTGGAGGAGATGTCGTAGCAGACACGATTGACACCACGGACGTGGTTGATGATGTCTGTGCTGACACGTGCCATAAAGTCGTAGGGGAGGTGTGCCCAGTCGGCGGTCATCGCATCGGTGGAGGTGACAGCGCGCAGAGCTACGGGATGCTCGTAGGTGCGTTCGTCGCCCATCACGCCCACACTGCGGACGGTGGCCAGGAGGATGGCGCCGGCCTGCCATACTTTGTCGTAAAGCTTCTCGCCGTCTTCGCAGACGTATTCGCGCATGGCGCGAATATATATGTCGTCGGCATCCTGAAGAATGCGAACGCGCTCAGGGGTGATGTCGCCAAGAATGCGGACGGCCAAACCGGGACCGGGGAAGGGGTGACGATTGATGAGGTGATCAGGCATACCAAGTTGACGGCCAACGCGTCGCACCTCATCCTTAAACAACCACTTCAATGGCTCGCAGAGCTGCAAGTTCATCTCTTTGGGCAGGCCACCGACATTGTGATGGCTCTTGATGACCTTGCCGGTGATGTTGAGTGACTCGATGCGGTCGGGGTAGATGGTACCCTGAGCCAGCCAGCGTGCATCTGTAATTTTCTTTGCCTCGGCGTTGAAGACCTCCACGAAGTCGCGACCGATAATCTTGCGCTTCTGCTCGGGTTCTGTGACACCAGCCAAGTCAGCAAAGAACTTCTCTGAAGCATCGACGCCGATGACATTCAGGCCGAGCACTTTGTAGTCCTCCATGACCTGTGAGAACTCGTTCTTGCGGAGCATGCCGTGATCGACGAAGATACAGGTGAGGCGGTCGCCGATGGCGCGGCTGATGAGCACGGCGGCAACGCTGCTATCTACACCTCCAGAGAGCCCCAGGATGACGCGGTCATTGCCCAGCTGTTGCTTCAGCTCGGCTACCGTGGTATCCACGAAGGAGGCTGCACTCCACTCCTGTCTGCTGCCGCAGATGTTCACAACGAAGTTCTTCAGAAGCAGGGAACCCTGAGTGCTGTGGAAGACTTCGGGATGGAACTGAACACCCCAGATGGGGCTGAGGGATGAAGGCTGAGGGCTGAGGGCTGAGGGGTCAAGCGTCCCGCTGGGCCGAGCTGAGGGCTGAGGGCAATAGTAGGCGGCGTACTTCACGGATGCGGTAGAGGCGATGCACTGGAAGCCTTCGGGGATGGCGGTGATGGTGTCGCCATGGCTCATCCACACCTGTGAGCCCATCTCGAAGCCCTTAAAGAGGGGGTTGTCAAGGTCGATGGAGGTCAGGTGCTGACGACCGTATTCGCGACTGGGAGCCGGCTCCACACGGCCTCCGAGGGTGTGGCTGATGAACTGTGCGCCATAGCAGATGCCGAGGATGGGATAGCGGCCACGTAGCATGGAGAGGTCGATCTTGAAGGCTTCGGGGTCATAGACCGAGAAGGGTGAACCACTGAGGATTACACCGATGACATCAGGGTCGTCCTGTGGGAACTTGTTGTAGGGCAGAATCTCGCAGAAAGTGTCCAGTTCACGCACACGACGGGCGATGAGCTGTGTGGTCTGTGATCCGAAATCGAGGATGATGATTTTTTGCATAAGACCTTATAGGTTTTTGAGGAATTCTTCAGCGGTGGCAAGGGTTTCGAGTTTCCCTGCGTCCATGAAACGGAAGTGAGACTGCTCATAGCCGACGAGCTTGTGGGAACCGCAGATGTTCAGGTAGAAAGTGATGATGGAGAACTTCTCTGGATAGTCTGCCATGAGGGGGAAGAGACGTGGGGAAATCAGGTGTATGCCGGCAAAAGCCAGTGGGACGGCGACGTCTGCGGGCACGGTCGTAGCGCCTTGGAGCATCTCGGCCAGCGGACCACGGAGTTCACCTGTCTGGGTGTTCTGCCAGCCGAGCAGACGGTGTGTGGTTGGCTCGAACTGCAGCTGTCGTGGCGTGTGACGGGGCGATACCACGAGGGCTGCATCAATGTCACCAGCTTGCTCATAGGCTGCGTAGAGGGCTGCAATGTCGAGGTCGGAGAGGATATCTACGTTGTGAATGAAGACGGGGCTGTCGGTGTCGAAGAGGGGAGCCGCCTTGCGGATGCCGCCGCCTGTGTCCAGAAGCAGACCACGCTCGTCGCTGATGCGGACGTCAATGCCAAAGTTGTCGTTGGCAGCCAGATAGTCGATAATCTGTTCGCCAAAATGATGGACGTTGACAACCACGCGCTCGAAACCCGCAGCCTTCAAACGAAGGAGAACATGATAGAGTAGGGGTTGGCCTGCCACGGGCACAAGGGCCTTGGGCATCGTGTCGGTCAGAGGGCGCAGGCGAGTGCCAAGACCTGCTGCCAGGAGCATTGCTTGTTTCATGGCGCAAAGATACAAAAAACGATTGGCATGAGTGACGCTTTAACATCTTTTTTTCGATTTTTATAGAAAACCTTGCAAAAAAACTTGTCAGCTCATAAATATTGACTACCTTTGCCACGTTAAAAAGGTACACTTACACATTTTTTAGTATGATTGCGAACTTTATCAAAAATATAGCGAGCTGGTATTTCTCGCGTCAGGCATTGCCTTATTGGTGCGTTTTGCTGTTTGATTGTGCAGTCGTAGTGTTGTCAGGCTTCTTTTGTGTGGCACTGGACCGTGGCGTTGCTTTTACGGCTGACAATTTCGTCTCTATTCTCTACACGCTACTCATCTATCTGCTCTTCTTTTTGGCCGGATTCAGGATGATGCGCACCTATTCAGGTGTCTTGCGCTATTCCTCGTTTGCGGATGTCTATCGTGTAGGTCTTGCTAATTTATTTGGCATCATTTGCATCTTTATTGCTCGTTCATTCCTGAATTTCGATAAGGTCTTCCTGCCGATTCCCATGAAGGAACTCTTCTTCATCTTCCTGCTGGCCACTGCTGTTATGGTGACTATGCGCGTGATGATGAAATATACGTATGAGAAAGTGATTGAGGATAAGAACCTGCGCCGTGCATTCATCTATGGTGTCAGGGAAGGTGGCATAGCGCTGGCGAAGACCATTCACGTGGGCTTTCCCACCCGCTTCTCGTTGAAAGGTTTTGTCTGTGATGAAGAAGAAATGGTTGGTCATATGCTGCAGGGCGTGGAAGTGTATCGCAACGACGAACACCTGCTGGAGGTCATGCAGCGCAAAGGCGTAAAGGCATTTCTCGTGTCGCCGCTGAAGCGCGAGGATTTCATCAATAATCAGGAATTGGTGAACCAGCTGGTGGATGCTGGTATTAGCATTTATGTCTTCGATACCGGCCAGAAGTGGGACGGACATAGCGACATCAACGCCTCTCAGATTAAGGAGGTTGAAATTGAGGACTTGCTGCCTCGTAATGAGATTGAGGTAGATCTTGATGCAGTGGCACGTCTGCTCAGCGGTTCCAAGATTCTCATCACGGGTTCCGCCGGAAGCATTGGTTCCGAGATGGTGCGACAGATAGCACAGTTCGGTCCCGAGAAGCTCATCCTGGTGGACTCCGCTGAAACACCACAGCATGACATCCGACTGATGCTGAAGCGCGAGTTCCCCGAGGTGGAAGCCGTCACCATTGTCACCAGCATCACCAATGCCGATCGCATGGAGAATATCTTCAAGACCTACAAACCTCAATATGTCTTCCATGCTGCTGCCTATAAGCACGTCCCCATGATGGAGGACAATCCCAGCGAGGCTGTGCTTAACAATGTTCTGGGCACGCGCACGATTGCTGACTTGTCGGTGAAGTATGGCGTGAAGAAGTTTGTCATGGTGTCCACGGACAAGGCTGTGAATCCCACCAACGTGATGGGTTGCTCCAAGCGCATCTGCGAGATTTATGTCCAATCTCTCGACCGCCATAACAAGTTGAATGCTGAGTCGTCAGGACAGAAGGAGACGACGCAGTTCGTGACAACGCGCTTTGGCAATGTGCTGGGCTCCAACGGTTCTGTTATCCCGCTCTTCCGTGAACAGATTCGCAAGGGTGGCCCTGTGACGGTGACACATCCCGACATCATCCGCTACTTCATGCTGATTCCCGAGGCTTGTAAGCTGGTGTTGGAAGCCGGTACGATGGGCAAGGGTGGCGAAATCTTTGTCTTCGATATGGGACAGCCCGTGAAGATTGCCGATCTCGCACGCCGAATGATCCGTCTGAGTGGTGCCCCTAACGTGGATATCCAGTTCACAGGACTGCGCGACGGTGAGAAGCTGTATGAGGAGGTGCTGAATGATGCTGAGGTTACGCTGCCCACTTTCAACAATAAGATAAAGATTGCGCAGGTGCGCGAATACGACTACGATGAAGTCTGCCAGTGGATAGATGAGCTCGTGCGCGTCAGCCACGAGTTCAACAATATGGAGACTGTGCGGCAGATGAAGCGCATCGTTCCTGAATACAAGAGCCAGCACTCCGTGTATGAAGTGCTGGATCAGGAGAATGCTTAGCGAGTTTTTTAGTAATGGTGCGCTTAGCTGATTTCAACTAAGTCACCGATATGCTTATCGATGTAGTAGGCGATGAGCGTGGTGATGTCTTCTTCTGCTTCGATGAAGGCATCGTCTAAGTCATCAAATGCAGGGTATTGCTCGAAGAGCGCCATAAACTCCTCGTCGCTGCAGGGGCGGGTGACTTCTTCGCCATATTGTTCAAAGAGCTTGCGACCTTTGTAGATGAGCTTGGAGAAATCGTGGAGGATGGTGGTACCCTCGGTTTCTATCTCTTCCCCCCACAGACGCATGGCTTTGGCAAAAGGATTCAAGAAGATGAATGGACCAAGACCGTTGTGGATGAGCTGGATGAAGCCGCCGTCCATCACTTCGTCGCGCAGCATTCTATAGGCGAGCAGCGTGATTTGTTCGCTGTTGAGTTGCTGCATGGTTGTGGCATTCAGTTCGCCGCCGATGGCTTCAAGTAGCGTATCCGTGATGAGCGTGAAGAAAGCATCCATGCCCTCGGAGGCAGCGGCTTTCAGTTGGGAATCGGAAATACTGGGCAACATTTAGACAAGGTATAATTGATAATGTATAATTTAGGGCTATTAGCTAGAGCCCCTCTCCCTTACGGGAGGGGTTAGGGGGTGGGCCTTTAGAAGTACTTCGGTTTTTGTTCGCGTGCCTCTTCGAAGGTAGTTAGGTCTGTATGCCTCTTGTCTTCAGCCTGGGCACGCAGGGCTGCTTGCTCCTTGGCCAGCGCATCCTGTGCCTCGGCCTGTGTGGCGGGGTTCAGGAAGGGGGCTGCAAGAGGCGCGTTCTGTGATGCATCGCACACGTGGAGGACAGGGCCGTGATAGACGGGTGCTATCTTCAAGGCGGTGTGAAGAGCGCTGGTGGTGGCACCGCCAATCATCACCGGGATGCTGATGCCCGCCTCGTCCAACAGATGAACGGTGTGTACCATCTCTTCGAGCGAAGGTGTGATAAGTCCTGAAAGGCCAATGACATCCGGCTTCAGCTTCAGCGTCTTTTCCACAATGGTTTCTGCAGGCACCATCACGCCGAGGTCTATCACCTCGTAGCCGTTGCACGCCATCACGGTTGCCACGATGTTCTTGCCGATGTCGTGGACGTCGCCTTTAACCGTAGCCACAAGTATTTTGGGCCGCTTTGTACCCTTATCTGTCTCGTCAGAGTGGGAAGCTGCTGTGATGGCGGGTTGCAGAATCTCCACGGCGCGCTTCATGGTGCGAGCTGTCTTCACCACTTGTGGCAGGAACATCTTTCCCTCGCCAAACAACTTGCCCACGAGATTCATTCCTTCCATCAGCGGCCCTTCGATGATGGCGATGGGCGACGGGTATTCATTGAGCGCCTCTGCGAGGTCAGCCTCCAGCGTGTCGGTGATGCCTCGGCGCAGGGCAGAAATGAGGCGGGATGCAATGGAATGGAGACCTTCTCCCTGTTTCCCCGTGAGTGGGAGGGCCTCGCTATTGCCCGAGAACTGTGAACCAGCATCCCCCTCCCTATCAGGAGAAGTTCTCGAAGAGTCGAGCGTCCCTTGGGGCCGAGCGAGGATTGTGTCTTCTATCAATCGCTCGCAGGCATCATCCCTTCTCGCCAGAATGGCATCTTCGATGACTTCAAGCTGGTCGGCGGGGATGTCGGCATAGGTGACAGATGTGGCAGGGTTGACGATGGCCATGCCCATGCCAGCCTTTCGGGCGTGGTAGAGGAACACGGCGTGCATGGCTTCGCGAAGGTAGTTGTTGCCTCGGAATGAGAAGCTGAGGTTGCTGACGCCGCCACTGACGTGTGCGCCGGGCAGATGTTCCTTGATCCATGCCGTGGCACGGATGAAGTCGAGCGCGTAGCGGTCGTGCTCCGGCATACCAGTGGCAATGGCCAGAATATTGGGGTCGAAGATGATGTCTTCTGCAGGGAAGTCGGCTTGTTCGGTGAGCAGGTGATAGGCGCGTTCACACACGGCGATGCGACGCTCGAAGGTAGAGGCCTGTCCTTCTTCGTCGAAGGCCATCACGATGACGGCAGCTCCCATGCGATGTATCTCGCGTGCATGTTCCAGGAAGACTGCCTCGCCCTCCTTGAGCGAGATGCTGTTCACGATGCACTTCCCTTGTATGCAGCCCAGCGCTGCACGGATGACGTCCCAACGTGACGAGTCAACCATGAAGGGCACGCGGCAGATGTCGGGTTCTGCTGCCAGCAGGTTTAGGAAGTGGCACATCTCAGCTTGTGTGTCCAAGAGACCGTCATCGAGATTGATGTCCAGCACCAGGGCACCGTCCTCCACCTGCTTGCGGGCTATCTCCACTGCTTCCTCGTAGTTCTTCTCCTTGATCAGACGCAGGAACTTGCGCGAACCTGCGACATTGCAGCGCTCGCCGACATTGATGAATGCCACTTCGGGCGTGAGTGTGAGAGGCTCCAGGCCGGAGAATGACCCACCCCCTCTGGAGGTGGGATGGCTAGCGCACAGCTTCGGAGCAATAGCATTGTTCTCCTCCTCGCTGGAGAGCCGGGTGAGGGTCAGTTCCTTGATGGCTTTGATGTGCTCATCAGTTGTGCCGCAGCAGCCACCGATGATATCTACAAGCCCTTCTTCCAAGAAGGGGCTGACGTGCGAGGCCATGAGCTCCGGCGTCTCGTCGTATTGCCCCAGTTGATTGGGGAGGCCGGCGTTGGGATGGGCACTAATATAAATAGGTACGCGCGCGCGTAAGTTATGGGCATTGACGAGTTTCCTGAGCGTGCGGATATGTGGCAGCATCTCCTCGGCGCCGAAAGAGCAGTTGAGTCCGATGCTCAGGAGTGGCGCGTGGCTGACGGAGATGAAGAAGGCTTCGAGTGTCTGTCCGCTGAGCAGGCGACCGGCACGGTCGCTGACGGTGGCAGAGAGCATGACGGGACAGCGTCTGCCAGTCCTGCACATAGCTTCCTCGGCGGCATAGAGTGCTGCTTTGGCATTGAGCGTGTCGAAGCAGGTCTCCAGCAGCAGGGCATCCACGCCTCCCTCGATGAGGGCCGTCATCTGCTCGGTGTAGGCTTCAGCGAGGTCGTTGAATGTGATGGCACGAAGAGCAGGGTCGTTGATGTCGGGGCTCATCGACAGCGATTTGTTCGTAGGACCGACGGAGCCGACAACAAAAGGCCCTGCCGTCTGTCTCATGGCATCGGGTAGCCGAGTAGCTTGTGCGCAGCTTTCGCGAGCGATGCGCACGGCGGCGAGGTTGATGTCGCGCACCAGATGTTCGCAGCCGTAGTCGGCGAGCGAGATGCGCTGGGCGTTGAAGGTGTTGGTGGTGATGATGTCCGCGCCCGCTTCGAGGTAGCGTCGGTGGATGTCGGCGATGATGTCGGGGCGGGTGAGGCAGAGCAGGTCGTTGTTGCCCGTCTGCTGTCCGGGGAGTTCGGGGAATGTGCGGCTGCAGCCGTCAGCCGTGCCGCGATAGTCCGCTTCGCTCAGGTGATAGGATTGGATCATCGTTCCCATGGCGCCGTCAAGGATGAGGGGGCGGCGTTGGGCGATGGCTTCACGGAGCGGGGAGAGGGCGTGTGGGGCTATCATGGGATTATCCCGAAAGGGGAACTTTCGGGCACGCTAATAGTTGTGCTTGAATTGTCGGCTGATGTCGCGTCGGTCCTCCTTTTCTTTGAGGGTCTCGCGCTTGTCGTAGGCGTGCTTGCCTCGGGCCAGATGGATGTCGAGTTTGGCGCGCCCGTTCTCGTCGATGAAGAGGAGCGTGGGAACGATGGTGAAGCCCGGGCTCTTGGTGGCGTTCTGCAGGCGGTGGATCTCGCGGCGGTTCAGGAGCAGCTTGCGGTCGCGCCGTGCAGCGTGGTTGTTGTAGGTGCCGTAGAAGTACTGTGCGATGTTCATGTTCTTCACCCACACTTCACCCTGAATGATGACACAATATGTATCAACAAGACTGGCCTTGCCGAGTCGGATGCTTTTAATCTCCGTGCCCGTCAACACCAGTCCTGCGGTGTATTTCTCCATCAAATAGTAATCAAACTCCGCCTTGCGGTTTTTGATATTGATGGTTTTCTGTTTCTCTTTTGCCACTTATTTCTTACCGTAAGCCACCATCTTGATGGCCGTGACGGCGCACTCCGTGCCTTTGTTGCCGAGGACGCCGCCCGTGCGCGCTTCAGCCTGCTCGGGGGTGTTGCAGGTGAGGAGTCCATAGATGACGGGAATCTCGCCACGGAGGTTCAACTCTGCCAGGCCTTGTGTGGTGCCTTGACAGATGTAGTCGAAGTGAGGGGTGTCGCCACGGATGACACAGCCGATGGCGATGACAGCATCAACGCTCATGTTCTGGGTCATCCAGGTAGCACCATAGACCAGCTCGAAGCTGCCCGGGACGTGTTTTACAATGATGTCACTTTCGCTGACACCGTGAGTTCGCAATGTGTCAATGGCGGCTTCGGCCATTGCATAAGTGTAGCGGTCATTCCAGTCTGCGACGACGATGCCGAAGCGCATCCCCTTGGTGGAGGGAATGGATGCGGCATCGTAGTCGGAGAGATGGTGATAGGCTGTTGCCATGATTACTTGCTGACGCGCTCGATGTACTTGTCAATCTCCTGATAAGCGATGGAGTTGACGTACTCTTTCTTGATCTGGTTGTAGAGGGCGAGGGCCTTCTCGGGCTGACCTTCAGCCTCGTAGAGTTCGCCGGCCTGAATCAGGAAGGTCGGGGTGAGGCTGTCGCTGTCAGCGAGCTTAGCGGCTTTCAGCAGGGTCTTGATGGCCTTGTCGTTCTGGCCAAGCTGTGCATAGACGTTGCCGAGAGCGCCGAGGGCAGCGGGTGAGATGACGGCGTCATCCTGAAGGTCGTAGTCCTCCAGCATCTTGGCGGCCTCGTCGTACTTCTGCATCTGAGCATAGCTCACGCCAGCATAGAGCTTTGCGAGGTTGGCGGCATCTGTGCAGCCATACTCGTCGATGAGCTTCAGGAAACCGATGCAATCCTGACCGTCGCCGTTGAGGGCCTTCTCGTAGTTGTCAGCCTGGAAGTAAGTCTCGCAGCGGAAGAGGGCTTCGTTGGCCTTCTGTGTACGGGGCTTGCTGACGAACTGCACATAAGCGATGATGGCAGCAGCGATGACGATGATGGCACAGATGCCATACACGATGTGCTTCTTGTACTTGTCGATGAATGCTTCAGTCTTGGTCACGGCTTCGATGTTCTCGACAGCCACGTTCTGTTGTTCTTTCTTTGCCATTGTTTTTGATATGTTTTTTGTTGTTATTTCGAGGAACGCAGGCGTGACGCCTGCAAAAAGCGCCGCAAAAGTAGTTAAATTCTTTGGGATGCTCAACTTTTTGGGGTAATATTTCATGTTTTACGCCATTATTTAACTACCTTTGTGGCGTTTTATTCGAAAAGTGCTGGTTTCATGGTGCTCCGTGAGCTTTCTATCCTACATTATAAGAACATCCATCAGGCTGATCTCACGTTCTCTCCGAAGATGAACTGTTTCATCGGTAGCAACGGCGAGGGCAAGACGAACCTGCTGGACGCAATCTATTTCCTGTCGCTCTGCAAAAGCTCGACCGGAGCTGCTGACAGTGCCTGCATTCACCACGATGCCGACTTCGCCGTCCTGCAGGGGCAGTATGTCCATGAGGACGGAACGCCCGAGGAGATCTACATGGGGATGAAGCGCGGCACAAAGAAACAGCTGAAGCGCAACAAGAAGCCCTACAAGCGCTTGGCCGAGCACATCGGCCTGCTGCCGTTGGTGATGGTGTCGCCATTGGACAGCCTGCTCATCAGCGGGGGCAGCGAAGAGCGCCGTCGCTTCATGGACGTCGTCATCTCGCAGACCGACCGCCGCTACCTTGATGCCCTCATGAGCTACAACAAAGCCCTTCAGCAGCGCAATGCTCTGTTGAAGATTGAGGAGCCTGGTCCGGATCTCGATCTGCTGGCGCTGTGGGAGGAGGAGATGGCACGCTATGGCACCATTGTCTATGAGGCTCGGGCGCGTTATGTGGAGGCCTTCAAACCCGTCTTCCAGCAGATTTACGCTCATGTCAGTCAGGACAAGGAACAGGTGGGCTTGCAGTATGTCTCCCATGCCCAGCGCGGTCCGCTGCTGGAGGTTATTCAGCGCGACCGTGCCAAGGACCTTGTGATGGGCTACTCGCTGCACGGCATTCACAAGGACGAACTGGAGATGACGCTGGGCGGTTTCCCCATCAAGCGCGAGGGTTCGCAGGGGCAGAACAAGACCTATCTCATCGCTCTGAAGCTGGCGCAGTTTGATTTCCTGCGGCGCACGGGCAGCAAGACCACGCCCTTGCTGCTGCTCGACGACATCTTCGACAAGCTCGATGCCAGCCGCGTGGAGCAGATCGTGCGCCTTGTCTCGGGCGACAGCTTCGGGCAGATTTTTATCACCGACACCAACCGCGACCATCTCGACCAGATTCTGGCACAGATGGGCGGCGACTACCGATTGTTCCACGTCAGTCAGGGGAGGATAGAGGAATGAGAAAACAGAAAGCCGAAGCCGTAGGCCAGCTTGTGCGGCAGTTCCTGCGCGAGGAAGGGTTGGAGACCCCCTACAACGAGTATCGCCTCGTTGAGTCGTGGCCGGAGGTGATGGGCCCCGGCGTGGCTCGTCACACGGCCGATGTGCAGATTCGCAACCGTGTCCTCTACGTCCACCTCACCAGCTCTGTCCTGCGTGCTGAGCTGATGGCCGGCCGTGCCATGCTTGTCCGTCGTCTCAATGAGTACGTCGGCGCCCAGGTTATTGAGAGAATCGTATTGAGGTAGCGACTTGCTCTTAATTGCAGAAGAGGAAGGCTCGCCAAGAACAAATTCATCCCGCTCGTTGGATAAAGATGCTGTTGGGAGACAATTTGCGTCAGGCGATGACGGCGTGCATGGTGAGGTCGTGGGGCTCGGTGGGGATGTCGGCAAGGAGCTGGAATGGCCAGCAGAGGCCGATGAGGTAGGGGGAAGGCTCACCAGCGGGTTCCCTCTCTTTCAATGAGGGGGAGTGGTTAAAGGAGGGAGTGGAGAAGCGGGCGAGGAGGCGGTCGTAGTAGCCGCGGCCACGGCCGAGACGACGGCCGTCGGGGGTGAAGGCGACACCGGGGATGACGGCGAGGTCGATGGCGGCGTAGTCTGTGAAGGGGGCTCCGGTGGGCTCCAAGATGTGGAAGGCGCCTTCGCGGAGGGAGTCGGGAGTGGGCAGGAAGCGGAGCTCGAGGTCGTCGCCCACGACAACGGGCAGCAGGACACGCTTGCCTGCGGACAGGGCTTCGGTGATGAGGTCGTGTGTCGCGACCTCATCGGGCAGGGAGTGGTAGAGCAGGACGGTGTGGGCCTGCTGCCATTGCGGGGTGGCCACGAGCTTGGCAGTCACCTCGCGCGATAGGGATGCCCGCTCCTCTGCGGAGCAGGCTGCCTTACGGCGACGAATCTCCTGTCGGACTTCAGACTTTGTCATGTGAACATTCCTCTTTATCACAACGAATTTCACGAATTATACGAATTCTTCATTGCAAGTAGGAATATAGGATTATGTCTTAGTTATATTGAAACAATTTCTTATAATCACTATCCCATTTACGGAAAAAGTCTGTTTGTTCAAATGGTATATTGTTGGATTGTTCTTGCACTAACTTCATTCTCATAAACTCGGCAAATTCTTCGGAAGTATTATTGTGGTTAAGCATATTGAACGCTTCTTCATAGGATTTGGGTTTAGAGGGGCTTTTGGTATCTTCTATAAATTCGTTTGTAGCTTTTATTGCCGATTCTATTTTTTCTTGCTGTTTTGCTTTGTATTCATTGATTCCCAAATATACAGCAAGGCATACACCAACCCCCAGAACGGCAAGCAACACACGGCTTATTATTACTTTATTTTTCATATATGAAAATGCTTGATAATTCAATCTGTTTATTTCTGAATTGCAACGACAGAAGATAATTCGTTAAATTCGTGTAATTCGTTGTCTTATAAATTATTCCTCGCAGGGCAGCGTAGGCACGGATTCGCCAGCTTCGAAGAGTTGGATGGCGCGTTGGATGGTGGGGTCTTCCTTGCTGAGATATTGCAGGCGCCACTGCTGGTCCTGGGCGTTGTAGATGATGTTGGCGATGAGTGAACGCTCAAAGAGTGGAGCGCTGCGCTGCAGCATCAGGTTGCGACGTTTGAGACCGTGTTCTTCGCCGTAGCGGGCAAACTGCTCCAAGAGGTTCTGGCGCTTGAGCCACGCCTCCATTGCGCCTACATTCTTGAAGCTCATGAGCTGTTGGCGATGCTGGTCGGTAAAGAGGAAGGCGTACTGGATGGTGAGGCCCGAGAATTGCGCTTCTTTGTAGTAGCTGGTGTAGAGCGTGGTGTCTTCGGGGATGAAGATGTCCGGCATAATGCCGCCGCCGCCATAGACGGTGCGCCCGATGCGCGTCTTGTACTCTGGGCCGTCCTGATGGATGCTGTCGGCGGAGAAGAACTCGCCGCGTTCGTAGCGGGCCATGAGGTCGTTTTCATACTCTTCGCCCTTTCCCTTCTCATATGGCTTCTGGATGCAGCGGCCGGAGGGCGTGTAGTAGCGGGCTATGGTGAGGCGCACGACGCTGCCGTCCTTGAACTCAATGGGCTGTTGCACAAGGCCTTTGCCGAAGCTGCGGCGCCCGATGATGGTGCCGCGGTCGTTGTCCTGGATGGCACCGGCAAAGATCTCGGAAGCGGAGGCGGAGCCTTCATCCACGAGCACGATGAGCGGCAGTTGCTGGAAGGAACCGCGGCCGTCGGTGCGGTATTCCTCGCGTGCTGACTTGCGGCCTTCGGTATAGACCACCAGCTGTCCGCCTGGCAGGAACTCATTGACCATCATGATGGCCGTTTGCATGTAGCCGCCTCGGTTGCCGCGTAGGTCGATGACGAGGTTTTTCATGCCACGCATATTCAACTGTGCCAGCGCTGTGAGCATCTCGGGATAAGTGGTCTCACCAAAGCTCTCGATGGAGATATAGCCCGTGTTGTCGTTCAGCATGAAGTAGCTATCGACGCTCTCCACAGGCACATCTCCGCGTACAACAGTGATGTTGATAGGCTTCTTGTAACCATGACGCACGATGGTGAGTTTCACCTTGGATTCCTTGGGGCCACGCAGCCGCTTCATGATATCACGGCTCTCCATGCCGACGAGTGTGCTGTCGTCGGCGGCAATGATGCGGTCGCCGGCAAGAACGCCCACCTTCTCGGAAGGACCACCCTTGATGACGTTCATCACATTGACGGTGTCTTTCTGCACCGTGAAGCGAATGCCGATGCCGGAGAAACTGCCTTTCAGCTCTTCGCCCGTCTCCTCGGCTTCGGAGGCACTGATGTAGCTGGAGTGCGGGTCGAGCTCTGAGAGGATGGCGGGCATAGCGTCCTCGACGAGGTCGTTGACATTGATGGTATCGACGTAGTTGTTGTCGATGATCTGCAACAGATAGTTCAGCTTGTTGCTGCCCGTGTTGATAATATTCAGACGGTTGCCCGAAAAGTGGTTGGCATAGAACAGGCCGATGCCGATGCCGAGAATCACGGACAACGCCAGAAGCAGCGGGACGAGACGGGACTTGATATTCATTTCTTATGAAAATGTAATGCCCCCGAGCCCCCTAAAGGGGAGCGTAGGGAGTGAAAAGTGATTTTCCTTAAACTCTTGAACTCTTGAACTCTTAAACTCTTGAACCTTTTAAACCTTTAACCTTTAAATAACCTCACTCATACCCCTCAATGGGCATGTGCTCCACTTCGATGTGGGCACGGCGCAGCAGGTCGATGCCGTCGGAGAGACGGTAGTCGCGGGCATAGACGACGCGGCGGATGCCGGCCTGGATGATGAGCTTGGAGCACTCGATGCAGGGGGAGTCGGTCACGTAGAGCGTGGCGCTCTCGGAGTTGTTGCCCGAGCGAGCTATCTTGGTGATGGCGTTGGCCTCGGCGTGGAGCACGTAGGGCTTCGTGACTCCGTCCTCCTCGCAGATGTTTTCGAAGCCCGAGGGGGTGCCGTTGTAGCCGTCGCTGATAATCATCTTGTCTTTCACAATCAGCGCGCCCACTTGTCGGCGTACGCAGTAGCTGTTTTCGCTCCAGATGCGCGCCATGCGCAGGTAGCGACGGTCTAATATGGACCCACCCCTGGTCCCTCCCGTTAGGGAGGGGGAAGGCTGGCGCGTTGTATGGTCTTTATTATCCATGTTGGTTAAAATGTTTTCAAAGAAAAAAGTATTTATCTTTCACTCCGCAGGCGCTCCCCTCCATTACGGGAGGGGTCGGGGGTGGGTCTTTTTATTCCATTCCGCTTGAGGAGTGCGTCAATGGTTGGTTCGCTTCCGCGGAAGCGCTTGTAGAGGGTCATGGGGTGCTCGGTTCCACCGCGCGAGAGGATGCAGTCGCGGAAGCGCTGGGCTGTCTCGCGGTCGAAGATGCCGTGCTCCTTGAAGACGGCGAAGGCATCGGCGTCCAGCACCTCGGCCCATTTGTAGCTGTAGTAGCCTGCGGCATAACCGCCAGACATGATGTGCCCGAACTGCACGGTCATGCAGGTGCCGGGGATCTCCTTCAGCAGCTGTGCACGCTCCCAGGCTTTGCTCTCGAAGGCCTTTACATCAGCGGAGAAAGGCTCCGTCAGTGTGTAGTAGGCCATGTCAAGAAGTCCGAAGCTCACCTGACGGATGCAGGCGTAGGCCACCTGGAAGTTGCGGCTGTCAATGATTCGCTGGATGAGGTCTGCGGGGATGGGCTCGCCTGTCTCGTAGTGCGCAGCGAAGGTGTTGAGGAAGTCGGGCTCCACGGCGAAGTTCTCCATCAGCTGTGAGGGTAACTCCACGAAATCCCAATAGACGCTGGTGCCTGAGAGACTGGCAAAGCGCGTGTTGGCGAAGATGCCATGGAGGGCATGGCCGAACTCATGCAGGAAGGTCTCCACCTCGCCCAGCGTCAGCAGGGCGGGTTTCGTCTCTGTCGGCTTCGTGAAGTTCATCACGAGCGAAACGTGTGGACGGCTGTTTTCCATGCGCTTGGGATCTTCGTCGGAGGGACCTATCCACTGCTCCTTGAAACTGGTCATCCAGGCTCCCGCCTGTTTGCCCTTGCGGGGGTAGAAGTCGGTGTAGAGAACTGCCAGGAAACTGCCGTCCTGATCAAGAACTTCGTAGGCCTGCACGTCGGGGTGATAGACGGGGATGTCCTTGTTCTCGCGGAAGGTGATGCCGTAGAGGCGTGTGGCAAGTCCGAAGACGCCTTCTTTCACGCGCGCGAGTTGTAAATAAGGTCTGAGCATCTCTGCGTCGATGTCGTAGCGCTCCTTCTTCAGCTTATGGCCATAGTAGGAGAAATCCCATGGCTGCAGCTCGAAGTTCTCGCCTTCGAGACGATGTGCCATGTCCTCAATCTCCTGCACTTCCTTGTGTGCCGTGGGCATATAGGCTTCCAAGAGTTGGTCGAGCAGGTGATAGACATTGTCAGCGGTCTCAGCCATCCGCTCTTTCAAGACATAGTCGGCAAAAGTTTTGTACCCCAGGAGCTTAGCACGCTCTTGGCGTAGGTTGACAATCTGAGCCACCAACGTCTCGTTGTCGAATGGCGTGCCCTGAACGCAGATGGTGTTCTTGGCCATATACATCTGGCGGCGCAGCTCACGGTTGTCGGCATAGGTGATGAAGGGGCCGTAGGAGGGTGCTTGCAGCGTGAAGAGCCAGCCCTCCTTGCCTTGCTCTTTGGCGGCGAGCGCTGCAGCCTCGCGGGCGGAATCGGGTAAGCCGCTAAGGTCGGCCTCGTCGGTGATGTGCAGCTGGTAGGCGTTGGTAGCTTTGAGTCTGTTCTGCGAGAACTGCAGGGTGAGCAGGCTCATTTGGTTGTTGATCTCGCGCAGGCGAGTCTGCCCCGCTTCGTCCAAGGCGGCACCGGCACGGATGAAACCGTCGTAAGCCTTTTCCAACAGCATCTGCTCCTCGGGGGTGAGGGGGCGAGGGGAGGTTGGGTTGAGGGGTGAGGGTTCTTGAAGGGTCAAGCGTCCCGTTGGGCCGAGCGGAGGGATGAGGGTTGAGGGGTGAGGGTTGAGGGCTGAGGGTTGATGGTATTGCTCCCAGACCGCTTTCACGCGCTCAAAGTATCGCTTGTTGAAGATGATGTTGTTGGCGTGCTCTGTGAGGATGGGTGACATCTTCTGCGCCAGTTCATCCATCTCGTCGTTGGTCTCTGCAGAGAGGAGGTTGAAGAACACCTTGGTGACACGCTCCAACATGTCGTCGGGCGTAGTGATGGCGATGGTGTTATCGAAGGTTGGCGGCTCAGGATTGTCAATGATGCGTTGGATAAAAGCATCGTCCTGTCGGATGCCTTCGAGGATGGCCGGCTCATAGTCTTCAAGCAGAATGCGGTTGAAGGGAGCTGTGTTGTGAGGTGTGTGGTAATTCTTATTAAAGAATGGATTCTCTCTCATTGGTTAAAGTGTTTCTTTAAGCAGGTTTTCGAACGATGGCACTGTTATGGTTCCCCGTCCGAGGTGTAGCAGACCTTGCTGTTGCAAGGTGTGTAGTGCGCGCGAGACGTAGCGGGGGTCTTCGCCCAGATAGTTGCCCAACGTGCGCAGGGTCACTTGAAATGATTTGGGACCAGCAGGGCGCTGGAGCCGTGTTCTTAGGAACTGCACGATGCGCCCTTTGAGCGATGTCGGGGCGGGTGTCCACTGCTGCTGGCGCTGACGTGCCACAAGCGTAGAGAGTGTGTTGAGGACATTGATGCGAAAGACCTCAAAATAGCCTGTCAACGCAGCGATGG
The DNA here is from genome assembly GCA_015060555.1 of Prevotella sp. Classification (GTDB taxonomy): domain Bacteria; phylum Bacteroidota; class Bacteroidia; order Bacteroidales; family Bacteroidaceae; genus Physcousia. The sequence continues at coordinate 35,580 of SUYG01000053.1, forward strand.
TGCGTTTATCCACACGCAAAGTGTGAACGGTGGTGGCAGCTCTACAGGTCTGCTGGTACACACGTGTGCTGCCATAGAGCGATTCCAACCCAATGGCCAACGGTGTCGGCAGTTGTTCTACAACGCTCCAGGTGTGGTCGGCCGACTGTGTTGTGCTCTCCACGATGCCGTCCATGACGAAGACGATGCCATCGCACAGGCTGTCTTGCTCCACAAGCAGTGTCTCTGGTTCTGCAGTCTCGAAGGTCAGGTGCGTGGACTCGAGGATGCGTGTGAGGTCTGCCTGTCCAAGCCCCTGAAACAGGGGCAGTGAGAGCAGTTTATCGTACATGGATTGTTCCATCACGGCTAAATTGTGTGCAAAAGTACGATGTTTGTGCGTGAAAAGCAAGCTTTTGCGCCCCTTTTTAATTACCTTGTCTTCAGTTTCTGTTTTTCAAGGCTCCGCAAGCAGCCAGTCGTCTATCAGACGACGTGCAATGGAGGCCTTGTCAGGGATGGGTGGCATGTTGTCGCGTGTGAACCAGCCGCCTTCCGTGAGCTCTTCCTTCTGCAGGCGGATTTCACCGTCGGCATAGTCGGCTGTGAAGCCTACCATGAGGCCGAAAGGGTAGGGCCATGGTTGCGAGCCAAAGTACTTCAGGTTCTTGATGCGAATACCCACTTCCTCGCGCAATTCACGCTCCACACATTCTTCCAGCGACTCGCCTGTCTCAAGGAAGCCGGCCACCAGTCCGTAGTGGTTGCTGCGGAAGTTGCGGGCGCGAACCAAGAGGACCTCGGAAATTTGACAATTTGACGATTGACAATTTGACGATTGTATAGCGTTCCCTTTATTGCAACTGTCCGATTGTAAATTGTCCGATTGTCTTATTCTACAAACCCTCACAATAATGGCCGTGGAGGGACTTGGCCACCACTCCTTTCCGCATTCGGGGCATTTCTTGCTGATGTCCGTCATCCATTTGGTAGGAGCACCACACACGCCGCAATACTTGGTGTTCTGGTCCCAATAGATCAGCTCGGCAGCCTTGCTAGCCAGTTGGTACTCCTCAGGACTGAGCACGGCATGGGACTTCCTGAGGCCCATCATCTCCAAGCTCTCAACGCCCACCACGGGTTTGTCCAGGCGAACAACACACAGGGATATTTTAGGATTTAAAGATTTTTTATTTAAGGATTTAGGCTGCGCAGGGCCATCAATCTTAAAATCTCCAATCCTAAAATTGTCAATCTTTAAATTGTCAATCGTGGTGATGTTGCTCCAGGGTTGCAGCGCCACGGGCGGCTCGTCCCCATAGGGAAGAGAGAAGGCGCCGTCAGCGCCCTCTCTCCTTAATAATATGTCGCCTGCACAGAGGCAAGCCCAAATGGTCTTCATCAGATGCCCAGGTCTTTCTTGACGGCTTCCACCTGTGCCATGGCTTCAGCAGTTGCTGAGGTGTAGCACTTCGGGCATTGCATCTCTGCGGGAGCCTCGATGTAGAACTTGATCTTGGGCTCTGTACCGCTGGGGCGCACGCTGATCTTGATGCCGCTCTCTGTGAACCACTGCAGCACGTTGCTCTTGGCGGGCATGTCGAGCTTCGTCACGTTGCCCTTGTCGTCGGTAGCGGTCAGTGCCTGATAGTCCTTCGTGCAGATGATCTTGGAACCTGCGAGCATCTTGGGAGCCTTGCTGCCGCGGAAGTCCACCATCATCTGCTTGATCTCGTCGGCACCGGTCTTGCCTGGACGCACCACGTTGATGGTGTGATTGAGCGTGAAACCATACTCGAGGTAGATATCCATGAGCAGGTCGTAGAGCGTCTTGCCGTTGTCCTTGGCCCATGCAGCAATCTCGCAGATGAGGCAGATGCTGGCGGGGCTGTCCTTGTCGCGAACCTTGTCGAAGGGCAGGAAACCGAAGCTCTCCTCGCCGCCACCGATGTACTTCTTGATGCCTTCGTTCTCACGGATGAGGGCGGCAATCCACTTGAAGCCCGTGTAGCAGTCCATCATCTCCACACCGTTCTTGTCGGCAATCTTCTTAATGGTTTCTGTGGTCACGATGGTCTTCACCATGAATTCGTTGCCCTTGAGCTGACCGAGCTTCTTCTTGTTGGCGATGATGTACCAGGCGAACATCATGCACGTCTGGTTGCCGTTGAGGATTTCCCATTCACCCTTCGGGTTGCGGCATACGATGGCCAGACGGTCAGCATCGGGGTCGGAGGCTATCACCAGGTCTGCGTTGAGCTTCGTGCCCAGCTTCATGCCCAGAGTCATGGCCTCGGAGTTCTCGGGATTCGGGCTGACCACGGTGGGGAAGTTGCCGTCGATGACCATCTGCTCGGGCACTACATGGATGTTCTGGAAGCCCCATGAGCGCAGTGCCTCGGGGATGATGACGCGGCCTGTGCCGTGCAGCGGGGTATAGACGATGTTCAGGTCCTTCTGGCGGTTGATGACGTCCTGATCCACCATGGCTTCCTTGACAGCCTGCAGGTAGTCCCAGTCCATCTCGCCGCCGATGATCTGAATCAGGTCGGGGTTGCCCTGCCATTTCACATCATCCACGCTCACCTTGTTGACCTCGTCGATGATGCCCGTGTCGTGGGGAGCCAGCACCTGTGCGCCATCTTCCCAGTAAGCCTTGTAGCCATTGTACTCCTTCGGGTTGTGGCTGGCGGTCACGTTGACACCTGCCTGTGCCTTTAGCTGACGGATGGCGAAGCTGATCTCAGGGGTGGGGCGGAGGCTCTCGAAGAGATAGACCTTGATGCCGTTGGCGGAGAAGATGTTAGCCACGGTCTCAGCAAACTCGCGACCATGGTTGCGGCAGTCGTGACCTACGACGACAGCGATGTCTTTCTTGCCGGCAAAAGCCTTGTTGATATAGTTGGCGAAGCCCTGTGTGGCAGCGCCTACGATGTAGCGGTTCATGCGATTGGTGCCTGCGCCCATGATGCCGCGCAGACCACCCGTGCCGAATTCCAGACTCTGATAGAAAGCATCCACGAGGGCTGTCTTGTCCTCGGCTTCCAATAAGGCCTTCACTTCGGCCTTGGTCTGTTCGTCATAAACGGGTGAGGTGAGCCACTCTTTGGCTTTAGCCTCGCAGGATTTGATGAGATCTATATCCATGTTCAATGTTTCTATTTATCTGTTTGACAATACATTATTTTACTGCTGCGGCAGCCTTTTGTGCCTGCTGCTCGGCTTTCTCAGCTTTGATGCGTGCTTTCTCGGCTTTCTGTTGAGCCTTCAGGCGTGCCTGCTCATCCTTATGGGCTTTCTTGGCATCTGCAGCCTGTTTTTTTGCCTGCTTCTCGGCTTTCTCGATTTGCTTCTGCTGATTCTTCAGGTTCTTGATGTTCTGTTTGGCGTTCTTCTCAGTCTGCTTTGCTTTCTCCAGTGCCTGCTTGGCATCCTTCACGCCTTGTGCAGCATCTTTATGAGCCTGTTCCGCCTTCTTTATTTCCTCCTTGATGGCATTGATGTCAGCTTTGGCATCCTTGTGGGCTTGTTCCATTTGCTCTACATTCTGCTTGGCGTTTTCAACGTTTGCTTTCATCTCGGCAGTGCGCTGCTGTGCAGACTCTACCGTAGAATTTACAATCACAGGATTGACTTCCTGTGCATTCATTGCCATCGGCAGAACAACTGCCAAGGCAGCAATCAAACAAATTCTTTTCATAGTTGTAGCATTTTTAGATTGTTATTACGTTATTTGCATATTTTGTGGCAAAGATAGGCGTTTTTCTTTAGATGGCAAAGAAAAGATAGTTTTTTTATATTATATATTTAAAAATGTTTGCACGCGCGCGTTTTTCGATTTAAAATTTGGTGGCGTGGTAGAAATGACGTAAATTTGTCGGCCGAAAGCGGAGCCCTACAGGCTCTCGTGTCCCATTTGTAAATATTTTAAAACCCAATTACTCATAAACTCAACATTTTTATGAAGAAGTACAATTTCAATGCCGGCCCCAGCAAACTTCCCCGCGAGGTGATGGAGGCTACTGCTGCTGCGTGCCTCGATTTCGAGGGCAGCGGCCTGTCCTTGATGGAAATGAGCCACCGTGCCAAGAATTTCCAGCCCGTGGTGGATGAGACAGTTGCCCTGTTCAAGGAACTGTTGGACATCCCCGAAGGTTACAGCGTCATCTTCCTCGGTGGCGGTGCCAGCCTGCAGTTCTGCATGGTCCCCTACAACTTCCTTGAGAAGAAGGCTGCCTACCTCAACACTGGCGTTTGGGCTACCAAGGCCGAGAAGGAGGCTAAGCTCTTCGGCGAGGTCGTAGAGGTGGCTTCCAGCAAGGACAAGAACTTCACCTACATCCCCAAGAACTTCACCATCCCCACGGATGCCGACTACTTCCATATCACCAGTAACAACACCATCTACGGTACGGAGATCCTGAAGGACTACGACAGCCCCGTGCCCATGATTGCTGACATGAGCTCTGACATCTTCAGCCGTCCCATCGACGTGAGCAAGTACGGCATGATCTACGGTGGCGCTCAGAAGAACCTCTCTATGGCTGGCGTGACCTTCTGCGTCATCAAGGAAGACTTGGTGGGCAAGGTGAGCCGTGCTATCCCCACGATGCTGAACTACCAGACGCACATCAGCAAGGGCAGCATGTTCAACACGCCTCCTACCGTGCCCATCTACTGCGCTCTGCAGAACCTCAAGTGGATCAAGAAGCAGGGTGGCGTGAAGGAGATGGAGCGTCGTGCCATCGAGCGTGCTGAAATCGTCTATGGCGAGATCGACCGCAACAAGCTCTTCGTAGGCACTGCCGAGGAAGACAGCCGTTCACGCATGAACATCACCTTCGTCCTCAAGCCCGAATATCAGGATCTGCAGGATGAGTTCATGGCCTTCGCCACCAGTAAGGGTATGGTTGGCGTGAAGGGTCATCGCGATGTCGGTGGCTTCCGTGCCAGCTGCTACAACGCCATGGACCTCGAGGGCGTCAACGCACTCGTGGCCTGCATGAAGGAGTTCGAAGCAATGCACTAAAAGACCCACCCCCAGCCCCTCCCATAAGGGAGGGGTGACCTGCGGGGCGTTATTTCCATTTTAATCTATTATTAACTCTATAATGTTGACCCTATAGACCTCTGTGCGCTAGCAGCTCCCCTCCTTCACGGGAGGGGTCGGGGGGTGGGTCTTATGTCATGAAAGTTTTAATTGCAACAGAAAAGCCTTTCAGCGGCGTAGCCGTGAAGGGCATCAAAGAGGTCTTCGATGCTGCCGGTTATGAGACAGCCCTCTTGGAGAAATATACAGAGAAGGCACAGCTGCTGGAAGCTGTGAAGGACGCCGACGCCCTCATCATCCGTTCTGACAAAGTCGATGCTGAAGTCCTCGATGCTGCCAAGCAGCTTAAAATAGTGGTACGCGCGGGCGCGGGATATGACAACATCGACCTCGAGGCCGCTACGGCTCACAAGGTTGTGGCCATGAACACCCCGGGCCAGAACGCCAACAGCGTGGCAGAACTCGTCTTCGGTCTCCTCGTCTATGCCAAGCGCAACTTCTTCAATGGCACCAGCGGTACCGAGCTGAAGGACAAGCGTCTGGGCATCCTCGCCTTCGGCAACGTGGGCCGCAATGTGGCCCGTATCGCCAAGGGCTTCGACATGCAGGTGCTGGCCTACGATGCCTACTGCCCCGCAGACGTCATCGAGGCTGCCGGTGTGAAAGCTGTCAAGTCGCAGGACGAACTCTTCGAGCAGAGCGACATCGTCAGCCTCCACATCCCCGCTACGGCCGAGACCAAGCAGAGCATCAACAAAGCCCTCGTCAACAAGCTCCCGAAGGGTGGCATCCTCGTGAACACGGCCCGCAAGGAGGTCATCAACGAGCCCGAGCTTCTCGCCCTGCTCGCTGAGCGCGAGGACCTGAAGTATATCACCGACATCAAGCCCGATGCTGATGCCGACTTCGCCAAGTTCGAAGGACGCTACTTCGCCACGCCCAAGAAGATGGGTGCGCAGACCGCTGAGGCCAACGTCAACGCCGGCATCGCAGCCGCTCATCAGATTGTTGACTTCTTGGAGAAGGGAATCACCAAGTTCCAGGTAAACTAAAGACCCACCCCCCCGACCCCTCCCGTAAGGGAGGGGAGGGGCACCTTCAAGAATAGTTGAATTTAAGTTTAACCTTATAAATGCAAATCCCCTAAACTCCAAGTGGCAAAACATTCCACTCTCCCCCTACAAGGGGGAGTGAGGAGGGGGTCCATATATGGCAACTATCAAACCTTTCCGCGGTCTGCGTCCTCCCAAGAACCTCGTAGAGCAGGTCGAGAGCCGTCCCTACGATGTCCTCGACAGCGATGAAGCACGGGCCGAGGCCGGCGACAACGAGAAGTCGCTCTACCACATCATCAAGCCCGAAATAAACTTCCCCGTAGGCACCAGCGAGTATGATCCTCGCGTCTATGAGGAGGCAGCGCGCCAGTTCCAGATGTTTCAGGACAAAGGCTGGCTCGTGCAGGACAAGGATGAGCACTACTACATCTACGCTCAGACGATGAACGGCAAGACGCAGTACGGCCTCGTCATTGGCGCCTATGTCGATGACTACATGAACGGCGTCATCAAGAAGCACGAGCTGACACGTCGCGACAAGGAGGAAGACCGCATGAAGCACGTTCGCGTGAACGATGCCAACATGGAGCCCGTCTTCTTCGCCTATCCCGACAACGCCGTGCTCGATGCCCTGCTGAAACGCTATGCCGCCACAGAACCTGAGTACGACTTCATTGCTCCTGTTGACGGCTTCGGCCACAAGTTCTGGGTCATCAGCGACCCTGCCGACATCGCCACCATCACCGAGGAGTTCCGCAAGATGCCTTCCCTCTACATCGCCGACGGACACCACCGTTCGGCCGCTGCTGCCCTCGTGGGCGCTGAGAAGGCGAAGCAGAACCCCAACCATCGTGGCGACGAGGAGTACAACTACTTCATGGCTGTCGCTTTCCAGGCTTCGCAGCTCACCATCCTCGACTACAATCGTGTGGTGAAGGACCTCAACGGCCTCACCAGCGAGCAGTTCTTGGATGCCCTGCGCAAGAACTTCACCGTGGAGGACAAGGGCACGGAAATCTACAAGCCTGCCCGCCTGCATGAGTTTTCGCTCTACCTCGATGGCCATTGGTTCTCTCTCGTGGCAAAGGACGGCACCTACGACAACAGCGACCCCATCGGCGTCCTCGATGTCGATATCTCCAGTCGCCTCATCCTTCAGGACATCCTGCAACTCGGCGATTTGCGCTCCAGCAACCGCATCGACTTCGTCGGCGGCCTGCGTGGCCTCGGCGAGCTGAAGCGTCGTGTAGATAGCGGTGAGATGCGTGCAGCCCTCGCCCTCTATCCTGTCTCGATGCAGCAGATTATGGACATCGCCGACAGCGGCAAGATCATGCCGCCCAAGGCCACCTGGTTCGAGCCCAAGCTCCGTAGCGGACTTGTTGTGCACAAACTTTCATGATCGACAGCTACAGAACAATACAATCCAAAAGCGAGGGTACTTATTCTGAACTCAGGAGTAAGTTCCTCGCTTTTGCTTTCCCCGTTTCTACGGTGGAGGAGGTGAAGGAGTTGGTGGAAGCGCACCAGAAGAAATACTACGACGCGCGCCACGTCTGCTATGCGTATATGCTGGGGCATGAACGTCTGGTGTTCCGTGCCAATGACAACGGCGAGCCCAGCGGCACGGCAGGCAAACCCATTCTGGGACAGATCAACTCCAACGAACTGACGGACATCCTCATCATCGTAGTGCGCTACTTCGGCGGCGTGAAGCTGGGCACCAGCGGGCTCATACAGGCGTACAAGGCAGCCGCTGCCGAGGCCATCGCTGCTGCCACCATCATCGAGAAGACCGTTGATGAGGAAATCACGATTGCTTTTGAATATCCGTTGATGAATCAGGTGATGCGTGTGGTGAAGGAAGAAGAACCTGCCATCCTTTCACAGACCTTCGACAACGATTGTCAGATGACGCTTGCCATTCGTGCCTCACAGATGCCTCGCCTGCGCGACCGCCTTCTGAAGGTCGATGGCCTCCGCGTCGTGTAACCCCAAATTATCTTACCAGATATGTGTGCGCTCCTCAGGCTTGAGGTAGAGCTTGTCGCCTGAGCCTCTCTGCCAACAATGTGGCGGAGAGGCTTTCTTTTTTGCGAAGACCCACCCCAAATCTTCATCTGTATAGCACTTTTGTTATATCCCGATAATATTCATTATATTTTCGTGATTGATTCGCTGCAAGCAAAAAAATTTTTTTTCAAAATAGTTAGCACATATCACGGATTCATCTCTGAAGTGTCTGAAATATCCCCCTACCTGTGATATGTGCTAACTATTTTGAAAAAAATTTTTGCGAGAAACCCTACGAACCCTCCTCACTTATTCTGGAGGCTTCGTAGTTTTTTCTTGCGAATTTTATTTTGAGGAGACAGATGTGGAGGTTTTGTGGAGGGTTCGTAGGGTTTCTCGCAAAAATTTTTTTTTGAGGAGAAAGAGGGGGGGACTATGCCGCGTATGGACAAACGCGTGTAGCTTATGGGGTTTCGGCCGAAAGGGTATAGGTTGTTGTGCGAGACACTATAGAGGGTTGTGCGAGACACTGTAGAGGGTTTGGCGAGACACTGTAGAGGGTTGTGCGAGACACTATAGAGGGTTGACAGATGCCCCATGGTGTGTTGGGTGGATCACCATGGTGGTCCACTCGGAAGGACAGCCCCTTCTGCGAATAAGGACAAGTCCTTCTGCGAATTAGGACAGGCCCTTCTGGCGTGTTCCACTGGTGGAACTCGCTGTAAGAGCAAGGTCCTTCGGCCATAAGAGCATGGTCTTCGTGTCACAAGACCATGCTCTTATGGCTTTTCTCACTGGTGAGAAAGTATTTTGCCACCAGTGGCAAAAAGTTTTGTCACCAGTGGCAAAAGGTTATTTTATCAGTGGCAAAATGTTTTATCACCTGTGAAAAAGTGAAGGAAATACTGGAGTATAAGATTGAGAGCCTGAACCATGAAACAGAATCATAATAACCATGACTTCTGACTGGGAAAGTGTACGTGAACGGTGGTCTTTGTGCTTTTGGGATGTGGAAATCGTATATTTTTCCATCCTTGAATCAAGAAACTTGAAAAAATCATACGCCATACAAAAATAATTCTGTAATTTTGTCCTCGGTAAACAAGAGCGATATCTTTTAGAGAATACGAAATCATATAACTACATGCTATGGCATGAGTTAGGAAACTATCGCTTGTATGAGTTAGGCAACTATCGCTTCACTATATATTGGAAATTAAAGTAAATAGTTATGAATAAGGCACTAACTATCTTGTTTGTCGTTATATGCTTGGCTGCAAGTCCATCATATGCTCAGATGTTCACGAGGGACAGTTCTACCATCGGGCAGCCTGCACCGGACGGACCCGCATCTGTGCGCAGATCTGACGGATCTGTCTTGAAAATCGGCGATAATGGAGACATCATGATAAAGAGTGGTTCTGACGACAAATACGTCACAGTACCCCGTAAATCTGCATTCGCTGCAAACATAGCGGCTGTCCAGCAGGAGCTCTGGAAGGACCATGTCCAGTATCATCTTCTGGTGAAGACTGCAGAAAAGATGCTCTACTACCGTTCGGGAAACGGAGTGGACTGGACATTCGATTCTGAAAAGCCTGATGGAACCACCAGAAAAGACCTTGCGCAGAACATCCAGCTAAGGATTATGAGCGGCTCCGCTGAGACCGCCAATACCGAAAGTGTACTTGTCATGATCCCCGCTTCAGAAGGATTCATCCCTGCCGAAGACCTCGCGGAGGAGTCACTGCGATTCGGAAGTCCCGCTGTTGTGGATGCGGGAAACGGAAGCCATTCCGTATATCACAGAACCATGGGCAACAACCTCATTCTCGGTTTCCCTGAGGAAGGAGCGGGACTCTCATCCCGCGACTTCGCGATCAAGGTGGCCGGAGAGAAAAAGGACGGGACCAAGGTGTTCTGCTATGCAAAAATGATTGGATACAACGGTGAAGACCAGATACTTGCCGCCGAGGACCCTTACAGCATCAGTGAGGACAAGGCTTCAGTCAAAGTCACGAATTTTGGTGTCAAGACTTCACATAGTGCAATCGTCACAGCCTTCCACAACAAGCAGCGTATTGCTACAGCCTCCTTGCCGCCGCTGAAACCGGGGGAAAGCAAGACGGTGGTGCTGGTAGGCGATTTTACAGCACCGAAGGTTAAGTCGCGTGAGCATACACCCGTCCTCCTGACTAGCAAGCAACTGGGTATCACCGTCGAGCGTGAGCGATTCGACTGGGAGAATCCAATGGTCATCGGCATCAACAAGGAACCCTATCACGCTACTCTTCATCTCCCCACCGAAATCAACAAGCGAAGCGACGTCACAGTGCTTGATGGAGTCTGGAAATTCCACTGGGCACCAGACCCTCAGAGCAGACCTCAAAACTTCTACGAAATGGGATATGACTGTAGCGGATGGGATGACATCATCGTGCCTTGCGCATGGCAGTTGCAAGGTTTCGGTAAGCCTATTTACACCAATATCACTTCGCCATACAAAATCTCCACTGACGGAAGCGTGACCGAGGAACCTGACAACAAACAGTGGTACCACTATGACCACCGTAACCCTGTCGGCAGTTACATTACCACTATCGACCTGAAGGAGAAAGAAGCGGGAAGGCACTATATCCTTGAATTCGGAGGTGTCAAGTCAGCCATGTACCTGTGGATTAACGGCCGCAAGGTGGGTTACAGTCAGAATTCCATGAGTCCTGCGGAATTCGACGTGACTGAATACCTTCATAGTGGTCGGAATAAACTTGCCGTGGAGGTGTACAGGTGGTCGGACGGCAGTTATCTCGAAGATCAAGACATGTGGCGCCTCAGTGGTATTTTCCGCAGTGTGAGGCTTTGGAGCAGACCGGAAGTGTTCATTCGCGACTATAGCCTCAAACCCGTTCTCAACGACACCTTGGATGAAGGTGTGCTCAATGCCGAGATTGAAGTGGACAACAGGGCGGGCCTCAAATCAGGCAGTACCATCGTGGAAGTGACTTTCAACGGACAGACACAACGTATCCCTGTAACGCTGGACGGAAGAAACCAGACGGTGACCACGTCATTCAGCATCAAAGCACCGAAACTCTGGTCAGCCGACCACCCGAACCTCTACAACGTGGACCTTGCGCTCATCCTCAACGGTCAGAAAGTGGAGACATTCAGATACCATACAGGCTTCAAAAAGGTCACCATCGATGGAGAGTTCTTCAAAGTCAACGGTAAGGTGGTGCAGCTCAAGGGTGTCAACCGCCATGAGCATGATCCACGCACCGGCCGCACCATCACGGAAGATGTGATGCGACGTGACCTCGAGCTCATCAAACAGTGCAACATGAACCATGTCCGCACGAGCCATTACCCTAACGACCCGCGCTGGTACCAGCTTTGCGACGAGTATGGTATATACGTGATGGACGAAGCCAATCAGGAAAGCCATGGAACAGGACGCTGCAATACTGCTATCGGAGACAACGAAGACTGGACAGCCGCTCATGTGGACAGGGCCTTGGCACTCGTTGAAAGAGACAAGAACCATCCTTGCGTCACCATCTGGTCGCTCGGCAATGAGGGTGGCATAGGCCGTAACATGAAGGCGATGCGGGAGGCTGTGAAGGCGCGCGACCTTTCCCGTCCTGTCATCTGCGACACCGACCGCGACCAGTCCGACATCTATGATGACGGCTATCTCCCTCCGGAGTCACTCCGTAAAGAAGCGCAGAGAATCAGCGACAGACCTTTTATCATGCGTGAATACGCCCATTCCATGGGTAATACCTTGGGAAACTTCAAAGAATACTGGGATGTAATCTATGCCGACAAGTCCATCATGGGTGCTGCCATCTGGGACCTTGTGGACCAGGGAATAGCTACTCCGATAAACGGCTCGCTCAAATACGACGGTAGTGTCACATCTCTGAAGAGACAGCCTGGAGAGTACTGGGCCTACGGCGGTGACTTTGGCGACCAGCCAAATGACGGAGCCTTCTGCATCAATGGTCTTCTGGCAGCAGACCGCACTCCATATCCTCACTACTATGAAGCCAAGAAGGTTCATCAGAATATAGCTTTCAGTCTTAACGATGACGGTACAGTAGGACTCACCAACCTCTTTGATTTCTGTACACTTGATGAGTTCGACTACGGCTGGGAATGGCTGGCGGACGGCAGCAGAATAGCCGTGGGCAAAGCTGTCCTTAATGGCAATACGCTGGCTGTCGGAGCGTGTCCCAATGCGGAGGGTGAACTCTGTCTGAACGTTTACGCATCACTCCGAGACAACACACTCTGGGCTCACAAGGGGTTCCGCATCGCAGAAGAGCAGTTCCTTGTTCGCAAAGCGACTTCTCAGAAAGCTAGGGTCAAAGGGACGCGTCCGAAAGTACATCAGCACTCAGATCACATTGAAATCACCGGAAACGGATTCGCTCTGTCCATCAATGCTGCAAACGGTGCCGTCACTTCATGGACAAAGGGCGGCAACGAAATGCTACATGGGGATTTGGAACCATATTTCTGGAAACCAGCCAATGACAACCAGCGCCGAAACAACTATGAGCAGCGCTTGGCAAGCTGGAGGAAAGCCGGAGCCGAAAGGACGGTCAAGAACTGCTCTGTCACTAACATAAAAGGGGGAGTGGCCGTAGAATTCGCCATGGAACTTCCTATAGGAGCAGACTACATCCTGCGATACGAATGTATGTCCGATGGCAAAGTCAAGGTCTGTGCCGACTACAAGCCTTTCAAGGAGAACATTCAGCTCATGCCGAAGTTTGGCTTCCACCTCCGAGTGGCGAAGGCAGACTCCATAAAATGGTATGGACGCGGTCCATGGGAAAACTATCCAGACCGCAAGACTGGCTCCTTCCTTGGTAACTGGAGCCTGGGAGTCAAGGAATTTGCAACCGAATATGTGGTGCCTCAGGACAACTCAAACCGCACCGATGTGCGATGGTTCAGCATCGGAGATCTGAACGTCAGTGCCGACTCTCCGTTTAATTTCAGAGCATGGCCTTACGCTGAGTCAGAACTTGAGACAGCACGTCACCCATACCAGGTGAGAGAGCAGGACTTCATCGAAGTGAATATTGACAGCTGCATCCACGGAGTAGGCGGAAACGATGCATGGGGAGCACGCACACTTCCACAATACACCATTGATGGTAACAGTTCCCGTCAATTCTCTTTCATCATAGGATTCTAACGGTTCTGACGCACATGGCTGCTTTGCTTGAGGCCACACGAATAGACCGACTTTCGTCTTCTTTCTCCTTGCAAGGCATAGTGCAAGCAAGCTTGTGTTTCATTGTTGTTTGATTATCATTTCAGTGCATTATAGGTAGCATCATCTACAGGCTCGCACCACTCGTTACCGGCTCCTTCCTGAACATCCTTATGATAGGTCAGGTGTTGGAACCATGAGTCTTTCTGTGCTCCGTGCCAATGTTTGACTTCTGCGGGTACGTCGATGACAGTGCCGGGAGTCATCTCAACGGGTGCTTTGCCCCATTCCTGATACCAGCCGCGCCCAGCAACGCAGATGAGCACTTGTACCTGCTTGTGGTGAATATGCCAGTTATTGCGGCAGCAAGGCTCGAAGGTGACGTTCATGATTCCTCCTCCCACATCAGCCAGATAGCTCTGACCAATGAAATACTTTCC
>SUYG01000054.1:0-71020 GCA_015060555.1 Prevotella sp.
CCTCAAGTCGCATCGTGGGGTAAGGGGATGGTGGCTACATATTGATGTTGTGCTGTTGCTTTTTACTGAAAGCTGCTACTAACGACTCATAAATCTACCCTTAATCGTGTATTGGATGATAGTTGCGGATTTTAGGAATAATAAAGCCTATGAGTAAACAAGAGAATGAAGAACTGCAAAGCAGACGCGAGTTCTTTAAGAATGCAGCCAGGAGCGTGTTGCCAATGATTGGTATGTTCGCGATTGCATCCACACCGTTGTTAACTGCGTGTAGTAAAGATGATGAAGACAACTATAGTTGTAAAGACTGTACAGGAACATGCAATACAGAATGTACAGGAACGTGTGAGACCACATGTACAGGAACGTGTAATAACACATGCAATGATAGTTGTGTAACAAGCAGTACTAACCCATGTAGCAATTGTAGAGGCAATTGCACTAGGACTTGTCGAAATAAGTGCGAAAATTCTGCAGTTAGAAGTACAGCATGTAAGAGCAGCTGTTATCATATGTGCATAAAGACTTGTACTCGAACTTGCATCAATACAGTAGAAGACAATGGCTAATGGATTGGAAGATTAAAGATAACAGCGAAGAGTGGCAATCTGGGATATCCAAATCCATCACCTTCATTGTCACCAAGGATTGCCAATTGGCATGTAAATACTGCTATCTGGTAGGAAAGAATACTCAGGAGCGGATGTCGTGGGATGTGGCGAAGGAGGCCATTGACTACATCCTCAATCAGGAGGAAGAATTCCAAGAGGAGAGTGTTATTTGGGACTTCATCGGTGGCGAGCCGTTCTTAGAGATAGACCTAATTGATAAGATTTGTGACTATCTGAAAACAGAGATGTACCGCAGGAACCACCATTGGTTCAACTCCTATCGCTTCTCATTCTCTACCAACGGCATCAACTACCATACGGAGAAGGTGCAGCGTTTCATCGAAAAGAACCGCAACCACCTGAGTATCGGCATCACCATTGACGGCACACAACGTAAGCACGACCTTAACCGCATCTGGAAGGCTCCCGGGATGGAGGAAGGCATACAGCCCAAGCCAGAAGAGGAACAAGGATCATATAAGGATGTTGTGCGAAATATCCCACTATGGTTAGAGCAGTTCCCCGGCGCGGGAACAAAGGTGACCATCAGTTCGGCTGATATTCCTTATATTAAAGAGAGTGTATTACATTTATATTCTCTCGGCATCAAGGAGGTGAACATCAACTGCGTGTTTGAGGCAGTGTGGCATGAGGGCGATGATAGACTTTTCGAGCAGCAACTAACGGAACTGGCAGATGCTATCATTGACGGGCGGTTGTATGAAGAGTACGCTTGTTCGTTTTTCCAAGAACATATCGGAAAGCCGATGGACCGCGAGCATGACAACCAGAATTGGTGTGGCGCAGGTATGATGTTGGCAGTCGATGCAGCAGGTATGTTCTACCCCTGCACCCGTTTTGCGCAGTATTCCTTACGGAGTAAGCCTGCATGGATTATTGGCAATGTGCATGATGGCATTGATAAAAATAAGTTGCGCCCGTTTTTAACGCTAGATCGCTGTACGCAATCGAACGAAGAATGTATCAACTGCGAGGTGGCGAGCGGCTGTGCCTGGTGTCAGGGCGAGAACTACGATGCTGCTGACACGCACACCGTCTATCAGCGTGCAACGGCCATCTGCAAGATGCACAAGGCACGCGTGCGGGCGAACAACTACTATTGGAATAAATTGTTCCGCAAGTTGGAGTTGCAGGAATACGAGGAACAGAAACGGAAGTCGAACCACAAGACTTGTGATTTATAGACTATGTTGCAATACTTGATTATACTATTGGATAACAGGAGCGTGTCGTATTGTCATTATAGACCTCACCCCCTGTCGTTCCCCTCTCCAATGGGCGAGGGAGTATTGATACCGTTGGAGGTGCTGAAAGCGGGCATCGTGTTTGCCATGAAGGAGAACCTAAACATTCAATTTGTTTATCCTGAAGAGGCGTTGCCTGTTGAGTATACCGAAGTCATCGAGAGCATTGACCATACGAAGATCAAGCCTATGGCGCAAGCTGAAGAGGCGGATGTGCTGGTGCTGACAGAGTGGCAAACGACGGATGTGGAGAGTGTTCAGAATGCGACCTGCATTATCAGCGCCAGCCGTCAGGAATTAAATGCTAACATTGAGCGTGTGAAGAGTCTGCTTAACAAGGTGGCACGATTGAACATCGTACTGACAGACATTGAAACTTTCTGCGATGAAGAGATAGGAGGTTATCAGACGCTGCTCAAGACTTTGTCCGATGCTCTCATCGAAGTATTCAAAACGGGACGTATGGTACAGCTGAACCTGTTGACCGACCGCTTGTTGCTTACACAGATGAACAATTGTGGAGCGGGTGACACGACGGTGACATTGGCACCTAATGGGAAGTTCTATCTCTGTCCGGCCTTCTACTATGATGACCCATCGCAAAATGCAGGCAGCCTCGCTGACGGTCTCAACATCAAGAACCGACAGTTGTTACGTCTTAATCACGCTCCCATCTGTCGTCATTGCGATGCCTACCAGTGCAAGCGTTGCATTTGGTTGAACAGCTATCTTACCCTCGATGCAAATACTCCCAGTCATCAGCAGTGTGTCATCGCTCATATAGAGCGTAATGCATCAAGGGATTTGCTGGCTAAGATGGAGGCCAAAGGACTCCACATGAGCAATACACATGAAATTCCTGAAATCAATTATTTGGATCCTTTTAATAACTATCAGCAATGGAAATAAGAAAGACTGTAGGTAAGGTGACGCCCGAAGAGCGCACTGAAATCCAGACGCTCT
Source organism: Prevotella sp. (assembly GCA_015060555.1). Lineage (GTDB taxonomy): Bacteria > Bacteroidota > Bacteroidia > Bacteroidales > Bacteroidaceae > Physcousia. The sequence goes on from SUYG01000054.1 coordinate 2,840, forward strand.
TCGAGCGTAAGAACGGCCTGATGGAACTGGCCAAGATTATCAATGCCGACAATACGGAACTCTATGAGAAACTCGTCAAGGACATGGGCGAGACCAGCACGAAGTTTCAAGCGTGGTGGGATGCGATGGCCAAGAAGTACCAATGGGAGTCCGCGGAAGGCGGCAATTGGGAAATCAACTTCGAGACATGTGATATTTCATTAGTCGTCAAATAATTAATATTCGACATGCGGCATGGAAGACGATATGGGAGGAGTTTCATGAAATAATTCTCATACACGCTTCTGTATACACTTAGCCATTGAAAATGGTGGCGTTAGTAATAACTCTTTAAAGAAATCTTAACAACGCATCAATATGAAAGGAATAGTAGTGACTATTTTTATGCTTTACTGCTCAATGGCAATGGCAGACAATCCAAGAACACAACTTGTTGTATGGGCTAAGGACGGAACGAAAGTGGCTTACGCACTGGCTGAAAAGCCGAAGATTACATTCACAGAAACCGATTTGGTCATTACAGCCAATGGTTTGGAAGTGAATTATGCTTTGGAAAACATGGCTCGTTTCACCTATGAGGACAATACAGAAACGGCCATTACCGATTTGCAAACCGACAAAGCCTCCTTCAAACTGGGTAGTGAGTCTTTGCTCTTTCCAGCACTTAAAGCTAACAATACTATTTCCCTCCATACTATCAATGGCACACTTATTTTCAAGAAATCCATTCAAAAGGCTGGAGAATACTCTTTCCCCCTATCGAACTTGAAAACAGGTGCTTATGTGGTTACTGTCAATGGTCTAACTTATAAAATTGTGAAGAGATGAAAAGAAGTATAACCTTACTTGCCATCTTGTTTTCTCTGCTGACAAGCATAGATGTTTTTAGTCAGACTGGAGTTTCCGTATATGATAATAGTGGAAATTTAAATCTTTTCTCTATTCATAATATCGATAGTATAACATTTGAAGGCATAGAAAGATTTACTCAAAAAGTATGGACTAATGGCATTGTTATAGAAAGTAGCGTTGATGAAGTAAAAGAAGTTTCGCTTATACCAAATGGGAAAGTCTATCAGTTTGAAAATGAGACCTTAGGTAACTGGGATGACGGCTTTTTAATAGATTCAATGTACGTATCCTACAAAGAAGACACAGAAAATGGTGATATCTATTATTTCTTTAACAATATCAATGATGATAACAATAAAGGTTTAATCATTCAATTTGGATCAGACAATGAACTAAAAGGAATTATGTGCAACGGCCAATTTTGTGCAATCTCCATAGGTGAAGGACAAATGTTGTTATCAGGATTTGACGAGGAAGGTGTTTATGAAGAGTCTATTAGTATTGAAAAACCTTCATCTTCAAGTATGAGACAGAAAAGAGCCTCTTCAGAGCCAATACCTTTGTTTGACAATTTAATGAAAACAAAAGACTATTGGGGCTATATACAAACAGCAAAGTCATTAGGAGCAGATTTCCGAGATAGACAATGGATAAACTTTTTTAGGACTATTGCTATAACAGCAGGTGAAAGCGGAATAGGTAAAATGTTAGAGGGAGCAGCTGGAAGGCTGAGTTTCTTAGCAATGGCTCCATATGAAATGGTAAAAGGTAGTGTTGAACAATGTAACAAAAGGAATGCTGCGACAATATATGGTAATAGCTCTATAGAAATAACAGAAATACGGAAAGGCTCAGATGGACGAGTTGAAGTTTATGTGACTGTAAAAGACGCAAACACAATTCCTAATTATCTCTTCAGATATTATGAGCCAGAAAAGAATGAAAAGACAAAGAATAATGTATTTGGTGGTGTAATAGGGAGAAGTGCGGGATTACCTACAGTTCAATTACACACAAAGGGTTACGAATCTACAGAAGTAGCTATTCCAACAGATGGAACAGTATCTACTTTATATTATACTTTTTTCTTGCCAGATATACCCCTTGGCCAAACATACAAGTTTAGACCATATCTAAAATCAACACGAATTAAAAACATCTGGGGTGGTGTAGATGAATGGTTTATTCGCTATGGTAATTCCGTAGATTACACAGGTTTTAATGGAAAAATTACTAATTTTTGGCAATACAGAGCAGACTACGGTGTAGATGCGAGTGGTTTTGGATTTGTCTCTTTTGGAACAGAGGTAACTGCAGAAATATCTTCGGCAGATAATGTAGAAGAGTGGGGCGTGTATGTATCTGATTTAAATGGTAATGGTGTAAACGATCTATATCCTTCGGAATTCCGAGCTGCGAAATTGACAGATAAGATTGATATAGATTTCAATATTAACATGGATGAATTTGATGAAGTCAATCAAAATGTATATACAAAGAAAGTTATGTTAGGGGTTTATCAAAAAATGAATAATCCTACTGGCACTTATGACTATCTCACTTATTACTATTCCGAACCGCAAGAATATGAATTGGTTTATGAAGCCCCAAAAACACCTGCCAAAATAACCAATTTTGAAGTCAATAGCGCATCATTCATTAGAGACGGGTTTGAGTATAAGAATAAGACCTATTACTATGATTATGCTGCAACTACTACTGTCGAATTGGAAAGTTCAGAAGGTGTTGAAGATTGGGGATATGTCTATAAAGCCCCCGACGGGGAGACAATTCATATTTCAGTCAAGGATTTGGGTACTAATGCTGATTCCAGATATGATTATTACCGAACTATACCAAAATCTACTGCTACTTTATATGGATATGCAAAATATGGCGAAGACAACTATGTTTATGAAGCCCCAAAGGAGTATCCTCTCGAATACATATTCCACCCAACTGCGTATGTCAGTACTGTTATTGCTGACAGTATAACCACAATATCAGCTCAGTTTGAATATGGGTTTGATGATGTTCCTAGGACAGGTAAATGCTATATAGCTTATCAGGCGGTAGATGAAGATGAGCCTAAGATTGAGCAGGTTTCATATACCGAGAAAGACACAATCAAAGTTTCAGATTTGTATCCAGCAACGACATACAATTATTGGGCATACGTGGAATATGCTGGGGAAACATACATGGACTTGAATGGGAAGAAGTCATTCACAACCTTAACTCCAAGTGCATACGTCAAAGATGTCATCAGTGGAACTATAACAGCATCATCCGCCCAATTTGAGTATGGCTTTAGCAATGTTCCTGATGATGGTACTTGTTATATTTCAATTCAAGCAGATGGAGTGGATGAAATAGAAGCCGTTCCTGTATCTGCAACGGATAAGGACACATATACAGCCTCGAATTTGCAACCAGATACAAAATACTCATATTGGGCATATATAGAATATAAAGGAAAGACATATGCTGACTTTAACGGAAAAAAGACATTTACCACTTTAGCACCTACTGCGACCACAGGCGAAAGCTCAAACATAACTCATAATTCAGCTATTGTGGAATGTGCATTCGCGAATGTTCCAGAAGGTGGAGTTTGTGGCGTTGAATATACTTGGAATGGTGGTTCAATGAGCAAAAGCGTTAATATCACCAATGGTTCGATGGCAATATCCTTGAGCGGCTTAAAATCAAATACAGAATACACATATTGTGCTTATGTCGAAGTGAATGGCAAAACTTACTATGGTGCAGACAAAACCTTTACGACTTTAGCGGGGATTCCCGATTTGTCGGGAACTTGGAATTGTACGACATATTACGATGACGGTTCTGTTTTGGAGACCGCAACTTTAACTCTTACTTCCGATAAGAGAGCGACCTCTAAGACAACAAGCGGCTCTTCGTTTATTCCAGAAACGGAAACGGGTAGTTGGTCTATCTCGTCAGAAGGAAAGGTCGGGATTGTATTCTCGTGGACTGGCGGCTCTTCATACCATCCTGTATGGTATTCGGCGTCATTTACTGGTTATGTCAGCAGTCTTTCAAGTCCCTCGTCCATTGAAGGCACCGTGTATAGAGCATGGGCCTCAACGAGTGAACATGGAAATGTATATAAGTTTAAAATGACCCGATAAATTCGCTATAGGTATTCGATAAGATCTCCGTTATAGTGGTTGTGACTGCTGCGGGGACTCTGATTCATTATGCTAAAGGACGATTGCCACAAGACCCTAATCAGAGCCTTGTGGCAATTGCTGTGTTAATAGATCTGAGGCGAAAAGCGAAAAACGACAGGAAATGTTTCTCGTTTCGATAAATGCGTGCTATATTTGCAGCGCGAAACATAAACTATGATGCAAGATGATTGTCGTGATGAACGAATATTCTTGCGTAACCCATAGTGAGTGATGAGCACCGATTAACATTCAATAATATGAAAGCTTCTGCGCTGCTTCCATTCCTTTCAATTGCTCTTGTGATTTGCTCTTGTACCTCTAAACCCCAAGAGCAGAATAGAAATGCAGACTGTTCATCCTCCACAAAGATTGAACAAAGAAAAGCGAAGACTCCGACATTACAGATATACACTTATGGAGATTTCCCCAATTCGGTCGCAACTGATTTGCAGAAGAAGCTCCTATGTGTGTTTAATCAGGTGGAGATAAAGGGGCATCTGGATTTTCCTGCTGAAGCTTGGTATGAACCGCGTCAACGTTATCGTGCACCGAAGTTGTTGGACTATCAAGAAACTCTCTTTACTTGTAAAGTACAGGAAAGTGATAAGATAGAATACATTCTTGGATTGACATCAAAAGATATCAGTCTCAAATACAAGGAGCACGAGGATTGGGGAGTGATGGGGCTGAGTTATCTTGGTCGGGGTGTCTCTGTCATTTCATCATTCCGCTTAGGTGGTATTCAAAAGATGAACAGGGAAAGCTTTTGCAAATTGGCTCTCCACGAACTTGGCCACGCAGCAGGTCTGCCTCATTGTGATAAATCAAAGACTTGCATCATGAGAGATGCAAAAGGAAAGGATCATTTCCCACAGCTAACAAACTTCTGCGCTTCATGTAAGAACTTCCTTCAAGAACGAGGTTGGAATGTACAATAGTAATTCTATCATTATGAAAAAACTGTGCTTTTGTTTTTACGTCTTTGACCTGCTGATATTGGCGGTCATGGTGTTCTCCATCAACCACGCAATGACATTTCAGAGTTGGTGGCCGATAATCTTTCTTGACATTGCTCTACTCCTGAGGTTAACGGCTCCTTTCCTGCTGTGCCGAGGGGTTCGTTGGAGGATATTGCCTATCGTGGCGTTCACAGCGATATTTGGTTATTTTGTGCTGACAGATGCATTCCATAATGTCATATATCGCATGGCGTTGTATCCTGGGGTTATTCTTCATAAGGAAAGCCTTTTAAAAGGTGGAAGTTCTTGGAGTGGTCTCAGTAATGGGGAGCTTTTGGTGTGGTGCGTCATCGTATGGACATGGCTGATGCCTCTGCTTGTCTATGTGATTCAGTTCTCTCGGGATTTTTCGCTCTCCATCAAGAAAAGGACGGTTTCACATGAGAAATGAGAATAAGTAGTATTCCCATTACAGAATCTGCATGATAAAATGAAAGCGCTTGAGTTTCCTGAAGCAAAGGGGATTGTCATGTGTGGTGACATTCATGGCGAGTTCAATGAGCTCGTTTTCAAATGCTGCGTCCAGTATGGCATGACGGACACCGTTGTCATCGTGGCAGGGGATAGCGGCTTTGGTTTTGAGAGACAGGGTTATTACGAGTATATATATAACCGTAATCGTGGGCGGCTGTCAAAAGCTAATAACTGGCTGCTGATGTTACGCGGCAATCATGATAACCCTGCTTATTTCAACGAGCGTCCCATCACGCATCAGCGCTTCATGACGCTTCCTGACTACAGCATCGTGCAAGCCTGTGGTCATACCACCCTTTGTGTGGGTGGTGCGGTGTCTGTTGACAGGTCCTATAGATTGAACAGCGACCGCTACCATTTGCCCAAAGCCGATGAACCGTTGGCGCCGAATGTGTATTGGAAAGACGAGCCTCCGTTCTTTGACATGGAAAAGTTATATGCTATCAGTGGGGATTATTCCATCGATACGGTCGTTACACATACCGCACCATCTTTCTGTGAATTGACGACAAAACAAGGACTCGATAATTGGGTGATGAAGGATGAAGACCTTTTGGAACAGGTAAAGAAGGAACGGCAGACGATGGATGACCTTCACCATTACCTGAAAGCCAAAAGCCATCCTCTTCGCCACTGGTTCTATGGGCACTTTCACCAGAGCTGGCATCAGGAGATTGATGGCGTGCAATACAATATGCTCGACATCATGGAGCTGAGGGAACTATGAGGGGTAGAATACAGGAAGCATGGGGACTATAGTCCGCTATGGTATATAAAGTTCATAAGCGCACCCTCTACAGTGTCTGCGCGTAGGGACTATAGAGGGTAAGGCGAGGGAGTAGTAGTGTCTTTCGTTTAGGGCTAGAAAAAACTTTTGCGGAAAACTATACGAACCCTACGCAGGCGGCTCCTTCATCGCCAGCCTACGCTTGCGCTATGAACCGATTACAGCTTGTAGTCCACTTTAATCACCTGCACACGCAGGCGCTGGCTCCTCAGTTCACAAGAGCAATCTCTTCAGTCCATAAGAGCAAGCTCTTATTGATTTTCTCACTGGTGAGAAAATATTTTCTCATAGGTGAGAAACGTTTTTGCCACTGGTGGCAAAAGGTTTTGCCATTGGTGGCAAAAAGCATCAAGCCTTATGGATTGCGCTTGAAGGATATGGGGATTGCGCTTGAAGGATATGGGGGAGTGTGCTAGAAGATATAAATTTCGTTAATCGTGTGGCTATGTCACGCTTTTTTCGTACTTTTGCGCACAGATATGGGAAAGATAATTGTTGCAGGCATAGGTCCTGGTAGTCCTGAGGACATCACCCCAGCAGTGCTCGAAGCAGTGCGGGAGGCAGATGTCGTGGTGGGCTATAAATATTATTTTCAGTTTGTTGAGGCTTACGTGAAGGCTGACTGCGAGTGCATCGACACGGGCATGAAACGTGAACGCGAGCGTGCTGAGATGGCCTTCCAACTGGCCGAACAAGGCAAGGCGGTGGTGGTCATCTCCAGCGGCGATGCAGGCATCTATGGGATGGCACCGCTGCTGTATGAGATGGCGCAAGAACGTTTGAATGCGACGGGTAAACCGTTGCACGCAAACGATGATGGCAGAACGGTTGAGATTTCCGTTCTGCCGGGTATCTCTGCTTTCCAGAAGGCGGCATCTCTGCTGGGCGCGCCCATAGGACACGACCTCTGCATCATCTCGCTCTCAGACCTGATGACGCCGTGGTCGCGCATTGAGAAGCGCATCAGGGCGGCTGCTGTGGGCGACTTCGTCACGGCCATCTACAATCCCAAGTCGCATGGTCGCTACTGGCAGCTCTACCGTCTCATAGAACTCTTCCTGCAGGAAGGGCGCAGCGCCGAGACTCCCGTGGGTTATGTGCGGCAAGCCGGACGCCCGGAGCAGGAAGTGAAGGTGACGACGCTGGGCGCCTTCGACCCCGAGGACGTGGATATGTTCACGGTCGTCATCATTGGCAATAGTCAGAGTTATATAGGGGAGCCCCTCTCTAGCTCCCCCCGTGGGGGGGAGGACAAAGAGCAGCAGGCTGTCTTCATCACGCCACGCGGCTACTATAACAATGAAAAGTTAAAAGGTAAAAATGAAAAATTAGGGCCAGGTCAACAGATTATGAATGAATCGTTTCGCACGATTCTGTCTGAGATGAAGCACCCCGATGTGCCCACGTGGCGCCTGTGGCCGCTGCTGCACGCCATTCATACGACGGTGGATTTCGGCATGGAGGAGTGCCTGTGGATGGACGATCGTGCCACGGAGCTCCTATATAACAAGGTGGCTGACGGCAGCCTCAAGCATATCGTCACCGACGTGACGATGGCGGCTGCCGGCATCCGCAAGGGCGCCCTGCAGCGCCTTGGCATCGAGGTTCACTGCTACATCAACGACCCCCGCACGAAACAGCTGGCGGACGAGACGGGGGTAACCCGCAGCCAGGCGTGCATGCGCTTGGCTGCCGAGGAATACCCCGATGCCCTCTATGTCGTAGGCAATGCGCCCACAGCCCTCTTCGAGATCTGTGACCTCGTGCGCAAGGGCAAGCTCCATCCTGCAGGCATCATCGCTGCCCCCGTCGGCTTCGTCCATGTCTGCGAGAGCAAGCACGCCGTGAAGACCCTGCGCGATATCCCCAAGATGATTGTAGAGGGCCGCAAGGGCGGCAGCAACCTCGCCGCCACGCTCGTCAACAGTATCCTCACTTACGACGACGCAGAACAGTTGAAGGCGGGAAGGGATGTGTGAGGAATGAAGAGTGAAGAATGAAGAATGTATTAATCATTTATAATAACATTATGATGAAAAAGTTTTTTATGGCATTCGCTGTAGCGATGCTTTCTCTCACTGCCAATGCGCAGGACATTTTCGGAACATGGGTCACTGGCGACGGTGATGGCAATGTGGAAATCTATGAGTCCAACGGTAAGGTCTATGGTAAGGTCGTGTGGCTGGCCAAAGGTCCGGACACGCGCGACACGCATAACCCCGACGCTGCGCTCAAGAACCGTAAGCTGGTGGGCGTAAACCTCCTCAGCGGCCTCACGAAGAAGGATAAGAAATGGGAAGGTGGCAAGGTGTATGACCCCAAGAGCGGCAAGACCTACAAGTGCTCCATCTGGCTCGACGGCAAGGACTTGAAGGTGCGCGGCTATCTGGGCCTCTTCCACGCCACGCAGACCTGGAAGCGGAAATAGGAAGCACAGGCCATGCCACGGTTCATCGTCATAGGTATCACAGACAACCCGCGCCCCTGGTTCCCTCCTGAAGTGCAGGAGGTAATCCGGAAGGTGAAGGTGTTTTCGGGTGGCAAGCGCCACCACGAAATCGTGGCACCGTTGCTGCCCGAGGGCGCTGAGTGGATAGATATCACGGTGCCGCTGGAAAAAGTGTTCAATGACTATCGTATTCGCAGCAACGCTGCGAATACGATAGTTGTATTTGCTTCCGGCGACCCGTTGTTCTTCGGCTTCGCGAACACCCTGAAGCGTGAGTTCCCGGAGGCAGAGATGCAGGTGTTCCCCACGTTCAACTCGCTGCAGATGCTGGCGCACAGGCTGGTGATTCCGTACCACGATATGCGCATCGTCTCGCTGACGGGACGCCCGTGGCAGGAGTTCGACCGTGCGCTGATAGAGCGGGCACCGAAGATTGGTGTGCTCACCGATAAGGCACACACACCGGCTGCCATCGCCCAGCGGATGCTGGAGTATGGCTACACCTATTATAATATGTGTGTGGGCGAACATCTCGGCAATCCTGAAAGGGAGCGCGTGACGACCTTGACGCTGAACGAGGCGGCAGGGAAAGAGTTCGCGATGCCGAATTGCGTGATTCTCGACGGGCAAACCGTCGAGCGCACTGGGATATTCGGCATTCCGGATTCCTCCTTCGCATTGTTGGACGGGCGCGAGAAGATGATTACGAAGATGCCGATACGGTTGCTGACGCTGCAGGCGTTGGAGTTGCCCACGAAGAAGGTGTTCTGGGACATAGGAGCCTGCACGGGCAGCGTGAGCATTGAGGCGCGCCTGCTGTTTCCGCATCTGCATATCGAGGCTTTCGAGATTCGTCCGGAGTGCGAGGGCATCATTAAAGAGAATGCAAGAAGGTTCGGAGCGATGGGAATCAATGTGCATATAGGGGATTTCGAAGACTCTCTCCCCGCCCTCCCTATGAGGGAGGGAGTGGTCACCTTTGACAATGACAAAGCGGACGCCTGCTCAGAACAAATCACTTCCTCCCTCATAGGGAGGGCGGGGGGAGAGTCTCCCGATGCAGTGTTTATCGGTGGCCATGGGGGGAAGCTGAAGGCGATCATGGCGAAGGTGGTGAGGGTGATGGCGCCCGGCGGGGTGATTGTGATGAACAGCGTCACCACACCCGTAGTGGAACAGATGACGAACCATCGCCCCAGCAGCCACCAGCTGTGGGATGAGGCGTGCCGCGAATTGGGCCTCAGACAAGTACCGCCTGTGCACGTCGCCATCGATGAATATCATCCCATCGAGATATTGAAGGCGTATAAACCAATTCTTTAGTACTAAAGTGCCTAAATACTGGTTTTGAATGTTTTATGATTTGCATTAACAGATGAAGATAGCAGTTGTACAAGTGAGCGAGGCGGGAAGCCTCATCGCGCAAAAGCTCCATCGCGAATACGATGCAACGATCCTTGAGCGCTGCAACGTGGGCGAGCGTTGGAAGGACTATGATGCCTTCGTGTTCATCAGCGCGATGGGCATTTGTGTCCGCACCATTGCTCCCTATATCGAGGACAAGCACACCGACCCAGCGGTGGTGTGCATCGACAGCATGGGTCACAATGTGGTGGCAGTGCTGAGCGGTCATGTGGGCGGCGCCAACGCCTTGACGCACGAGATGGCAGACTTGCTTGACGCTCATGAGGTCATCACCACGCAGAGCGACAACGCAGGGTTGTGGGCGCTGGACACGCTGGCCGAACGCTACAGATGGGGCCTCGTGGGCAACCCCAATGACATGAATGAAAGCGTTATCGCTTTCGTGAACCGCGAGCCTACGGCGCTGCTCATAGAGGCTCGCGATGAAGGTACAGACTACATGGAGGCCACATTGCCAGAGCATGTGACCGTCATCAACGATATCAGCGAGGCAGCCTCAGGAAACTACAAGTTGCTAATCATCGTGTCGCCCTACGAGCGCACAGCGCCCGAGGGTGTGTTGTGCGTTCACTATATTCCTTTCGTAGGCGTGATGGGCTTCGGCCTGGCACATCATCCTGATGACTACGAGGATATCTACGACCAGATGAACCGCGCCCTCACGGAGCGCGGCGTACTGCCCTGTGCGCTGCGCTACTGCACCATCGATGTGAAGCGCGACGAGCCTTTCATCCGGGTGCTGGAAGAGGAGAAAGACATCACGGTGGAGTTCTTTACGGCAGAACAACTGGCTGCAGTGGAGGTGCCGAATCCCAGCGACACGGTGGCGAAGCACGTAGGCACCCCCAGTGTCTGCGAGGCTGCGGCCATCCTGGGGTCCGGCGGCGGTGAGCTGATTGTGCCTAAGATGAAGGGCAAGAACTGGACGGCGGCGCTGGCGATAAGGAAAAGACCCGGACCCTCCCCCCTGCCCCTCCCTTGTAGGGAGGGGAGTAATTACCTTCAGGGCGAGGGGAACTTTAGGGAGGGGAGTAATTACCTTCAGGACGAGGGGAACTTTAGGGAGGGGAGCAATAGCCTTCAGGGCGAGGGGAACTTTAGGGAGGGGAGTAATAGCCTTCAGGGCGAGGGGAACTTTAGGGAGGGGAGTAATAGCCTTCAGGGCGAGAGATTAAACTTGGCGGATGCCGGCTCAGCAGAAACTACTCCCCGCCCTACAAGGGAGGGGCAGGGGGGAGGGTCCCGGTCCGGTTTCATTGAGATTGTCGGTGCCGGCCCTGGCGACCCGGACCTCGTCTCTGTCCGCGGCCGTAAGATGCTGGAGCAGGCAGACCTGATTCTATATGCGGGTTCGCTGGTGCCCAAGGCACTGACGGAGTGTCATAAGGAGGGCGCTGTGGTGCGCAGCTCGGCGGACATGAATCTCGAAGAGCAGTGCGCACTGATGAAGGCACACTACGACAAAGGACATTTCATTGTGCGGTTGCACACCGGTGACCCCTGCATCTTCGGCACCATCCAGGAGCAGATGGCTTTCTTCGACAAGGAGGGGATGCGCTATCATATCACCCCTGGCATCAGCAGCTTCCTGGCTGCGGCGGCTGAGTTGCGGAGTCAGTTCACCATCCCCGAACGCACACAGACCATCATCCTGACACGTGGCGAGGGCCGCACACCGATGCCCGAGAAGGAGCAGCTGCATCTGTTGGCAAGGAGCCAATCCACGATGTGCATCTTCCTCTCGGCAGCCATCGTGGACGACGTGCAGCGCGAGCTCCTCCGGGAATACCCCGAGGACACGCCCGTGGCGGCTTGCTACCATCTGACGTGGCCCGACCAGAAGATCTATCGCGGTGTGCTGAAGGACCTGGCGAAGATGGTTCACGACAACCACCTCACGCTCACCACGATGCTCGTCGTGGGCGAGGCCATCGACAACCGCAAGGGACTCTCGGAGCTGTATAACAAGCACTTCACACACTTGTTCCGCAGGGGAGAGGGTTGATTCGTTTAAGGTTTATGGTTGAGGGTTTATGGTTGATGTCAAATTGTAAATCGTAAAATTGTAAAATTGTAAAATCGTCAAATTAATACGTGTTGCTGGTTTTCGGCGGAACAACAGAAGGGCGTAAGGCCGTGGAGGTGCTGGAGGAGGCGGGGAAAGCCTACTTCTACAGCACGAAGACAGGTGAGCAGGAGCTCACGCTGCACCATGGGCTGCGCATTGACGGAGCCATGGATGCTGAGGCGATGTGCACCTTCTGTCGCGACCATGATATCCGGCTCATCATCGACGCCGCCCATCCCTTTGCCGCTACGTTGCATGCGACCATCCAAGCGGTGGCGGCAGCACAGGACATCCCCGTTGTCCGCTACGAACGGATTTATCCACCCCGCGACCCCGAAATCACATGGATTGACGACTACACACAGGTTCCCACAGACATCAGCTCCCTGCTGGCCACTACGGGCGTGCAGAGCATCAGCAAGCTGAAGTGGCTGGAGGCCAAAGGCATCAAGGTGTTCTACCGCATCCTCAACCGCGAGAGTTCCATCGCGTTGGCAAAAGCTCAGGGCGCTGAGGACGACCAGCTTTGTTTCTACGAAGATGCTAACGATATACCCGTTGACGCCGATGCTATCCTCCTCAAGGAGAGCGGTGAGAGCGGTGGCTTCACAGAAAAGGTGAAGGCGGCACGGGCCAAAGGCATGAGGGTGATAGCGATCAAGAGGCCGTTGACAATGGACAATCGATTGTCCATTGTCAACGGCCCTTATGGTTTGCGGCGTGCGGTGGAGAGACTGTTGCCGGAGTTCTTCCCGTTGCATAGCGGGCTGACTACGGGGACGTGTGCTACGGCGGCTGTCGTGGCTGCTACGCGCCAGCTCCTCACCGGCGAACAGCCTGCCACTGTTCCCGTTCGTCTTGCGAATGGCGAGACGATAGATGTGGCTGTCGGTTATGCCGACGGCTGTGCTTACTGCATCAAGGATTTCAGCGATGATCCCGATGTGACGCGAGGTTGTAGGATATTTGCAAAGGTGAAGAGTCCTCCCCAAACCCTCCCATCAGGGCCGGGAGAAATCCGCTTCCTCCAAGGCGAGGGAGTGGGGCGCGTCACCTTGCCCGGATTGGGCATCCCCGTGGGCGAGCCGGCCATCAATCCCGTGCCGCGTCAGATGATGACAGAGGCGGTGCGGGCGTTGACAGATCTGGCGCTCGACATCACCATCTCCGTGGAACATGGCCGCGAGCTGGCAGAACGCACTTTTAATCCGCGCGTGGGGGTCGTCGGTGGCATCAGTATCATCGGCACTTCAGGCATTGTGAAGCCCCTCAGCAACGACGCTTTCATCGAGAGCATCGGACGCGAGCTGCAAGTGGCGCGCGCCATGGGCTGCGAGGCGGTGGGTCTGGCCTCCGGCAAGCGTGGCGAGGAGGCGCTGCAGGCCATGGAACCCGCCCTGCGCGTCATCCATTATGGAAACTTCATCGGTGCTGCCCTGGAGAAAGCCCGAGCCCTCGGCTTTCGCCGCGTTGTCCTTGGCATCATGCTGGGAAAGGCTGTGAAACTGGCCGAAGGACATCTCGACACCCACTCCCACAAGGTGCTGATGAACAAGGCGTTCCTCGCAGCTGTCGCCGCAGAGGCTGGCGTGAACGATGGCGCCGCGATTCTCAAGGACATCACCTTGGCGCGTGAGCTGTGGACGCTGATGCCCCCCGTCTTCTTCGACCTGTTACGCCAACATTGCTACGAAACCTGCCGTTCGGTCTTCCCCGACGGCGACTTAGACATCCATATAATCCGCAATGAATAAACTCATCCTCCTTTTTCTGCTCATCCCAGTCTTTGCCTTGCTGAATCTGGTCATCGGTTCAGTGGCCATCCCGCTGCCCGATGTCATCAATATCCTGCTGGGGCGTGGCTGTGACAGCGAGGTGTTCACGAACATCATTCTGCACACACGTCTGCCGCAGACGCTTACGGCCATTGCCTGCGGTGCTGGTTTGGCTATGGCGGGCTTAGAGATGCAGACCGTCTTCCACAACCCGCTGGCTGGTCCGTCGGTGTTGGGCATCAGCAGTGCTGCCAGCCTCGGCGTGGCCTTCATGGTGTTGCTTGGAGGTGCTTTCGGAGGACGTGCCCTGACGCATTTCGGACTTGTCGGGAATACGGCTCTTACGGTGGCAGCCATCATCGGTGCCCTGTGTGCGATGGCGCTGATTGTGTGGCTGTCGCGTAGGGTAGAGGGTCGTGCCACTCTGCTCATCGTGGGTGTCCTCATTGGTTACATCGCCACCGCCATCATCGGCGTGCTGAAGTACTTCTCCAGTGAGGAAGACATCCGTGCTTATGTCATCTGGGGTCTTGGCTCCTTCGCGCGTGTCACCGGTGGTCAGATTTATGTCTTCGTGGGTCTGATGGCCGTGCTGTGTCCGCTGTCGCTGTTGCTGTCCAAGTCCCTGAATACCCTGTTGCTGGGCGAACGCTATGCTGCCAACCTCGGGTTGAATGTCCGTCGTTCGCGCAGCCTGATTATCTGCTCGGCAGGCGTCCTCACCGCCATCTGCACCGCCTACTGCGGGCCTATCATGTTCCTGGGTTTGGCTGTGCCACACATTGCTCGCGGTCTGTTCTCCACGGCAGACCACCGCACGCTGATGCCTGCTACGCTTCTTTGCGGCGCATCGCTGGCGCTCATCTGCAACCTCATTGCCCGTTTGCCGGGTATGGAAGGAGCCTTACCCATTAACTCTGTCACGGCGCTCATCGGTGCACCCGTGGCCATCGCCATTCTCCTGCGCCGCTCATGAAACAACCTATGAAGTGTATTATCCTTATCACAGGCGGCCAGCGCTCCGGAAAGAGTGCTTACGCCGAACGACGCGCCCTGGCGCTGTCGCCGAACCCCGTCTATATGGCCACCGCTCACATCTGGGACGATGACTTCGCCCTCCGTGTGAAGCGTCATCAGGAACGCCGTGGCCCCGAGTGGACGAACATCGAAGAAGAACGCCAGCTGAGTCGTCACGATGTCAGCGGGCGTGTCGTGCTTGTGGATTGTGTGACGCTGTGGCTTACCAACTTCTTAAGCCTCACCCCCGACCCCTCTCCAAAGGGCGAGGGGAGTGAAGTGCCCATAAATGTTGACAGGATTCTCAGCGAGGCCAAGCGTGAGTTTGATGCTTTCACACAGTATGAGGCTACCTTCATCTTCGTGACCAACGAAATAGGATTGGGTGGCGTCTCGGAGAATGCCCTGCAGCGTCGCTTTGCGGACCTACAAGGATGGATGAACCAATACATTGCTTCCAAGGCTGACGAGGTTGTGATGATGGTGAGCGGACTGGAATGGAAATTGAAAGGATGACGCGAGCTAAGGATATATGGAAATAATGAATTACGGATTAAAGGGTTCAAGGTTTCATTTAATAATTGATGTTTATTGTTTAATAATCAAATAGTAATGATTGCTGATTTGCGTAATAAGATACAAGAGAAGATAGACAATCTGAACAAACCCAAGGGCTCGTTGGGCGTGCTGGAGGAGGTTGCTATGCAGGTGGCACTTATCCAACAGACGCTGACGCCCGAGCTGCGTCATCCTGCCCATATCCTCTTCGGCGGTGACCACGGCATCGAGCGCGAGGGCGTTTCACTGTCGCCACGCGAGGTCACGTGGCAGCAGATGATCAACTACGGTCGTGGGGGCGGCGGCGTAAATGTCCTCTGCCATCAGCACGGCTTCTCGCTCCGCATCGTGGATGTGGGCGTGGATTATGACTTCGACCCCGTGCGCCACGCTCATATTATCCCTCGTAAAATCGGCTACGGCACACGCAACTTTCTCCATGAAGCTGCGATGACGGCAGCAGAGTGGGAGAGGGCATTGGTCGTGGGACGTGAACAGGCGGATGCTTGCCATGATGAGGGCAGCAATGTCCTGTGTCTGGGTGAGATGGGTATTGGCAACACCTCGCCGTCGAGTGTGTTGATGCACTTGTTCCTGGATATCCCCCTGCCGCAGTGTGTAGGGGCGGGCAGCGGTCTTGACGCTGTCGGCATCAGACATAAACTTGACGTGCTCACTCAGGCTGTGGAGCAATACCATGCTTGCTGCGAGGGCTTTACTGCAGCCGACACCATCCGTTACTTCGTGGGTTATGAGATGGCGGCGGCTATCGGTGCTATGTTGAGGGCTGCTGAGTTGCGGATGGTGATTCTCGTCGATGGCTTCATCATGACGGCCTGTATGCTGGCGGCGCAGCAGCTCAACCCCGCCGTTCGCGAGTGCGCCATCTTCGGACATTGCGGCGACGAGGGAGGCCATCATCTGATGCTCAGCGCCATGAACGCCCAGCCGCTCCTCCGTCTGAATATGAGGTTAGGGGAGGGCACAGGCGCCCTCTGTGCCTATCCCATCGTGGCTTCGGCGGTACATCTGTTAAATGAAATGGACAACTTCGCTCATGCAGAGATTACGAAATATTTTTAAACGCACGCTGGCGGCGTTGATGTTCTTCACGCGGCTGCCGCTGTGGCGGCTGGCAACGGTGGAGCGCTCCTATTTTGAGCGTGTCGTACCGCTGTGGCCGTTGGCGGGTTGGCTCACGGGTGGTGTGATGGCGCTCGTGCTGTGGCTCTCCCAACAGGCCTCGCTACCTACGGGTGTCGGCGTGGCGCTGGCCCTGCTGTCACGCTGTCTGCTCACGGGAGCCTTGCACGAGGACGGCTTTGCCGACTTCTGCGACGGCTTCGGAGGTGGCACCACGCGCGAGCGAACCTTATCTATAATGAAGGACTCCCATATCGGCACATACGGCGTGCTGGGGCTGATACTGTATGTCCTCGTCGTGTGGAATGTGCTGACCGCCCTCTTCGCTGCCGGCCTCTCGCCGCTCATCCTTGTCGCTGCGGATGCACTGGCCAAGGGGCTCAGTGCCACCATCATCTACTTCCTGCCCTATGCCCGCACGGAGGCCGATGCCAAGAACCGCCTCGTCTATGTCCGCACACCCTGGATGGAACGCCTCCTGAGCCTCGTCCTCGCCCTGGTGCCGCTGGCCGTCTGCCTCCTTGTCGCTCCAGAAGCGATGCCTGCCCCTAGGCAGTGGATCTTCGCTCTGTTGCTGCCTGTTGGTGGCTGCATCATGCTGTTTATGTGGATGCACCGTCGCTTGCAGGGTTACACCGGCGACTGCTGCGGTGCCACCTTCCTGATCACCGAAACCCTCATCTATCTCTCGTTATGCCTCATTGTCTGATGATAGCAGCGCCCTCTTCGGGCTGTGGCAAGACCACTTTCACGCTCGGGCTCCTGCGCGCTTTGCGTGACAGGGGGCTCTCTGTGCAGCCTTTCAAGAGCGGTCCCGACTATATCGATCCGCTTTTCCATCAGATGGCAGCTGGCGTAGAGTCTGTGAACCTTGACACCTATATGTCTTCCCCTGCTCATGTGCAGACCTTGTTCGGGCATTATGGCGGCGATGCCGATGCTTGTGTCATTGAGGCTGCCATGGGGCTCTTCGACGGTGCCGATGGTCCGCGTGGCAGTGCTGCAGAGGTCGCTCAAATACTTGACGTACCTGTGGTGCTGCTGGTCAGTGCCAAGGCGGTGGCTTATAGCGTGGCACCCCTCATCTATGGCTTCCGCCATTTCAATCCCCGGCTCCGTCTTGCAGGCGTCGTCTTCAACTTCGTCGCTTCCGAGCGCCAGCTGGCTACCTTGCGTCGTGCTTGCGAGGATGCCGGAGTTCCCTGCCTTGGCTACCTGCCGCGCAACCCTGAGCTTGCTATTCCCAGTCGCCATCTCGGTCTCACACTCCAAGAATGTGAGAAGACGGAACAGCTGATAGCTCTTGCCGCACAGGAGGTGACAAAGCACATCGACCTCGACAGGCTGCTGGAAGTGACCTATAGGACCGATAGGGCTTATGAGCTTAATAAGACCCTCTCCCCGCTCTCCCGTAAGGGCGAGAGCCTCGCGGTGCTCGATAGCTGCGCGCAGCCTCTCCCCTCCCTCACGGGTAGCGAAGGAATCAACGGGTTGACTGAATGTCAAGCCGTCCTGAGCGACCGAAGCAGAACTCTTTTGCTGAGGACGGGTCAGGTTGGGGGTGGGTCTATTGCCATTGCTGTCGCCCGCGATGCAGCTTTCAACTTCACCTATCGCGCCAATATCGATGCGCTGCGCAGGCTTGGCGAGGTCTTCTTCTTCTCCCCCTTGCAGGATGCAGACCTGCCGCAATGCGACTTGCTCTATCTGCCTGGCGGCTATCCAGAGCTGTTTGCAGAGCAACTGGCCGGTAACACGGCGATGCGTGAGCAGATTCGTGCTTATGCCGAAGCGGGAGGACGTGTGTTGGCAGAGTGCGGTGGTTTCATGTACCTCTGTCGCGATATCGACGGTCAGCCCATGTGCGGTCTCCTTCCCTATAGCGCCACGATGCAGGGCGCACGTCTCCATCTGGGCTACCGCGAGACTGTCCTCAACGGCGTCACGCTACGCGGTCATGAGTTCCACTATTCCACCACTATCCCCGAGGCTCCCACACCTTTTGTCCATTACAAAAACATTCGGGCGGGCTATCCTCATTGGTATTGGGGGGATGACCCACAGAAACTATTATCACTCCTTGTTTCCTAAACGATAAACGAATGAAGAATATGCGTTCCGTAATGCTTGCCGGCACAGGCAGCGACGTGGGCAAGAGCATCCTTGCCACAGCCCTCTGTCGTATCTTCCTTCAGGACGGCTATCACCCCGCTCCCTTCAAGGCGCAGAATATGGCATTGAACTCCTACGCTACGCCCGATGGCTTGGAGATAGGCCGCGCTCAGGCTGTGCAGGCTGAGGCTGCCGGCATCCCTTGTCACACGGATATGAACCCCCTGCTGCTGAAACCCAACTCCGACCACACCAGTCAGGTGGTGCTCAACGGCAAGCCGATAGGAAATAAAAGCGCGTATGAATATTGGCGCAACGATCCCTCCCTGCGTGAGGAAGTTCATGCAGCCTATGATCGTCTGGCAGCCAAGTACAATCCTATTGTCTTGGAGGGGGCTGGGAGTGTCAGTGAACTGAACTTGCGTGACCATGATCTTGTCAATTTGCCGATGGCACGCTATGCCGATGCTGCCGTCATCCTTGTGGCCGACATAGACCGAGGTGGTGTCTTTGCCTCCTGCTACGGCAGTATCAAGTTGCAGACGCCCGAGGACCAGCAGCGCATTAAAGGCATTATCATCAACAAGTTCCGCGGTGACTTGCGTCTCTTCGACGAAGGGCGTAGGATGCTGGAGGAAATCTGCGGCGTGCCCGTACTCGGTGTCGTCCCCTACTTCAAAGATATCTTCATCGATGAGGAAGACAGTGTAGCATTGGAGAAAAAACCTCTCCCCTCCAATGGAGCGGCAGGGTCTATTTCTATCGCCGTCGTGCTCCTGCGCCATATCAGTAACTTCACCGACTTCAACACCTTGGAGCGCGACCCGCGCGTCAACCTTTTCTATACCAACAATGTCAGCGACCTCAGTCGTGCCGACATCATCATCCTGCCTGGCACGAAAGCTACGTTGGACGATCTCATGGAACTGCGCCGCAATGGCTGTGCCCAGGCCATCCAACGAGCCCATCGCGACGGCAAGATGGTCATAGGCATCTGTGGCGGCTACCAGATGTTGGGGCAGACAGTCAGCGACCCCTACGGTATCGAGGGCGCTATCCCCAGCCTTCCCGGTCTCGGTCTTTTGCCCATCCATACCACGATGACCCCAGAGAAGACAACGCGTCAGGTGACCTTTAAGTTCAACGGTCATGAATGTCAGGGCTATGAGATCCATCAGGGCGTCAGCGACACCAGCGAGGCCATCCTGCAGACCGGCCACTGCATCGGCACCTACATTCACGGCTTCCTCGACAACGCCCCCGTCATAGAGCACATTTTAAAGGGGACGATGAAAGGTGAGGAAGTTAAAAACGAGAAAGTAAAAAGTGAAAAGTGCAAGGAACTGAGTCCTGCGGAGTTCAAGGAGGTCCAGTACAACAAGCTGGCTGACCATGTCCGCCGCTACGTGGATATTCCTCGACTCTATGAGCTTCTGGAATCCTAATTTGTCAAATCGTCAAATCGTAAAATCGTAAAATTGTCAAATTAAAAGGATTGTCAAATCGTAAAATCACATTATGATAAACGGACATGGCGACGACGCCTACAAATATAAAGATATTCGGATTGATTTCTCATCCAATATCTGCGCCCATGGCAGCCACGAGGCCTTGATGGCACATCTGGCAGCGCGGCCCGACCTGCTTGACCACTACCCCGAACCCGAGGCGTGGTCACTGGAGCGGATGATTGCCGAGCGTCATGACATAGACCCCGCCTGTGTCATTGTCACCAGTGGTGCCACCGAGGCTATCTATCTCATAGCTCATGCCTTTCGCTATCGGCCTGTCATCCCGCAACCCACGTTCAGCGAGTACGCCGATGCCTGCGAGATGGCGGGCGTAGAAGAGGGTGGGAGAGAGGTGATGTGGTTGTGTAACCCCAACAACCCAACGGGCGAAGTCTATGACCAGCTTTACATCGATCGTATGATGGCAGAACATAACCTGCTGGCGCTCGATCAGAGCTACGAGGGTTACACCGATGCCCCTGTGATGACGCCACGTCGGGGATGCCGAACGACCTGTTCCATCCAGATTCATTCCATGACCAAAATGTACGGCGTGCCGGGCCTCCGACTGGGATATATCACAGCCCATAAGCAGCTGACAGAACAGTTGCGTCGCTATCTGCGTCCCTGGAGTGTGTCGGCGTTGGCCGTGGAAGCTGGCAAATATCTTTTGCAGCACGAGGAGTTGCTATGCCAACCAAATCTCGCCGAGGCTCGGCGATTGCGCGATGCACTGCTACAGCTTCCGGGTATCAGCGTGGCTCCCACGCAGACCAACTTCATGCTTTGCTGTCTTGCTCACGGCACCGCCGCAGCGCTCAAGGAATACCTTGCCACCCAGCATGGTATCCTCATTCGCGATGCCTCCAACTTCCGTGGCCTCACCCCGCAGCACTTCCGCATCGCAGCTCAGTCTCCTGTCGAGAACGAAGCCCTCATCAGCGCTATTTCCCATTTCCTTCTTGTCTCATAGGTCTCAATTATTCAAAGTTCAATGTTCCAAGTTCAGCTGCGCTGACTTTTGTCACGACTCGGCCATTTAAGAGCAAGCTCTTATGGCGCTCACTGCTCCAAAAGTTCAAAGTTCCAAGTTCAAAGTTCAAAGTTCAGCTGTGCTGACTTTTGTCACGACTCGGCCATTTAATAGCAAGCTCTTATGGCGCTCGCTGCTCCAAAAGTTCAAAGTTCAAAGTTCAAAGTTCAATGTTCAATCTTTCCATCATCGTCCTTCTCTGCGGTTGGTTTCTTGATTTCCTCTTCGGTGACCCTGCCTGGCTGCCGCACCCCATAGTGGCGTTCGGTAAGTGGATTGGTTTTTGGGAGCATCGCTTGAATTGCGGTTCTCACCGTAAGCTGAAGGGTGCCCTTTTTGCCCTCATTACCATCATCCTCGTCTTTGCGCTCACTTGGCTCCTCCTTAACAAACTGATACCGCTGATAGACATTGCCCTCCTCCCTGACGGAGGAGGGGTAGTGGAAGGGGTTCTTTCCATCCTCTTGGTCTTTTTCTGTCTCGCCGGCCACACCCTCCGTCGCGAGGTTCGCGATGTATTCCTCGCCCTCGACCGCTCGTTGGATGATGGCCGTCGTCAGGTGGCCCGTATCGTAGGTCGCGACACCGCTCACCTCACTGCACAAGAAGTGCGTACTGCAGCCCTTGAGACATTGGCCGAGAACCTCAGCGACGGTGTTGTGGCGCCCCTCTTCTGGTTCGCCCTCCTCGGCGTACCAGGGATGCTTACCTACAAGATGATCAACACCTTAGACTCCATGATAGGTTATCGCACCGAGCGCTATCGTGACTTTGGCTGCTGGGCTGCCCGCATCGATGACGTCGTTAACTTCTTCCCTGCCCGTCTCACGGCTTTCTTCATGGTGTGTAGTTCTTTACGAATGTCCAATCTGACCTTTGTGAAGAAATACGGACGTCACCATGCTTCCCCTAACAGCGGCTATCCAGAGGCTGCGTTGGCAGGCATCCTCGACTGTAGGTTTGGTGGCACTCATGACTATTTTGGCGAGGCTGTTGTGAAACCCTATATTGGCGACAATCCCCGTCCCCTGACCACAGCCGACCTCCACACCAGCCTCCGCGTCTGTTTCCTCGTTGAGGTTCTGGCCGTTGTCCTTACAGCCTGCATCGTCGCTTTCTGAATAAACGCTTTCGCCGTCACCTTCTGAATCAACTCTTCCTGGCTCCATTCTGAAGACCTTGCTCTTATCGCCTGAAGACCTTGGTCTTCTGAAATGCAGCCTTCTCAATAAGTGAGATAAGGTTGAAGTCGTGCGATGGCGCTATCGGTGAAGTCGGGCAGCAGACGTAGCTCTTCGATGCTCTTGATTCTGCCGAAGGCTTTGCGGTGGGCCTCAATGGCGTGCGCCCTGGCAAAACCCATATAGGGGTGGCGGCCCATCTCGGCTAAGGTAGCTGTGTTCACGTTGATGCGGCGATGGCTGTTGGGTGTCACAAAGAACCACTGTGAGAGTTCTGCTGCGGGCAGGCGTTCAATTTCAGACAGTTGTTCTGTGCTCACATAGCCTCCCAACTTCTCGCGGTAGCGGACAATCTGGCGGGCACGGTAGGAAGCAATGCCAGGGATGCGCTTCAGCAGCGTGGTATCGGCAGCATTGAGATCTACGGCAGTCAGCTCCTTGAATTTCTCGGGGCGGTGTAGGGAAGCAAGCGAGTCACGTAGCTGATGTTCGTCTTCCTTAGACTGCGTATTGTCAGCGTCGAGCTCGCTTTTGTCATAGTATCGGAAGGCGCGTCCAATCGTGATGAATGGTGCCAGGCGCTCGTAAACCTCAGGCGTCATACCAGGCACCCGCTTGAAGTCCTCGGCGCGATGGTAGCGTCCGCCCATCGCTCGATACTTTAAAATGCCCTTCACCTGCCAACTGGGCAGCCCTAAACGAATCAGGGCAGAAGAGTCCGCGGTGTTGGGGTCGAAGGCAAAAGTCTCGGCTTGAGATAGCACCTTTTCATCGTCATCGGAAGACGAGGGCACGTTTTCTGACAATCTCCCGCTGTCGCCCATCCGTTGTTCCGCAAGCGTTTCCATTGCCACCTCGTTCAGTGTTTGCAGGGGTGCAGGCCTTGGGCGCAGCAGCCAGCGGTCAAGCAGTACGCCACCCCACACCGCCAGGAAAACGGTGAAAAGCAGCAACAGAGCCCTGCGGTCGGAACGTCGCAATCCCATATTCTTTTCTTTTTTTTGTTACGTCTCGGCAAAAGTACGACTTCTTTTTGATTCAGCCACACTTTTTTTCAAAAAAATAAAAAAGCGAGGCTGTGTTATGAATTTTGACACAGCCCCGCGGGAGTGACGGAGAAGGAATTCTTATCTGATGAACAGCAGCTCGCGGTACTTGGGCAGAGGCCAGAGGCTGTCATCCACGATGAGTTCGAGTTTGTCTATCTGCCGGCGGATGGTGTCGAGCATGGGGGCGATGGTGTCGTGGTAGGCGATGGCCTTCGCGTGTTCGTCCGCAATCTTGTTGGCCACCTTGCGGGCGCTGACGAGTTCCTCTACCTTTGTCTCGATGGTGGCAGTGCGTTGGGCAATCTCCTCGATGAGCTTCAGGTTACGGGCGTTGAGCGCGGCGGCTTTCTCGGCAGGGAAGGCGGCGGTCATGCGCTCCACATTCTTCAGCAGGGCGCTCTGGTAGCTGGTGGCCACAGGAATGATGTGGTTCATGCTGAGGTCGCCGAGCACGCGGGCCTCGATCTGAATCTTCTTGGTGTAGGTCTCCCATTTCACCTCGTTGCGGGCTTCCAGCTCCTTCTTGGTCATCACGCCGAGGCTCTCGAAGAGCTGAATGCTGGCTGGATCCAGGTAGCGCTCGAAGATGACGGGGCAGGAGGTCTCTGTGTCGAGGCCTCGCCGAGCGGCTTCTGCCTTCCACTCGTCGCTGTAGCCGTTGCCGTCGAAGCGGATGGGCTTACAGGTCTTGATGTCCTCGCGCAGCACATCGATGATGGCGTGGAACTTTGGCGAGTGGCCCGACCCCTCAGAGTACTCAGATTTCTTGGAGTACTCTGAGATCCTCTGGTCAACCCTCTTCTTGAAGTCCACCAGCGCCTCGGCCACGGCGGCGTTGAGCGTGAGCATAGCGCTGGCGCAGTTGGCCTCGGAGCCCACGGCGCGGAACTCGAAGCGGTTGCCGGTGAAGGCGAAGGGGCTGGTGCGGTTGCGGTCGGTGTTGTCGATGAGCAGTTCGGGAATCTCGGGGATATCCATCTTCATGCCCTGTTTGCCGGCCATCGAGAGGATGTCATCCTTGTCGGCCTTCTCGATGTGGTCGAGCAGCTCGCTCACCTGGCGACCGAGGAACGAGGAGATGATGGCGGGTGGTGCCTCGTTGGCCCCGAGGCGGTGGGCATTGGTGGCCGACATGATGCTGGCCTTCAGCAGCCCGTTGTGGCGATATACGCCCATGAGCGTCTCCACGATGAACACGGCGAAGCGCAGGTTCTGCTCTGCTGTCTTGCCCGGAGCATGAAGCAGTACGCCGGTGTCGGTGGAGAGGCTCCAGTTGTTGTGCTTACCGGAGCCGTTGATGCCGGCAAAGGGTTTCTCGTGGAGCAGCACGCGAAAGCCATGCTTGCGGGCCACGCGCTTCATCACGGACATCAGCAGCATGTTGTGGTCCACGGCGAGGTTCGTCTCCTCAAAGATGGGCGCCAGCTCAAACTGGTTCGGAGCCACCTCGTTGTGGCGCGTCTTCACGGGGATGCCCAGCTCCAGCGCCGTGATCTCCAGCTCGCGCATGAAGGCTGCCACGCGCTCAGGAATCGAGCCGAAGTAGTGGTCGTCCATCTGCTGGTTCTTGGCCGAGTCGTGACCCATCAGCGTGCGGCCTGTCAGCAGCAGGTCTGGGCGTGCAGCGTAGAGCCCTTCGTCCACGAGGAAATACTCCTGCTCCCAACCCAGATTCGAGGTCACCTTCTTCACGGCGGGGTCGAAGTAATGGCACACCTCAGTGGCTGCTACGTTCACCGCTTTCAAGGCACGCAGCAGCGGAGCCTTGTAGTCCAGCGACTCGCCGCTATACGATATAAATACGGTGGGGATAATCAGCGTGTCGTCGATGATGAACACGGGGCTCGTCGGGTCCCATGCCGAGTAGCCGCGCGCCTCGAACGTCGAGCGGATGCCGCCGCTGGGGAACGAGCTTGCGTCGGGCTCCTGCTGCACCAGCAGCTTGCCCGAGAACTCCTCGATCATGCCGCCCTTGCCGTCGTGCTCGATGAAGCTGTCGTGCTTTTCGGCAGTGCCTTCCGTCAGCGGCTGGAACCAGTGGGTGTAATGCGTTACGCCGTTCTCCTTGGCCCACTGCATCATGCCCGCAGCCACCGCGTCGGCCACTGTTCGATCCAAGCGTGCGCCGTTGTCCATCACGTCCTTCATCTTCTCGTAGATGTCCTTGGGCAGGTACTTGTACATCTTCTCGCGGTTGAAGACCTTCTTGCCGAAATACTCGCATGGTCTCTCACTCGGGGCTTTTACGTCGAGCGGCTTCTTCTTGAACGCCTCGCCGACAACCTGAAATCTCAATTCGTTTGCCATAATTGTGTTTGTTAAAGGGTGAATGAAATTTACTATTTAACTATTTACTATTTAACCATTTACCATTTACGATTTATTTATGAATCAGCTATTTGCTGCCTACGCCTTCGAGAAAGCTGTTCACTCTCGCAGCCGTCTGCAAACCCGAGGCAATGGCTCTCACCACAAGCGAGGCACCGCTGGCGGCGTCGCCGCAGACGAAGACGTTCTCGGGGTATTCGGGATGCGCGGGCTTGAGGAATCCCATGGCGAGGAGGACGAGGTCGGCCTTGATGATTTCGGGCTCGCCGGCTTCGACCATGATGGGTCTTCCGCCTGCTGGATTGGGCTTCCAGTCGATGGGCTGCACGCGGACGGCGGCGACGTGGTCAGGAGCAGCATCTTTCCCGACGGGGAAACCGTCGGGCACAGTAGCGGCGGAGAGGAACTCAAGGGTGTTAATGTTCCAGCGACGCGTGCAGCCTTCTTCGTGCGACGAGGTTGTCTTCAGGATGACGGGCCAGTTGGGCCAAGGGGTGGCGGGGTTGTGCCCCACGGGCGGCTTGGGCATAATCTCAATCTGCGTCACGCTTTTCGCTCCCTGACGATGGGCAGTGCCGATGCAGTCGCTGCCTGTGTCACCGCCACCGATGACGAGGACATCCTTGCCCTTGGCGGTGATGCGCTCTTCTTTAGAGAACTCCATGCCGGCGAGCACGCGGTTCTGCTGCGAGAGGAGTTCGAGGGCCAGGTGCACGCCCTTCAGCTCGCGGCCGGAGATATTGAGGTCGCGGGCGGTGGGGGTGCCAGTGGCGAGGATGACGGCGGAGAAAGTGGCCCCCCCTACGGCCCCCGAGGGGGCTTCATTTGTTTTGCTCACAGGGGTCACAGGTATCGTAGCCCCCTCGGGGGACGAAAGGGGGGCCACTTCTTGTCCGTAAACGAACTTCACGCCTTCCTGCTCCATCACCTCTATTCTGCGGTCGATGATCTTCTTGTTGAGTTTGAAGTTGGGGATACCATAGCGGAGGAGGCCTCCGGCGGCTTCGTTCTTCTCGAAGACTGTGACTTCGTAGCCCATGTAGTTGAGGGCTTGTGCGGCAGCAAGACCCGCCGGGCCGCTGCCGATGACGGCCACGCGCTTGCCGTTGCGCTCAGGATGCTCGATGGTGACATAGCCTTCGAGATAGGCGCGCTCCACGATGGCACATTCGTTCTCGCGGTTGGTGACCGCCTCGCCCGTGGTGAGGTAGAGCACGCAAGCCTTCTCGCAGAGTGCCGGGCAGATGCGCCCTGTGAACTCGGGGAAGGGGTTGGTCTTCTTCAGGAGTTTGTAGGCCTTCTCCCATTCGCCGCGATAGAGCGCGTCGTTCCATTCCGGGTCTTTGTTGCCCAGCGGACAAGCCCAGTGGCAGAAGGGCACACCGCAGTCCATGCAGCGGGAGGCCTGTTCCTGACGGTCGCGGGTATTGAGTGTCTGTTCTACTTCGCCGAAATCATGGATGCGATCATGTACAGGCCGATATCCAGCCTCCTTGCGAGGAACAGTCAGAAATGCTTTCGGATTTCCCATCTCAGTAATTTACTATTTAACGATTTACAATTTACGATTTAGGATTAGTAGTCGCGCTGTACCCCTGCAATCTTTTCGCGGAGTCGGGCCATCTGCTCTTCCTGCAGCACGCGCTTGTACTCGATAGGTGTCACCTGGATGAAGTCCTCTATATATCGGTGCCAGTCGTCGAGCATGCGTCCGGCAAGGGCAGAGCCCGTGTGTAGGTAATGCTGACGGATGAGTTCCAGCAGTTCCTTGCGCGAAATGCCGTCCTCGACCAGCGAGAGTTCCACCATGTCCATATTGCAGAAATAGTCGAAGGTGTGGTCGGGGTCATAGACATACGCCAGGCCACCGCTCATGCCGGCGGCGAAGTTGCGACCCGTCTTACCGAGCACGACCACGCGACCGCCCGTCATATACTCGCAGCAGTGGTCGCCAGCACCCTCGATGACGGCGATGGCGCCGCTGTTGCGCACGCCGAAACGCTCGCCAACCTGACCGTTGACATAGAGCTCACCGCTCGTGGCACCATACAACCCTGTGTTGCCCGCGATGATATTCTCCTCAGCACGGAAGTCGGCACTGATGCGAGCTGGTGGCAGGATACTGATGCGCCCGCCGGAGAGCCCCTTGCCGAAGTAGTCGTTGCACTCGCCCTCCAGCTTCAGGTTGAGGCCATGCACGGCGAAGGCGCCGAACGACTGACCTGCCGAACCCTTGAACTTGATGTTGATGGTGCCGTCGGGCAGACCTGCCTCGCCGTATTTCTTGGCGATGACGCCTGAAAGCATCGTGCTCACGGCGCGGTCGGTGTTCTTGATGGCATAGTCGAGGTTCACTTCCTCTTGGGCGTCGATGGCCTTCTGAGCGGCCTTGATGATTTCCTCGTCCTTCACGCCGCTGACCTTCGTGAACTCGCTGCGATCCCAGTAGAGGGGAACATCGGTGGCAGGCTGATGGAGAAGGCGGGAGAAATCGATGGTAGCCCACTTCTCGACGGCAGAACCGTCGAGCGCACAAACGTCCAAAAGGTCTGTTCTACCAATAATATCCTTCAAATGCCTAACGCCGATTTCAGCGAGATACTCGCGCACCTGCTGGGCAAGGAAGGTGAAGTAGTTGACCACGTACTCGGCACGTCCCATGAAGCGGGCACGGAGGCGTTCGTCCTGCGTGGCCACGCCCACGGGACAGGTGTTGGTGTTACACTTGCGCATCATCACACAGCCGAGGACGATGAGTGGCAGCGTGCCGAACGAGAACTCGTCAGCACCGAGCATGGCCATAACGATGACATCCTTGGCGGTCTTCAGCTGACCGTCGGTCTGCAGACGCACCTGATTGCGAAGGCCGTTCTTCACCAGTGTCTGCTGCGTCTCGGCAAGGCCAATCTCGGGCGAGATACCCGCAAAGCGCATACTGCTTGCTGGCGAAGCCCCCGTACCGCCCTCTGCACCGCTAATCACAATCAGGTCGGCTTTGGCTTTTGCCACACCTGCGGCAATGGTTCCTACGCCACTTTCAGCTACCAGCTTCACGCTGACGGCTGCCGTAGGGTTGATGTTCTTGAGGTCGAAGATGAGCTGTGCCAGGTCTTCGATAGAATAAATGTCATGATGAGGTGGGGGAGAGATGAGCGAGATGCCGGGGATGGCATTGCGCGTCTTGGCGATAATATCGTTCACCTTGAAGCCGGGCAACTGACCGCCTTCGCCTGGCTTGGCACCCTGTGCCACCTTGATCTGAATCTCCTCGGCATTCACCAGATATTCAGCCGTCACGCCAAAGCGACCCGATGCAATCTGCTTGGTCTTGCTGGAGAGGCTCACACCGTCAACATCAGCGTGATAGCGGGCATTGTCCTCGCCGCCTTCGCCGGTGTTCGAGCGTGTGCCGAGTTTGTTCATGGCCAAAGCAAGGGCTTCATGTGCCTCGATGCTCAGAGCACCGAACGACATGGCACCCGTCACAAAGTGCCTGACGATGCTTTCCACCGGCTCCACCTCGTCAAGGGGAATGGGAGAAGCCTCACCCCCAGCCCCTCTCCCAGAGGCGAGGGGAGTAGATACCTTCTTAAAGGTGAGGTAATCACGGAGGAAAATGGGGGAGTCTTTCTCATCGACAGTCTTTGTCCACTCCTTGAATTTCTCGTATGAGCCTGTTCGCGTAGCTATCTGCAGTTTGGCAATCGTCTCAGGATTCCAGGCGTGGAGGATTCCGTCTTTTCGCCAGGAGAACTGACCGTTGTTAGGCAGGAACTCGTTAATCTCTGCAGGCTTGAATGCCTCCTCGTACAGGCGGATAGCATCCCGTGCAATCTCCTTCAGCCCAATTCCGCCGACGGTGCTCACCTCTGTGCCGAAGTACCGCCTCAGCAAATCCTCGCCAAGTCCGATGCTCTCGAAGATCTTGGCGCCGCGATAGCTGCGGATGGTGGAGATACCCATCTTGGACATAATCTTCTTCAGGCCCTTATCCACCGCCTTGATATAGTTGGCCTCAGCAGTGGCATACTCCTCCTGAATCTTGTGTTTCTTCACGAGGTCATCCAGCACAGCAAAAGTCATATAGGGACAGATGGCACTCGCGCCATAGCCCAACAGCAAGGCTGCGTGCATCACCTCGCGAATCTCACCACTCTCCACGATGAGAGCCGTCTGCACACGCTTGCCGACGCTGATGAGATAGTGATGAACGGCTGAGACGGCCAGAAGGGAGGGGATAAAGAACCACGTTTCCCCAGCGGCCCCCTCTACGGCCCCCGAGGGGGCATCGATAGTTTTGTCGGTGAGGATGATGTAGTTCACGCCTTCATCAACACTGGCCTCTGCGTCCTTACACAATTTGTCAAGAGCTACCCGCAAAGCTTCTCCGGCGTTGTCTAAAGTAGCACGCTCGGGGACTGAAGGTGGAGCCACTACCATGGAGAGTTTCTTCGTCCTGAACCCCTTATACCTTATATTACATAGTATATCCAGTTGCGTGTTCGTCAGCACAGGCTGTGGCAGACGAACCATCTTGCAGTTCGAGGCATCGGGGGTGAGGATATTTGTGCCCACGGCTCCGATGTATTCGGTCAGCGACATCACCAGCTCTTCGCGAATCGGGTCGATGGCGGGATTCGTCACCTGGGCGAACTGCTGACGGAAGTAGTTGAAGAGAATCTGCGGACGGTCGCTGATGACGGCCAGCGGCGTGTCGTTGCCCATGGCTGCCACGGGCTCCTGTCCTGCCGTGGCCATCGGGATAATGGTCTTGTCGATGTCCTCCTGACCGAAGCCGAAGCAGGTGAGCTTGCGTTCCAGATTGGGCACACTGTTTTCCACATGACGACCGCTCTTCAGTTTCTCCAACTGGATACGGTTCGTTGAGAGCCATTCACGATAGGGATGCGCCTTCGCCAGTTGTTCCTTGATTTCGCCGTCGTAGTAGATCTTGCCCTCCTGCGTGTCAATGAGCAAGATCTTACCCGGCTGCAAACGGCCTTTGCTCACCACATCGCTGGGGTCGAAGTCCATCACGCCGACCTCCGAGGCCACGACAATCATTCCATTCTTGGTGATTGTGTAGCGGCTGGGACGCAAGCCGTTGCGGTCGAGCATCCCGCCTGCATAGCGACCATCTGAGAACAGCAATGCTGCGGGGCCGTCCCAAGGCTCCATCAATATAGAGTGATATTCGTAGAACGCCTTCAAATCCTCGCTGATGGGGTTCTTGTCGTTGAAGCTCTCGGGCACCAGAATGGCCATCGCCTGTGGCAACGAGAGACCGCTCATCATCAGGAACTCAAAGACATTGTCGAGCGAAGCAGAGTCGCTCATATTCGGCTGAACAATCGGTGACATATCGGCCCCCCATGTGGTGGCCTCCCATGTGGCCCCCCCTGTAGTGGCCCCCCCTACTGCCCCCGAGGGGGCTTCATTTGTTTTGCCTCCTAACAATACACTCTCGCGTGCTTTCATCCATCCGCGATTACCACGAATGGTGTTGATCTCGCCATTGTGTGCCAGCAAGCGGAAAGGCTGCGCCAACTTCCACTTCGGGAAGGTATTGGTAGAGAATCGAGAATGCACGAGGGCAAGTCCGCTCGTAAAGTAAGGGCTTGACAGGTCGGGGAAATAGCGGCGCAGTTGTCCTGAAGTAAGCATACCCTTATAGATGATGTTCTTTGAAGAAAGGGAGCAGATGTAAAAATCGTGGTCGCCAATCCTCCGTTCAATCCTCTTCCTTATTTTATATAATGTACGGTCAAGCTCCGACACATCTCCCTTAAAGCTCCCCTCGCCCTTTGGAGAGGGGCTGGGGGTGAGGTCGGGGTTAGGGGAGGGTCTGCCGTTGGTGGGTCCCCTCCTTACAAACACCTGTTTTATCTCCGGCTCCACCTCTCTTGCTCCAATTCCCAACACCTCCGGGCATGTCGGCACAGTCCTGACATGCATCAGCTGCAGCCCTTCGCGTTCAATCTCCTCGATCATCACGCTCAGGATCTGCTCCTGTGCCTTTTTATCCTTCGGCAGGAACACCAAGCCTGTTCCGTATGTGCCCTTCTCCGGCACAGGAATCCCCTGCAACAGAATAAACTCATGCGGAATCTGCACCATAATGCCGGCACCGTCGCCGGTCTTGTCGCGCGTCTCGGCTCCGCGGTGCTCCATGTTCTCAAGCACCTTCAGCGCGTTATCTACCAACTCGTGGCTCTTACCACCGTGGATGTTCACAATCATGGCCACACCGCAGGCATCGTGCTCATAAGCCTCTTGATATAATCCCTTGTTCATTTGACTATTTGACGATTTACAATTTTACAATTTATCATTGATTCGGCGAAGTGCCTTTTCCGTATTCTCATGTGTGCCGAATGCCGTCAGCCGTACAAACCCTTCTCCACATTCTCCGAATCCTGCACCCGGCGTGCACACCACATGGGCAGAACGAAGCATCCAATCGAAAAACTCCCAACTACTCCACTCAACTCCTACCCACAAATACGGCGCATCAACACCGCCATAGACCGTGAAACCCATGTCCGTGAGCGCCTTGCGCATCAGGCGTGCATTCTCCATGTAGTAGGCGATGGTGGCCTTCACCTGCGTCTTGCCCTCGGGCGTGTAGATGGCCTCGGCTGCACGCTGACTGAGGTAGCTCGTGCCGTTGAACTTGGTCGATTGGCGACGGTTCCAAAGAGCATTAAGCCCCCCTCTTATCCCCCCAAGGGGGGAAGAACCCTTTTCCACGGAAGGAGCGGCGAGCAGGGCTTTTGGCACCACCGTATATCCACAACGCACACCCGTGAAGCCTGCCGTCTTGGAATAGCTGTGGAACTCCACCGCACACTGCTTGGCACCAGGTATCTCATAAATGCTGTGTGGCACATCCTCACTCTGGATGTAGGCCTCGTAGGCGGCATCGTAGAAAATAAGAACATTCTCGCGAATGGCATAATCCACCCACACCTTCAGCTGTTCTCTGTTGAGCGTCGTGCCTGTCGGGTTGTTGGGATAGCAGAGATAGATGACATCCACGTGCTCGCTTGGCAGCTCCGGCACAAAGCCGTTCTCTGCCGTGCAGGGCAGCTTTACGATACGGCGACCCGCCATCACATTAGAATCCACATACACGGGATAGACGGGATCGGTGACGGCTACCACGCAGTCCTCTGCCAGCAGCTCTTGAAAATTACCTGTGTCACTCTTAGCTCCGTCGCTGACGAACACCTCGTCTGCCTCAATGTCGATGCCTCGGGCGCGGAAATCGTGGGTCACAATGGCTTCACGCAAGAAGTCGTAACCGCGTTCAGGACCATAACCACGGAACGTCGTTGACGTAGCCATCTCGTCGGCCGCCTTGTGCAAAGCCTCGATAACAGAGGGAGCCAGCGGCTGCGTCACATCGCCTATGCCCAGCGAGATGACATCTGCATCGGGTGTCTGCATCTTGAACGCCTTCACCTTCTTGGCAATGTCTGCAAACAGATAATTGCTCGCCAGATTCAAATAATTCTCGTTTATTTTCATTGTCTTTATTATCATTTATCATTCGTCATTGACCTTCGGTCGAGCCTGCTCACGTCCCCTTCGAACACGAACTCTGCCGGACCCGCCATATAGACGTGTCCGTCGGTTTCACGCCATTCAATCTCCAACACACCACCATCCATGATGATGCGGCTCGCACGTCCGGCACGTCCCGTCTTGCAGGCTGCCACCGCCGTGGCACAGGCACCTGTTCCGCAAGCCTGGGTGATACCACTGCCGCGTTCCCAAACGCGCACTCGAATGCCGTCAGGACGCATTTCGGCAAATTCGATGTTGCAGCGTTCAGGAAACGCGGGATGGTACTCAAGAATTGCTCCTTCGCGGGCAACGTCAATCGCGTCCACGTTGTCCACGAAGATAACATAGTGTGGGTTACCCATAGAAACGAAAGAAGAACCTCCCACGACCCCTCCTGACAAGGAGGAGAGAGCCTGCGAGTTGGTAGCCATCGCAGCAGGGTTGAATTGCTTTTCGTTTTCAAAGACGGGCTCTCCCATATCTACCGTCACGCTCTCCACAATGCCCTCCCTCACCAGAAGGTCAAGCACCTTGATGCCTGAAAGCGTAAGGAGTTTGATTTGTGTTTGTGTTGTCAGTCCCTTCTCATATACATATTTCCCGATGCAGCGGCTGGCATTGCCGCACATCATGGCCTCCGAGCCGTCGGCATTGAAGATGCGCATCGTGAAATCTGCCTCAGAAATTGGACTTCTTCCGATGAGCACGAGACCATCAGACCCTATCCCTTTGTGGCGATCGCTCCATTCACGTGCTGCTGCAACCGGATCCCCTATATTATATAATAAGGTGTCAACGTAGATGTAATCGTTGCCGGCTCCATGCATTTTTGTGAAGTGAATATGATCTGTCGTTTTGCTCATAAAACAACCCTTTGTTTGCCAATTTGTTTGATTTTTGTGCAAAGTAAGAATATTCTGTTTGTATAACAACGTTTTTCTATACAAAATCACCACTAAAGTAGTGTTTTAATTGACAAATATCAATAAACACTCTGTGGAAATGTGTAATATGGTACATTATTTGCTATTTTAATTTCAAAATGTCGTACCTTTGCAGCGAAAACATTGCAATGTGTAAGAAATAGGACGCTCAGTAATTAAATGTTTAAGGTATGAAAAAGATTGAAGCGATTATTCGGAAAACAAAATTCGAAGATGTCAAGGAAGCATTGCTCTCATCGGACATCGACTGGTTCGAGTACCACGACGTACACGGAATCGGACAGAGCCGACAGGAACGTATTTACCGTGGCGTCCAGTATTCAACGGACGTCATCGAGCGCGTAGCAGTGACCATCGTGTGTCGCGAACAGTTTGTCGAGCCCACCGTGAAGGTAATCATCGACACGGCACATACAGGTGAGGTCGGCGACGGCCGCATCTTCGTAAGTGAGATGATTGACACCTGGAGCATCAGAACAGGCGAGCACGGCGACACGGTTTTGAGAGATAAGAAATAAAAGGATAACAACGCAACACATTATTATATATAATTATGAACGACATTGCACTTTCTATAGATACTGTATGGATGCTGTTGGCAGCCATGTTGGTGTTTTTCATGCAACCCGGCTTTGCGCTGTGCGAGGCAGGCTTCACACGCGGAAAGAACACCGTCAACATTCTCTTTAAGAACTTCGTTGATTTCATGTTCGGTTCGCTGCTGTTCTGGTTCGTGGGCTTCGGCTTCATGTTCGGCTCAGACGGTGCCGGCTTCATCGGCGCGCCCAACTGGGGCGACCTCAGCTTCTACAAAGGCGAGCTGCCCGTGGAGGGATTCCTGATTTTCGAGACGGTCTTCTGCGCCACCTCAGCCACCATCGTCAGCGGCGCCATGGCAGAGCGCACAAAGTTCTCGATGTACGTGATTTACAGCGCGATGATCTCGCTGCTCATCTACCCCATCGAGGGTCACTGGACATGGGGTGGCGGTTGGCTCTGCAACGATGCTGCCGACAGCTTCATGATGCAGACCTTCGGCGACGTATTTCACGACTTCGCAGGTTCTGCCATCGTACATAGCGTGGGCGGCGTGCTGGCTCTCATCGGTGCCATCGCCCTCGGTGCCCGTCGCGGCAAGTACGGCAAGGACGGCAAGAGCCGCGCTATTCCTGGTCATTCCCTGACGCTGGCAGCCCTTGGTGTTTTCATCCTGTGGATGGGCTGGTTCGGCTTCAACCCCGGTTCTCAGCTTGCCGCCTCCGGTGAGGTCAACCGCATCGCCATCAGCCACGTATTCCTAACCACGAACCTCGCAGCTGCAGCAGGTGGTGTTGCCACCATGTTCCTCACATGGCTGAAGTACAAGAAACCATCGTTCTCCTTGACGCTCAACGGCGTACTCGCAGGCCTCGTGGGTATCACAGCGGGGTGCGACCTTGTGTCACCCGTGGGCGCAGTCATCATCGGCCTTGTCTGCGGCACTGTGTTAGTCTTCAGCATTGAGTTCATCGACCACAAACTTCACATCGATGATCCTGTCGGTGCCTCCAGCGTTCACGGTGTCTGCGGCATCCTCGGCACGCTGATGACAGGCCTGCTATCTGTTAGCAACGGAGCCTTTTACGGTCATGGTTGGGGCTTCTTCGGAGCTGAAGCATTCGGCATCCTCGTCATCGACCTCTGGGCTGCTGCCTGCGGTTTCATCCTGTTCTATGCCATCAAGAAACTGCATGGTCTTCGCGTTCCCGCCCGCATCGAGGACGAAGGACTTGACGTGTACGAACACGGAGAGCTGTGCTATAACTAAAATATTTCTACCATAAATAAAATTTTATTCAATATGAACACAAAACACTTTATATATATTTTCTCCTTGTTGTCGATTCTGTCTATGCCGCTATCGGCACAGGATACCACTCCCCTCCCAGAAAAGGAGGTGTCAAAGAAGAGTCCGGTCTCTGCCATCCTCGCTATAGACCTCGTCAACCAATATATCTGGCGTGGTCAGGATCTTGGCAACGTCAGTGTGCAACCCACTCTCGGCATAGAATGGAAGGGATTGAGCCTCAGCGCATGGGGCAACGTTGGCATCAGCAACTGGGCGGACACGAAGGAGCTTGACCTCACGCTCAGCTACACCTACAAGGGTTTCACGGTGGGCGTCACGGACTACTGGACTGACGGCAGCAACTACTTCCATTACAAGAAAGATGAGACGAACCATATCTGGGAGGCCGGTATCGGCTACGACTTCGGTTTCCTCGCTGTCTCATGGTACACGAACTTCGCCGGCGCCGACGGTGTGAACGGTGATGGAAATCGCGCCTATAGCAGCTACTTCGAGCTCACGGCGCCGTTCCGTCTTGGCGGCCTCGAATGGGAAGGTACCATCGGCATGGTACCCTGGAAGACGACCACCTATGACACCAACGGCTTCGCTGTCACCAATGTTAGCCTGAAAGCCACCAAGGACTTCGTCATCAAGGAGAAATATCATCTTCCAGTGTTTGCGGGACTGACGGCAAACCCGAATTCCAAGAAATTCTATTTGCTCTGCGGCATATCATTCTCTCTATAACTGCATATATGAATACCAAGTACATCTTCGTCACGGGCGGCGTCGTTTCCTCGTTGGGAAAGGGCATCATCTCGGCCAGCATCGGAAAGTTGCTGCAGGCACGCGGCTACAAGGTCACCATCCAGAAGTTTGATCCTTACATCAACATCGACCCCGGGACGCTGAATCCCTATGAGCACGGCGAATGCTACGTGACTGAAGATGGCATGGAGACCGACTTGGACCTCGGTCACTATGAGCGCTTCACGGGCATCCGAACCACACGTGACAACAGCATCACTACGGGGCGTATCTACAAAACGGTCATCGACCGCGAACGGCATGGCGACTACCTTGGCAAGACAATTCAAGTCGTGCCGCATATCACGGACGAGATCAAGAGGAGGATGTTGAGAGAGGGGGCCACTTTCGATTTTGTCATCACCGAGGTCGGCGGCACGATTGGCGACATAGAGAGTGCGCCGTTCATGGAAGCTATACGTCAGCTAAGATGGGAACTGGGCAGAAATGCCGTGTGTGTGCACCTGACCTACGTGCCTTATCTGAAGGCAGCTGACGAGCTGAAGACAAAACCCACCCAGCACTCGGTGAAGGAACTGCAGAGCATGGGTATCCAACCCGACATACTCGTTCTCCGTACAGAACGCCACCTTGACGACGCGATGCGCTTGAAGGTGGCCTCGTTCTGCAATGTCGATTTGGAGTGCGTGGTGCAGAGCGAGGATATGCCCAGTATCTATGAGGTGCCGGTGAACATGCAACGACAGGGCCTTGACGCCGCCATTTTGAGGAAAATAGCCATTCCGGTGGGTGAGACGCCAGCCATGAAACCGTGGCACGATTTTCTCGAGAAGCAGCGCCACGCGACGGAGGAGGTGCACATCGGTCTTGTGGGCAAGTACGACCTGCAGGATGCTTACAAGAGTATTCGCGAGAGCTTGAATCTGGCGGGTATCTACAATGATGTCAAAACAAGGATTCATTTCGTCAACAGTCAGGACTTGACGACAGAAAACGTCGCCGCACAACTGAACGGCATGGCCGGCATTATCATCTGTCCGGGCTTCGGCCAGCGCGGAATTGAGGGCAAAATCATCGCTGCCGAATGCACACGCACCCATGACATTCCTACGTTTGGCATCTGCTTAGGCATGCAAATGATGGTGATTGAGTTCGCGCGTAATGTGCTGGGATATAAAGATGCCAATAGTGCCGAGATGGACGAAAAGACGCCTCACAATGTCATCGACATGATGGAGGAGCAGAAGAGTATCACCCAGATGGGTGGCACCATGAGATTAGGTGCTTATGAGTGTCGGTTACAACCTGGAAGCAAAGTATATGAAGCATATACACTGTCTGGGGCTACTATCACTGAGCGCCACCGCCATCGCTATGAGTTCAACAATCAATACCGCGACGAGTACGAAGCGGCTGGCATGAAATGCGTGGGCATCAACCCTGACGCGGATCTCGTGGAGATTGTGGAGATACCCGAGAAGCGCTGGTATATCGGCACACAGTTCCATCCCGAATACTCCTCTACGGTGTTGCATCCGCATCCCCTGTTCATGTCATTCATCAAGGCATGCTTGATGTCGTAATGTCGTAATATCGTAATAACGTTATAACGTAATAACGCAAAAATGGAAGAACTCAAGCATGAATGTGGTGTGGCGCTGGTTCGCCTGCTGAAGCCGCAGAGCTACTACGAACAGAAGTACGGCACGCAGTCGTATGGTCTGAACAAACTCTATCTGATGATGGAGAAGCAGCACAACCGCGGTCAGGAGGGTGCGGGCATTGCTTGTGTGAACATGGATGCGCCTGTCGGCACGGAGTATATGTTCCGTGAGAGGGCGCAGGGAAAAGATGCTATCACGGAGATCTTCGATAAGATATCTTCCCTTTCGTCCCCTGAGGGGGACGCAAACGCCTCCCCTCGGGGAGGGTGGGAGGGGGCCTCTCTTTTCATGGGCCACCTCCGCTACTCCACGACCGGCAAGCGTGGCATACAGTATGTGCATCCCTTCCTGCGCCGCAACAACTGGCGTGCGAAGAACCTCTGTCTGTGCGGCAACTTCAACATGACGAACATCGAAGAAATCTTCGACAAGATTGTGCAGCAGGGCCAGTCGCCGCGTGTTTACAGCGACTCGTACATCACACTGGAGTGGATGGGTCACCGTCTGGACCGCGAGGTGGAACGCTGCTTCGTGGAAGCGAAGGAGCTGGGGTTGGAACATACAGACATCACGCGCTACATTGAGGATCACGTGCAGATGACCAATGTGCTGCGCACGGCGATGGCCGACTACGACGGCGGCTATGTGATGTGTGGTATGACGGGCAGCGGCGAGATGTTTGCCATGCGCGACCCGTGGGGCATACGTCCTGCGTTCTGGTACAGGGACGACGAGGTGGTGGCCGTGGCCAGCGAGCGCGCTGTGCTGCAGACGACTTTCGACCTGCAAGTGGATGACGTGCAGGAACTCTCCGCCGGTCAGGCGCTGATTATCCACAAGGACGGCACAAGCCGCCTGGAGCAGATTATCGGGAAGAAGGCCAACAGCGCATGTAGCTTTGAACGTATCTATTTCAGTCGTGGCAACGATTACGACATCTATCATGAACGTAAGCAGCTGGGGCAGCAGCTCACGGAGCCCATCCTGAAAGCCATCGACGGCGACACCGAACACACCGTCTTCTCCTTCATCCCCAACACCGCCGAGGTGGCCTTCTACGGCATGATGGAAGGTCTGCGCAGCAAGGGCTTCAGTGTTCGCAGCGAGAAGGTAGCATGGAAAGACATCAAACTGCGGACCTTCATCACCGAGGCCGGTTCGCGCAACGACCTTGCTTCGCACGTCTATGACATCACCTACGGTTCCCTGCGTCCTTACGAAGACAACTTGGTTATCATCGACGACAGCATTGTCCGCGGCACGACCCTGAAGGAGAGCATCTTCAAAATCCTCGACCGTCTGCATCCCCGGAAGATTGTCATGGTCAGCAGCTCGCCACAGATCCGCTATCCCGACTATTACGGCATTGACATGGCCTGCCTGGACGAGTTCTGTGCCTTTCGTGCTGCCATGGCATTGATTAAGGAGCGAGGAATGGAGGAACTGATTGAGGAGGTGTATAGGTTGTGCAAAAACACAGTGGCCCCCCATTCGGCCCCCGAGGGGGCTACTAATGTTATGCCCACTGTTAACAAAGGTATAGAAGTCCCCTCGGGGACAGTAGAGGGGGCCTCTACCCCTGTTCGTTTATTATATAAGCCTTTCAGCATAGAGGACATCAACCAGAAGATGGCCGAGATGCTTCGCCCCGCAGGGATGCAGGCACCTGTTGAGTTCGTCTTCCAGACCATCGAGGGACTCCACGCCGCTTGTCCCAACCATCCGGGTGACTGGTACTTCACTGGCTGTTACCCAACGCCAGGCGGCAACAAACTCGTGAATGAGGCATTCATCAAATACGTAGAAGCCATCAACCATAGATAAATCGTCAAATTAAAAGGATTGTCAAATTAAAAGGATTGTAAAATCGTAAAATCGTAAAATCGTGAAATAAAAATGATTGTAAAATCGTAAAATCGTCAAATAAAACCATGTGTGGAATCGTATCAATCTTCAACATTAAGCAGCAGACGCACGAACTGCGCGATAAGGCACTGCGTATGAGTCAGAAAATTCGTCATCGCGGCCCGGACTGGAGCGGCATCTATAGTGGCGGCTCGGCCATCCTTGCTCACGAACGACTCAGCATCGTGGATCCCGAGAGTGGCGGACAGCCCTTGTTCTCGCCCGACAGGAAACAAGTGTTGGCCGTCAACGGTGAGATTTACAACCATCAGGAGATACGTCGCCGCTTTGCAGGCCGCTACGACTTCCAGACAGGCAGCGACTGCGAAGTCATCCTTGCATTGTATAATGAATGGGCTTCTCCCCTCCCTGACGGGAGAGGGCAGGGGGTGGGTCTTCTTCTGGAGCAACTCTCCGGTATCTTCGCCTTCGCCCTTTACGACGAGGAGAAGGACGCTTTCCTGATAGCCCGCGACCCCATCGGCGTGATACCTTTATATATAGGTTATGACAGCGACGGCACCGTCTATGTCGCTTCCGAACTGAAAGCTCTCGAAGGCCAATGCGAGCGTTATGAACCTTTCCTGCCAGGACACTATTACTGGAGTGAAGAGCCGGGCATGAAACGCTACTACCAGCGCGACTGGTTTGAGTATGATGCTGTAAAGAACAACGAAGCAAGCGTGGATGCCATCCGCGATGCCCTGAAAGCCGCTGTGAAGCGCCAGCTGATGAGCGACGTTCCCTACGGAGTGCTCCTCAGCGGTGGCCTCGACTCCTCTGTCATCTCTGCCATCGCAGAGCAGTTCAGCGAACATCGCATTGAGGACGACTCTCAGACACGCGCCTATTGGCCCCGCCTGCATTCCTTCGCCGTGGGACTGAAGGGCGCACCCGACTTGGCAAAGGCACGCCTCGTGGCCGAGCATATCGGCACCGTGCACCACGAAATCAACTACACCATACAGGAGGGCCTTGATGCCATCCGCGATGTCATATACTTCATAGAAACCTATGATGTGACTACCATTCGCGCCTCCACGCCCATGTACCTGCTGGCGCGTGTCATCAAGTCCATGGGCATCAAGATGGTGCTCTCGGGCGAGGGTGCCGATGAGATCTTCGGCGGCTACCTTTATTTCCATAAGGCGCCCGATGCGAAAGCCTTCCACGAGGAGACGGTGCGCAAGCTCTCCAAGCTGCACTACTACGACTGCCTGCGTGCCAACAAGAGTCTGTCGGCATGGGGCGTGGAGGGGCGTGTGCCGTTCCTGGACAAGGAGTTCCTGGATGTGGCCATGCGCACGAACCCCGAGGCGAAGATGGCAAGGCCCCTCTCTACCTCCCCCCGTGGGGGGGAGGACTCTTTGTCCTATAGAGATGATAGAGTGATGGCAAGCTGTAATGCAGCTCTCCCCCCCACGGGGGGAGCGGGGAGAGGGGCCGGTATCGAGAAGTACATCCTCCGCTCCGCCTTTGCCGATATGCTGCCCGAGGAAATCGCATGGCGACAGAAGGAGCAGTTCAGCGATGGGGTAGGGTATAGCTGGATTGACACGCTGAAGAAGATCACCGCTGAGGCTGTCACCGACGAGCAGATGGCACACGCCGCCGAGCGGTTCCCCATCAACCCGCCGTTGAACAAAGAGGAATACTTCTACCGCAGCATCTTCGCCGAGCACTTCCCCAG
This sequence comes from Prevotella sp., assembly GCA_015060555.1. Lineage (GTDB taxonomy): Bacteria > Bacteroidota > Bacteroidia > Bacteroidales > Bacteroidaceae > Physcousia. The sequence goes on from SUYG01000054.1 coordinate 45,189, forward strand.
CGACAGCGCTGCACGCAGCGTGAACCAGGAGGCCAGCGTGGCTTGCTCTACGGCCATCGCCCTGGAATGGGACGCTGCGTTCAAGAACATGAACGACCCCAGCGGACGCGCCGTGAAGGGGGTACACGAAAAAGCGTATTAATTTGACAATCCTTTTAATTTGACGATTTGACGATTTGACGATTTTACGATTTACAATTATATAATTCACAATTACAAATAGATGAAGGACGCAAAACTGATATTGGAAGACGGAACGGTGTTCCAAGGTAAGAGCTTCGGCTATGAGGCTGATGCCGTCGGCGAAGTGGTGTTCAACACGGCCATGACAGGCTATCCCGAGAGCCTCACAGACCCCAGCTATGCAGGACAAATACTGGTGATGACATACCCGCTGGTGGGGAACTATGGGGTCCCCCTCTCATCCCCCCAAGGGGGGAAGGCAGGGAATGGGCTGCCGGAGTTTATGGAGAGTGACCGCATTCATGTGAAAGCGATGGTGGTGGCGGATTACAGCGAGGCGTATAGCCATTGGAATGCCAAGGAGTCGCTCGGCAGTTGGCTGAAACGCGAACACATCCCCGGCATCACTGGCATCGACACACGGCGGTTGACACAGGTGCTGCGAGAGCACGGCGTGATGATGGGACGGATAAGCCTCACCCCCGACCCCTCTCCAAGGGGCGAGGGGAGTAAGAACCTTGAGGATTATGGTTCCATCAACTGGGTTGAGAAAGTCAGCTGCAAAGAGGTCATTACCTACAAGCCCGAAAGACCCAGCCCCGACCTGTCCCGTCCTCAGCAAAAGAGTTCTGCTTCGGTCGCCCTCCCCCTAGCGGGGGAGCGGGGAGAGGGTCCTCGCGTCGTGTTGGTCGATTGCGGCGTGAAGGCCAACATCATCCGTTGTCTGCTGCGTCGTGGTGTGGAGGTCATCCGTGTGCCATGGGACTACGACTTCAACCAGCTCGACTTCGACGGCCTCTTCCTCGCCAACGGACCTGGTGACCCCGAGCAATGTGAGAAGACGGTGGAGCATATCCGCACGTTCTTGCGAAATGAAGAAGCAAAAGATAACGGCGAGGGTGGGAGAGTGCGTCCCCTCATGGGCATCTGCCTCGGCAACCAACTGCTGGCTCGTGCCGCAGGAGCTAAGACCTACAAACTGAAATATGGCCACCGCTCGCACAACCAGCCCGTCATGATGGTGAATGGTTCAGGGTTAATGGTTCACGAATCCTCAACCGCTAACCATGAACCATTCACCAAGAACCATAAGTGTTTCATCACCTCGCAGAATCATGGTTATGCCGTTGATGCATCTACCTTGCCCGATGACTGGGAACCGCTGTTCGTGAACATGAACGACGGCTCCAACGAGGGCATCCGCCACAAGACAATGCCTTGGTTCAGTGCCCAGTTCCACCCCGAAGCCTGCAGTGGTCCTACGGACACGGAGTGGATGTTTGATGAGTTTGTATCAAAAGTAAACGAGTTGACAAGTAAACTAGTTGACGAGTTGGATGTAGAAACAAAAGTCTCGTCAACTTGTCAACTTGTCAACTTGTCAACTATTAAATCCGTCCTCCTCCTTGGCTCCGGCGCCCTGAAGATTGGGCAGGCGGGCGAGTTCGACTACAGCGGTGCGCAGGCCCTGAAGGCGCTGAAGGAGGAGGGGGTCAGGAGCATACTCATCAACCCCAACATCGCCACCGTGCAGACCTCCAAGGATGTGGCCGACGTGGTCTATTTCCAGCCCGTGACGCCGGAGTTCGTGGAGCGCGTCATTGCGAAGGAGCGCCCTGACGGCATTCTGCTCTCCTTCGGCGGACAGACAGCGTTGAACTGCGGCGTGGAACTCTATAAAAGAGGGGTCTTGGAGAAATACGGCGTGAAGGTCTTGGGCACTCCCGTGCAGGCCATCATCGACACCGAAGACCGCGACCTCTTCGTGAAGCGGCTCGACGAGATTGGCGTGAAGACCATCAAGAGCGAGGCTTGCGAGACGGTGGCTGCCGTGCAGAATGCCGCCCACGAGCTGGGCTTCCCCGTCATCCTGCGTGCCGCCTACGCCCTCGGAGGTCTCGGCTCGGGCTTCTGCGACAACGACGAGGAGCTGCTGAAGCAGGCCGAGGAAGCCTTCGCCTTCTCGCCTCAGGTGCTGGTGGAGAAGTCGCTGAGAGGATGGAAGGAAATAGAGTACGAGGTTGTGCGCGACCGCTACGACAACTGCATCACCGTGTGCAATATGGAGAACTTCGACCCGCTGGGTATCCACACCGGCGAGAGCATCGTCGTTGCTCCCAGCCAGACACTCAGCAACAGCGAGTACCACAAGCTGCGCGCCCTCGCCATCAAGATCATACGCCACATTGGCATCGTGGGCGAGTGCAACGTGCAGTACGCCCTCGACCCCAACAGCGAGGACTACCGTGTCATCGAGGTCAATGCGCGCCTCAGCCGTTCCTCGGCACTGGCCAGCAAAGCCACAGGCTACCCGCTGGCCTTTGTGGCAGCCAAGCTCGGCCTCGGCTACGGCCTCTTCGACCTGAAGAACTCCGTCACCAAGACCACCAGCGCCTTCTTTGAGCCCGCCCTCGACTATGTCGTGTGTAAGATTCCGCGCTGGGACCTCTCCAAGTTCCACGGTGTGAACCACGAGTTAGGCTCCAGTATGAAGAGCGTCGGCGAGGTGATGGCCGTGGGTCGTACCTTCGAGGAGGCCATTCAGAAAGGCTTGCGCATGATAGGGCAGGGTATGCACGGCTTCGTGGACAATAGAAGACCCACCCCCGACCCCTCCCATCAGGGAGGGGAGACCTCCGGTGAGCTGAATATTACAAGCGGAAATGCAAGTCTCCCCTTACGGGGAGATTTAGAGGGGTCCCTCCAGCACGCCACCGACACCCGCATCTTTGTCATCGCACAGGCCATGCTGGTGGGCTACACCGTGGAGCAGATCCACGCGCTGACGAAGATTGACCGCTGGTTCCTGCACAAACTCAAGCACATCGTGAACATCAACGACCAGCTGCAGGAGTTCTCACAGCTGGCTGACATGGCCGAGGTGATGGAGCCGTTGGAGCTTATCGAATACCTCGAGGCCCCCGAGTTCGTCAACCTCCTGCGTGCGGCCAAGGTCTATGGCTTCTCGGACTTCCAGATAGCCCGTGCGCTGGGGCTGGGTCGGAACAGCTCGATGGAGAACGCCGGTCTCACCGTGCGAGCCTGGCGCAAGGAACTCGGCGTAGTACCCACCGTGAGTCAGATAGACACGCTGGCGGCAGAGTACCCCGCACAAACCAACTACCTCTACCTGTCCTATCTCTAAACAACGATCTCTAAACAATAAAACCTTGTCATTCATCGTTAATCATATATTCTTAGACGTACATCACAACACATTCAAATCGTCAAATCGTAAATCGTCAAATCGTGAAATAAAGTCATTGTCAATTCGTAAAATCGTGAAATAAAAATGATTGTCAAATCGTAAAATTGTCCAATTAAAATGATTGTCCAATTAAAATGATTGTCAAATTAAAAGGATTGTCAATCGTAAATTCGTAAAATCGTAAAATCGTCAAATAAAACCATGTGTGGAATTGTAGGATACATCGGAACGAAGAAAGCATATCCCATCCTGATCAAGGGACTCAAGAGATTAGAATACCGTGGCTACGACAGCGCCGGCGTAGCCATGATCGCTGCCAACGGCAGCCTTAACGTATATAAAGCCAAGGGCAAGGTCGCCGACCTCGAGACCTTCTGCGAGGACAAGGACATCAGCGGCTGTGCCGGCATCGCCCACACCCGCTGGGCCACGCACGGCGAGCCCAACAGCACCAACGCACACCCCCATTACTCGGCCTCGGGGCGTCTGGCTCTCATCCACAACGGAATCATTGAGAACTACGCCACCATCAAGGAGAACCTTATCGCACGCGGCATCGCCTTCAAGAGCGTCACCGACACCGAGGTGCTCGTGCAGCTCATCGAGCACATCATGCTCAGCAACGACCTCGACCTGCTGAGCGCCGTGCAGGTGGCTTTGCGCCAGGTCATCGGTGCTTACGCCATTGCCATCCTCGACCGCGAGCACCCCGACACCGTCGTCTGTGCACGCCAGAGTTCACCCCTCGTCGTGGGCCTCGGAGCCGACGGCGACTTCTATCTGGCCTCCGATGCCAGCCCCATTGCCGAATACACCGACAAGGTCGTCTATCTCAACGACGGTGACATCGCCGTGCTGCAGCTGGGACATGACCTGCAGGTGGTGAACATCGCTGGCGAGGCGCAGCACCCCAAGGTGAAGCAGATTGACGTCACCATCGGTCAGCTGGAGAAGGGCGGCTATCCCTTCTTCATGCTCAAGGAAATCTTCGAGCAACCCAACTGCCTTCGCGACTGTATGCGTGGTCGCATCAATGTCGAGGGCGACCGTGTCACCCTCAGTGCCGTCATCGACTTCCGCGAGAAATTGGCAGGCGCCCGCCGCATCATCATCGTAGCCTGTGGCACCAGCTGGCACGCCGGCCTCATCGGCAAGCAGCTCTTCGAGAGCCTCTGCCGCATCCCCGTCGAGGTGGAGTACGCCTCGGAGTTCCGCTACCGCGAACCCGTCATCTTCCCCGATGACGTCGTCATCGCCATCTCGCAGAGCGGCGAGACCGCCGACACGCTGGCCGCCATCGAGCTTGCCCGCAAGGCCGGCGCCTTCGTCTTCGGCGTCTGCAACGCCATCGGTGCCAGCATACCCCGCCAGACACAGACGGGCGTCTATATCCACGTAGGCCCTGAGATAGGCGTGGCCTCCACCAAGGCCTTCACGGGACAGGTCACCGTGCTCTCCATGCTGGCCCTGTGCCTGGCCAACGAACGTCGCACCATCCCCGGCGACCAGTACAAGGCGATGGTCGCAGAGCTCACCCGCATCCCCGAGAAGATGGAGGAGGCGCTGAAGACCAACGAGCAGATTGAGCGTCTGGCACCCATTTTCACCTACGCCAAGAACTGCCTCTACCTAGGCCGCGGCTACAACTACCCCGTGGCCCTCGAAGGAGCTCTCAAGCTCAAGGAAATCTCCTACATCCATGCCGAGGGCTACCCTGCAGCCGAGATGAAGCATGGCCCCATCGCCCTCATCGACAGCGAGATGCCCGTCTTCGTCATCGCCACGCGCGACAAACTCTACGAGAAGGTCATCAGCAACATTCAGGAGGTCCGTGCCCGTGGCGGACGCGTCACAGCCCTTGTCACCGCCGGCGACGAGCAGATACGCCGTCTCGCCGACCACGTCATCGAGCTGCCCGACACGCTGGAGTGCTTCCAACCCCTCATCGCCAGCATACCCCTCCAGCTGCTGGCCTACCACATCGCCGTCTGCAAGGGCAAGGATGTCGATCGTCCCCGCAACCTCGCCAAGAGCGTCACCGTGGAGTAAGCACACAGATTCCCAAACACGCGCCTTATAGCACTTTTCTACACCCTATGGAGCAAACGCAAACACTCCATAGGGTGTAGCCGTTTTCTCCATAGGGTGTAGCCATTTTCTCCATACCTTATCGCCGTTTCGTCCATAGGGTATAAACGCCCACAATCTCTCGTGTTTGAGCGAATAGCTTCACCTTACATTCTCTCTCAAAGAATATCCGCCGAGGCATCCGAAAGAAAAGGATGGGCTCGGCGGATTGTGTTTGTGTCAGGCGAGGAGGTTGGAGGCGAAGAAACTGGTATTATTTTAACATACTCTGCCACTTTCTTGCTTTTGTGTTGGGTGTGGTTAAAAAAGTGTTAGTGATTATGTGGTGGTATGCAGACCTTTGCGGTCGGAAATCGCGAAATCGCTAACTAAACAATAATAATTATGAGAAAAATTACACTATTCTTCCTGATGCTTATCATGGGTGTCGGGGGTGTGAATGCAAAGACAACGTCCACTACGCTGTGGGAAGGTACTGATGATGGCAGTGATATATTCATCTCTAAAACATCATTAGTAGCAGGTGCGACAATCACGTTGGAATTCAACTGGCTTACTGGGGATGGCGCCCAGTTTAGTTGTTTCTATTGGGATGGTAGTGCTTGGCAAAATATCTACAACTGGAAATGGGTTGATAATGGCAAAACGTTTTCTTTCTCCTTGACTCAGGATCAAATCGATGCCATCCCTTCACAACTTGGTTTCAAAACAGAGGTTTTGGGAAAATTAACCTTTAAAAAGATTTCTATCAATACAAACGTCACTCCGACCAGTAGCACTTCTGTATGGAGCGGTTCACACGATTTGGCCAGTTGGAGTGGATTGGGACTGACAGGTTCCACCTATCGCGATATATTAAAGAATGCCAAAAAGGGTGATGTCCTGAGGGTTACCTACACCTCAGATGAAGCAGGACAGATTAATTTCTGTTACGGAGACTGGTCAAGTATTACCGGCGGGCATTTCAGTGTGGCAACCATTGCTGAGCCTACTACCATAGAGTTTGAAATTACCACCGCATCCATTCTGGAACGCATTCAGAACGAGGGAATTATATTTAATGGTACAAGTGCGTTGCTTAGCGCCGTGGATTTGCTGACATACGACGACAGCTATGACGCCGTTGCTGTAACCATTGGCTCTGATGGCATCGCGACATTTAGCAGCAGCAAGAAACTTGATTTCTCTGGTACAGGGATTTCAGTTTATTATGCTTCTGCTGTTGAGGAAGGTATTGTTAGATTGACAGAAACTGAAACGACTTGGGATTGGCAGGGCTACATATTGGTCGGCGATGAAGGTACCTACGAAGTGCCCGTCACCGCTTCTGCCTCCTATCCCTCAGTCAACTTTCTCAAAAATCGAGTTGGTTCTGGTATTGTGACTGCTTCAACAGAAGGCACATATCACTACATCTTTGCAAAAAACAGCAGCGGTGTTATTGGCTTCTACAAGCTCACTGCAGATCATACGTTGGGTGCGAAGAAAGCATACCTCGAGACTACTACGGACATTACTCCTGCTACACCGACGAAGGCGGTGAGCTTGGTATTCTCCGATGAAACGACGGGAATCAGCAGCGTGCAAGCTGCCGTCTGCGAGGACCAGGTCTATACGCTAAGCGGTGTCCGCGTTGCGAAGCCAACCCGAGGCTTGTATATTGTTGGCGGACGCAAGGTATTTGTCAAGTGAGAGCAAGGATTGTTGTTAAACGATTAAAGAAAAGAGCATTATGAAACGTACATATATCAGCCCGACACTCTGTGTCATGGAAGTACAATATCAGCAAATGCTGGCATTAAGCAATGTAGAAGTTTCTTCCCAGAATTATGATGAAGATAGCATGACCGATCTTGTCAAGTCCAGGGGAGACTTCCATTTTTCCTGGGATGATCAAGCGGAAGAATAAGTTGGTTAGTAGTTAGTTTGTTATCGATGATTAAGTTAGTTGTATGAGAGCGGGAGTACCGAGCTGTGAGGTTCAGTACTCCCATGCTTTTGCATTGTCTGCTCTGGTTAACTAAGGTTAAAACCACTTTGTCGATGACACTTTTTAAACCACTCCTTTGGTCGCTTCCTCAAAAGACTTTACCTTTGACCACGAAACTTACATTGGAAGATGAAAAACGAAATGGAACCACATGTAATGCGTGAGATTACGCCGCTTAGCGACGGCGATTGTTTTTACATTGCTGATCGTTGCAAATCGGCTTTCGATTATCCCATTCACACTCATCGCGAGTTTGAACTGAACTTCATTGAACACGCTGAGGGTGTTGTTCGTACAGTGGGCGACTCTTCTGAGACCATTGGCGATTACGATTTGGTACTGATTACGGGTCCCGACCTGGAACACGTATGGGAACAAGGCAGTTGTACGCGAAAGGATATCCGTGAGATAACGATTCAGTTCACTTCAGACATCCTGCCCGACAGCCTGTTGCGCAAGAATCAGTTTGAGAGCATCCGCCGTATGCTGGAACGGGCTCGCTGTGGTCTTGCCTTCCCGCTGGCGGCGATTCTGAAAGTTTATGCAAAGTTGAACTCGCTGGCGAATCACAAAACAGGCTTCCATGCGGTGTTGGACTTTCTGGAAATCCTGTATGAGCTGTCGCTATGCGACGATGCCCGCCCGCTATCGAGTTCCGCTTTTGCCCGCATTGAGGCCCGCAGCGAAAGCCGCCGCGTGGATAAAGTGCAGCAGTACATAGCCCGTCATTTCCATGAGGATGTTCGGTTAGAGGCCCTGGCGGAATTAGTAGGTATGACGCCGGTGGCTTTCTCGCGTTTCTTCCACCAGCGCACAGGCCGCACGCTGTCGGAATATATCATAGAGATGCGTATCGGTTCGGCTGCTCGAATGCTCATTGATTCAACGAAGACGGTGGCAGAGATCTGCTACGATTGCGGCTTCAATACGCTGTCGAACTTCAATCGCCTGTTCCGCAAGCAGCGTGGCTGCTCTCCGACGGAGTTCCGCGAGAACTTCCGTAAGAAAAAATTGATCGTCTGAATCTGCGGATGCTATCAATGGTTAATATTGTGTCAGTACACGGATGGAATAGTCGCTACCTTTGCAGCGCAAAAGACTCACAAAACCGTGTAAGCAATGAAAAAGTTTCTTTTAACACTCTTCGCCTTGACCGCCATGTTGACGGCCAAGGCAGTCGTCAACGTAGATTTCTCCTCGCGTTTCGAGGAGGGAACGAACACGATCCAGTGCCTCAGCAGTTGGGGCTGGTACAGCACTTCTGTCAAGAATTTCGAGATTGAAGAATGTGACTATCTGTACATCAGTTATGATGCTACGTGCAACTTCAATCTGATTATCCGCGATTTGGAGTGGCAGACAGCCTACTCCGTGACATGCAAGGCAACAGAGAAGGAGGCGAGCATCCGTCTGGAGGCCGACAAGAAGGCGTTCACGGAGATTGTCATCCAGAACCACGCTGAGGGCGAGATCACCATCAACAAGCTCTATTTCTGCACAGAGGCAGAATACTATAATCCCCAGCCCGATGATGTGGAGGGGGCCCGCAACAACCTCAGTGAGATATATACGCGCTATTACGCATATCTTGATGAAAGCTTGGTGGGTGATGACTTCGGTCAGTTCCCGGCTGACCTTCATGCCGCGTTCGTGCAGGCTATGAAGGCCGCTGAGATACTGGACACCGAGGCAGGCATGACCCTCACCGTGGATGAACTGAACGCGATGTCGCAGGCGATAGTAGATACTTATCTTGCACTCATCGCCGGTCAGCATCAGTTCCAGCCTGCCGATGGCTACTACCGTGTACTCTGTGCCCGCCAATTCCAGCAGGGCGACGAGGAGAGTGGCTACACCTATTATACTAAAGGTATATATAGCAACAACGGAGGCACCAACGGCTGGAAGACCGTTGACCGTGAAGATCCCGCCTTCCTGTGGACACTGGAGCGCCAGACTGACAATACCTATATGATGAAAAACGCTTCCAATAATCTGATACTCAGCGAACCGCAGACTTGTAGCACAAAGGAGAACTATGTCAGCTTCGACCCCATCAGCAAGAGCAATGGGAATTACGAGTTCAGCTATCCGCTGAGTACCGAAGAGGATGTCGTGTTCTTCAATTTCCGCATGAGCACCGAGGCCGCCAACGACTACCGATACATCCATGCCGAAGGACACAACGGTGGCTCTGGCATCGAAGGGGCTATGACCGTGTGGTGCAACACCACCAACGAAAGCGGAGCCAGCGAATGGTTCCTAGAGCCCGTCGATGATGCCGAGGCACAGGAAATCATCAACGCCAACAACTACGGTTACAAGTTCAGTCAATTGTTGGCCGATGCCAAAGAGAAAGTGGCCATCGCCAATGACCGGACACGCGATAAGTTGATTACCGGAGCCTGGCAGTTCAGCAGTCCCTACAGCCAGAACGACTTGGGTGGCCGCGATGGCGGTGACCTCAGCGCCGGTGTGCTCATCGACGGCGATGCCAAGACTTTCTGGCACAGCGTGTGGAGCGCTGGCAGCGTGGAGCCTGGTGTCCATTACCTGCAGATTGAGTTTGTCGAAGAGGTAAGCGGAGAGATCGAATTCGACTTCACGCGCCGCAACGAGGGCTCGAACAATGTCACCGTCTGGGGCGTCTATGGCGGCTACAGCTCGGGCGGTGAGAAATATGACTACGAATGGATTGCCGATGTGGAGACACCGTATGTCGAGAAGGGCGAGAGCATCGTGACCTCCTTTACCATCGACAGCGACAAGGCATATAGCTACCTGCGTTTCTATGCCGAGCAGACCAACAGCAACAAAGGCTACTGGCATCTCAGCGAGTTCCAGCTTTATGCCCTTTCGGACAATCCCGATAACCAGGCCAGTCACATGGGCGATGCCTACGCCAACCTCGTGGCAGCCATCGCACAGGCAGAGAACGTCAGCCTTGAGGCCGTGACCAAAGCCGACTATGAGACGCTGAAGGCTGCATACGATCCTTTCATTGCCGTCTTCGTGGATCCCACGCCGTTGCGCGATGCCATCGAGGCTGCCGAACCCGCCCTGGAACTATGCCAGATTGGAACGAACCCCGGTCAGTGGAGCGAGGCTACCTATGAAGCCCTGTCGCGGAATATCGAAGATGCCAAGGCCTATGACCGCAGCGGACGCTACACACAGGCACAGACCGATGCCTATGTAGCGCTGTTGGCCGATGCCGACACGAAATTCCTGGCTGCCGCCAACCGTGTGTCGCCTGACAAGTACTATGCCATTCGCTTCGCCAGTCAGGAGTTGTACGAGGAGCAAGGCTGGAGCACCAGCAATGTCATCAGCGAGGAAGGCGGTGATCTGTTTGACACCTACGTTTGCCCCGCCGAGGCCGAGACACTGGCCAGTCTGGATGCCAAGGACGTTCGTCAGGGCAGTTACATGTTCTTCACCTACGACGACAAGGCCGACATCGCCTTCCGCTTCATCCCTGTGGACGAGGACACCTATATCATCCAGCACAAAGCCAGCGGACTCTATATCCAATGCTACGGCTATGACAGCTGGACAGGCCTGACGCTGACACCCACGCTGTTCACTGTGAAGGCCGTAGGTCATGGCGAGAACATCTTGCGTGGCAAGGATTATGCGGCGAATGATATGGCCTGTCTGCACGCCCAGCTGAGCGGCCACCGTCTGGTTACCTGGCATGATGACTATGTGGGTTGCAACTCAGGACTGCTGCTGGAAGAACTTCCTGATGAGGGTGAACCCGGTTCACCGCTTGCCGACTACAAGCCCGGTGAGGTGACAACGATGTGCTACCCCGTCAGCGTGGCAGTCAGCGAAGGCCAGCTCTACAGCGTTGTGGGCACCTACTCACAGAACGACAAGGTATATGTTGCCATGAACAAAGTCAGCAAGGCTGAGGCCGGACAGCCCGTAGTCTATACGCTCGACGGCACCTATGATCAAGAGAATGAGGATGATGCCAAGGTCGTTACGCTCACGGTTGGAACAGGACTCTGCACCGAACCCCTGAACACCGGCGCACTGCAAGGCACCTATGAAAGCCTGGATCTCAGCGATGAGGCCATTATCTTCGCCGCAGGCAAATGCGAACTGAGCACCGATGAGACGTCGCACGTCAGCAGCAACCATGCCTACTTGCCGAAGGATGCTGCGCAGGCCGAGGCGACAGGCTCCTACGACTTAGTGCTGGAAGTGGGTGGCGATCTGACCGCTGTACGAAGCGTGCTCAACCGCTTGTCAGAGGTCGGCAATATCTATGACACCACAGGAAAGCTCCTGCGCCGCAACGCTACGCTGAGCGATGTCCAGGCGCTGCCGCGAGGACTCTATATCTTCAACGACACCAAGATTCTTGTCAAATGAACACACAAAGATTGAATCATTCCATTCATGCATGGCGAGTCCTGACAGCAGGGCTTGCTATGCTGTTTTCCGCCTCGATGGCAATGGGACAGGTGCAGAACATCCTGATTAAGAAGGCCGACGGTACCACCCTGAAGTACAATGTCAACGAGATTGAAAGCATCACCTTCGAGGATATTCCCAAATGGGCCAACCGCTCGGAGTCGGCACGCAAGCTGCTTACCTACATGGCTGATAACACGGGAGAGAAAATCCTCTCGGGCGTTCACGCCTGTGTGAACTACAACACCAACGAGGCGGACTGGGTCTATAAACACACGGGCAAGTACCCTGCCATCAACTGCATCGACTTCATCCACGATATCTATTCGAAGTCAGGAGGCTGGATCAACTACGCCAACCAGACCATCTGGAAGAACTGGACGAACAAACGCGGTCTCATCGCTGCCATGTGGCACTGGAATATGCCCACCAATGATGGCACCAGTTACACGTGTACGCCGGGCGAGGCGGACGACGAGACCAGCTTCCGCCCATCCGTCATCTTTGATCCTGAGTCGGACGGCTACAAGACCATGATTGCCCGCATCGACCAGATTGCTGAATGGCTGAAGCCCATGGCGACAGCCAAGGTTCCTGTGTTGTGGCGCCCACTTCATGAGGCACAGGGCAACTGGACGGAGAAATACCCTGGAACGGGCTGGCACAAGGCCTGGTTCTGGTGGGGTATCGACGGCCCCGAGGCGTTCGTGGAACTGTGGCGTGTGATGTATGACCGCATGGTTAACTACCACGGTTTGGACAACCTCATTTGGGTCTTCACCAGCGGCGATTCCAAGAAATGGTACCCGGGCGATGAGTATGTAGATGTCGTCTCCTATGATTTCTACAACAAAGACCTCCAGACGATGCGCCAGTGGTATGAGTTCTTCCAGGAGAACTTCCCCGACAAACTTTATGCCATCAGTGAGTTCGGCAATATTCCCAAGCTCTCGGAACTGTGGGCTGACGGGCAACACTGGAGTTTCATGATTCCATGGTGGGATAGTACACGTACCTCAGACCCGAGTAGCGAGGCTTTCAACAGCACCGACCACCAGAATGCCAATATCGACTACTGGGAGGATGCCCTCTCGCAAGACTGCTGCATTACGCGCGACGAACTGCCTAACTTCAGATAAACGGCCTCATGAAACGGACAGCCTTTAGTTTCCTCCTCATGGCTCTGTCATGGAGCGTGGCACACGCCATGCGCGATGCCGATCCCGACTTACATGCCTATCCACAGGTCCTTGTCGTGGAAGTGACCGATGGCGGCAAGTCTGTGTTTGCGTTGGCCAGCAAGCCTACCGTTACTTTCGAGGGAATCCCCGGAAGTCATCACGCGCTCGTGAAGATTGCCAACGCCGAGACCTCGGTGGAATACCCCTGCACCGAGATTGTGAAGTGTTATTTCATCAGCGAGAAAGAGATTCACGATGGCGTGGAGCAAGCTCGCACGAAAGACATGATTGTCAGACAGCCGTCAAAATACGTGTATGTGATAGAGGGCGTACCGGCGACGGAGGTGCAGGTGGCCGATATCAGCGGACGCGCCTGCTCGCAATGCATCTCGCCCATGAATGGCGGTGTGCGTATCGACCTGACTTCCACCCCTCAGGGCATCTATATCATCCATTTCGGAAAGGGACAATCCATTAAGATTCTGCGTCGTCATGACTAAATCCTTCATTTCATCTTCTCTCATCCGTCGTGCGCTGGGCACACTTGTCGCAGTGCAGCTCCTGTGTACTCCCACGCAAGCTTGGGAGGGGCCGATTGCCGTCACCACTCCCAGCACGCAGATGCTCCTGCATGCCGACGAATGCGGCGACCTGCGCTTCGATTATTATGGCCCGCGTGCTTGCACCGCCCAGGAACTGCGCGACGGTGGCAGCGCTTTCAACACATCGGCACTACCGGCCTTTGGCACGGTGGATATGGTGCAGCTGCCAGCCCTTCAAATCCAACACGCCGATGGCGACCTGAACCTGGAGTTGCAAGTACAAGATGTCACCGTGCAAGCCCTCCCATCGGTGAAGGGAACGGACGGAGGCGCATCTTTGACCACCATCATCATGAAGGACAAGTTGCAACCTGTCACGGTGAAAGTCTTTTATAAAACCTACACGAACGTAGATGTCATCGAGACGTGGACGGAGATTGTGAACGGCGAGAAAAAGGCCATCACGCTGAAGCGCTATGACAGCGGCCATCTGGTGCTAAGGCAGGGTGATGTGTGGTTGACACACCTTCATGGCGACTGGGCTGCCGAGGCAGAGCCGACGATGGAGCGTCTCACGCCCGGCGTGAAGACAATTCGCAATACCGACGGCGCCCGCAACGCCCATCTGGATGCTCCCGAGGTGATGCTGTCACTGGATGGGCGTCCGCAAGAGAACAGCGGCCGCGTCATCGGTGCAGCCCTTTGCTGGAGCGGCAACTATGAGCTGCGCGTGAATACGCTGCTAAAGAAGGAACACCACTTCTATGCCGGCATCGACCCCCAAAGCAGCGAGTATGTCCTTGAGCCTAAAGAGAGCTTCACCACGCCCCACTTGGCGCTGACCTATAGCACGGAGGGTATGGGTGGTGTCTCGCGCTCGTTCCACCGCTGGGCCCGCACCTGCGGAATGCTTCATCGTGGGATGCAGACGGGCGAGATCCTGCTCAACTCATGGGAGGGTCTGTACTTCGACATCAACGAGGAGCGGATGAAGGGCATGATGGACGATATAGCGAAGCTTGGCGGTGAACTCTTCGTGATGGACGATGGTTGGTTTGGCGACAAGTATCCGCGCAAGGATGACAGCAGTTCACTCGGCGACTGGGTAGTGGATAAGAACAAGTTGCCCGGCGGCATCAAAGCCCTCACCGACGCTGCCCGCGAGCGTGGCATCAAGTTCGGCATCTGGATTGAGCCCGAGGCGGTGAATACCACCAGTGAACTCTTCGGGGCTCACCCTGAATGGGCATTGCAGGCCAAAGGGCGTGAGCTGAAGCTGGGACGTGGCGGCACGCAGCTGGTGCTGGACATGACGAACCCCAAGGTGCAGGATTTCGCCTTTAAGATTGTTGATGACCTGCTGACGCAGTACCCAGAGATTGCCTACATCAAATGGGATGCCAACGCCAGTATTCAGAACTTCGGCAGCACCTATCTGCCACAACACAAACAACAGAATTTATATGTTGACTATCACCTCGGCCTTATCAACGTACTGGAGCGTATCCGCGCCAAGTACCCGGATGTGGTCATTCAGGACTGCGCCAGCGGTGGCGGACGTGCCAACTACGGTCTGTTGCCCTACTTCGATGAGTTCTGGGTGAGCGATAACACCGATGCGCTGCAGCGTGTCTTCATCCAATGGGGCACCTCGATGTTCTTTCCTGCCAATGCGATGGCTGCCCATATCAACCACTGCCCGTACTGGAACACGGGCGGGCGCGTTATCCCCGTTAAGTTCCGCTGTGATGTGGCCATGAGCGGACGCCTTGGCATCGAACTGCAACCCAAGGATATGACCGATGAGGAACGCGAGCAATGTATCCGTTGTTTCCAGGACTACAAGCAACTTCGACCCATTGTGCAGACGGGTGAACTCTACCGTCTCATCAGCCCCTATGACGGAGACGGCGTGGCGGCGCTGATGTACACGAAGGATAGCTCTGCCGCCCTCTTCATCTATAAGGTCAGGAACTATTACAACCAGCCCTTGCCTCGCATCCGTCTGGCAGGACTACATCCCGATGCCATCTACACGTTATTAGAAAGGAACGTGCGCGTGGGCAAGGAACCCTGTGCGCTGAACGGTAAGCGCTTCAGTGGCCGCTACCTGATGGAAGTGGGTATCGAGGTTCCGCTGTGGGAAGACTACGCCTCTAGAGTTTTTGAATTGCAATGAGAAAGACACGCCGACCAGCATGTGATTGTGACAGCCATTGAATAGTAATCCCTCATACATCTGGAATATGACCATCAGACACCTTTCCTATCTAATCCTGCTGTTCATCAGTTGGAACAGTGTGGCCGCACAAACCATTCGTCTGAACGCAAAGGCCACCGGCAAGCGCTTTGACGGCATAGGAGCCGTCAACGGCGGCGGAGCCACCTCCGTCCTCCTCAAGGACTATCCCGAACCTCAGCGCTCGCAGATTATGGACATGGTCTATAAGCCTATGTTTGGTGCCAGCGTCAGCACCATCCTCGTCGAGGTGCCAGGTGACGGCAACAGCACGCAGGGCTCCATGCCCTCGCACGCCCACGAGCGCAACGACGCCAACTTTATGCGCGGCTATATGTGGTGGGTGATGCAGGAGGCCAAGTGCCGCAATGCCGACCTCTCGCTCGACGCCACCGCGTGGAGCGCCCCCGCCTGGGTCGGCAACTTCTGGAGCGATGACATGGTGGACTACTACATCGCATGGCTTCAGGGACTGCGTCAGGTGCACGGTCTCGAACTAGATGCCCTCGGTTGTCACAACGAAAAGGGGTGGAACGCCGACTTCGCCAAGCACCTGCGCAGAGCCATGAACAAGCGCGGCTTCCGCGATGTCAAGCTACACGGCTTCGGCAACTGGGGCGGTCAGAAGATGGATTTCCTCAAGCGCATGCAGGAGGATGAAGAGCTGCGCGATGCCCTCGATGCCGTTTGCGCCCATACGTTCAGCGAAATACAACTTACCCCAGAGCAACGCAAGATGGCAGAAGACATGGGCAAGCCCATTTGGAATAGCGAAGACCACGTGTATCTCCCGGGCTTCAATTGTCTCATCAGCATCGTCCACTGCTTCAACCAGAACTACATCATCAGCGGAGCAACCAAGGTTGTCAACTGGTACGACATTGGCGCTACCTATCCGCTGGAACCCTACAGCAAGGAACCGCCGATGTTGTTGGCGCAGGAGCCGTGGAGCGGACACTACACGGTACGCGAGGCTCTTTGGGGTTATGCCCACTATGGTCAGTTCACGCGCGTAGGCTGGCGCTACATCGACGATGGCTGCATGAACCTGCCTGGCGGAGGTTCGATGGTGACGATGCGCGACCCGCAAACGGGTGACTACAGCATCATCGCCGAGACGAAAGGGGCCAAGCAGGTGCAGACCATAACTGTAAAAGTGGATAAGAGCCTCGCGAAAGGCAAACTCTGCCAATGGTACAGCGACGCCCAGCAGCAGTTTGTACGTCTCAACGACATCACTCCCAAGGGTGGCAGTTTCTCCTTTACACTGAAACCCAATGCCGTCTATTCCCTATCCACTACCACGGGGCAGCAGAAAGGCTCCTTTGCCGACATTCCCGCCTCAAAGCCTTTCCCCATCCCCTACGAGGATGACTTCGAACAGTACAAGAATCCTTCCGAATGGGGCTATCTGCCTCACTATCTGGCAGACTTGATAGGGTGCTTTGAGCTTAGGCCCATCCCCACTCCAAACACTAAGCCCTCCGCTCGGCGCTCTGCGACGCTTGACCCTTCAAGAACTCTAAACTCTACCACCTGTCTTCGTCAAACCGTCGGCTCCCACACCCTCAGCTGGGCGCCCGAATGGCATCACTACACCATCATTGGCGACCGCGACTGGACCGACTATGAGATCAGCGCCGACGTCTATCTGAATCCTGGCGATGAGGCTGGGGTTATGGGACGACTCTGTGATGTAGGCAGCGGCTATGGCGTCTGGGCCAAGGGCTACTACCTGAAGATGGACGAGCAGGGGCGCGTCGAATTGATTCTTACTCGCGGCAAGCGCGACCAGAAGGAGCTCATCGGCGACAAGGAACAGCAGGCCATCATCCTCGCCCGAAAGGACGTAGAGGTTGGCGGCGAATACATACTGGACGAGAAAGAAGTAAGCGGCATAACGGCTCTGCAATGGCACAACCTCAGGCTTCGTTTCGAGGGTGATCGCATCTTGGGTTACGTCGATGGAGTCGAAGTGGTAAAGGCCACATCGGACCACTACGGCAAGGGCATGGCAGGCTTGATAGCTCCTTTGAAAGAGCACCGCGTCTCTACTCCATATTTTGATAACTTGAAGATAGTGCCCATCGGCCGCACAAAGGCTACGCAAACCACACTTTCTGCAATACAGCCGCTTTACCCGGTGAGCTCCCACGGTATAGGTCGTGAAATGCTGCTCCAACGTCTGCAAAGCCTCAACTCCCGTGGCATCATGTTCGGGCATCAGGACGATCCTTTCTATGGTCTCGGTTGGGACGACCGCTCTGCTTCTGGAGGACATTCCGACGTATTGGCGACTTGCGGCGACTACCCCGCCGTGATGGGCTTTGAACTTGGTGGCATCGAGATGGGCGACACCAAGAGTCTGGACAGTGTACCCTTCGCTCGAATCCGAGAAGAGTTGCTGGCACATGTGCGCCGTGGCGGCATCGCTACTATCTCCTGGCATCCGCGCAACCCCCATACGGGTGGCACCTCGTGGGTCAACGCGCAAGAACGTGACAAGAACACGGTGGCTGCTGTGTTGCCTGGAGGCAAGGACCACGAGGTGTTTCAGATTTGGTTGGGTCGTCTCACCACCTTCCTCGCCTCACTCTGCGACGAGCAGGGACAGCCCATTCCCTTCATCTTCCGACCCTGGCACGAGAATAGCGGCGGCTGGTTCTGGTGGGGACGCGGTCTGTGCTCTGCCGAGGAGTATAAGGCGCTGTGGAACATGACGCAGGACTTCGTCACACGGACGCTGCCTTACAACATCCTGTGGAGCTGGAGCCCCAACTATGGCTTCGAGCCCGACGTACTCAAAACCTACCCCGGTCACGACCGCGTGGATGTCATTGGCCTCGATGCCTACCAGCAGCGGGGTGGCGAACAGGCTTTCATAGCCACCCTAAACAAGGACCTCACCACCCTCAGCGCCCTCGCAGCCGAGAAAGGCAAACTCCTCGCCCTCACCGAGTGCGGCTATCAGAACATCCCCGACCCAACATGGTGGACACGCGTGTTGAAGCCTCAGATTGAGAAGTTCCCCCTCAGCTACTTCCTCGTCTGGCGCAATGCCGACCACCATCAGTACTTTGCTCCTGCACCATCGACCAAGGACGCTCTTGATTTTCGCAATATGGTCAAGGACAAAAGGGTGATGCTGCTGAAAGACATCAAGTGATATACAATTTAAGCATTTACAATATACAAATTCAATGCATAATCAAACGATGAATAGCGAGCGATATAATGAAAAGGTGAAGGCTTTACGCGAGCACCACGAAGCGTTGCTGGCACGACGTAATGAACCGATAGAGTGGGGGAATGGTATCTATGAGAAGTACCGTTACCCGATTCTTACAGCAGAACACACGCCTCTGGAATGGCGCTACGATTTCTCGGAGCAGGACAACCCCTACCTGATGCAGCGCATCATGATGAACGCCGTGATGAACTCTGGCGCCATCAAACTGAACGGGCGCTACCTGCTCGTCTGCCGCGTGGAGGGTGCCGACCGCAAGAGCTTCTTTGCCGTGGCGGAGTCGCCCAACGGCATCGACCAATGGCGTTTCTGGGACGAGCCCATCACGATGCCTGAGGCTGCTATTCCCGCCACGAATGTTTATGACATGCGCCTGACGCAGCATGAGGACGGTTGGATTTACGGCGTGTTCTGTGCCGAGCGCCACGATGATTCACAGCCTGGCAACCTCAGTGCCGCTACAGCCACTGCCGGCATCGCACGCACGCGAGATTTAATAAGGTGGGAGCGCCTTCCTGACCTCAAAAGCCGCAGCCAACAGCGCAACGTCGTGCTGCATCCTGAATTCGTGAATGGCTTGTATGCGCTCTACACCCGCCCGCAGGATGGCTTCATCGACACAGGCTCAGGTGGGGGCATCGGATGGGCGCTGGTGGATGACATCACGCACGCTGAGGTGAAGGAGGAAATCATCATCAACGCGCGCCATTACCACACGATTCAAGAGGTAAAGAATGGCGAGGGACCAGCGCCGCTGAAGACACAGAAAGGCTGGCTGCATCTGGCTCACGGGGTGCGTGGCACGGCCGACGGTCTGCGTTATGTCCTCTATCTGTATATGACTGCCTTGGACGACCCCACGCGCGTCATCGCACAGCCAGGCGGTTGGTTCCTGGTGCCCGAGGGACAGGAATACTTGGGCGACGTGATGAACGTAGCCTTCTCCAACGGCTGGATCTTGGATGACGACGGCCGCGTGCTCATCTACTACGCCACAGCCGACACGCGTATGCACGTCGCCGTCAGCTCCCTCGACCGCCTCATCGACTACTGTCTGCATACGCCGGAGGACGGTCTCACCACCTCTGCCAGCGTGGAAACAATCAAGCAGCTGATAGCAAAGAATAGGAAGACCCACCCCCAACCCCTCCCGTGATGGAGGGGAGTTTCAGTCCTCTTGACACCTCTATTACTACAAAATATGACTAAAAAAATAGAATCTAAGCGCCAGCCCGCTCCCCTCCCTCACGGGAGGGGTCGGGGGTGGGTCTATATCGGCTACGGCTTCGGCGATATGGCATCGTCGATGTTCTGGAAGGTGTTCTCCTACTATCTGCCGTTTTTCTACAGTAACATCTTTGGATTAAGCCTGAAGGATGCGGGTATCATTCTGCTCATCACACGCGTCTGGGATGCTGTCAGCGACCCGATGATGGGCATCCTGGCTGACCGCACACAGACGCGATGGGGCAAGTACAGACCATATCTGCTCTTCGTGGCGCCGCTGTTCAGCATCGCCGGCATCCTGCTCTTCACCACCCCGGACTGGAGCTACGGCGCGAAACTTATCTGGGCATACGCCACCTACATCCTGATGATGACGGTCTATACGGGTATCAATGTGCCGTATGGCGCCATGCTGGGTGTGATGACCGACGATTCCAACGAGAAGACCGTCTATTCCTCCTTCCGCATGTTCTTTGCCTACGGCGGTTCGTTCCTGGCACTCTTCCTGTGGGAACCGCTTACGAACGCGCTGGGCGGCTATGCCAGTGCGCAAGGGTGGTTCTGGGCCATGGTGGTCATTGCGGCGACATGCTTCGTGCTGTTTATATGCTGTTTCCTGCTCACGCGGGAAGAACTCAAGACCGTCAGCACCGTCAGCATCGGCTCCGATTTCAAGTCGCTGTTGAGCAACAAGCCTTGGTGGCTGCTGATAGGGGCGGCGTTATGCTTCAACCTCTTCTGCACCGTGCGTGGCGCTACCGTAGCCTACTACTTTGCCGACATCATCCCTGCCGGGGCCACCCTCAACTTTCAACTCTCAACTTTCAACTTTCAACTTTTATTCTACGCAGGTCTTTTCTTGGCTGTGGGCGAGGTGAGCAATATGATTGGCGTGGCGGTCTGTGTGCCCTTAGCAGCCCGATTCGGCAAGAAAACCACGTTCATAGGCGTGAACCTCGGACTCTGCATCCTCTCCGTGCTGTTCTTCTTGATCCCTGTCTCCCCAACAGGCTTCTGGCTGATGCTGGCAGCACAGATCCTGATTTCAATACTCACCGGTGTGATGTCGCCGCTCGTATGGTCAATGTACGCCGATGTGAGTGATTATGCCGAACAACGTTTCAAGACAGCTTCCACAGGACTGATTTTCTCTTCGTCTTCCATGGCCCAGAAGTTCGGTGGTGCCATCGGCGGCTCAGCGGCCCTGTGGCTCCTCGCGGCCTATGGATATATCACTGACCCGGGTGCCATCGCAGCCTCCGATTTTGCAGGACAGCCTGCCGATGCTCTCCTTTGTCTGCGTTGTCTCATGTCCTTTATCCCGGCTGCCGTCAGCATCCTTGCCGCATTGGTCGTGGCCCGCTATCCCCTGACCACAGCCCGGATGCGTGAGATAGATTCCCAATTACAAATACAGCGAGCCCAATGACGACGACAGAAACGATGAAACAGGAGATGCGCGCAGTGCTGGAGGACAACATCCTGCGTTTCTGGATGGAATACATGCAGGATCACGAGCACGACGGCTTCTACGGACGTATGGACAGCCAAAACATGCTACACCCCGAGGCTGACAAAGGTGCCATCCTGAATGCGCGTATTCTGTGGACATTCTCGGCAGCCTACCGGATGCTGTCACAACTATCAACTTACCTAGAAATGGCCACACGCGCCAAGCGTTATTTCATAGACCATTTCATCGACCCAGCGTATGGCGGCGTCTATTGGAGCGTGGACTATACTGGACAGCCTAAGGATACGAAGAAGCAATCCTATGCCATCGGTTTCGCCATCTACGGGCTTTCGGAATATGCGCGTGCCACGGGGGATCAGGAAGCCTTGGAACATGCCATCCGCCTCTACCATTGTCTGGAGGAGCACGCGTTGGATCACGACCACGGAGGGTACATCGAAGCACTGACGCGCGACTGGCAGCCCATCAGCGATATGCGCCTGTCGGCCTACGATGCCAACTACCCCAAGTCACAAAACACACACCTACATATCATAGAGCCCTATGCCAATCTATATCGCGTATGGCCCTCGGCAGAGCTCGCGCAGTCGCTGCGAGAACTCATCACCCTCTTCACGGATAAAATTCTCAACCCCGCGACCCACCATCTGGACCTCTTCTTCAATATGGACTGGACACGGAGCCCGGAGCTGTTGGAGAGCTATGGCCACGACATCGAATGCTCGTGGCTCATGCACGAGGCCGCACTGGTGCTGGGCGACAAGGAGATCCTGGCCTGCGTAGAACCCATTGTCAGGAGCGTGGCAGCAGCTTCGGAGAAAGGACTTCGCAGTGACGGTGCCATGATTCATGAAGCCAACCTCACCGCTGGCACCGTGGATGACGACCGCCACTGGTGGGTGCAGGCCGAGGCCGTCGTGGGCTTCGTCAACCTCTACCAACATTTCGGCGATGAGGAAGCCCTTGGCAAAGCCCTCCGCTGTTGGCAGTATATCAAAGAAAAACTGATAGACACGGAACACGGCGAGTGGTACTGGAGCCGCTACGCCGACGGCACACTGAACACCGTCGATGACAAGGCTGGCTTCTGGAAATGCCCCTACCACAACGGCCGTATGTGCCTGGAAATACTGGAAAGAATATGAAACCCTATAAATTTCAACCCTATCTGAAGACCACCATCTGGGGAGGCTATCAGATTGCGCCCTTCAAGGGCATCTTCAATGCGCAACCAAATGTAGGCGAGAGCTGGGAAATCAGCGGCGTGCCAGGCCATGAGAGCGTAGTCGCAGATCGCGGACTCATCGACGACGTGGACGAGGGCTTGACGCTCGTGGAGCTGATAGATAAGTACAAAGGCCTGCTTGTCGGACAGAAAAACTACAAACGCTTCGGCAACAAATTCCCCCTGCTTGTCAAGTTCATCGACTCGCGCCAGGACCTCAGCGTACAGGTACACCCCGACGATAAGTTAGCGATGGAGCGCCACGGCTGCGCTGGCAAGACAGAGATGTGGTATATCATCAAAAGCGATGTAGGCTCGAAAATCTATTCGGGTCTCGCTAAAAGCATCACCCCCGAGGACTATGAGCAACTGGCCACGGCCGAACCCGTGAACGGACGATCACCCATGCAGGATGTCATCGCCACACATGAAGCTCACGAGGGCGACCTCTACTTCCTGCCCGCAGGGCGTCTGCACGCCATCGGAGCGGGCAACTTCCTGGCTGAGATCCAACAAACCAGCGACATCACCTACCGCGTCTATGACTTCGGACGCAAGGATGAGCACGGTAATCCGCGTGAGCTGCATATCGCACAGGCCAAGGACGCCATCGACTATCAGGTATGGCCTGCCTACCGAACCTCCTACGACAGCACCAAGCCCACGTCGCAACTCATCCATTGCCCCTACTTCGTCGTACACCGTGTCGTCGTGCAGGTCGCACAGCAGATAGACTTCCATTGCGATTCGTTCGTCATCGTCGTCTGTCTGTGGGGAAAAGCCAATATCAACGGCATTGACATCCACCAAGGCGAGACCATCCTCGTCCCAGCCTCAGAGAACATTCTCTACATCTTCGGCAACGCCACCTTCCTCACCGCCACCCTCCCATAGCAGGTGACGTCGCTGTTTAGCTGATGAAGCGTAGCTTCCGGCGATTGCCGCTTGCGCGGACGGCGAAGTGGAGGCAGATGGCGCCGCGGGCGTTGCGCTCGACAAGTTCCAACTGTTGCCAGCGCAGCACCAGGCGTGCACGTGCCTCGTCGTTGAACTTCGTGGCGATGTACAGGCACTCAGTTTTGGTAAGCATGTAACAAGGTACTTCGCGCGTTCCTCCGTTAGGCTGAATGATGGTTCTCGATGTCAATGCAAATTTGCATCCACATGTTTTTCCCCACGAAGAGAATCGTTGTTTTACTGCCCTTCGCAGATGTCCAATGCCAGTGCATTGAGCGCCTCGCAGGTGGCACGTGAGATGGTGACGCGGTTGTTGCGATGGGGGAAAGGCGAAAGCAGCAGCAGACGGCCTTCTGCGCAGGCACGGAAACGTTCGCCGCTGGGCTTGGACATGGGGTCGAGGCCGTTGTCGAGGAGCACAATCATCGGCAGACCTTCATCAAAGGCGGCGCGCGTAATGGCTTTCTCACCCGGGCTGATGGCAGGCGACACGAGCACTGCACCCTCGCGTGCAGCAGCCAGCAGGCGCTCCTTCTCCCGCTCCAATAGCGTGGCATCGATGCTGCGCGAGATGCGCACCCGCAGCTTCCTCGCTGCCGTCAGCAGCGACAGGTTGCCCACTGCGGAGCATGCGCTGCCGCAGACATCCACGCCCTGCCTCACGCGCAAATACTCCGGTCGTGCCCGCTTCATGGCAAGGCGGAAAGGGTTGTCGGCGAGATAGCGCTTCATCGTTTCCAGCTGCCCCCGGCGCAGGAGGATGCTGTCATTGTAGCCCCGCTCGAAGAGGAGGCCGTGGTAGCGGTCGAGCGGCTGCTGCGCAGGTTGCTGTGCCTGCTGTTGTGCTTGTTGCTGTGCCACAGCAACAGGCTCTACACCCACCAGCCTCCGGAATTCCTTGTTGCAGGCCTGCTTAAAGCCGAGGATCACCTTGCCCAGCCCCTCCTCCAGATAGCGTGTCACAAAGAGGATGCCGTGCACGTGGTCAGGCATGAGCTGAAAAGCCAGCACTTCTACCCCCGGATGATGCTCGGGAATCGTGAGCCACATCTTGGCTACGGCAGCGCCCAACGGCGTTGGCTCAATGTGCGGATAGTCTAGCGTATCAGGTTCTGCGCTCACCATCCCAGCCAGTCGCCCCAGAAGTGGGCGCCGCCCCTCCACAACGAGCGTAACGAGATAGATACGACGTTCGTGGTAGTCGTGATCCACCGCCCGCCGCTTCATCGAGGGCTTCAGCTCACCCGCAAAAGCCCGCTGTTTCTCGTACGTCTCCCGATTCATATCATTATCTCATCCCGATGCCCGCTCACCTCACCACCACCTTCTTACCATCCATCACTATTGATTGATTTCTGAGTGCAAAGATACAACTTTAAGTGAGAAATGAAAAATGAAAAGTGAAAAATTTAATTCCGAGCATGAATGTTTTTCACGAAGTACACATAGTCAAAATAGTCATTTAGTCATTAGTCATTAGTCATTAAGAAAAACAGAACACCGAGGGAACGGCACTAAAAGTATAATAATATATATATTAATATACTATTTAGTGAGGAAAAATGCCGTTCCCGAAATCCTTAATGACTAATGACTAATGACTGCTAATGACTACCCACTGAAATTTTCCTAAAAAAGTTGCCAAAACATTCGAGAACCGCAATGGGAATGTCGTACCTTTGCAGCATCGAAAAACAACGCACCAAGCATCGAAGCGCGATGCAGCAAGGTGTAAACGGCAACGCAGCAAGGTGCGCGTTGGGAAGGCCCAAAAATACAAAATACAAAATATAAAATATAACCCCGCTACATTTGGCCAATGTAATATAAACAACTAACCTAATCC
>SUYG01000055.1:0-10814 GCA_015060555.1 Prevotella sp.
ACCTCAAGTCGCATCGTGGGGTAAGGGGATGGTGGCTACATATTGATGTTGTGCTGTTGCTTTTTACTGAAAGCTGCTACTAACGACTCATAAATCTACCCTTAATCGTGTATTGGATGATAGTTGCGGATTTTAGGGATTTTAATCTACCATCTTCCCGTCGCGGATATAACTCATAGTGGTCGAGGTTCTGTTAGTTGTCTTTCTCGGATTTCAAATATGGTTCCCATATTTCCCATACATCTCTGTCTAAGCAGCTGAGAATTATACTATCCGTTACATCCCTAAACAGATGTTGTATAATCTCCTTGTCTCTGCCTTCCAAGGTGTTTTCTATTGAGTCGAGCATAAGCTGGTATGCCTCATCGCCTTGAAGTAGAAGAATACATGTCGCTTTGTTAATGGCATCATTCATGTTTGGCTGAATTGCCATTAAGGAATCATAGATGAAGGCTGAGCGCTGAATGGCTTGTGTCGCGGAGTCTGTCTTGCCCAGCTTGTACCATATAATGCCTTTTATGAAGGGAATCTGTGGATCATCCGTCCTCATGGGTTCCAATTCAATAATTAAGCGCAGAGCATCATCTAGACTGTCGTGAGCGACCATTTTTGATACTCTGGTTTTTCCTTTCGTGGCTTCCCATTCAGTGATTTTCTGCTGAGGGATGTTGTCATGCCTATTCATGCATGACAACAACATAAGTGCCAAAGCCACAGGCAGAAATAACACAAGTTTTTTCATCTCAGTTCTTTTTCTTAATGTTTTTGAAAACCACAGCAAAGTATCGGCTTTTTCTGTTGATAGCCTACATCTATTTGTGAACTTCTGCTGCAAAGGTACTCCATTTCTTCCTTGCGCCCAAATTTTTGAGTTTGATTTATGGACTCATTGTTTGATTATCGGCTGAATTTCTTCATTCCACAATCTTTCAATTTCTCAATCTCTCACTTAACCAGAACCTTACATACGTTCTTCACGTTCGGCCATTTGAGAGTAAGCTCTCATGGCCCTCACTTAACTAGAACCTTCTTGCCATCACGGATATAGATGCCCTTGGTTGGTGGCTTCAATTGTTTTGCTCGGATTTCAGATATACGTAGGGATCATAAAAATCCGAACTGAGGTTGATCTTACCTTCATCCTGCCATTGATGCTGTTTGGTTCGGATATATCCCTGCCCGTCTATTGAATACTCCGTTTCTATAACATCACATGCGCAAAATTCTGTCGTGGAATCAGCAGCTGCTGCGTCGAAAACAAACTGTCGCATTGTAAGCTGTAAGGGAGAAAGACAACTTTTAATGGCATAGCATCTGATATTATCTCCATCTGTCCTTCCAAGAATCTGGGAATCTATCATCCGCCTTTCTTGCAAAGAATATGTAACCAATATTGTTTCGTCATAATGTTCAGTATATTCCTCTTTGGAATCTCCCATTCGTAACAGGGTAACGTATGCGTATGGATATTCTTGGACACAGACGCCAGGATAATAAACGCAGCTACTATCAGCGGAAACGGGGTATAAATCACGATATTGTTCCATCTTCTGATAAAACTCATCAGGGGAGACAAGAGAAAATCCAAATAGTTTCGAGCCAATACTAACTTCGACAAAAGCGGTGTCTTTAAACAGCTGAAGATATGATGCAAATCTGATGGAGCCATTTTTGTCCTGCTCAGACATAACATCATGGACATCAGTCATTTCCATAGGTATGCTGTCTGCGCTTACATCCTCTTGGCCATGCTGGGAACCGGCGTGGCAAGCAACCAGAAAGAGTGGAGTCAAGAGCGGGATGATAATAGACTTACTCATGATTATTCAATGTGGTGGTTTTTGAAACGGGGTTCAATGAGCCTTCGGCCGCAATCTGCTGAATCAGTTGATGGATATCTATCTGGCTTAGGATGATGCCTGTAGGATGTCTGTTATAGCCCAGGATATAAAGGCTTCCATTGCAAAGGATGTCGTAATCCCTATTGATGACAGGCAAGCTCTCGGTGGGGCTGACGCAGACGTTAAGCATTGGCATATCTTGAACAGGAAAGAGATGGATTTGCTTCTCGTTCTCTGGAACGATGATGACGGTACAATCCCCGTAGAAACGGGAAGTATAAATATGATAACCATCAGTCGAACCATTATAAGCGCAGTCTCCTACGTGGAGGTCACGAAGTTGGCTCGCCAGATCCGTCTCCATCTTCAACCTCGTTGGGAAATCATGGATTGTAGCAGGTGCCTTTTCTCTTAATAAGTGATTAGGATATTCGAAGGTTCGTAGTGTGCAATACCTTCGATGTCCCAAAACATCCTTCCTCCATTCAACTGAGTCCCACAGGAAATACTGATTATCAAGACAACGGCCGCCAGTGATGCGCTTAAGTGGAAGTCGCAATGTGTCTGTCGCGCCAATGCCAGAGGTTGCCATACGGATAATCTGCGCAGGCTCCTCCTCAAAGAGGTATAGGGAATCTCTTATCAGCTTAAAGAGCCCAAGTACAGATGTACGCTCGCTGACAACATGTTGCCATTCCAACACATCCCGATGATATGCCGTAATCATTATGGGATTCCCGGCAGCAAAATAGAAATGCTCTTGATCATCTGCAGCGAAGCCGGAAATATACAGCTCTCCCCGACTTTCACTATAGATGGCCCCCATATCGTTGAAGCTAAAAGAATAGTGATTATTGGGAGGCAAAGAATCGTGCTCGATGATTTCCAAGCTCTTTTGGGAGCTCTCTCTGATGAGTGTATCCGCTGTGCTCTCGGGCTCCTCTTGTCTTACGGGCTGTTTCTTTCCATAAGAATCACAGCCGCAGAATAGGATGCTGAGGAAGGAGATGACAAACAACAAGGGACAGCCTTTTTCCATATCATTAATGAATCATAGATGAAGGCTGGATGCTTTTATGCTTATTCATGCATGACATGAGTAAAAGCGACGAAATTGTTATGAGCGCTGTTTTCTTCATGATTACTACAGCCTTCGCTTATCTCTTGACCTTGCCCAAGTAGCAGCTGACACCTGCTGTGAGGACGGCTGCGGAGCCGTAGCCGATTTCGCTGAAGAAGCGGACGGGGCCTTTGCCGAAGTTGATGCCGATGGGTGTCACTTGAAAGCCCAGACGGAAGTTGACCTTGTCGTGGGCGCCAACACGGGCGCCATCGAAGCGGAACCACTCGATATCACCTCCGATGCCAGCCTTAGAATAAAGCGTGATGTGTTTGCCGATGAGCCACGTGTATTTCACCGTGGGCATCACGCTGAAGTAGTTACCATTGATGCTGCCGCGCCACGTTTCTAACAGGCGCCAATTGCCCTGTGGGGTGGTGGGGGCTTCATACTCAGAGTGTGTGACGCTGAAGCCGTCTGTCATCGTCCAGCTCACAAGGGCGCCCACGGCTATGCGGTCGTTGAAATGGTACAAATAATGCCCGCCAAGCGTGAAGCTGAAGCGGTTAAAGAATCTATCCTTGTCAAGAAGATAACGTGCCTGCTGGTCCCGGGCATAATCCTCGAATCTGTCGAATCTGTCAACACGTGTAAAGAGTCCTGCTGTGAGGCCGAACTCATGACGTTGGAAGAAGCTGCGGTGGTATTTGAAACGATTGATGTGTCCGTTCTCTGTGTCCTGTGCTGCCAGCGGGCATGCGAGGATGGTCAGGAAGCTGAGCGTAAGAAGTATCTTGTTCATGATGCAGTTCTGTTTT
Source organism: Prevotella sp. (assembly GCA_015060555.1). Lineage (GTDB taxonomy): Bacteria > Bacteroidota > Bacteroidia > Bacteroidales > Bacteroidaceae > Physcousia. Next base: position 3,720 of record SUYG01000055.1, read on the forward strand.
TAGGGGTTCTCAGGTTGGGTGGCGGGTGTCGGTGAGTATGTGACAATCCATTTCTGATTGCGCAGCAACTCTTTGGTCAGCTCGTAGCGCGCCAGATCTGCATGGTGCTTGCGCAGGAATACGCCCAGGGGCACATTCTTGTCATAAACGAACACCTGAAGCACTGAGCTCTTGTCAAACCAGCTTCGTAGGCTGTATTCTCCGATTCTCACGTTGCGGTTCGGCAGAATATAGTCGTACGTGACATCCGGTTCAAAGGGATATAGCGTATCGGGGTATTCATGGCTTACGACTATGCAGACGGTGTCGTTGCTCACGTTCTGGAAAATGAAGCCGTCCTTCAGTTCTTCGTAGTCATTCGAGCACATGCTGGACGACAGCAAAAGCGCCAAAGCGACTGGCAGAAACAATACGAGTTTTTTCATTTTAAATCCTTTCTTTTCTTTATCATTCATGAATACTGCCGCAAAGATATGCTCTTTTAATAAATCTGCCAAATTTTCTTAGCAGAAAAAATTCACCAAAAATTCACCATATCCGAGGTAAATACTTCATATCATCATAGTTACATTTGGCATCTCCAGCGTCTGGAACCTTGCGCGATAGGCTTCTGCTTTCTTGGAGAAGGACGGGGGGGAGGCGCGGGAGAAACAGCGATGCCCTATAGAGAGCGCTGGCGTTTTCTCCATAGGGCATCGTGGAAAGAATAACGGGTGTTTCGAGGGGTTGCCGACCGTATCGGGAGTTTCGAGGTAATAGATTAGGCTGTGGCGGTGCGCCAAAAGCGGGGTGTGATGTCCTCGAAGGTGCCGTCGGCGGACTGGCGGTAGAGTCGCTGGTTGGTGGTAGGACTGTTCAGGGGACCAAGGTGGCGGATGTAGGGGCCGATCTTGATGTAGTCGAAATCAGTCTTGCTGACGCCTGCCGGAATCCGGAGCCGCCCGCTGTACCACGCCACGTGGTACTGCGGATGGTTCTCGTGGATATACTGCGCCAGCTGCTGCACGCCCACGGGGTCGTTGTCACCGCCCATCATGGCGATGCAGGTGATGTCATGGCTGTAGCGCTCGACGAAGGCGTCGATGGCATCGGTGTTCAACGGCAGACCGATGTCCTCCCACAGATAGTGGCTGTGGCAACCGGGACAGCGGCAGGGGCAGTTGGAGATGTTGATGGCCAGCGTGACCTCGTCGGGTATTTCCTGAAAAACAATTCCAGTGTTGACGTACTTCAACATGTTAGTTGACAAGTGACCAATTATTTATTCTTCACTTTTCACTTTTCGCTTTTCATTACGCCGTAGCATAGTAGCGCCGTGCGGCCTCTTCCTGACGTGCCTGGGAGAAGTTGCTGACGCGCTTGAGGTAGCCGATGATGCGGGTCATGTAATCGACGTTCTTAGAGTGGCAGTGGGGACACTCCTTCAGGTAGCGCTTGTCGATGTGTCCGCAGTCGTTGCACACGGTGTTAGGAATGTTGAACGTGAAGTAATTGCAGCCTTCCTTGGCAGCGACCTTCAACAGCTGCAAGTACTGCTGCTTGCTGAGGTGCTCCTCGAGGTTCATGTGCAGGGCGGAGCCGCCGGTGAGGTGCTCGATATAGGGCGCACCGTGGAGCTTGAACTTGTCGATGATGGACAGCGAGTCGTCCTCGACGACATAGAAGTAGCTGTTGTAGCAGTCACGCGGCACGAAGTAGCCGTCCTCGCGATCCCATTTGGCGTGCTTCACACCCACGTTCTCGGCGGGAATCATCTCGCAGTTGAACATCACTTCCTTCGTGCGGTACTTCTTGTTGTACTGCTCGATGAGGCCAAGGATGCCCTGCACAAAGTGGAGGTAGTCGTCGTTGGGCGTAATCTTCAGGCCCATGAACTCGGCAGCCTCCACGAGGCCGTTGATGCCGATGGTCAGGTACTGACGGCCGATGTTGATGTAGCCGGCATCGAAGAGAGGTAGCATCCCATGGGCCTGCAGGTCCTTGAGGTTCTCGTTGTAGGCCAGCTGCACCTTGTGGCACAGGTCGATGATATGGCTGAGGTACTCCTTGTAGTCCATCTTGTGGTTGACGGCATACTGAATGCAGCGGTTGAGGTTGATGGTGAGCACACTCTTGGAACCTGTGGAGACGCCACCAGCACCCAGCGTGTAGCTAAAGCCGTTGTCGGTGATCTCGTTGCGCAGACGGCAGCAACTGGAGAGCGAGTCGGCATTGTTGCTCATGTAGGTGAAGAAGGAGTGCCCCTCGGCGTACATCTCAGCCGTGAACTCGCCCCATTCCTTGTCCTTGCACTCGCCGTTCTCGTCAACGAGCAGGGCCATGGTCTCCACGGGGAAGGTCAGCAGCGTCTTCGTGCGTTCCTTGTTGAACCACTTCATGAAACGCTTCTGCAGCCAGGAGAGACCGTCCCAGTCGGGCTTCGAGCCGTCGGGGAAGTAGAACTCGCCGAAGATGCTCTGGAAATAGTATTTGTCGTAGTAGGCGACATTCCAGAACACGGCCTGGTAGTTGCGGGCACCTGTGGGCTGGTTGAGGGTGTAAACGATCTGCTCGAAGTAGTCGGTGATGACTTTGTCAATCGTGCGCTTCTTCAGGCTCAGGTCAGCTTGCTCGTCGGCTCGCTGCCAGTAGTCCTTGCCATACTCCAGTCCGATGAAATAGTTCATGTACATCAGAAATTCGGGGGTAGCGCAGGCACCGCTCAACATGCTGGAAACCATGAAAACCATGTTCACGAAGCCACCGCAGAAGGACTTGAGGTTCGTGGGAGCCGTGCTGTTGCCACCGATATCGAGTGTACCACCGATGAGCCACGGGTACATGGTGATGGAGGCACAGTAGTTGGCCAGGCTGGTCTCGTCGTTCTTATATATAAAGTGGTGTGTCAGCATGTCGATATACTCATCGGCAAGCTCTTTTCCATACATTTTCTTGATGCGGTCTGTGAGCAGACGACGGTTCAGGCGGATGAAGTTCGACTTGGGCAGTTCGCCAATCAAAGTTGCAATATTTTTGTGTTCGACGTTGGCGTTGGCGTCATACTTTGAACCAGTTGCCGCATTCACGGATTCACAATAATCGGAAAGAAACTGCAGCTTGGCCAGCGTCTCGCGATCCTCGCTGTGCTCCTGGCGATAGAGGATGAATGACTTGGCAACCTTGAAGAAACCTTCGCTCATCAAGGCCTCCTCGACCTGATTCTGAATGTCCTCCACGGTGATGTCGTCCTTGATTTTCAGACGGCTGATAATCTTAGAGATAGAGGCTAAGTCGGAGGGCTCATTGACGCTCTCGAAGGCCTTGACAATGGCGTGCATGATCTTGTCAAGCGAGAAGCTGTCCTTGGAGCCGTCGCGCTTCGTAATTGTGAAGTTTTTGATTTCCATTTGGTAGTATGTTTTCTTTTTGGGTGAGTCAGACTGATTAGCAGAAAGTTATCCGTTTTGGGAAACTTTTTTCGGAAACCTTTCAAAAAAGTTGTCCGTTTTGGTAAACCCGAAACCGCTGCAAAGGTATACTTTTTTTTCGATACTCACCACACAATCTACCTCTTTTTTTTATTTTTTCAAAAACTTTTTATTTTCACACATTCTCTTCCCTGTATTCACATCCTATGTTCCGATGGCGGACTGCCTTGGCACGATGATGGGGTGATGTCTGCGAAGGGTTATTTGGCTACGATCTTATTGCCGCCCTGGATGTAGATGTTCCCTTTTTCTACCTTGTTGACTCGCACGCCGCTGAGGTGGTAGATAGGCTGAGCGTGGGCTTCCGCTTCTGTGATGCGCTTCGCCCCTGTCTCGATAACATCATAGACTGTGATCTTCCAGTCGGTGGACCAGTTATATTGGTCAGACTGCACGGTGTTGTTTGATGCCTTGTATTTACCGCCCATATCACCATTCTCGGAAGAGGCTGACCACACACCATTGATGCGCATTGACAGACAACCGGCGGCAACACCGGGCTCAATGGTATAGACGGCCCCCGTGGCATCCACGCCCTCGTACGTCAGATAACGGCCTTCTGCCTTGGCGGATTCAAACTTCCAGCCGCCATCCACCTTCACGGCCTTCCAGCCGCCGTCGCTGTCTGTTGGTGGGGTAGTGCTCATCGAACGGGTCGTGCCGTCGTAGTAAACGTAGTTGGTGGTGCCGCCATTGCGGGCAACATATCCCGCGATGGTATATAGCTGGCCGTCCTGAACTTGTAGGCGGTCGAAATCGGAAGCGTCCACCTCTTCAATCTTGTACTTACAGCCGTCATCGCTCAAATTGCTGCCGCCGCCCCAGTTCAGAATGTTGTAGGGGGTGTTGTTCTGCTGGTTGAGCTGATTCGTGCCGCTCTTGATGATAAACAGCCCAGGGGCGTTGCTCTCGACAAACGACCATCCGTTGGCGGGTTTTGCCTTTGTTGTGGAAATGGGCGAGGTCATGGCCATGTAGGAGTCGTCATAGACGCTCTTGATGTCGAAAGAGCCATCGTTGCGTCCCTCCAACTGCCATACTTGACTGTCGAAGGTGGTTAGTGGCAGACCAGACATGGTTGTGCCGCTGCCGTTGTTTGTCAGATAGCGGGAACCGCGGTTGGGAGTGTAGAGGCGGAAGTACTTGCCTGCTGTGTTCGCACTTGTGGGGGCAATCACCTCGAGACCGGCCTTAAGCGCATTGACGGCATTCGTCACCTCGGCATCGGTGATGGTCTGCTGGGCCAGCACGCTAAATGCGGCATCCTCTGCAGCCCTGAAGGCGCTGACGCTGGCTTCGGTGTAGTCGCCGACTTTCGTCCCGGCCACTATGTCACGACCAGCAGTGATGGCTGTTCCGATGGTGTTGCGGCGCGTGGACATGGCATAGTTGGTGTTGCCTGTCTCAACGGATACGGGAACCAGTTGGTTGGTGTCAAAATCGGCATTGTAGGCGGCAGCCATCGCATTGGCAAAGACTACACTACCTTTTCCGAGGAGGTATTGGTTGCTGTTGACGTAGTTGCCATCCGCATTGTCACCATTGAGCAACGGGGTGTAAGTATCTACGAACTTGACATTCGCGTCGCCGGCAGCGAGCGTATTATTTAACCAGTTGTTGAAGGTGGTGATGCGGCCTGTATTCAGAGAGGCATTGTTGTAGCGAGGATGGATGGCCATCACGTAGATCTTGGCTGTCGGGGCTTTCGCCTTCAGCTTGTTGATGAGCGCTGTGTAGTTCGACTGCACCGTTGCCATGGCGGTAGAGCCTGTGACATCGCTCGTTCCTGTATATACGAAGATGGCTCTCGGACAGCCGGACTTGCCGGCGCCTGTGGCAGCCCATGTGGCATCCACTTCCTTGCTGGTAGTGGCGATGTCTCCGCTGTTGTTCCAGCCCGTGCCGCGGTTCTTGACGTTGGGGTTGCCCAGCAGCTCCCACCATTCGGCCGTCTTGATCTCGGCATCGCCGAATATCATGATATCGTCGTTGCTGATGGGCATCACCGAGAACATGGTGGCACGTCCTCCGTGCATACTGATGAGGCCGTCCTGACGCTGAACGGTGGTGAGGTCTCCGTTGACATCATCGTACACGCTGGTGACATTTTCGCCCAAATAGGGTAGGATGGCATGACACCATATCTTATAGGCAGCGGCATTGGGGTGGAGGTTGTCATTGCTCCAGGCACCGCCGTTAGCCAGATTCTGCAGTGCGTCGTAGATATCTACGAAAGTGAGGAGTGCATCGTTCGATGTGTTGATGTAGTCCTTCAGGATCTCGTTGTAGTGCAGCCACGTCGCCCGAACACGATTGCCGGTGTTGTTGTTCAGAATCGGGTACAGGTAGATGTGTGTGCTTGGCGAACGCCGGTGAATGCGAGTCACCATGCTCTTGACATAGCTGAGCACCTGCTCGGGGGTGAAGTTGAGGCCGCCGCTGGTGGCGATGTCGTTTGTGCCTATCATCAGGAACACCTTGGATGGCCCGTTGGCGATGTAGCTCTCGATGTTCTCGCTCTGCTCCGTGGAGTAGGAACCCGAGTTACCGCGGTTGCAGATGGGTAGGTAGTTGCCGTTGGCATCACGGAACACCTCCTGCCAGATGTGCATGTCGGTGATGCTGTTGCCAATCATCAAGATGCTGCCGGCCTTAGGAGATAACACCTTGAAGCCGTCATAGCGTGCAGTGCGGAATGGACCGTCGGCCCATGATAGAACGATGCCGCAGATGAGCAACATCAGTGTAGTTAAGGTCTTTTTCATAGTAGTAACTTATTGGTTGAGTTATTTAATTTCCGTTTGTCTATTTACCATCTGACGATTTATCATTTACCGTTTATTGTCACTCTCCCCACGTTTCGCGGTCGAGGTTGCGGTAGCTGACGGCTTCGGCGAGGTGGTGGGTCTGGATAGTGGGAGAGGCTTCCAGATCGGCTATGGTGCGCGCAAGGCGTAGGATGCGGTCGTAGGCTCGGGCCGACAGCTGCAGGCGGTTGATGATTTCGCGCAGCATCGACATATCCTCTGGCGCTGGTGTGGCATATTGGCGCATCAGGGCCGATGTCATCTGGGCGTTGCAATGGATGCCTGGGTAGTCGCTGTAGCGTTCCTCCTGGATTTTCCTCGCCTTAATGACTCTTTCGCGGATAGCGGCAGAAGGTTCGCCGGGGCGCGTGCGGCTGAGTTCCTGGAAGGAGAGGGGAGTAATCTCTATTTGAATGTCGATACGGTCGAAGATTATGTAACCCCGTTTACAAGAATTTTTCATTCCTGTAAGAAGGCTGATTGTCAGCATTGCAGCGATTATGTAAATACTAATAGTTGTCACCTCTTATTATATATAATAATGTGTAATACTCTCTTTCTGGTTTGCAAAAATAATCAAAAATCTCCAGTAAATCGCCTTTTCAGGTAATAAAACATACTCTAAAACCCGCATTTTAATATGTTTTAAGATAAAATGAACTCCAATATCAACTTTTATAGCTATATTTGCATCAGAATTTAAGATATTAAACATGGATAAGAAGAAATTAAATCGCCTAAAACTAGTGTTAGTTGAGAAAGACAAGACTGGTGTTTGGCTTGCTGAACAGTTGGGCGTGACTGCTGTGACGGTATCTAAG
>SUYG01000056.1:0-24199 GCA_015060555.1 Prevotella sp.
AAAATTATACATTATCCATTATCAATTATACATTAAAATTATACATTATCCATTATCAATTATACATTAAAATTATACATTATCCATTATCAATTATACATTAAAATTATACATTATCCATTATCAATTATACATTAAAAAATACCCATGCGAATCTTAATCCTCGGCGCCGGCAAGATGGGTTCGTTCTTCACCGACCTGCTCAGCTTCGACCACGAAGTGGCCGTCTATGACAACGACCCGCAGCGCTTGCGCTTCCTCTACAACACCCAGCGCTTCACCTCCTTGGACGAGGTCGATGCCTTCAACCCCGAACTTGTCATCAACGCCGTGTCGCTGAAATATACGCTGCAGGTCTTCGACGAGCTACTGCCGCACATCGGCAAGGACTGCCTCCTCAGCGACATCAGCAGCGTCAAAACCGGCTTCCGCGAGTACTACGAGCAGACCGGTCACCGCTACGTCTCGTCGCACCCCATGTTCGGTCCCACCTTCGCCAATCTCGGCCAACTCTCCAACGAGAATGCCATCCTCATCAACGAGGGCGAATACATGGGCCGCGTCTTCTTCCGCGACCTCTACACACGTCTCGGCCTCAACCTCAAGGAGCTCTCCTTCGCGGAGCACGACGAGACGATGTCCTACTCCCTCTCCATCCCCTTCGTCTCCACCTTTGTCTTCTCCGCTGTCATGAAGCACCAGGACACCCCCGGTACCACCTTCAAGCGCCACATGAAGATTGCCCGCGGTGTGCTCTCCGAGGACGACACGCTGCTGCGTGAAATCCTCTTCAACCCCCACACCAAGCCGAAAGTGGAGATGATCCGTTCCGAGCTCAAGGAGCTCATCCAGATTATCGACGACCGCGACGAGGATGCCATGAAGGCCTATCTCACCAAGATCCGCGCCAACATCGAGAGCTGACATGATCGAGCGTCACCCCCTCACGCCATTCCTGCCCGAGAACGCCCGCGTCCTCTTCCTGGGGAGCTTCCCGCCTCAGCGCAAGCGGTGGTGCATGGAATTCTACTACCCCAACTTCATCAACGACCACTGGCGCCTGGAGGGGGAGGTGTTCTTTGGCGACCGCAACCACTTCGTCTGTGCCGAGGCCAAGACCTTCAACGTGGAGGCCATCAAAGCCTTCTGCCAGACGAAGGGTCTTGCCTTCTATGACACCGCCTGTGCCGTCCGCCGCCTCAAGGACAATGCCTCCGACCAGTTTCTGGAGGTGGTGGAGACCACTGACATCCGCGCCCTGCTGCGCCACCTGCCCCATTGTCGTGCCATTGCCACCACAGGGCAGAAGGCCACCGACACCCTGTGCCGTTATTTCTCCATCCCCGAGCCCCCCAAGGTGGGCGCCTCGCTCCCCATCCCCGACATCTTCAACGCCGACGGCCACCAGCTCCTTCTCTACCGTCTGCCCTCCTCCTCCCGCGCCTATCCTCTGTCGTTCTCCAAGAAAGCAGAAGCCTATCGCGCAATGTTTCAGGCGCTGCAGATGATATAGAATAAAGGCGTTAGGAATACAAAAAGGACGATATGTATTTATTGAGGAGATTTTTTTGTGCTGTGGGAGGAAATGATTATTTTTGCAGCAGAAAAAGAAGAAAAACATGCCGCAAGGCACAAAAGAAGAAAGATTATGTTCACAAAATTGATTGCTGAGCGCCTGGGGCTGAACGAGAAACAGGTGGCTGGAACGCTGGCGTTGTTGGACGACGGTGCCACGATCCCGTTCATCGCACGCTACAGAAAGGAACGCACGGGGGCGCTGGATGAGGTGCAGATTGCTGCCATCAGCGAACAGAACGACCGCCTGAAGGAGATCCAGAAGCGCAAGGAGACCATCACGAAGACCATTGCCGAGCAGGAGAAGCTGACGCCCGAGCTGGAGCAGCGCATCGCGGCGTGCTGGGATGCTACGGAGCTGGAGGATATCTATCTGCCCTACAAGCCTAAGCGCCGGACACGTGCGCAGGTGGCCCGCGAGCAGGGGCTGGAGCCGCTGGCACTGTTGCTGCTGCAGCAGCGCGAGGCGAACCCCGAGGCTGCGGCCCGCCGCTTTGTCAAAGGCGACATCGCCGACGCTGAGGCCGCGCTGAAGGGCGCACAGGACATCATCGCAGAGATGGTGAGCGAGGACGAACGCTCGCGCCAGAGTGTCCGAGGCAGCTTCCGTCGCACGGCTTTCATCACCTCGAAGGTCGTCAAGGCGAAAGCCGATGCGGACGAGGCTGCGAAATATGCCGACTACTTCGACTGGAGCGAGCCGCTGAAGCGTTGTTCCAGCCATCGTCTGTTGGCGATGCGCCGCGGCGAGGCCGAGGGCATCCTAAGAGTGAGCATCACGGTGGACGACGAGGAGTGCGTAGAGCGGTTGCAGCGGCAATGGAAGACCCACCCCCAAACCCCTCCCGTCAGGGAGGGGCGTAGCTGCGCGGCGATTGTGGCGGAGGCGGTGGCCGACGGCTATAAGCGTCTGCTCTGTCCCTCCATCGAGAACGAGTTCGCTGCCGCCAGCAAGGAGAAGGCCGACGAGGAGGCCATCCGTGTCTTTGCCGAGAACCTGCGTCAGCTGCTGCTGGATGCTCCGCTGGGACAGAAACGTGTGATGGGCGTGGATCCCGGCTTCCGCACAGGTTGTAAGGTGGTCTGTCTGGACGCGCAGGGCAATCTGCTGCACCACGAAGCCATCTTCCCGCATCCCCCTGTGCGCAAGCCCGCCGAGGCTGCCGAGGCCGTGGCGGAGATGATCAGGAAATACCACGTGGAGGCCATCGCCATCGGCAATGGCACCGCCAGTCGCGAGACGAAATCGTTTGTGAAGATGGTGATAGACCAGTCCTGCCCGGCGGATGCCCAGCCGCGCCTGTTCGTGGTCTCCGAGGACGGTGCCTCGGTCTATTCCGCCTCGAAGGTGGCCCGCGACGAATTTCCGGATGAGGATGTCACGGTGCGTGGAGCTGTCAGCATCGGGCGTCGTCTGATGGACCCGCTGGCGGAGTTGGTGAAGATCGACCCCAAGAGCATCGGCGTGGGACAGTACCAGCATGATGTGGACCAAGGGAAGCTGAAGAAGAGCCTCGACCAGACGGTGGAGAGCTGTGTGAACTCGGTGGGCGTGGACTTGAACACGGCCTCCATTCATCTGCTGACCTACGTCAGCGGCCTCGGACCGGCACTGGCCAAGAACATCGTGGATTACCGCCGCGAGAACGGCGCTTTCACCAGCCGCGCACAACTGAAGAAGGTGCCGCGTCTGGGCGCTTCGGCCTTCGAGCAGTGTGCCGGCTTCCTGCGCATCAGCGGCGCCAAGAACCCGCTCGACAACAGCGCGGTACACCCCGAGCGCTATGCTCTGGTGGAGCAGATGGCGAAGGATCAGGGCTGCAAGGTGGCAGACCTCATCGCCGACAAGGAGCTTCGCGCACGCGTAGATATTAAGAGGTATGTGAGCGCCGAGGTGGGACTGCCCACGTTGACGGACATCATGAAGGAACTGGAGAAACCCGGGCGCGACCCGCGAACGGCCATCGAGGATTTCGAGTTCGAGAGCCGCGTGGCATCCATCGATGACCTCGTGGAGGGGATGGAGCTGCCGGGCATTGTCACGAACATCACCAACTTCGGCGCCTTCGTGGACATCGGCGTGCACCAGGACGGTCTGGTGCACATCTCACAGCTGGCAGACAAATATGTGAGCCACCCCACGGATGTCGTGAAGCTGCATCAGCACGTGCGCGTTCGTGTTACGGAGGTGGACCGGCGACGGGGCCGCATCTCATTAAGCATGAAGCTGTGTCAAAATTCATAACACAGCCTCTTTATTGTTTTCTACAACGAATTACACGAATTAAACGAATTTCTCTCTCACACAAATGACCATCAATGGGCACACGAATGAGTCATGAATATTTATGGTCATTACATGGAACTAATTGATGGGCATTCGCGTAAAAATAGGTCGTAATTGAACTGGCACTGGACATGAATGGGCTGTGAAAACGAAATGTCACCACAGATTACGCGGATGACACAGATTTTTGAAAAACGAAACTGGGGCTATGTCGTTATTTTGACACAGCCCCATGTTGTTTTATCTGTTTAGTAGATGACGGCGGCGCACTGGGGCTGGAGCTTCAGCGTGACGCGTTTTTTCTTGTCCAGCTTGAGGGGTGCCTGTTGGGGCGTGAGGCCGTCGGGGCCGTCGGTGAGGAGGGTGGCTTTCTCGATGGAGAAACCATTGAGCACAGTGGGGTCGAAGGTGATGGTCTTGGCGGCGGGCTCGGCGTTCATGGCCGCGATGTACCAGCGGTCGGCGTGGCGGCGTGCCAGCACGATGTACTTACCGGGGTAGCCGTCGATGAGGCATGTCTCGTCCCAGGTGGTGGGCACCTGCTTCATGAAGTCGATTTCGAACTGAGGCTGCTCGGTGAGGTTGCGCGGTGTGAGGGCGAAGTTCTGACCGCTGGACTGGAAGGCGATGGCGGTGGCGAGCTCGAAGACGTCGCTGGTGCGGCGTGTGTTGCCCTTGTTCGGCTCCTTATGGAGGCGTTTCTGCAAGGCTGTGCCGCCATATTCCATGGAACCTACGGCGTTGCGCACGAAGGGATGGAGGCAGGCGTGGCGCGCTTCCTGTTCGCAGAAGCCCTGGCTGAAGTAGAGGTTCTCGCTGGCGAGGACAGCCTCAGAGCTGCAGTAGTTGGGGTACATGCGTTCCCAGCCGCGGGGCAGCGTGCAGCCGTGGCAGATGACTTGGATGCCATAGTCGTTGGCATCGCTGAGGATGCCTTCGTAGAGGCGCATCGTCTCCTGCTTGTCGCCACCGAAGAAGTCCACCTTGATGCCGGCCACGCCACCGTCGCGCAGCCACTTCATCTCCTGCTTGCGGACGATGGGGTTATGCATGCACTGGCGGGCGCACTGCGGGGCGTCGTTCCAACCGCCGTTAGAGTTGTACCAGACCCAGGGACGTACGCCTTTCTGCTTGCAGTAGGCGAAGAGCTTCTCCATGCCTTCGCGCCCGATGTTCTTGTACCATCCGCCGTCGATGAGGCAGCCTTCCCAGCCGAGGGCTGCGGCGAGGTCGATGAACTTGATTTGGTCGTCGTAGTTGATGCTGGCATCCTGCCAGAGAATCCATGACCAGGTGTTGCGCGAACCTTGATAGTCGATGGAGGGTTCGTAGAGCGGTTCTACGACATCCCATGCAATGGTGGTCTCGACGATAGGCTTCAGCGAAGAACCGAAGGTGATGGTGCGCCAAGGAGTGTAGCCCGTCACATCGTCATTGGCGTTGGTATTGCAGTTGCCGAGTCCGATTTGCGCGCCTGTGCTGCCGAAGCCGTTGTTCTCGCCCTCCATGGGGAAAGCGATGGTGAAGAGGCCGTCGGGGGTGGCATCGGAGAGGTGGCTGCCGCAGTAATTACTGCTGACGCCCGTCTCAGAGATGAGGAGCCAACCCTTGTCACCTTCATGGAACAGGCAGGGGAAGGTCCAGCCGTGGCCATAGTTGCTGCGGGTGGTGATGGGCTCATCCCAGATGTAGCCTTCCTCGTAGCTGGGCTTGGTGCGCTTCCATCCAATCATAGGATCGCTCTGCGGGCAGATGAAAGCGGTGGCATCGGTAGGAAGCCGGAAGCCGGAAGCTTCGCCTGTGACGATGATTGCGCCAGTCTCGCCACCTTGCAGGAAACGGTAGCGATAGGCAATATTGTTGTTGAAGACGGCAAACTGAACGGTCATAATAACCCCGCCATTTCTGCGCTGGGGGGTAGTGAGAACAAGCCCCAGACCGTTTTCTTCGCTGTTGATCTCGCTTTGTTTGCCTTGACGGAGGCGGTAGCTGTGCTTGATGGTACCTTCGTGGCGAATGGTTTCCTTGAGGGTGAGGTCCTTCGAAAAATCGGCCACATTGGTATAGACGCCAAGGGGCGAATCAAGCACCATAGGCACATCGAGGGTGTCGGGCGCTGCATTCTTTTTCTTGGCTTTCACGAGGGTACGATAACCAGCCGAGTAGCTGAGACGGCCGTCTTCGAGTTTCACATCAAGGTAGGTGAGGCCGTCGGGCGAGAGGACGCGGGTGGCCTGCGCAGATGCGGGCGCAGAAATGATTGCTGCAAGAGCGAACGCAGCGAGCGATAGAAAATGGTGTTTCATTGTGAATTATTTATCATTTATTATTCTTCATTCGTCATTCTTCATTCTTCATTCGTAGTTTAGAACTGCCACCCACGGAAGAGACGGCCGCTGCCTTCGAGTTCGGCGCCGAAGTAGAAGCCGACGTTGGTGGGCTGGTTGTAGCCCACGTTCTGCATGACGAGGCTGTGGCGATAGACAGGTTCCGCGAGGAAGGTGTGGAAACGGTACTTGGTGGGGATGGGCGTGATGTAGAGGCGCAGGTGGCGGTTGTCCTTGGTGCGCGTCAAGACCTCTTCGCGCCAGTCGCCCAGCACATCGGCGCAGAGGGCGGGGTTGGACTTGGTGCCGTTGTTGAAGGTGCAGTCGTTGAACTTGGCCAAAGTAGCGACCGAAGCGGAGCCTGAGAAGTCGAAGGGCGTGCCGGTAAGGGATTCCTCTGAAGCAGCGGCGGAGCCGCTACCTACAGCAAAACGATACTTAGAGACCGCTTCATGGTCAAGGAGTTCTCGCAAGAGGTCGCCGTCCCACCAGATGCCGAAGTTGATGGGGATGCGGGCAGTGCTGTCGATGACCTCGCCGCGGACGTTGCAGATGCCGCCGGAGGCCGAGGACCACATTTCAAGCCCCGGGTTGTTGGGGTCGATGTCTGCAGCCATGCAGCGGCCTACGTCCTTGTTGGAGAGAATCTGGAAGAGGACCTTGCCGGTGCGGGCATCACGGAAGTCGCTGCCATCGCGCTTGTTCTCGTGGCAGTCCCATACCTGGAGGGCGTCGGCAGGAAAATCGCCGGCCGCGCTCGTCGTGGGCGGGAAGAAGGCCGTCAGGTGCATGGCATCGCCATGACCGAAGCCGGTGTTGTAGAGGCCAGTGCCATCGTGGTCGAGGGCCATGGAGCCGTAGGTGATCTCGTCGCAGCCGTCGCCATCCACGTCGCCTACGCGCAGGTTGTGGTTGCCTTGTCCTGCATAGCTGCGCCACTCGGGGGTGTTGGTGTCGAAGGCCCAGCGGACTGTCAGCTCTTTGCCGTCGAAGTCATAGGCGGTGATGCCCGTGCGGGTGTAGTAGCCGCGACAGAAGATGGCGCTCAGGTGCTCGCCGTCGAGGTAGCCGCAGGCGGCCAGAAAACGGTCGCTGCGGTTGGCGTAGTTGTCGCCCCAGCTGCGCAGCTCACCGCGCTCGGGGATATAGTCGATGGTGCTGATGGCACGTCCGCTCTTGCCCTCAAAGCAGGTGACCCATTCTGGGCCCTTGTAGATGAAGCCGCCGCGTGCAGCCTTGCGGTCCATGTTATTCGGCCATCCCGGGCCGCGGAACTGCTCGCCGGGGTTGTTGTTGGCCTGGTAGGGTGTGGTGTCAGGCTGGCGGACATGATTGGCGTTGGCATCGCCGAGGATGGCGCCTGTGCCGTCGATGGTGCCGTCGCTGGTGCGAACAAGGAGTTCGGCACAGCCGTCGCCGTTGAGGTCTGCCACGATGAAGGGCGTATAGTGAGCACCGCTGCGAATGTTGGGGCCGAGGTTGACGCGCCACATGGAGGTGCCGTCCAGGCGCAGGGCTTCGAGAATGGTGGGCGCTGTGATGCCGCTGTGGCTGTTGTCTTTGGAGTTGGAGGGGTCCCACTTCAGGACAATCTCCATCTGACCGTCGCCGTCGAGGTCTGCCATGGTGGCGTCGTTGGCGTTGTAGGTGAAAGTTCCAGCGGTAGAAGCGCTGGACACACTGGTCGGAGGATCAAGGGGGATGTCGAGATAGCCGATGGGAGCGTTGGCGGGAAGGGAGTAAGTGGTTGAGGGTTGAGGGTTGAGGGTTGAGGGTTGAGGGTTGAGGGTTGAGGGTTCTTGAAGGGTCAAGCGTCCCGATGGGCCGAGCGGAGGGTTGAGGGTTGAGGGATGAGGGTTGAGGGTTGAGGGATGAGGGTTGAGGGTTGAGGGATGAGAGGCGGAGGGCTTTACTTCATAGACGGAGGGGGCGGTGCAGGGGTTGGCATCCATGAAGAAGGTCGGGGCGGCAGCGCCGCAATGGCCGATGACGTGACCGTCGCGAAGGATGTCGAAGGCGATGTCCTGCGGGTCGCCGGGCAGATAGCGCCACTGGATGCAGACGCTGTCGGCGGTCGTGCGGAAGGCGACGACACCGCGGTTCAGGCGTTCACCCTTCAGACGAGCGTAGTCGTAGGCCGTCTGGGCGGAGACGGACAGGGAAAGGATGAATAATAGATGAAGAATGAAGAATGATAAACGTGTGGTCTGTTTCATACTACGACGGGTTATTTTGTGTTTCAGCTGTTGCTGGTTTCTTGTATGTCTGTAAGAGGTTCTCAATACGTTCCCGCACCTTGGCCATCGGTGGCGCGGCATGGAATGCCGTGCTCTTCCTGAGGACGATGTCGATGGGCATCACGCTGTGCTGGTAGCCGGAGAGCTCACATTGGCGCTGCTTGGCGTGCATGGCCAGTGTCTTGATTTCGCGTTCACGTTCCTTGCGCAGCTGTGCACAAATGGGTTCCAACAGGGGCATGACGACATTGTCGAAGAGCGTGTGGCCCTGTATATATAAATAGGTGTTGTCGGGTGTGATGCCGAATTTCTCCTGCAGTTCCGTGCGCAGGGTGGGGTAGGAGCTTCGTGCTTCGGGGAAGTGGCGCTGCAGCCATGCCATCTTCTGGTTGACACGTCGGCGCACCTGTGCCAGTCCTTCCTCGGGGTGATGGGGGCTGATGGCGTGGAAACCGATGAAGCCGCAGAAGTCCATCATGGTGAACTGCTTGTATTTGTCATGGCGGTAGCACCAAATATTCCACACGAACAGCGGCCAGATGATTTCGCTGTACTCGCGGAAGAACGCCTCGTAGTTGAGTATGGTACGGTCGTTGAGCGTTGCCGTCACCACCGCTTTGTGCAGCGATGGCGCCCAGCATTGGTAGTTCTCGATGGCATAGACAAAGGTGTGGATGACGTATGGCGACTGGCTGATGAAGCGGCTCTCTTCGTTCACGTCCTGTAGCAGGTAGTCGTAGTCTGCATCGACACAGGCTATCATGGCCCCGCCCAGCTGATCGGCATGGAGCAGGTTCATGAGCACCTGTCGCTTGCCTTTGCCGAGGTTCTTGCGCGAGGGCAGTTTGATTTCAAAGTAACGGGTGTCATCCTCGTAGTCGTCGAGGATAGAGCGCCAGAATGCCACATCGTCGAAACTCTCCACATAGGCCACGATGCGGCGCCGCGTCCGCGAGGGCCGCAGGCGGTTGGCCGCTTCAAAATAGGCCGAATTGAGGTTCTGAGTCAGTCGCTTCCCCATTTTTCACTTATCACTTTAAACGATTATATCCTCCACATCCGTCACGCAGTCCGCCCATCCGCTCATGATGACGGCGGGTGAGTGTGTGGTGAGGATGATCTGGACATTGGGGTTCAAGTCCATAATCAGCTCCAGCAGCCGCTGTTGCCATTCGATGTGCAGGCTGATTTCCGGCTCGTCCATGAGCAGGACATACGGCTCTTTGTTTTCCACGAGCACGGTGAGCAGGATGATGAGCATCTGCTTCTCGCCCGAAGAGAGCAGGTAGGGCGTAAGGCGTTCGCCCAACTGATTGAAGAAGATCTCGTTGCTGTTGCGGTCGATGGTCTTCCCGGTGGCACTGAAGAGGTCGTCCACGAGGTCTTGGAAGTGGCTCTTCTCGGCTGCTATCTCGGCGGCTTTCGCCTGCGCGTTGGGGTCGGTGGCAGTGAAGAGGGCTACGATGCGGTTGCTCTGGTTCACCTGATAGTCAAGATAGCGGCGTTGGAGTTGGTAGAGCTGCCAGTCCAGTTCCGTGGTCAGGCGTGCCTCCACCACCTTTCCCAGGATGTCAGCGCTCACCAGCGGTCTGTCAACGCCACGGATGACATCGAAGCGCACGGTGTCGGCCTCCTCGGGCGAGAAGGTCAGATGCACGCCCAGCTGGCTGTAGTCGCGCTCCAGCTGCTCCTTGCCTTGCACCAGTCTGAGGATGGTCTTGCGCAGGATGGTGCTCTTGCCCACACCGTTGATGCCGCTGAGCACGTTCACGCCGGGCTTCAGGTTCCACACGATGTGCCGCAAGCCGCGCCACAGCGAATCAATCTCTATACGTTGGATGTAGTTTCCAGTCATATTGATGTGCTTTTTATCTTTTTTCGAGGACAAAGATAGGAAAAAGTTTAAAGTTTAAAGTTTAAAGTATGAAGTTTTTCCGCTTCTCTCGCTTTTTTTTTACTTTTCTTTCATTTTTCTCTTTTCATCTGCTTGTTTTTCACTCTTTCATTTTTCATTTTTCACTTTTCTCCCTACCTTTGCACAAAAAATGAGTAAGAATCATGGAATACATCTTTGAGACCACGATGGAGGTGCGCGACTATGAGTGCGACATCGAGGGCATTGTCAACAACGCGAACTATTTGCATTATGCTGAACACACACGACATCTGTTTCTGCGCTCCATTGGCGTGAGCTTTGCCCAGCTGCATGAACAGGGGCAGGATGCGGTGGTGGCGCGTATGAAACTTGATTTCAAGACGCCGTTGCGCTGCGACGACCGCTTCGTCTCGCGTCTGGCATTGGAGAAGGAGGGCGTGAAATACATCTTCCATCAGGAAATGTACCGCGAGTCGGACATGGCGCTCTGCTTTCGGGGAGACATCACGCTGGTGTGTCTCATCAACGGCAAGCTGGCGCATACGTCGGCCTACGATGAAGCCTTCGCCCCCTTCATCTCTTAGCAAAGACGCGTTCTTCGATTGTCTGGAAGACAACGAACAGGGAAGGAACGAAGAGAATCAGGGACAGTGTGCCAATGAGCATTCCGCCCACCGTGCCCACGCCCAGTGAGATATTGCCGTTGGCGCCGGCGCCCGTGGCAAACATCATCGGCAACAGACCGAAAATCATCGTCAGCGACGTCATCAGGATCGGACGCAGACGCACTTGTGCCGCCGTGATGGCCGCACGCGCTATGCTCATGCCTGCACGGCGCCGCTCCGAGGCATACTCCGTCAGCAGAATGGCCGTCTTGGAGAGCAGACCGATGAGCATGATGACACCCGTCTGCATGTAGATATTGTTCTCCAATCCAAACATCTTTGCAAACAAGAAGGAGCCCATCATGCCGAAGGGCACGCTGAGGATGATGGCCAGCGGAATGAAGATACTCTCGTACAAGGCGCAGAGTATCAAGTAGATGAAGATGACACAAATGAGGAAGACATACACCGTGTTCTGTCCGGCTGAAGCCTCTTCACGGCTCATGCCGGCAAACTCATAGCCATAGCCTTCGGGCAGGATGCGGGCGGCCTCCTCGCGCACCGCCTTCAAGGCCTGTCCCGAGCTGTATCCCTTCTCGGGCATACCACTCACCTGGATGGCAGGGAAGAGGTTGAAGCGTGTGAGGTTGGCTGTTCCGAGGATGGGCGTGAGATGGATGAAGCCCGAGAGCGGCGCCATGGAACCGTCGGCCGAGCGGACGAACATGTTGTTTAAGGACTGCTCATCCAGTCGCGCCGTGACTTCAGCCTGTACCATGACGCGATAGAGCTTCGAGAACTTGTTCATGTTCGAGGAGTAGGAGCCGCCGATGTACCCCGACAGGCACGACAGGACATCTGCGGGCGAGATGCCAGCCCGCTTGCAGCGTGCTGCATCAACCGTCAGACGGTACTGCGGATAGCGATTGTTGAAGGAGGTCTGGGAGCGCGAGATCTCCGGACGTGCCTGCAAGGCAGCGATGAGGCGGTTGGTGACAGCCATGAGCGAATCGACACCGCGGTCCTGATGGTCCTGCACTTGCAGCTCGAAGCCGTTGGTGGCGCCGTAGCCGCTGATCATCGGTTGCGTGAAGGCCATGATCTTGGCTTCGCTGATGTCCGCCACACGCCGGTTGACTTCGGCCATCACGCTCTTCAGGTCGTCGCCCTTCTCCTTGCGCTCGTCCCAGTTCTTGAGTCGCAGCAGGAACATGCCGTTGTTGGAGCTCTGTCCTGCCATGCGGCTGACGCCCACACTCTTGCTGTAGGCTTTGATCTGTGGCAGGTCTGTGATGAGCTTCTCTACGCGGTTCATCATCTCGTGTGTTGTTTCCTTGGTGCTACCGGGCTGTGTCTGCACAGTCACGTAGATGACCCCCATGTCCTCGTCGGGGACAAGGGCCGTCTTAGTGGTTGCGAGGAGGTAGGAGAAGACGCCCAGAGCGATGGCGACGAGCATGAAGGTCAGCCATGGGCGTTGGATAAAATAGAAGACCCACCCCCTAACCTTGCCCGTCCTCGGCAAAGGAGTTCTGCTTCGGTCGCTCCGGACGGCTTGACATCCAGTCAAACCGTTGATCCCTTCGCTACCCGTGTGGGAGGGAAGTTTTGAAGTTACCTTTGACAACCAGAAACCTTTACTGCGCAGCGTCCCCCTTCCTTGACGAGAGGGCGTGGGTCTTAGCAACCGTGCGCAGAGGGCTGGACTGAGCGTCAGCGCATTGATCATGGAGATGAGCACGGCAACGGCCATCGTGAGACCGAACTGCGTATAGAAGATGCCGCTGGTTCCACCCATGAAACTGACGGGGATGAAGACGGCCATGAAGACCAGCGTGGAGGTGATGAGGGCCGCGGTCACATCGTGCATGGCAGAAAGAGTCAGGTCCCTCCCCAGCTCGTCCTGCTTGGATGAAATGAGGTGGGTCTTGTCCATCTTCGCCTGCACTGCCTCGGCTACCACGATGGCGTCATCCACCACCGTGCCGATGACCAGCACGAGGGCAAAGAGCGTCAGGGTATTCAGCGAGAAGCCTGCGAGATAGAGGAAAGCAAAGGTGCCGACGAGCGAGACGACGATGGCCACCAGCGGCACCAGCGTAGCGCGCCATGAGCGCAGGAACAAGAGGACCACCAGCACGACGAGGACGACAGCCTCGAACAGCGTCCGCTCCACGCTGTGGATGCTCGCGTCGAGGAAGTCCTTGGTTGACATCATATCGATGAGTTCCATGTCTGCGGGCAGGTCCTGACGAATCTCCTCCACCAGCTTGTCGATGGCGATGATGATTTCGTTGGCGTTGGAGCCGGGTGTCTGGGAAATCATACATGTGGAGCCGGGGTGCCCGTTGATTTCGCCTTCGATGGCGTAGCCCTGCAGGCCCATCTCCACACGTGCTACGTCCTTCAGCCGCAGGATGCTGCCGTCGGGGTTGCTGCGTATGACCAGGTTCTCATAGTCGCTCTCCTCCTCATAGCGTCCGCGATATTTGAGGACATACTGAAATGTGTTCTCACTCTCTTCGCCCAGCGTGCCGGCAGGACTCTCCACATTCTGCTCGGCCAGCACGGCGGTGATGTCCGAGGGCATCAGATGGTGCTGTGCCATCTTGGAGGGATCAAGCCAGATGCGCATGGAGTAGTTGCTGCCATAGACATCCACCTCACCCACGCCCGGCACACGGCTCAGACGCGGTTCGATATTGATCTTGAAGTAGTTGTTCAGGAATGCCAGGTCATAGGTGCCGCCGGGGCTGTACAGACCAAGGGATTTCAGCGTCGAGGTCTGACGGCGCATGACGATGACGCCCGTGCGCGTGACCTCTGCCGGCAGCAGACCCTGTGCCTGTGCCACGCGGTTCTGCACGTTGACGGTAGCCATATTGGGGTCGGTGCCCTGCTTGAAGAAGACGTTGATGTTGGCGGAGCCGTTGTTGGAGGCGTTGGAGGTCATGTAAATCATGTCCTCGACACCGTTGATGGCTTCCTCCAGCGGCACCACGACCGACTTCTGCAGCGTCTCGGCATTGGCGCCCGTGTAGCTGGCGCGCACGCTGACCGTGGGCGGCGCGATGTCGGGGAACTGTTCGATGGGCAACTGCGTGAGGCCGAGTGCTCCCACGATGACAATCATCACGGAGATAACTCCCGCCAAAATCGGGCGGTCAATAAAAGTACGAACGTTCAGCATAGGGTGTCGTGTATCCTCATCGGCTGTGTTAAAATGACGTCAGAGATCCAGTTGGTTGAAAGAAATCTGTGCAAAGATAGCGATTTTCTTTCCACAAATAGCATTGTCCGCTCTTTTTTTACTATCTTCGCCCTCAAATTCATCTTTTCACGTCCATGAAACGCCTCCTTTCCCTCCTGTTTTGGATTCCTTGCATGACGTTGGCGCAAAGCACCTTGTCATGGGACGAGTTCATGCAGCAACTGGCCGAGGAGGCGGCGGATGAAAGCCATCAGCAGGAGTGGGAGGCGCAGATGGAGGCGCTCAGCGACCTGCACGACCATCCCATAGACCTCAACCACGCCACGCGCGAACAGCTGCGGCAGCTGCCGTTCCTGAGCGAGACGGCCATAGATGCCCTCCTCGACTACTTGTCCATGAACGGCCCTATGCGCACGCTTGGTGAGCTGCGGCTGGTCAACCACCTGAGCCAGCAGGAGGGCGAGTGGTTGCGTCTCTTTGTGCAGGTGGACCCTATGGTGACACAGCCGCGCGATACGTTGCACAGCTGGTGGGGACGCTCGCGGCACGAGGTGATCACGCGCGTGGATGTTCCTTTCTATCAGCGTGCCGGCTGGCCATGGGCACGCGGCATCGGCCACCGCCTGCGCTACAGCTGGCAGCAAGGCCGACATCTGGATGTGGGCATCCGAATGGAGAAAGATGCCGGTGAACAGATGTTTACCCGTGACATCCCCTTCTATGACGGCTACGGCGGTCACGTGCAGCTGAAGGATTTGGGCGTGGTGCGTCAGGTTGTCGTGGGCGACTTCAAGGCCAGCTTCGGTGAGGGGTTGGTGCTGAACAACGGCTTGCAGTTCGGGAAGAGCACCATGAGCCAGTGACGTACTTCCAACGACGTGCGTCCGCATCGCTCCGCCGACGAGGTGAACTTCCTGCGTGGCGTGGCCGGGACAGCGCAACTGGGAACGGACTGGCGTGTCACCGCCCTCTATTCCATTCGTTTCTTGGATGCCACCGTGAACAAAGACAACAGTGTGAGCAGCATCAACACCACGGGACTGCATCGCACGGAGAGCGAGTTGGCCCGCAAGGGTAGCCTGCAGAGCCAGACCACAGCCCTCCATGTTGCGTGGAACAGGAAGGCGTGGACGGCTGGCGTGACGGGGCTGTTCCAGTACTACAACCACCAGTTTGTGCAGAATGCCACCCCCTACCGCCAGGTCTATCCCGTTGGCTACCTCTTTGGCGCAGCCTCTGCCAACTACGGTTACCGTTCTCCGCGCCTGTCGGTGAAAGGCGAGACAGCGCGCAGCTTCGACAAGCGGGGCGGTGGATGGGCCACGCTGAACACGGCGGTGTGGCGCTTTTCGCCTCAGACACAGCTGACACTCATCCAGCGCTTCTACTCGAAGGATTACTTTTCGCCTCATGCCTCGGCGTACGGCGAGAACGGCCGTGTGCAGAACGAGAGCGGCGTGGCTGTGCTGTTGGATGCCGCTCGTGTCGGCCCTTTCGCCCTGTGTGCGCTCTTCGACTATTTCTATGCGCCATGGCCGCGCTACACCATGACGCGCGCTTCCACGGGCTGGGAGGGGATGGCACAACTCTCCTGGCAGCCGCGTCGCGGGAGGCAGCTGACGGTGCGCTACCGCGTGAAGAGCAAGGAACGCAGCGACCTCCGCTACTTCAGCCATCTGCTGCGCGCCACCTATGACCATCTGCTCAGCGCGCGGTGGGACATCCGGCTCTCGGCCTTCCTGAGCCGCTTCCGTCAGCCTGCGCAGGCCGGGGTGGAAGCTTCCTCGTCCACGGGTTTTGCCGCCATGCCGCAGGTGAGCTACCACAGCCGTGACGAGCGCCTGCGCTGGGCGCTGGCGGCCATCCTGTTCCGCACGGACGGCTATGACAGCCGCCTGTATCTCTATGAGCCGTCGCTTGCGCAGTCTTATGGCATGCAGCAGCTCTACGGCCACGGTCAGCGCTTTGTGACGGCTTTGCAGCTGCGCTTGCTGCGTCGGAGCGGACGTCGCTCCCATGCCCTCAGTTGTGTGGCACAAATAAAGGCCGGTGTAACGCATTACACCGACCGTAGTGAGATTTCTTCTGGTCCCCTCCTCGTCAGTTTTCCTTGGAAGGCCGACCTTCAGATGTTGTTCAAGATGATTTTCTGAGCCTTATGCCACCTTCTCCAGCTTCTTCAGGATGGAGAAGATGAAGATGGCGCTGACGAGGCAGATGCCGGCCAGCACAGCCCAGATATAGACGAGCTCCACGTTGGCACCCCAGAGGAGTCCGGGAATCTGCACGAGGAAGTTGCCGATGGCCGTGGAGGCGAACCAGAGACCCATCATCAGGCCAGCGTACTTCGGGGGAGCCACCTTCGAGACGAACGAGATGCCGATGGGGGAGAGCAGCAGCTC
Organism: Prevotella sp.; assembly: GCA_015060555.1. Lineage (GTDB taxonomy): Bacteria > Bacteroidota > Bacteroidia > Bacteroidales > Bacteroidaceae > Physcousia. The sequence goes on from SUYG01000056.1 coordinate 16,521, forward strand.
GGCAAAGGTCAGCACGAGGTATGTCATCACGAGCCAGTTGGCGCTCACACGTGTCACCTCCTCGCCATTGGCGATGGCGGCCGCCTGTGCGTCGGGCAGCAGGAGACCGATGGAAGCGCCTATCATGATGAAGAAACCGCAGGCGGCGACGAGCATGCCCAGACCTATCTTCTTCGGGCTGCTGGGTTCCATGCCTTTCTTGGCAAGCCATGAGAAGACACCTACGCTCACGGGCGTCAGCATCACCACGAAGCAGGGGTTGAACTGCTGGAAGATGGGAGCCTGAACCTCGACAGCACCGCTGAGGGCGCTGAACTTATAGACGAGGTAGCAGGCGGCAGCGGCCACGAGGACGGCGCTGAAGCTGCGTCCCTTGCCGGTCTTGCTCTGGAAGATGCCAAAGAGGCCATAGACCACGAAGATGCCAGCCACGAGGTTCGTGACGTCGAACATCATCGACTGCAGGCCTTCGGAGCTGGTCTGCGTGTAGTCGCGGGCGAAGAAGGTCAGCGTGAGGCCGTTCTGGTGGAAGGCCATCCAGAAGAAGATGACGACAGCGAAGACGAGGCAGAGGCAGATGATGCGCTCCTTGGTCTCGGCGGGGGTGAGGGTGTCCACGACTTGCTCCTTGTCGGCTTTCTTGCTTTCGCCCTCCAGAACATGGCTGAACCAGCCCTTGAAGGCGTAGTAGATGGCGATGCTCACGATGAGCGATGCGCAGGCCACGCCGAAGGCGAAGTGGTAGCTGTCGGCCTCGCTGATGCCCAGGTCGCGCTGTGCCCAGTTCATGATTTCGATGGCTGCCGTGGGGGCGAACATGGCGCCGATGTTGATGGCCATGTAGAAGAGCGAGAAGCCTGCATCGCGACGGTTGGAGAAGCGTGCCTCGTCGTAGAGGCGGCCCACCATCACCTGCAGGTTGCCCTTGAACAGGCCCGTGCCGAGGCTCACCAGCAGCAGCGCTGCGCACATGGTGACGATGGCGAGCCAGTCGCCGCCCAGAGGTATGGACAGCAGCAGATAGCCTGCGAACATGATGATGATACCCGTTGTGACCATGCGGCCAAAGCCCCAGCGGTCTGCGGCAATGCCACCGATGACAGGAAGGAAATAGACCAGCATCAGGAACGTGGAGTAGATGGTGCTCGCCGTGCCCGTGGCAAAGCCGAAGTTGGCTTGCAGGAAAAGCGCGAAGACGGCGAGCATGGTGTAGTAACCGAAGCGCTCGCCCGTGTTGGCCAGGGCTAAAGCCCAGAGGCCTTTAGGTTGGTTTTCAAACATAATGTAATTGTATGATTTAGTGTAGAAGTTTCAAGTTTCAGGGTTCAAGTTTCAAGAGTTCAAGGTGATTTCAATCTTTCAATTTTTCAATTTTTCAATTTTTCAATCTTCTTTTTCGGGCACAAAGGTACGAATTATTTTGTTTCAGGTTTCATGTTTCAGGTAAAACTTATCGTGGGAATCCAAATTTATCAAAAAAAAAGCGCTCCAGCACAAAAACTTTAAACATTAACCTCAAAACCTTAAACTTTTTCGCTACCTTTGCAGCCTCAAAACGGCACATACATGAAGCCAAGCATCTTTACCAGTCTAAGAAATTACGACCGCGAGACGTTCGTCAAGGATCTCCTTGCCGGTGTGATCGTGGGTATCGTAGCCCTGCCGCTGGCCATCGCCTTCGGTATTGCTTCGGGGGTCACGCCCGAACAGGGTATCATCACAGCCATCGTGGCAGGTTTGATCATCTCGCTCCTCGGCGGTTCGCGCGTACAGATTGGCGGCCCCACGGGAGCGTTCATTGTTATTATAGCCGGCATCATCCAGCAGTATGGCATACAGGGCTTGATGATTGCTACGCTCCTTGCGGGCGCGTTCCTTATCCTATTAGGCCTCTTCCGCCTGGGCACCATCATCAAGTACATCCCTTACCCCATCGTGGTGGGTTTCACCAGCGGTATCGCGCTCACCATTTTCACCACGCAGATCAAGGACCTCTTCGGTCTGACCGTCGATGGGGTCGTGCCTCCCGACTTCATCTCCAAGTGGGCCTGCTATGCCGGCAACTTCGCCAGCATCGACCTCTGGAGCACCCTCGTGGGTGTCGGCAGCGTCCTCATCATCGCCTTGTGGCCGTATGTCAACCGTGTGAAGTATGTCAACGGTCATCTCTCCGCCCTCAACAAGCTGCCCGGCTCGCTCATCGCCATCATCGTGATGACGGTGGGAGTGCTCATCCTCAAGAGCTACGGTTTGGCTGAGCATGTTGACACCATTGGCGACCGCTTCCGCATCAACGCCACGCTGCCCTCGCCCGAGGTGCCTGCGCTTTCGTGGGATGTCGTGCGCGGCTTGTTCGCGCCCGCCATCACCATCGCCGTGCTGGGCGCCATCGAGTCGCTGCTCTCCGCCACCGTCGCCGACGGTGTCATTGGCGACCGCCACGACTCCAATCAGGAGCTCATCGCACAGGGCGTCGCCAACCTCATCACCCCCATCTTCGGCGGCATCCCCGCCACAGGCGCCATCGCCCGCACGATGACGAACATCAACAACGGCGGTCGCACCCCCGTCGCCGGCATCATCCATGCCGTTGTCCTCCTGCTCATCTTCCTGATTCTGATGCCCTACGCCCAGTACATCCCCATGGCGTGTCTGGCCGGCGTACTGGTCATCGTGTCCTACAACATGAGCGGCTGGCGCACCTTCCGCCAGCTCCTGAAGAATCCCAAGTCGGACATCTCTGTGCTGCTCATCACCTTCTTCCTCACCGTCATCTTCGACCTCACCGTGGCTATTGAGGTAGGCCTTATGCTGGCTTGTCTGCTCTGCATGCGTCGCATGGCCGAGACCACGCAGGTCAGCGTCCTCACCGACGAGATCGACCCTGCAGGGGAAGTCGATTTCGAGGCCACCAATCTTGAACACTTCAAGATTCCCGACGGCTGCGAAGTCTATGAGATCAACGGCCCCTTCTTCTTCGGCATCGCCAATCGCTTCGAGGAGATTATGGGCCGTATGCCCAGTCGTCCGAAGGTGCGCATCATCCGCATGCGTAAGGTGCCATTCGTAGATAGCACCGGAATGCACAACCTGCAGAACCTCGTGGAGATGAGCCGCCAGCAAGGCATCCACGTCATTCTCTCCGGCGTCAATCCCAAGGTGCACGAAGTGCTTATGCGCAACGATTTCGGCACCATCGTTGGCGAGGATAACATCCTCCCGCACATCAATTTGGCCCTGCAACGAGCCGATGAAGTGCTTGCTGTAAATAATTAAAAACCAGTATGTAATGCATTAAAGCTTAACATCGAGCTTTAAGCTTCTTTCAATCATTCCATTTCTCTCTCTTCACTTTTCATTTTTCACTTTTCACTTTTCATTTTTCATTCTTCATTTTTCATTTTTCATTCTTCATTCTTCACCCATGGGCGGTTTCTTCGGTACAATCTCCACTCGGCCGGTCATCACAGACCTCTTCTACGGCACAGACTACAACAGCCACCTCGGCACCAAGCGTGGCGGCTTAGCCACCTTCTCTGAGGAGAAAGGCTTCTTCCGCAGCATCCACAACCTTGAGAGCAACTACTTCCGTTCGCGCTTCGAGAAAGAACTCAACCGCTTCGAGGGCAACAGCGGCATCGGCGTCATCTCCGACACCGACCCACAGCCCATCATGGTCAACTCCCATCTGGGCAAGATGGCCGTGGTCACCGTGGGCAAGATCAACAACCTCGACGAGCTCACGCGCGAACTCCTGGACAGCGGCGACCACTTCTCCGAGATGTCCAGCGGCAAGACCAACCCCACCGAGCTCATCACCCTCCTCATAGCCCGCGGCAAGACCTTCGTCGATGGCATCGAGAACGTCTATCGCCGCATCAAGGGTTCCTGCTCCATGCTCATCCTCACCGAGAACGGCATCATCGCTGCGCGCGACCGTCTGGGACGCACGCCCATCATCGTCGGTAAGAAGGACGGCGCCTGGGCCGTCACCAGCGAGAGCTGCAGCTTCCCCAACCTCGAATTTGAAATCGAGCACTATGTCGGTCCGGGCGAAATCATCCGCCTCACCGCCGACGGCATGGAACAGCTGCGCAAGCCCGAGGAGGAGATGCAGGTGTGCTCCTTCCTCTGGGTCTATTACGGCTTCCCCACCTCCACCTACGAAGGACGCAATGTCGAGGCCATGCGCCACACCTGCGGCGTCCTCATGGGCCAGCAGGACACGACCGAGGTTGACACCGTCAGCGGCATCCCCGACTCCGGCGTCGGCATGGCCACCGGCTATGCCGAGGGCATCGGAGTCCCCTATCGCCGCGCCGTCAGCAAATACACCCCCACATGGCCGCGTTCCTTCATGCCCGGCAACCAGCTCACACGCAACCTCGTGGCCAAGATGAAGCTCATCCCCAACCGCGACGCCCTCGTCGGCAAGCGCTGCCTGTTCTGCGACGACAGCATCGTCCGCGGCACCCAGCTGCGCGACAACGTCAAGGGACTCTTCGAGCTCGGCGCCAAGGAAGTCCACATGCGCATCGCCTGTCCGCCACTCATCTACGGCTGTCCCTTCATCAACTTCTCGGCCTCCAAGAGCGACATGGAACTGCTGACGCGGCAGGTCATCCACGACCTCGAGAACGACCGCGACAAGACACCCGGCGGCATCGGCGGCGAAGGCTCCACGCCCAACGAAATCCTGCAGGAGTACGCCCGCACCAATTCCGAGAAGTACCGTGCCATGGTCCAGGAGATGGGCCGTCGCCTCGGCCTCACCTCACTCCAGTTCAACACCCTGGAGATCCTCGTCAAGGCCATCGGCCTCCCCAAGTGCAAAGTCTGCACCCACTGCTTCGACGGCAGCGGCTACTGCTAAACCCAAATCGCTCATTAGGTCTTGGGTTAACAATTCACTGACACATCCAAATAACAATGGCCGTTGGGATTCCCAGCGGCCATTATTCGTAATGCTCAGATATACTTTTCATTCTCCCCTCCCAAAGTTCCCTCCCTGTTTAGGGAGGGTTAGGGAGAGTCCCTTATTGCACGATGCTGGGTAGGCTTTTCCGGGTGGTTTTAGGCTCTTTTTTACGCACCATGCTGCAATGGCGTTTGCACCTTGCTGCATCGCGCTTCGATGCATGGTGCATTTATTTTTCACTTTTTTTCATTTGCTTTTGCACTGCAAAGATACAACATTCCCATCTTGTAATCCAGATTTCAACCGCATCTTCAGAAAGAGATATGAAAAATAAAAGCCGCCCTTGAAAGGTGGCTTTTAAATGGAGCAGGGGCGATAAGGTCTTACTCCCCGCACTCAGCGGCGTAGCCAAAACAGATGTTTTGACACCGCAAAGGAACACTTTTTCTGCGATTCCGCCAAATTTTAATGCAGCTTTTTCATCCTTGCAGCTTTCTTTTCTGCGTATTTCCATTCCTTTCCGCGTTTTTCTGTGCTTTTCTTACCGCGGATTCAAAACAAATCGCTACCTTTGCGGCAGAAGAACAATAAAAAGGAATGGAATATGCCTAAGATTTTCGAGTATTTCGGCTTCATTTTCTACTTCTATTCAAACGAGCATGAGCCAGTGCACGTGCATGTCATCCACGGCGACCAGGAGAGCATCTTCGACCTGATTATGCTGGATGGTGAGTTGACGGAGGTAAATGTTCGTGTAAAGAAGGGTGTGGAGCCGTTACCTGAAAAGGATCAGCGAACGGCAGAGGCATTCATCCAGAAATATCACAAGAACATCATCGACAAATGGGTGAAGTTCTTTGTGATGAAGCAACGAGTTAGAACCACCATAATCCGTAAGAAGCTATGAAAGAAGACAGACTTTATATCATAGAGGCCTCGGATGCTGGGAACTTACATATCCAGCTTCGTTTCAGCGACGACACAACACAGACTGTGGATGTCGGCGATTTCATCCGGCGCCACCCCCATCCTCAGTATAATCGTTATCTCACCCCTCGCAATTTCCGCAATTTCACGCTGGAACACGGTAATGTGGTATGGGGTAAGAACTGGGATTTGATGTTTCCCGTAGAGGATTTACATGCTGGCGTGATAGGTTAATCCAGCTACGACGGGAACATGGGAAGAAGTAATCGTAGACATATAATTTCACAGGCGGATGATAAATTTCATCCGCTTTTATTTTGCTGTTCATTCGTTTGTGCCAATCGAATTGGCACAATTTCCGATGGACAACTTTGTGCCATTTCAAATGACACAAAGTTTAAACGTGTTGCCTGAGTTTTGAGACATGGTTTGTTAAAAATATCTATTTCACAAGGCTTGTGATGAAAGAAAATGGGAGATTCATAAACGAGGAAAAAGAATTATCGCTATCTTTGTGGCCAGAAAACAATCATAACCTAATGAATTACTCACTGATATCTGAATATATTGAGGCCCTCATGTTTGCAGAGGACAACTTTTATTAACTAAATTATCTTGATTAGATTGGAAAAACTATAATACGATTTTATATGAGTAAAACAAAAATAAAAGTCACAGCTGAAGTAAATGGGAATATTTATAAAAGTGAAGTGGACAGAAATGTTAAATGTGACGAGGCCGAATTAATCGCCTCGTGCAAAAGACATATTAGAACTATGCTTGCCGAAGATGGACTTTCAGATGTTTGTCTTGAATTTAAAATAGGAGACTAAATGAAGTAATAAATCCTCACGGTGGTTATATCGAGGACAATAACCTCTTCCCATTCCGAACAGAGAAGTTAAATTCCTCAGAGCCGATGGTACTGCAAAATCATGTGGGAGAGTAGGTCACTGCCAAATGGCGTCTGCAAAGTGCCTGTGTGGACGATAAATGGTACAGGCACGCCATAAACAATTTAAATTCAAAAATTATGATTAATAAAATCTATTTGAATGTTTAGATTGTACTTGGTAATACAAAGCCAAGTCAATCTAACTACGCAGAAATGTCAAGTTTGACAGAGTACGAAAAAGAGTCTTTACTGATTAGTAAGAAACAACTTACTCAATCATATATATAGACATTCATCGGAACTGCGACGTTGCTTGCAACGATTGTATTCGGGCTTATTGCCTTGCTCTGATGGCTTGCTTTGGGGCAGGCACTCCTGCCTGCCCTTTTGATAAATAACAAACGATTACAATTAAGGATATGCTTATTTTTAACGGAACAGAAGCAATATATGTGCCTTCACCAGCTAGTCCTGCAAGTGTTCGCGAAAGACTTGTAGAACATAGAAATTATGCTTCGAATTATCCTTTTGTTGATTTGTTTTGGTATGATGGAAATGATGGAAAGAAAATAGAGTGTCATCTTGGCTATATCACGTCTGAAGGATTCCAAAGAAAAGATGATAAGATACAAATAGGACATATAATAGTGAATAAAATAGAGGTGACAGCAGAGAAACATGATGAATGGTTATGTTTAGATGGCGAATATTATATTGATTACCAGTATATATTTTATATAACTATTGACAATAGGAAAGAAATCTTCTCTTCGCCAAGAGATAGGACTATTTATTATGGACCTAAAATCCGCAACTATCATCCAATACACGATTAAGGGTAGATTTATGAGTCGTTAGTAGCAGCTTTCAGTAAAAAGCAACAGCACAACATCAATATGTAGCCACCATCCCCTTACCCCACGATGCGACTTGAGGTAA
>SUYG01000057.1:0-12517 GCA_015060555.1 Prevotella sp.
ACTGTGGATGGAATGACCATCCTCAATCATGTGCATATATTTGAGCCTATCTTCAAATGTATGCTTCTTTCTTTTTAAATCCTTTCTCGTATTCATAATAAACCCCGAAAGTTTTTTGTCTAACTTTCGGGGTTCACTTCATTTTGACACAGCCCCTCTTTTTTTGTGATGTTTTTGTTCCGTTATTCGCCCTCGGCTCCCTCGGGAGCCTGTCCGATGAGATCCATGAACTCGTCGAGCTTCGGCGTGATGATGATCTGGGTGCGGCGGTTGCGGGCACGACCTGCATCGGTGTCGTTAGAGGCGATGGGGTTGTACTCGCCGCGGCTGCCGGCTGTCAGGCGCTTCGGGTCAACACCGTAGTTGTTCTGCAGGGCCTGCACGACGCTGGAAGCACGCAGGGCTGCGAGGTCCCAGTTGTTGCGGATGTTGGTCTTGCTGATAGGCACATTGTCGGTGTTACCCTCGATGAGCACATCGTAGTCCTTGTAGTCGGTGATGATCTTGGCAATCTTGCTGAGGGTCTCGCCGGCGCGGTCGCTGATCTGGTAGCTGCCGCTCTTGTAGAGCATGTTGTCGGAGAGCGAGATATAGACGACGCCCTTCAGCACCTGCACATCAACATCCTTCAGCTCCTCCTTGGAGAGTGAGCGGGTGAGGTTGTTCGTCAGCACCATGTTGAGGCTGTCGCTGCGGTCCTTGGCTTCTACGAGCTGCTTGATGAACTTGTTGGAGGCGTTGATTTCATCCACGAGCTTGGAGATGTTCACGTTGCCCTCGGTGTTCTGCTGCAGACTCTTGTCGAGGGAGCCCTGCAGGGCGGCATAGGCGGCCGTCAGCTTGTCGTTGGCAGCACGGGCCTCGGCCAGACGGTCTTCGAGGCTCTTGATGGTGGCGCGGTTCTCGGCGAGGTCCACCTGAGCGGCCTGATAGCGTGTCTGCAAAGCGTTGTAGTTGGTCTGCAGTTCGCCGAACTTCTTCTTGCTGACGCAGGAGGTCAGCAGCACTCCTGCCATGAGGAGCATCAAAATCTTCTTCATAGGTTGATTTGACAATTTTACGATTTTACAATTTTACAGTTTGCGATCTCTCGCTTTTCTTTATTCTCTTATTTTCTATTTTTCACTTTTAACTTTTATTCTCCCCTCGCCTTTTGGAGAGGAGTCGGGGGTGAGGCTGTTTTTTCACTTTTATGACCCCTCCGTCTTCAGAAGGTTTAACGCCGAAGCGTTTTTGCGGGTGCAAAGGAAGGGTTTTCCGATGAAAAGACCAAATCCTTACACCTTATTTATATTAAATCACGTTAAAACAGGCCCTTTTGTTAAGGAAAGTCATCAAAAAAGCCCTACCTTTGGCCACAAATACGAAGAAAAATGACTATGCTACGTACTTTTTTTGCCGCCACAGCGCTATTCGCTACCACGGCTTGGGCACAGGAACTAACGCCTGTGACACTCTCTGAAATCAACGCCCTCTATACGACTGTCAACCGCGGCCGCGTCAGCGTCCACGACCCCAGCATCGTTCACACGACGGGCGACAACTACTACCTTGTGGGCACCATGCGCGGATTCGCCCGCAGCACAGACCACATGCAAAACTGGAGCGGCCTCAACGGCGATGCCATCTTCGGCAAGGTCAATGAACAGGGTGCAGTGGTGAAATGCAACTTCGCAGAAGCTTTCGCTACGAACCAGACGAAGACCGTGCGCGCGCTGGTCAACAACGTGGTGACGGAGGTGCCTTTCGGCAATTTCGACGCTGCGGAATGGGCTCACGCTGACCAGGCAGACTGGAATCTGGCGGGGAATATGTGGGCACCGGACCTCATCTATAACCCAACGATGCAGAAATGGTGTATGTACCAGAGCATCAATGGTGACTACTGGCACTCGCTCATTGTGCTGCTCACGGCCGACGACATCATGGGTCCCTACGTTTATCAGGGCCCTGTCCACTACTCCGGCTTCCGCAATACCACGACTCCCGAACTCAACTGGAAGAGAACCGACCTCGAAGTGGCTATCGGCACACAAAACCAGCTGCCGGACCGCTACAACAGAGGCGACAACTGGCCGCAGTATTGGACCAACGACATTGACCCCTGCGTATTCTTCGATGAAGACGGGCAGCTGTGGATGGTCTATGGCTCCTGGTTCGGTGGCATCTTCATCATCAAGCTCGATAAAGAGACCGGCTTGCGCGACTACACCGTCACCTATCCCATCGAGAACGACAACAGCGGGCGCGCCCTCTCCGATCCCTACTTCGGCAAACGCATCGCCGGCGGCTACTGGTCGAGCGGCGAAGGTGCCTACATCAAGCATATCGGTCAGTACTACTACCTCTTCATCTCCTATGGCGGCTTTGCTCCCGACGGAGGCTATGAGATGCGAACGTTCCGCTCTGCCACGCCCGACGGTGTCTATCTCGATGCCACCGGCCACGATGCCTGCTACCACGACCGCGGATGGAACAACTACGGCCCTAACGCCAACACCAATGGCGGCATGAAGCTCCTCGGCGCCTATAACGACTGGGGTTTCCAGACCGTGGGCGAGTGTGCACAGGGACATAACAGCGTCACCGTGGACGACCAGGGTCGCGCCTTTGTCATCTATCACACCAAGTTCAACGACGGAATGCCCGACCGCGGCTTCCACTCTGTCCGCGTCCACCAGCTCTTCCTCAACGAGGACGGCTGGTTCTGCGCAGCGCCTTTCGAATACGATGGCGAGACGGACACGGATGCTTCGCTGGCTACCGGTTGCCGTTATAGCCAGGACGAAATCATCGGCACTTACGACGTGCTCATCCATAAGTACAAGATGGACTATGCAAACTTCGAGGAGGTGACGCCCATTCAGCTGACGCTGAACGACAACGGCAGTGTCAGCGGCGCCCTCAGCGGCTCATGGACCATGACCGACGGCACGGCTCGCATCAGCCTCAGGGTGGGTGGCGTCAGCTATAAGGGTGTGGTGGTGCAGCAGCAGGTGGATGGCTACAAACTCAAGGCCGTGGGCATCACGGCGACAGCCAGTTCGGGCGTGAGCCTCTGGGCCTACAAGATGGAGCCGCAGAGCGCTATCGCCTGTGCCTACAAGAACTACACGATGCCCGTGAAGAACAACCAGTCGGTCAGCAAGAACCTGCCACTGGCGCGCGAAGAATCCTATGGTGCCACCATCGAGTGGGAGAGCTCACATCCCGACATCATCTCGGCTGACGGACGTTACAATCCCGGTGAAGAAGCTGTGAAGGTGCAACTCACCTGCCGCATCCAGGCAGGCAGTTACGCCTATGTACAGAACTTCAATGTCACAGCCGCCAAGGCTGCCGATGTGCCCGAGACGACGCTGCAGGACATCGTCGCTTACTACGACTTTGAAGGCAAAAGCCCCAAGAACCTCTACAACACACAGCAGGCTGCTGTATTCACGAAACAGGGCCAGGGGATTGCCGCTACACAGGTGGAAGAACCGAACCGCTACGGACAGGTGGTGAAGCAGGCTGCCAGCGACGTGAAGAAGAATAGCTACACTCGCTGCGTCAACCCCCTGAAGGATGCTGAGCGTCTGGATGGCTTTACCATCGGCGTATGGGTGTTCCGCGAGGATGCTGCAGACCTCACAGGCACGCTCTGGGGCTTGACAGACAACGTGGCCTATATGACGTCCGTCTCCAAGCGCCTGTTCCTGACGGCCAACGGAAGCTTGCATTTCGAGGATGGCACCAACAGCTTCGACATCAACCAGTTGAACGCCAGCGGCAGCAATCCCACCAACTACATCCCCGCCGGACATTGGACATTCGTCGTCGTCACAGTGTCGGCCACCGATGGTGTCACGCTGTATGTCGATGGCACGCGAAAGGCACACAAGTCCTTTACCTCTACAGCCGGCACGGCCAGCACGGCGGCCGCTGCTGCCAAGCTCTTTGACTACACGCATGTGACGACGATGACCAGCGCCGCTGGCTACTTCCAGCTGGGACATGGCGATGCCGCCAACGGCTCTGCTGCCGCCCGCTTCGATGACCTTTTCATCTACGACCGTGCCCTTGCACAGAACGAGGTGAAGGGCCTCAACAGCCTTGTCAACCGTGTCTATGACTTCTCGCCGGAGGCCGTAGGCATCGAAGAAGTGAAAAATGAAGGAGTGAAAAGTGAAGAATGGGACGGCACCGTGTACGACCTCAGTGGCAGAATCGTACATCGTGCATCGTCTCATGCTACCTTACCCCGTGGCCTGTACATTATCAACGGTCGCAAGGTGTTGGTGAAGTAAAAAATGTAAAGGATAAAAAAGAATCGGAAGCGGTGCTCGCTTCCGATTCTTTTCTTATAGCTGCTGCATGTCGTAGAGGCGTTTGTAGTAGCCGTTCTTGGCGATGAGCTCCTCGTGTTGTCCGCGCTCCACGATCTCACCTTCGTAGAGGACGTAAATCTCGTCGGCATTCTTGATGGTGGAGAGACGGTGGGCGATGGCGATGGTGGTGCGGCTCTTCATCAGTCGCTCCAAGGCCTCCTGCACCAGACGCTCGCTCTCGGTGTCGAGGGCCGAAGTGGCCTCGTCGAGGATGAGGATGGGCGGGTTCTTGAGGATGGCACGGGCAATGCTGACGCGCTGGCGCTGGCCTCCCGAGAGACGGCCGCCACGGTCGCCGATCATCGTGTCGTAGCCATTCTCGCTCTCCATGATGAAGTCATGGGCATTGGCAATCTTTGCCGCTTCGATGACCTGCTCCATCGTGGCGTTATCTACGCCGAAGGTGATGTTGTTGTAGAAGGTGTCATTGAAGAGGATGGCCTCTTGGTTGACATTGCCGATGAGGGCACGCAGTTCGGAAATGCGCACGCCCTTGATGTTCATGCCGTCGATGAGTACTTCGCCCTCCTTGACATCATGGTAGCGCGGTACGAGGTCCACGAGGGTGCTCTTGCCGGAGCCGGACTGTCCCACGAGGGCGATGGTCTTGCCCTTGGGCACGACGAGGTTGATGTGCTTGAGCACGGGGCGCCCTTCGATGTAGCTGAAGCTGACATCGCGCAGCTCCACTTCCTTCTCGAAGGCGGGCAGCGGCTGCGGGTTCTCGGGCTCACGGATGGGGTTCTCGGCCTTGAGAATGAAGTCGATACGGTCCATGGAGGCGAGGCCGAGGGGAATCTGATAGGTGGCCTTCGAGAGCTCCTTCAGCGGGTTGATGACGCTGTAGAGGATGACCATGTAGAAGATGAAGGTAGAGGCATCGATGAGGTTGCTCTCGCTGAGGATGAGGAAACCGCCGAACCACAGCACGATGACGATGATGATGGTTCCCAGAAACTCCGACATGGGGTGGGCGGCGTTCTGGCGGATGACCATCGCGTTCATGCCACGGCGGAACTCATCGTTGACGAAGGTGAAGCGCTTCAGCATCTTCGACTCGGCGATGAAGGCTTTGATGATGCGCAGGCCGCCCAGCGTCTCGTCCAGCTGCGCGATGATGTCACCCCACTGGCCCTGCACGGCCGAGGACTGGCTCTTCAGCTTGCGGCTGACGACACCCATGATCCATCCTGCCACGGGAGCTACGACGATGACGAAGACCGTCAGCTGCCAACTGGTGGCGAAGAGGGTGAAGAAGCAGACGAGGATGGCGATGGGCTGACGGATGAGCATGTCAATGGAACTGGTGATGGAGCTCTCAACCACTTGTACGTCGGCAGACATACGGGCGATGATGTCACCCTTGCGCTCTTCGGAGAAGAAACTCAGCGGCAGCTTCAGCACCTTCTCATATACCTGTACACGGATGTCGCGAACGACGCCTGTGCGCAGGGGTACCATGATGGCTGAGGAGGCGAAGTAGCCGAGTGTCTTCAAGCCCGTCATGATGATCAGGGCAACGCCCATGAACACCAGTGTTAGGAAAGCTCCGTTATTGGTCATCATCTCCTGAACCCACGCATAGGCGTTGTTGATGATGATGTCCTTCTTGAATTCAAAAGGTTTGTAGGTATATACGGCCTGGTCAATCTTGAACAGGATGTTCAGGATAGGGATGAGGACCATGAACGAGAACACGTTCATCCATTGCGAGAGGAAGTTGAGCACAACGGACCAGCCCAAGTACTTGCGGTAGGGCTTCAGGTAGCGTGCCATGATAGAAAGGAACTGCTTCAGCATATTAGGTCAGAATGAAAAGTGAAAAGTGAAAAATGAAAAGTGAAAAGTGAAAAGTGAAAAATGAAAAATGAATATTAGCTTGAACTTCTTGAACTTCTTGAACTTCTTAAACTTCTTAAACTCTTAAACTTCTTAAACTCTTAAACCCTTAAACTCTTAAACTTGAATCATGAATCTTGAATCATGAATCTTCCACCTCCTTAAACTCCTCGCTCGCGAGTCCCTCCCCGTAGTCTCTTCGCAGAAGCTCCCAGGTGAGACGGAACCAGATGAGGACGATGGGGAGGGCTTTCAGGGCATAGGGAACGACCCATGTCTTGCGGATGTAGGTCGGGAAGAGGTCGGAGGGCGACATCGAGGTGAGGATGAAGGCGAAGACCATCAGGGCGATGTCCCAGCGCGAACGCTGCCATGGCGCTGTCCAGTACCATAGTGCCACGCCCACAAAGGCGATGATATAGGTGCTGGATTCGCTGCCGGTGCTGAAGAGAACGGTGAACATGAGCACCGAGGCCACGATGGCCAGACGGAATGGCAGGTGCTGGAACTGCCGCCATCGTAGGTAGGGAAGAGCCATCAACACCATTCCAGGCACGATAAGCCACAGGTCGCTGTACGTGGCACAGCCGGATATCTTTCTCACCATTCCCAGCAGCGAGATGTTCTGTCCGCCGGCGAAGATGTTCTCTGCATTCTTGGCGGTGAGGCTCTGGTACCACTCGCCATACTGGCTGATGATGTATTCAGGGCTGCTGATGAGCATGGGGGCTGCGAACATCACGACAGCCCAGAACAGGAGCGAGGCGATGAAACGTCCTTTGTGCTTGGAGAAGAAGAAGAAAGCCAGCCCCACGATGCCGTAGAGCTTCACGAAGGTGCCCAGCATCAGCCAGAATGCGGCCCAGAAGTCACGCTCGCGCTGCAGGCAGACGAAGGTGAGCACGATGCCTGCCACGGTGGCGATGTTGAACTGCGCCATCAGCAGTGCCGTGAGTAGCTCGTGAGCGCAGAACCACAGTGTTGCCGTCTGCACCCCGTCGCGAACGGGAAGCTGGCGGATGGCCACATACAGCAACATTGACAGCGCCACCAGCCAAGCCAGCAGCCCGAACCATTCGGGTAGTACGGTGAAGGGGGCTATGATGAGGCTGAAGAAGGGACCGTAGTGGTTCGTGTCGAAGTATTCGTCGGGGTAGGGGGCGTAGAGCGAGGTCTGCTGCAGCGTGTGGCGGAAGACCCCTCGGAAGATGAGGAAGTTGTTGTGGTGCTTCGTGATCTTGACCAACGCAGCCGCCACAGGCAGCAGCAACCACAGCCCCAACAGCGTGCGACGGTCGCTGAAGAATGGATGGCTGAAGAAGCGGCGTATGGCGGAAACGCTCATCATGATGCAATGAAATAGTTGTCGAATTGGCGAAGTTGATGCAGGAAGGGATGGAAGTCATCCAGCGTGAAAGCCTGATGGGCCTCAGTGATGAAATGCAGCGGCACATCGTGGTACATCGAGGCTACGAGGCTGTAGGAACTGGGCGGCCCCACGAGGTAGCCGCAGTGCGAGAGGGCGCAGAGGTCGTCGGCAGGGGCGCTGTCGGGGAAGACGAACGTGACATCGGGCAGCGCTTGGCAGAAGGCACGCTTGTTGAGGCGGACATTGCCGCAGACGACAGCCACCACATGGCGCCCGGCCTGCAGCGCCTGAAACTGGCGGATGGCATCGATGAAGACGTCGTCCTGATAGAAATATTTGCCGCCGAGGAGCCTGTTGTAGTCGCCGCGACGGATGTGAACGCCCAGCAGCACGTTGTCGTCATCCTGGCGGTAGGGCGCCAGCAGCCTGGTGGCTTGCTGCTCGATGGAATCGTAGAACGCGAAGAGGCGGCGTATGTCGGAGAGATACTTCTCGAAGAGGTCGAAGAAGCGGATTTCCCATCCCGTGAACATCATGATAGGGTAGCGGTTCAGGGCTTCATCCTTCTCTTCCTCGCTGGCATTCAGGTTCCTGAATTCCACCACGGGCATGAGATGCAGCTTGGTGAGCGCCTTCACCGCGGCGTGGGTGAAGATGTTGTGCCCTGCGGTGCGGCAGATGTGGAAGTGCCTGTATTTGTAGGCAAAACGCAGCGAGAAGACACAGGCCTTGTGTTCGCGGGCCCAGGAATAGACGTGGCCGTACTGGATGATGTTGTTGCACATCTGTCCTTTGTCGTGCACGAAGAGAATGTGTTTCTTGGCGTGGATGAAGACATAGCGCAACAGCAAGAAGTTGATGGGCACCACGATGACCATCACTGCAATGGGCGCTATCAGCTCGCCAAAGCCCACCCACAGGAATAGTTCCAACAGCAGAATCTCCAACGTGTAGTTGATGATGTGGCTGCCGATGAAGCCCAGGGCGTTGCCGCGCGAGGGGTGGCGCTGGAAGGTGAAGAATGTGGTGAGGAAGTAGTTGCATACGAGCCCCACGAGGTAGCCGATGGTGAAGGCCCTCGCTGCGCCCGTCCACATCAGAACCACGCAGTAGGTGCAGTAGTGGATGAGCGACGACACGCCGCCCGTGATGCCGAAGCGCACAAGGCGCCAGAAGTCGGCCAGCCGCTCGGGGTGCTCCTGGAAGTATCGTTCAATCCTTTTCTTCATGTGCGTGGGTGAGGATGTCTTGGATGTGGTAGAGCGGTCGCCGCTTCACCTCCTGATAGATCTTGCCGATATAGATGCCGGTGATGCCGATGCCGATGAGGACGAAGCCGCCCACGAGCCAGATGCTTAGCATCAGCGACGACCAACCGGGCATAGCGGTGCCCACGATGAGGGCGCGGATGACATAGAGACCGATGGCAAAGGCGATGACAATGAAGATGATGCCGAGATTCAGGATGAGGTAGATGGGCCGGATGGAGAACGAGGTGATGCCGTCCAGCGCCAGGCCCAGCATACGGCTGAGATTGTACTTCGAGGTGCCGGCCGTGCGCTCGCTGAGGACGTCGTCAACGGTCGTTGAGGGCAAGCCCAGAGCGGGAATCATGCCGCGCAGGTAGATGTTACGCTCAGGGTACTCTGCCAGCAGGTCCAGGGCGCGACGCGAGAGCAGACGGAAGTCGGCATGGTTGAAGATGCTCTCCACGCCCATCTGGCTCTGCAGACGGTAAAAAGCCTCGGCAGAGAAGCGCTTCAGCCACGGGTCGGCCATGCGCGACACTTTCACGCCATAGACGATGTCGTTGCCGTTGCTGAATTCGCGCACCATCTTGGGGATGGCGTTGAGGTCGTCCTGCAGGTCGGCATCAATGGTGATGACAGCATCAGCCCAATGCCGAGCTGTCATCATCCCGGCCATGATGGCGTTCTGATGGCCGCGGTTGCGGCTGAGGTTGATGCCGCAGACGTAGGGACTCTCGTGGTACAAGCGCTGGATGATGTCCCAGGTGTGGTCGCGGCTGCCGTCGTTGACGAAGACCATGAGGCTGTCTTGGGTGATGAGGCCCTCAGCTATCATTTGCTCAAAGAGCTTGGTGAGGCGTCGCACAGACTCCTCCAGCACTTCCTCTTCGTTGTAGCAGGGCGATACAGTTGCTAAGCGAACCATCGGGTAATTGGACAATTTGACAATTTACTATTTACGATTTATTTAAGAGTTTCAAGTTTCAAGTTTCAGGGTTCAAGAAGTCCAAGAGTTTAAGAAGTTCAAGTGTTCAAGGTAAACCTTATTTTTCACTCTTTCACTCTTTCATTTTTCACTTTTTCAATCTTTCACTCTTCTCCGCCCTAACAGGGGAGGGGACGTGGGAGGGGCTTCTCATCTCCTCACCTTAACGGGGGAGGGACTTCTCCACAAACTCTTTAAAGGTGATGAAGGAGTGGCCTTCGGCCTTCAGCATCAAGATGAGGCGGTCCAGACGGTCACACAGTTCCTGACCGCTGTGGTTGCGGATGATGAAAGGCATTCGCAGCTCGGGGTGCTCGCGCAGCTCGTAGAACTCCCAGGGGTGGAAGTAGGTGACCAGATAGCCGTCGTGCTTCAGCGTGCGGCGTACCATCCAGTGGTAGAGCCCTTCTGGCAGGTTGTGCAGCGACAGCCAGAACAGCGGGAAACGCAGCCAAGGCGTCACAGACGCAGGAATCTGCATCACGCCGTCCTTCATGAACCACGTGCGAGGTGCCGTCAGGTGCATATAGCGACCAGGGATGAAGGCGGGGTTCAGCGATGAGTTGTAGGTGTAGCCCGCCTCGCGGATGGCCTCGTCAGAGACGGGGAACATGCGCGGTTGGCGATAGCCATAGACGGTTTTCCCCGCCACGCGCTCCACAATCTCCTTTGAGCGGAACACATCGGAGGCCTGCGGCTGCCAGTGGTCCACGCCGTGGCAGGCTACCTCGTGGCCCTCATCCAGAATACGTTGAATCACATCGGGGGCGTGCTCCGCAAAGTTGGCGGTGCAGAAGAAGGTGGCGCATACGTCATTCATCTGCAGCACATCAAGAATCCGCTGCGTGCCGGCCACGGAGACCTCCATGCCCTCGCGCAGCGTGTCGTACGTCACGCCATGCTCGCGCGGGACGTCGAATTCCTCTGTGTCAAAGCTTAAAAGTACCATAATTGTCGGCAAAGGTACGCAGAAAAGGCCATCTGACCAATTATTTTATAGTTTTTTGTGCCTTTCGTTTCCTTTTATGGCCGGAAATGCCTACTTTTGTGCCCCATAAGAGCAAGATAATGATAAAAAAACTATTGCAACAAGCCCGTCTTTTCTTCGCCAAACCCTTCTGGAGCGACTGGCGAACCATCACCGTCATCTATGCGTTGCTGCCCATCATCGTTGCGCTGCAGAAATGGGACCGCTACAACATGACCTACCAGATCTACAAGTCGGTCTTCTGGAACACGATCCATCAGCTGCCGCTCTTCGATTTCTATCCCTACCTGCACGGCGACTGCAACCACTACGGCCCCATCTTCGCCTATGTCATCGCGCCTTTCGCGCTGCTGCCCGACTCGTGGGGGATGCTGTTGTGGCTGGTCTTCCTGACGGCAACGTTCTATGTTGCAGTGCGCTACCTGCCGCTTGCTCGCTGGCAGCAAGTCTTCATGTTCTGGTTCTGTCTCCACGAGGTGCTCACCCCGCTGTTCGTAGAGCAGTACGACCTGGCCATGGCCGGCGTCTATCTCCTGATCTTCGCCTGCGTCCAGCGTAAGCAGCCTGTGTGGGCTGCCTTCTTCATCAGCCTCAATCTCTTCATCAAGCTTTACGGCATCATGGGTCTCGCCTTTTTCTTCTTCATCGAGGACAAGAAGAAGTTCGTGGCTGCGCTGCTGGGCTGGTCGGCCCTCTTCTTTGTGCTGCCCATGCTCATTTCCAGCCCCGAGTTTGTAGTGCAGCAGTACGTGGGCTGGTACGACTCGCTGACGCTGAAGAATGCCGACAATATGTTTGACTCCTCCACCAACACCTCGCTGCTGGGAATGGTCCGCAAGGTCACCCACTGCGCCACGTACAGCGACCTGTGGCTCCTGGTGCCCGGCGCCCTGCTCTTCCTGACGCCCTTCCGCCGCTTCGACCAGTTCCGGCACACAGGCTTTCGCTATGCCATGCTGGCCGCCGTCACGATGTTCGTCACCCTCTTCTCCACCGGCACCGAGAGCTACGGCTACATCGCGCCCATGACCGGCTTTGTCATCTGGTATGCCACCGCCCCGTGGCAGCGCAGCCGCCTCGACCTCTGCCTCCTCATCTACGCCTTCATCTTCACCTCCCTCTGCACCTCCGACATCTTCTTCCCCCGCTGGATATGGGTGGAATGGATTAAACCTTATGCCCTCAAAGCCCTGCCCACCACCATCATCTGGCTCAAGCTCACCTGGGAGATGAACACCCGTGACTATGCCGAGAGAGTTGCTGTAAGAGTGAGGAGCTAAAAATGAAAAGTGAAAAATGAAAAGTGAAAAATGAAGGAGTGAAAAATGAAGGAGTGAAAAATGAAGAAGTGAGAAGCCTGAAATAATAAGACCAAGGTCTTCAACCCGTAAGAGCATGCTCTTCACGCCTTAAGACCAAGGTCTTCAAAAAATCGCACCATGCTGCGTTGGCCGATGCACCATGCTGCGTAGGCCTTTGCACCTTGCTCCTTCTGCTTTTCCCACCAATGAGAAAAACAAGAAGGTCAAGAGCTTCCGCCCGTAGGGTCAAGTCCTTCCGTCCGTAAGGTCAAGTCCTCAACTTTCGGAAGTATAAGAGACCACAGATTTAACAGATTAAACAGATTCAAAGCTACTTGTTATCATGAATTGTTTTACATATTGCGCAGATTTAGAGCGAGACGCTTTGCGGGTCTCGATTGCATTCATCTCTGTC
>SUYG01000058.1:0-29990 GCA_015060555.1 Prevotella sp.
CCGACCTGGCCAAATGACAGAGATGAATGCAATCGAGACCCGCAAAGCGTCTCGCTCTAAATCTGCGCAATATGTAAAACAATTCATGATAACAAGTAGCTTTGAATCTGTTTAATCTGTTAAATCTGTGGTCTCTTATATTTCCGAAAGTTGAGTATTGAAATAATGACTTGCTATAGGATGTATGCTATTGACATTGGTATCTTTCAATGTTTCAATCTTTCAATTTTTCAATGTTTAAAATTATCCTTTAATCCGACGGTCTTGTTGAAGACGAGGTGGTCGGGCGTTGAATCCGTGTCGATATTGAAGTAGCCGATGCGCTGGAACTGCAGGTAGGTCAGTGCCGGCATATCCTTCACGAACTTCTCGACATAGCAGTTCGTAAGCACGTGCAGCGAATCGGGGTTCATCATCTGCTGCATCGCCTCGATGGGCGTGAGGCCCTCGTTCTGCAGACGTGCCAGCTCATCACGCGGGTTCTCCACCTGCCACAGACGTTCGTACATCCGCACCTCAGCCGGCAGGCAGTGGCCACAGCTGAGCCAATGCAGTGTCTTACCCTTGATCTTGCGGTCAGCTCCGGGTTGTCCGCTGCGTGTCTCGGGGTCGTAGGTGGCGTAGATGCAGGTCACATTGCCCTCGGCATCCACGTCGAAGGGATGATCGCCCTCCTCGTTGCACTTGATGATGTAGGCGTTCTTCAGTCGCACCTCCTTACCCGGAGCCAGACGCATGAACTTCTTCTCGGCAACCATCTGGAAGTCGTCGCGTTCAATCCACAGCTCACGGCTGAACTCGATGGTGTGGGTTCCCTCCTCGGGACGCTCGGGATTGTTCACAGCCTCCAGCTCTTCCACCTTCCCTTCGGGATAGTTGGTGATGATGAGCTTCACGGGATTCACGACAGCTGCCACGCGGGTGCTGCGCTGGTTCAGGTCCTCGCGCACGGCACTCTCCAAGAGGGCGAAGTCGTTCAGGGCGTCGTAGGTGGTGTAACCAATCTTATCAATGAAGTTCACAATGCTCTCGGGCGAATAGCCGCGACGACGGAAGGCACAGATGGTCGGCATTCGGGGATCATCCCAGCCGCTGACGAAGCCGTTCTTAACCAATGCCAGCAGGTTGCGCTTGGACATCAGCGTGTAGTTGAGGTTCAGCTTGTTGAACTCTGTCTGGCGCGGACGGTTGTCCTCGATGTTATCCGTCTCGCCACGCCACTCCTTCATCCATGTGACGAAGAGGTCGTACAGAGGACGGTGCTCCACGAACTCCAGCGTACACCACGAATGGGTGACGCCCTCGAGATAGTCGCTCTGTCCGTGGGTGAAGTCGTACATGGGATAGGCATTCCACTTGTTGCCGGTGCGGATGTGTGGGATGTTCAGCACGCGATAGATGAGCGGGTCGCGGAAGAGCATATTGGGATGTGCCATGTCTATCTTGGCACGCAACACCAATGTGCCGGGTTCGCATTTGCCGCTGTTCATGAAGTCAAACAGTCGCAGGCTCTCCTCCACGGGACGGTTGCGGAAGGGGCTGTTGGTGCCGGGCGACGTGGTGGTGCCTTTCTGCTGGGCTATCACCTCGGCGCTCTGTTCATCGACATAAGCGCGATCCTGCTTGATCAACCACACGGCGAAGTCCCACAACTGCTGGAAGTAGTCGCTGGCATAGTAGATGTTCCCCCACTCGAAGCCCAACCAACGGATGTCCTGCTCGATGGCATCCATGTATTCGGTGTCCTCCTTCTGAGGATTCGTGTCGTCGAAGCGCAGGTTGCACACACCGCCATACTTCTTTGCCAGGCCGAAGTCAAGGGCGATAGCCTTGGCGTGACCGATGTGCAGGTAGCCGTTGGGTTCGGGCGGGAAACGTGTCTGCATCCGTCCGCCGTTCTTACCTTCTGCAAGGTCTTTCTCTACTTTCTGTTCGATGAAGTTCAGGCTTTTCTTCTCCTGAGCCTCTTCCTTAATCATTTCTTCCATATCATGTATTTTCTTGATTTCTACTTTCAGCTGTTCAAGCGTTCAACGTTCCAACTCATTCATCCGACTCTGGTACTGGGCAATGTACTTTCCCAATATATCAAATTCAAGGTTCACCACCGTTCCCACCTTGATATCATGGAAGTTGGTGTTGTCGAAAGTGTAGGGGATAATGCAGACGGCAAAGGTATTGCGCGTGGGACGGCACACCGTCAGCGACACACCGTTGACACACACAGAGCCCTTATCGACCGTGAAGTAGCCGCGGCTGACCATCGCCGGATCGGCCTCGTACTCAAAGGTGAACTCGTGGCTGCCCTCCTGGTCCTCCACGGCAATGCAGCGCGCCGTCTGATCCACGTGTCCCTGCACGATATGGCCATCCAGGCGGCCGCCCATCTGCATGGAGCGCTCCACATTCACCTCATCGCCCACCTTCAGCAACCCGAGGTTCGAGCGCTCCAGTGTCTCGCGCATGGCGGTGACGGTGTAGCAGTCGGCTTCGATGCGAACCACAGTGAGGCACACGCCGTTGTGCGCGATGCTCTGGTCAATCTTCAGTTCGTCTGTAAAGGGGCAGCGCAACGTAAAATGCAGGTTGTCCTGCTCGCGCTCAATAGCCACTACGGTGGCTGTGCTTTCTACGATTCCTGAGAACATATGGTAATTGGACGATTTGACGATTTACAATTGGACATTTCTTTTTCGCTGCAAAGGTACGAATAAGCGAGCGAAGTACAAAATAAATTCATTTATTTTTAATTCCAAGCGTGAGTATTTTCGGCGGAGTCAAAGGTACGAATTAAATGAAAAGTGAACTTTTGGAGCAGCGAGAGCAATCAAGCTTGCTTGAATTGCAGAGTCGTGACAAAAGTCAACAAAGTTAAAAATGAAAGAGTGAAAAATGAAAGAGTGAAAAAAGAAAAAAAGGGAAAATGCACAAAAACTTTCATCTCGCGGCCTTAAAACACAAACATTTTCCATACCTTTGCCGCCGATATGAAAAAGGAACTGAAGAGACAACTTTATTCTTTGTTGCTATTGTTGGTCTTTGTGCCAACGGTGGTGGCCGCAGCTCTTCACGTTCACAGCGACTACAGCGAAGCCCAGCCGGACTGCACAGCCTGCGTCAACCATCAGGCCCACGCAGGGCATATCTCCAACGCCTCGGGGCATCTTCATGACTGCATCCTGTGTCAGCTGTTGCAAGGCAGTTTCCTGATTGCTTCGTTTGTCGTTTTCCGTCATCTTCTCTTCCCCCACCGCCTTTCGTTCCCCAGACTTGTCATAGACGGCAGCTGCTACGATGGTGGCGTGTTAAGTTCGAGAGCGCCTCCCGTAGAGATGAATAACTAATTTAAATCTTATTCATCAACGCTCTCTAACTTAACATTTTATGAAATCGGCATATTGTATGCTGATGTTATTGTGTGCAAGCATGGTAGCTTCAGCTCAGTCGGCACCCGATTCGGCCGACATCTTCTTCAACCATCTCAATCTGGACGAAGTGGTGGTCACGAGCCCTGTGGGACAGATCAAGCGTAAGCAGTCTGCCACACCCATCTCCGTGGTCACACAGAAGACGCTGCGACAGACAGCATCCTCCAACATCATCGATGCCGTGGCCAAAGGACCCGGCGTAGCACAGGTCACCACCGGTAGCGGCATCTCCAAACCCGTCATCCGCGGTCTCGGCTACAACCGCATCGTCACCATCGCCGACGGTGTCCGACAGGAAGGACAGCAATGGGGCGACGAGCACGGCATAGAAATCGACGGGCAGAGCGTCGGGCAGGTGGAGATTCTCAAAGGCCCCGCCTCCCTCATGTACGGCTCCGACGCGATGGCCGGCGTCCTCATCTTCCACCCCGAAGCCATTGAACCCGCAGGGCACATGGCCGCCAGCCTCGCCACCGAGTACCAGACCAACAGCGGTCTCATCAACTACTCCCTACGCTTCGGCGGCAACAAGAAGGGGTTTGTGTGGAACGGACGCTACAGCGAGAAGTTCGCACACGCATACCATAATAAATATGACGGCTACGTACCCGGCACACAGTTCCATGAGCGTGCCGTCAACGCGCTGCTCGGCATGAACAAGGACTGGGGCTTCACGCACCTCACCCTGGGCTACTACCACATCACGCCCAGCATGACCGAGGGCGAGCGCAACCCCGAGACAGGCGACCTCGTATATGATGATGACCAATACCCCGGCGGCAACCTCCGCACCTACAAGAAGGCGCTCCCCTACCAGCAGATTCACCACTACAAAGCCGTCCTCGACAACTCCTTCTCCCTCGGCAACGGCCTCCTCAAAGCCATCGTCGGCTACCAGCAGAACCGCCGCCAGGAGTTCGAAGAGCACCACCACCACGAAGCCACTGCGCCCGGCGATTTACCCGTCGAGCACCAACACTCCGCTGACGAGCCCTCCCTGGACCTCCTCCTCCACACCGTCACCTACGACGCCCGCTACCTCCACACCGGTTTCGACACCTGGAAACTCACGGCAGGTATCGGCGGAATGTTCCAACGCTCGCTGAACAAAGGCGAGGAGTTCCTCATCCCCGACTACCGTCTCTTCGACATCGGCGCCTACGCCACCGCCAGCAAGAACTGGCAGAAGTGGACCCTCAGCGGCGGCCTCCGTTTCGACAACCGCCATCTGCACAGCTATGCCCTCACGGAAGAGGGCGAAGAGCGCTTTGCCGACTTCACGCGCAACTTCAACGCCCTGACGGGTTCCCTCGGCACCGTATGGCACGCCAACAGCCATCTTAACATCCGCGCCAATGTAGCCCGCGGCTTCCGGGCCCCCAACCTCAGCGAGCTTGGCAGCAACGGCGCACATCATGGCACCCTGCGCTACGAGATTGGCAACCCCGATCTCAAGGCTGAGCACAGCTGGCAAGGCGACCTGGGCTTCGACTACAGCAGCCGCTACATCTCTGCCGAACTCTCCCTCTTCATCAACCGCATCGACAACTACATCTACGCCGCCGCCCTTGCAGAGCATGCGCTCGACGGTTCACCCGTCGAGACCTCGGCCTACCGCCACTTCCGCTACACCCAAGGCGACGCCCTCCTCAAGGGCTTCGAGGCCGGCATCGATGTCCACCCTCTCCACCAGCTGCACATCGGCGCCACCTACTCGATGGTCGATGCCCGCCAGCTCAACCAGCCGCTGGAGACCCGCTACCTGCCTCTCACCCCTGCCCCACGCCTCACCGGCGAAGTGAAATGGGAGTTCACCCACAACGGCGACCACCACAGCAGTGCTCCCCACCACACAGGCGAGAGCGAACACCACCACCGCCTCGACCACATCTTCGACAACGCCTATGTGGCCGTCAGCGTAGAGCATTACTTCCGCCAGAACCACTACTACATGGCCGACGACACCGAAACCGCCACGCCCGCCTACACCCTTCTCAACCTGTCTGCTGGAACCGACATCCTCCTGCGCAACGGCCGCAAGCTCTGCGAGATCTACCTCATCGCCGACAACCTCCTCAACTGCGCTTACCAAAGTCACCTCAGCCGCCTCAAGTATGCCGATGTCAACAACCGCACAGGTCGTCGCGGCATCTTCAATCCGGGGCGCAACATCACCATCAAACTCATCTTTCCCGTGCAGTTCTGACCACCTCCGGCACCCATAAACAACAAAGACGCAAAGAAAAATCATAATTTCTTTGCGTCTTTTCGTTTATTCCTGCAAAAAGCATTATCTTTGCACGCAGAATTCACTTTACCAACAACTATGCATATAGTCATTGCCGGAAACATAGGAAGCGGAAAGACTACGCTCACGAAGATGCTCGCACAGCACTATGGATGGACAGCGCAGTTCGAAGCCGTTGACTACAATCCCTACCTCGAAGACTACTACAAGGACATCCCGCGATGGTCCTTCAACTTAGAGGTATATTTCCTCAAGCAACGCTTTAAAGACCTTCTCGAACTATCTTATTCCGAGAATAGTATCATACAGGACAGAAGCATCTACGAGGGCGTATATGTCTTCACCACCAACAACCATCGCATGGGCAATCTCTCAGACCGCGACTTCAACACCTACATGGAGTTGTTCGACAACATGACCGACATCCTGCGCTACCCAGACCTGATGATCTACCTGCGTGCCTCGGTGCCCCATCTGGTGCAGAATATCCAGAAGCGGGGTCGCGACTACGAGCAGTCTATGCCCATCGACTACCTGCGCAACCTCAACCACCTCTACGAGGACTTCATCTACGAGAAATACCGCGGACGAACCGTCGTCATCGATGTTGACAACCTCGACTTCAAAAACCGCACGGAGGACTTCGCGCACATCATCGACAAAATCGACACCCACCTCTTCTCACTCTTTCCCGAGTAGGAGTTTGGACATTGAACTTTGAACTTTTGGAGCAGCGAGAGCCATAAGAGCTTGCTCTTAAATGGCCGAGTCGTGACAAAAGTCAGCGCAGCTGAACATTGAACTTTGAACTTTGAACTTTGAACTTTTGGAGCAGCGAGAGCCATGAAAGCTTGCTTTCGGATGGCCGAGTCGTGACAAAAGTCAGCGAAGCTGAACTTTGAACATTGAACTTTAATTATACATTATACATTATCAATTATACATTAAACCATTACCCCCCTTAGCCCAATATGCACATCGCCATTGCCGGAAACATCGGTAGCGGAAAGACTACCCTCACCAAGCTCCTCGCCGCACACTACGGCTGGTCAGCACGTTTCGAACCCGTCGATTACAACCCGTACCTCGACGACTTCTACAAGGACATGAGCCGCTGGTCCTTCAATCTCCAGATCTACTTCCTGAACAAACGCTTCAAGGACGTCGTGGAGATTGGCAAGAGCAGCGACACCATCATCCAGGACCGCACCATCTTCGAGGATGCCCGCATCTTCGCGCCCAACCTGCACGCCCAGGGCTATATGAGCGACCGCGATTTCGAGAACTACACCGACCTCTTCGACCTGATGATGTCCCTGGTGAAGCTCCCCGACCTGATGATCTACATCCGCTCCAGCATCCCCACCCTCATAGCACAAATCCAGCAGCGCGGACGCGACTTTGAGCAGAGCATCCGCATCGACTACCTCCAGGGTCTCGGCGACCGCTATGAGGAGTGGATCAAGGACTACAAGGGCAACCTCATCATCGTCGATGGTGACACCTGCAAGTTCGGCAACGACCCACAGGCTTTCCAGCAGGTCACCGACATGATCGACGCCGAGCTCTACGGCCTGTTCCCGCTGGGACATTGAAAAATTGAAAGATTGAAAAATTGAAGGAATGATTTCCCTTTGGATGCATGCGATTGACAATTGAATCTTTCAATATTTCAATTTTTCAATTTTTCAATCTTTCAATCTTTCAATTTCACTTCGATCGCCTCGCGCCAATCGCCGTTCTTCTCCACGAGCAGCGTCTGTATGCCCAGCTGCTCTGCGGCGGCGATGTTCGCAGGACTGTCGTCCAGGAACAGCGTCTCGCCGGCCTGCAGCCGTGCGTCGTCCAGCATATAGCGGAAGATGGCCGGGTCGGGTTTCATCAGCCCGACTTCATAGGAGCAGTAGCACTTCTCCAGATAGCTGCTCAGCGGACGTCCGGCAGCGCTGAAGCGTGCACTCTCGGCCCACGCCTGCACATAGGGGTTGGTGTTTGACAACAGGAACGTGCGATAGCCGCGGCTTCGCAGCTCCTCGAGATACTGCAGCTTACGTTCATCCACGGGATTACCCACATAGCCTAACCACGCGCCCTGCACCTCTTCGTACGTCAGCGGACGGTGGCACAGGGGTTCCAGCTGCCGACGAAAGGCGTCGGCGGTGATGCGTCCAGACTCCAGATCCTCGAAGATTCCGCGCTGGTGGTAGCGGTCCAACCGCTGATCGGCATCTGCCAACCCAATCTTCTTGAACGTCTCCACCGCACGCTCATAGGCGAGGTCAAAGATGACGCCGCCGAAATCAAAAGCAATATTCTTAATCATAATGGGCGCAAAGGTACTGCTTTAAGTGAAAAGTGAAAAATGAAAGAGTGAAAAATGGAGGTGAAGCGGTCGAAAAAGTAAAAAAACGACGTTCTCTTTTCTCCTTTCAGCCTTTTTCTCTATTTTTGCCGTGCAAAACATAACAAACGACAGAAAAAGACATGAAAAAGCTATCGCTCTTCTTCGCCCTCTTCTTCTCTCTCACCGTGCTCTCGCTGCAAGCCCAGCAGCCCGCCTTCCCCGGCGCTGAGGGCTTCGGAGCCTACGCCACGGGCGGACGCGGCGGTCAGGTGGTACACGTCACCAACCTCAACGCCTCCGGCGCCGGTTCCCTGGCCGATGCCGTGAGCCAGCCCAACCGCATCGTCGTCTTCGATGTCGGCGGTGTCATCAACATCACCAACGCCAGCATCACCATCAAGAGCAACATCACCATCGCCGGACAGACAGCCCCCGGCGAGGGCATCACCATCTACGGCGGGCGCGTCATCGCCTCCAAGAGCAGCAACATCATCATCCGCTACCTGCGCATGCGTGGCGGCAAGAGCATCGACAGCAGCAAGTGTACCCTGACGCTGGACGAATGCCAGAACGTCATCCTCGACCATTGCAGCATCTCGTGGGGACCCTGGGACGACGTACACATCAAGGATGCCAACAACATCACCTGGCAGCACTGCATCATCTCCGAGGGCATCGAGCCACAGCGCTTCGGCTCCATCACCGACGGCACACGCAACTGGACCGTCCACCACTGTCTCTGGGCCAACAACAAGAGCCGCAACCCCAAGATGAAGTGCTACATACAATATTATAATAATGTCGTCTATAACTACAGCATGGGCATCATCGGCGGCCACTCCGCTGCCGACAACTACCAGGACGTGATGAACAACTATTTCATCGCAGGCCCCAGCACCACGGGCGACAAGTACTTCGACGACTGGACCAACACCGACCACCTCTACAGCACCGGCAACTACTACGACGGCAACAAGGACGGCACCCTCAACGGCCGCCTCATCACCGACTACCACCAGGCGACCGCCATGCAGCAGCCCTACTTCCAGAGCTCCAAGACCGTGCATCTCGAGAGCGCCGCCCAAGCCTACGCCACCGTTGCCGACCAGTGCGGAGCCTCGCGCGTCCGCGACAGCCACGACCTCCGCATCATCGACCACCTCATCTCCCTCGGCACACGCGGCGCCTTCATCGCCAGCGAGGATGACCTCGGCGGCATCGGCACCCTCACCGGAGGTGCGGCCCCGCGCGACACCGACCGCGACGGAATGCCCGACGACTGGGAGCGAGCCAACGGCCTCAACCCCAACGCCAACGATGCCGCGGCCTACACCCTCGGAGGCGGCTACACCAACATCGAGCACTACATCAACAGCCTCGCCGCCAAGTCCAACTACATCATCTGCCCGCAGGCCGTGACCGCCAAGGCCACCGCCTCCACCAAGGCCCGCATCACCTGGACAAATATGCAGGAGGATGCCACCGCCATTGTCATCGAGCAGAGCGAGGACGGCGTCAACTTCGTGGAAATCAAGCGCGTGGCGCCCAAGACCACCAGCCTCACCGTCACAGGTCTCACTGCCAAGAAGGTTTACTACTTCCGCCTGAAGACCATCACCCCCGAGGGCGAGTCCGACTACTCCCCCACCGTAGCCATCAACGACGAGTTCATGCGCCCCGGCGGCGGCACACCCGCCGGCACACGCACCTTCTCACCCGTGGCAGGCAAGCTCTACCGCATCATCAACTACGCCACCATCCCCTTCAACTCAGGCACCACCCTCGGCGGCTCGCCCAAGTACCTCTGCTGCAACGCCAACGGCAGCCTCGGCACCACCGACAACTACACCTGGGATGACCACGCCCTCATGTGGGAAATCACAGCCGTGGAGGGCGGCTACCAAATCCGCAACTTCGGCACAGGCCTCTACTTCACCGCCAACAATGTCAGCGTGGGCTCCGGCAATCCCCGCATCGGCACCACCGCCACGCCCTCCGTCTTCACCATCACCTACACCGGCGACCAGTCGCCCGCACAGAGCGGCCTCTCCACCGCCGTCTCCATGTACCGCATCAACAGCCCTGCCGCCAGCAACTATCAGATCCGCGCCCGCGGCTTCGCCGACGACTGGTTCTGGGGCTCCGGCACCCTCGACCGCGCCGACATGATTTTCACCTTCTCCGATGTGGATCGCGGTTTAGTTGACCCCATCAGCCATCCCGCTGCTGACATCGCCACACGCCCCACCACCATCTACAACCTTCAGGGACAACCCCTGAGCAAGCCCCAGAAAGGCATCAACATCATCAACGGCAAAAAAGTTCTCCTAGCGAAATGATGTCCTGCTCCGTCGTCGCCCAGCTGGTGACGAAGCGGCAGGCAGTGTGCTCCGCATCCACGGGACACCACACCTCGAAGCCGATGTGCTGGCGCAGGCGGTCGAGGTCTGTGTTGGGGATGATGTAGAACTGCTGGTTGGTGGGCGAGTCGATGAAGGGCTTATACCCCCAATCCTCTACGAACAGACGGCGCAGCTGCATCGCCAAGGCCACGGCGTTCTTGCCGATGGCGAGATAGAGCGGAGCATTTCCGCAGGGCTGGAACAGCGCCTCGAACTGCACACCCACAACCCTACTCTTGGCCAGCAGCGCCCCATGGTGCTTGATGCGGCTGAGCATGTGGCCGGGGGCATTGCCCTTGGGGAACACCACCGCCTCGCCACACAGGGCGCCGCATTTCGTGCCGCCGATGTAGAAGATGTCGGCCAACTGTGCCAGCTTCGGCAGCGTGACATCCTTGCTCGCCGCCAGGCCATAAGCCAGCCGCGCGCCATCGACATACAGCAGCAGGCCATATTCCCGACAGATGTCGTGCAGCGCCGCGAGTTCATCGGCGGTGTAGAGTGTGCCCAGTTCCGTGGGGAACGTGATATACACCATCCCGGGGCGCACCATGTGTTCTGCCGTCTCATCAGCAAAGTATGCTGCCAGGTAATCGCGCAGCGTGGTGGCCTCGAGCTTCCCCTGCTTGGCGGGCAGCGCTATCACCTTGTGCCCCGTGAACTCCACGGCACCGGCCTCGTGGACATTGATGTGGGCTGTGTCGGTGCACACCACCCCCTCGTAGGGTTGCAGCGCGCAGTCGATGATGGTGGCGTTGGTTTGTGTGCCTCCTGCGAGGAACCAGATCTGTGCCTCGGGAGCAGCGCACGCCTTACGAATCAGTTCGCGGGCTTTTTCGCTGAAGCGGTCATCGCCATAGCTCTGCGTGCATTCGTTGTTGGTCTCCAGCATATAGCGCAGCACCCACTCGTGAGCTCCGTTGTTGTAGTCGCTCTCCAGATGGCACAGCGCATCCAGTCTTCTTTTTTCCTTCATAGTTGTTTCTTTTTCTAATTTAAGTTTCGTTTGTTGTTCAACTTTTTCAGCAGGTGCCACCATCATCGGCACAGGACAGCACGAGGCGTGTCTGGCTGATAGTGATGGCACCACATAAGCTGTGTACCGTGTTGACGGTACGAGGTCTCTGGCAGCGCGAAGGGTTCAGAGCCCCTTGAAGAGGCTGCTCTTGACGTAGATGCGATATTGCTTGATACTCTCGGGAGCGCCGGCTTCGACGCGCGGCAGGTATTGCAGGCCTGTGAAGGTCTGGTCCTGACCGAGGTCGATGACGAGGTGGTGGGGGTACTGGACGCCGCGGTTCGTACTCCAGTAGGTGCTCTCCTGCAGGTCGAAGATCTTGTCGGCGGTCTTGTTGCCGCTCTCGATGTCTTCATCGTCGCAGTAGGCCACCTGCCAGGGTTCACGCGAGAGGCGTGTGCCGTCGGCACCGAGCATGTACCACTCAGCGATGCAGCAGTACTCGCGGTTCATGTGGCTGTTGAGGGCTTCGATGCAGACATAACGACCGCTGACGGGCTGCGGGAACTTGACCTCCTGCCAGCCGTTGCCGGGCTTGAACTCGCCCTCGAGGACGGGTTTCTCGCCGCTGAGGTCTATCTTTTGACCTTCGAGACGGTGGGTCTGCGGACGGTCGAGGTTGAGTTTGTCGATGATGGGCTTCTGCAGACCTTCGATGGTACGCTCGCCACGCGGGCCCATCACGTCAAGGACGATGACCTCGTTCTGCCCCTTCTTCAGCCAGCAGCCGGGCACATAGAGCGTCTGCTGCGGACCGATATACCAGTGGCGACCGATGGCGTGACCGTTGACATAGACCTGTCCCTTGCCCCAGTTCTCAAGGTTCAGGAAGGTGTCGCCCGTCTTCTTCAGGTTGAAGTAGCCACGGTAGTAGCCAATGCCCTCGGGCATCACTTCCACACACTTACCATTATGCATGTGGGGCATCACTTCCACACACCTGTTACGCGATTGGAAGGCATTCTTGGCTGTCTCGTAGTCGTCTTGCAGACGAGCCTTAATCCACTGGCGGGGCTTCCATGTTATTTCGTTGTTGTCAACTTCAGCCGTGATAATAACGTCGCTGACAATGCCTTTGAAGTCCTTGATGGCACGTCCGAAGTTGATGCGGCCCATGCCCTCTACGAGAATCATCAGATAGTCACCTTTATTCACGGCAGGCAGTTTCAATATCTGTTCATGTTTCACACGATCCACCTTGCCAATGAACTTGCCGTTGATGAATACCTGAGCATAATCGTGGGCGTCAAACTTCATAATACTCGGAACGGGGATTGCAGGCAACTCCGTAACGTACATCATTGATCCCCAGCCAAAGTCCATCTCCTCAAAGGTCATCAAGCCACCCTTAACAGCAATGCTGTCGCAACCGTAAAACAGCGGTTCAAACTCCTTCAGTTCGAACTTGGGAATAGCAATCGTGGGATATTCTTTGGGCACGGCAGGCAGTTTCTTCGAGCCTACCCACTTCTGAGCCACAGGATCCCAGTCACCGCTGTACTTCTCCATCGCCTTGCGCAGCTTCCAGAACTTGTCGGTCACCTGGCCAGCCTCGTTGATGGGAGCGTCGTAGTCGTAAGAAGTCACGTCGGGCGCGAAGCCTGGGCTGTTGGCGCCTGCCCAATGGCCCCAACTGGTGCCTCCGTGGGTCATGTAGAGCGAGAAGCTGATGCCGCGCTCCAGCATCTGCGAGATGCCATCGACCATTGCCTCGGCGCCGCGCGTCTCATGGCGGCCACCCCATTTGTCAAACCAGCCGCTCCAGAACTCAGAGCACATCTTGGGAGAGTTCGGACGCAGCTGGCCCAGTTTCTTGAACTCGTTGTCGATGTTGGCACCGGTACCGAAATTCATCGTCCATGTGAGGTCATCAAGGCCGTTCTTGGTGAAATTGGAACTCCAGTCGCACTGGAAGAGCGTGAGGTCAGGGGCTTGCCATGCTTTGCGAATAATGTCGCGCATGGCGCTCATGTAAGGCTTGTCCTCGCCATAGGAGCCATATTCGTTCTCCACCTGCACCATGATGATGGGACCGCCTTTCTGGATGGTGAGGTCACGCAGCTGCTCTGCCAGCTTCGTCTCGAACTTCTCGGCGCGCTCCATGAAGAACGGATCCTGCTCGCGAAGGCGTATGTCCTTTTTCTTGAGCAGCCACCAGGGCAGACCGCCCATCTCCCATTCGGCACAGGCGTAAGGACCGGGGCGCACGATGACGTACATGCCATTCTTCTGAGCCAGTCGGCAGAAAGCAGCCACGTCATTTTGACCGGTGAAGAGGAAGTTGTCCATCTGCGGCTCGTGGAAGTTCCAGAAGACGTAGATGCACAGCGTGTTCATACCGAGGGCCTTGCACATCTGTATGCGTTGCTCCCAGTATTCACGCGGTATGCGTGGATAGTGCACCTCAGCAGCCTTCACGACGAAGGGTTTGTCGTTGAGCAGGAAGGTCTTGTCGCCCACGCGGAACGAACCGGGCTTGTTGGCAGCGCTCAGGGGAGTGGTCAGGCAGCAGGCGAGAGCGACGATGAGAAGAACGGATAATCTTTTCATGTTAGTTGTCTAAAATAAAATAAAAGGTGAAACGATTTGGATGCAAATGTACATATTTAATGCACTTCAGGCAACAAAAATGAGGATAAAAATGATTTTTCAGCGAAATAATCCACAATTCTTAGGGATTCTGCCCCACTATCAGAAAGTTTTTTCCTATCTTTGCACACGAATATTCATTAATTCTTTACTATAGAATGTACAGAACACACACTTGTGGCGAGCTGAGACTTGCCAACGTTGGCCAGACAGTGACCCTGGCAGGATGGGTGCAGCGCACCCGTAAGATGGGCGGTATGACATTCGTGGATGTCCGCGACCGCTATGGTATCACACAGATTGTTTTTGAAGAGGCTGCAAACGCAGAACTCTGCGAACAGGCTAACAAGCTGGGCCGCGAATACGTCGTCCAGGTGACGGGCAGCGTCAACGAGCGCTCCAATAAGAACCCGAATATGCCCACGGGCGACATCGAGATTATCGCCACGGAGCTGCGCGTGCTCAACGAGAGCGTCACACCGCCCTTCACCATCGAGGACCAGAGCGACGGCGGCGACGACCTGCGCATGAAATACCGCTATCTGGACCTGCGCCGTACGCCCGTGCGCCGCAATCTGGAGCTGCGCCACAAGATGACGATGGAGGTGCGCCGCTATCTGGACAGCCTCGGCTTCCTGGAGATAGAGACGCCCATGCTCATCGGCTCGACACCCGAGGGTGCCCGCGACTTCGTGGTACCCTCGCGCATGAACCCCGGACAGTTCTATGCCCTACCCCAAAGCCCGCAGACGCTGAAGCAGCTGCTGATGGTCAGCGGCATGGACCGCTACTTCCAGATTGTGAAGTGCTTCCGCGACGAGGACCTGCGCGCCGACCGCCAGCCGGAGTTCACGCAGATTGACTGCGAGATGTCGTTTGTCACGCAGGAGGATATCCTTCAGACCTTCGAGGGCATGGCCAAGCACCTGTTCCGCGAGCTGCGCGGCATCGACATCAAGGAGGCATTCCCCCGCATGACATGGGCTGACGCGATGAAGTACTACGGCAGCGACAAACCCGACACACGCTTCGAGATGACGTTCGTGGAACTGAAGGATGTCTTCGCCAAGGCTCCCGGCTTCAGTGTCTTCGACGATGCCAAGTACATCGGCGGCATCTGCGCCAAGGGACAGGCCGTCTATACGCGCAAACAGATCGACCAGCTCACCGACTTCGTGAAGCGTCCGCAGATTGGTGCCAAGGGCCTTGTGTATGCCCGCGTCAACGAGGACGGCAGCGTGAAGTCGAGCGTGGATAAGTTCTACGGCGAGGAAATCCTCAACGAGCTGAAGGCTGCCATGAATGCCGAACCGGGCGACCTCATCCTCATCCTCAGTGGCGACGACGCCATGAAGACACGCAAGCAGCTGTGCGAGCTGCGTCTGGAAATGGGCGCCCGCATGGGACTGCGCGACAAGAATAAGTTCTCTCTCCTGTGGGTCATCGACTTCCCGATGTTCGAGTGGAGCGAGGAGGAAGGCCGACTGATGGCTACCCACCACCCCTTCACACACCCCAAGGACGAGGATATCCCCTTGCTCGACACCGACCCCGCAGCCGTGCGTGCTGATGCCTACGACATGGTGTGCAACGGCGTGGAAGTGGGCGGCGGTAGCATCCGTATCCACGACCCGGAACTGCAGGACAAGATGTTCCGCATCCTGGGCTTCACAGAGGAGCGCGCACAGGAGCAGTTCGGCTTCCTGATGAACGCCTTCAAGTACGGCGCACCGCCTCACGGAGGTCTGGCCTACGGCCTCGACCGCTGGGTAAGCCTCTTCGCCGGTCTCGACAGCATCCGCGACTGCATCGCCTTCCCGAAGAACAACAGCGGCCGCGACGTGATGCTCGATGCTCCTGCCCGCCTGGAACAGAAGCAGCTGGATGAGCTGTATCTCTCACTCGTGCCGGTGGAAGGGTGAAAAGTGAAAAATAAAAGAGTGAAAAGTGAAAAATAAAAGTATGACACTTCAGAATCGAAATACACGAGCCTATCAGATTTGGCGTAAAGCAGTGAAAAGTAATCTGTATTTTTCACTTTTCGCTCTTTCACTTTTCACTCTCGTTGCCTGCACCGAGAGCTTCGGAGAACGCTGTCGGCGCGAGGCACGCGAATACACCGAGCGGCAATGCCCCCGACTGATAGACCAGTACATCGTCATGGACAGCATGACCTATGAGGATGAGCCGCAGGGCTTCACCTACCACCAGACGGTGCAAGGCGAGCTGGACAACGATTCGCTGCTGACACCCGAGGCCATCAGCACCTTCCAGGAAGAACTGCTGGCACGCATCCGCAAGGACATCAACCTGCGACGCTACAAGGAACGGGGCTTCACCTTCACCTACCGCTATACCTCGGCTTCCACAGGGAAACTCTTTACTGAGGTGTCCTTTGGGCCGGAAGAATACCGGTGAATTGGACAATTGGACAATTTACAATTGGACGATTACAATTGGACGATTACAATTGGACGATTGTGGCAAACGATACTAACTAAATTTATACAAATATGAAACGACTCCTCTCTGCCGCGCTACTTCTGATGGTAGGATCTGCCATTGCGCTGGCCGCAAACACAAAACAGACGGTGACGCAAGTCTCGACAACTGTGAGCCTCACCGATGATGTGGACTACCACATCTCAAGCACCACGCCGTTCACAGCGACGGGCTCCATCGACATTGTCAACACCGACCACGCCGTGGTCATCTTAGATGCAGTGAAGCCCTCCAAGGCAAAGAACTACCTGAGCTACATCAAGATCAACGGCGCAGAAGCCAAGAACAACACCAACTGCCAAGTGAAGCTCTACAACCTCGGCACCATCATCCTGCCCTACGGCACTGCCACCCGTCCGCTGACCCTCTACGACGGGGCCGGCTTCAGCGGTGAGAGCTACAACAGCCTCACCGAAGGACACACCGGCGGCTACATGAATGACATACCGAAGGCCTGGAACAACCGCATCAAGAGCTTCAAGCTGAAGCGTGGCTACATGGTCACCTTCGCCCTGAAGAAGAGCGGCCGCGGCTACAGCCGCTGCTTCATCGCTGCCGACAGCGACCTGGAGGTGGACCTGACGAAAGAGAGTTCCGGTCTCATGAGCGAGCGCATCTCCAGCTACCGTATCTTCAAATGGTATGACGCCGGCAAGAAGCAGTTGGCCAACGCTGCTGGCGACAAGACCTCGCTCGACCTCCTCAACGTGCAGAGCACCTACGACTGGGGACAGGGAAACACCAGCCTGCAACCAGACTACGAATGGGTTCCCAACCACATCTATGAAGACTGGCCCTCAACCTCCACGATAGGCAGTACCTCGCAATCGCCACATACCAAGGCCAATAACGAGCCCAGGAACCAAGGCGACGACCACCCTCAAGATTTAGAAACCATTTTAGGGAACTGGGAAAATATGATGCGAACAGGTTTGCGACTCTGCTCGCCGGCGTCGTGGGACGGCAGCGACTACTGGAATGCCACCGGCTTCCTCGCTGATTTCCTGGATGAAGTTGACAAGCGCGGCTGGCGATGCGATATCATAGACCTACACTGCTACTGGCCAGAGGGCAATTTCGGGAACGTCTCGAACTGGTCGAATAAGTACAAACGTCCTATCTGGATTTCAGAGTGGTGCTGGGGTGCTTCCTGGAACAACAACGGCTCGTTCTCCGGCAACGCCACAGAGGCCTCCTTCGCGGCAGCCATAAAAAACATCACCACCAACCTGAACAATAACCCTGCGGTGGAGCGCTACTTCTATTGGAACGGCGAGAATGGCGCATTCCACTGCAAACTCACACGCAACGGAGCGCTCACACAAGCCGGCCAGTACTACTCCACCATGGACTCCGGACTCGGCTACTCAGGCTACGTCAACTATGTCCCCCATGCACCCACGCCCGAGGCCATCTCGGACCTCACCGGCACTTTCAAGCCGGGCAGCAAGTCCTGCACCGTCACGTGGACCAACATGAACGGCGACCTCTCGAAGACCATCATCCTGCAGCGCAAAGTCGGCAGCGGGAAGTACGAGACCATCGCCTCCTTCGACGGCATCAGCAACGAAGAAACCTCGAAACTGAAATTCACCGATACCGTGGAGCCCGGCAGCAGCTACACCTACCGCGTCATCGACACGCTCTACAACAAGAAGGCAGCGATGTCCAACGACTTCACGCTCTACACCGCACAAACCAGCGGTGCCGGCAACGTGCAGTACGGCAGTTCCACCTCGATGCCGAAGGACAAGGGTTACGCCTTCTTCACAGAGCCCTTCAACGAGCAGCCCGCCGTGGTCTTCGGCAGCGCCACGATGAAAAACACGCCGACCTCCACCAACAGCGTCGGCATCATCAACAACCTGCTGTCTGTCACCCCGCAGAGCGGTGCCTTCACCTACCTCACCTATCAGGAGAACCTGTGGACCAACACCACCGCCACCAAGGCCGAGACCAGCAACTTCATCTCCGCCAAGCCCGGCAACGGCAAGATTGGCGAGCTCAACTATGAGACGGGCTATGTCTCCAACGGCGACGGCATCTCCTACGCCAATGCCGGCAGCTACGGCAGCGATGTTGTTGAGGTGACGTTCCAGCAGCCTTTTGCCGAGGCTCCTGTGGTGATGATTACCCCTCTCCACACGTCGGCAACGCTCCCCGTGCTGATGTGGCGCGTCTTTGATGTCACCAAGGAGGGCTTCAAATTCCAGCTGCAGTATGAAAGCACCCAGACCAAGTCTATGGCACAGCGCAAGGTGTGCTACTTCGCCATCGACAAGGGCACGGGCAAGGACGGCAACGGCGCTCTCTTCACCGTAGGTTGCAAAGAGATGACGTTCAAGTCCGCCAATGTGGCAATGGATTACGACACGACGTTGGTGAAGCCCATCATGTTGGCACAGCTGCAGTCCTTCAACTACCAGGCCGCAGCCATCCTGCGCCTTGCCTCGGTGGGCGAAGCGAATGCACGTCTGCGAATGCAAGTAGATCCCACCAACACCGACATGGTGCTCACGACCTCGCGCTCAGCGACAGAGAATGTTGGCTACATCCTCATCAGCGAAGACCCTGAACCCGTCGGCATTCAGGACATCAGCAACGAAGCCGCTGCCATACGTCCTGCTGACGACAGCATC
This sequence comes from Prevotella sp., assembly GCA_015060555.1. Lineage (GTDB taxonomy): Bacteria > Bacteroidota > Bacteroidia > Bacteroidales > Bacteroidaceae > Physcousia. The sequence goes on from SUYG01000058.1 coordinate 19,171, forward strand.
TTCGACCTCAGCGGACGCCGCTTAGGAGGCACGCTGAAGAAAGGTATCTACATCATCAACGGACAGAAAGTCCTGATGAAATAAGAAAGGAGAAGAAAGCGACCAGAAAGTAAGAACCCCGCCGGTTGGCGGGGTTCTTCTCTTCTTAATAAAAAACACATTACAACCTCGTTCCCATGCGGGCCTCAACGACATTGACGACGTAGTCGGCAAGCTTCTCGCATTCATTGACGAGGTCCATGTAGATGGTGCCAACAGCATAGGTGTACTCATGGTTGTTCACGTCAATGATATTCTGCAGCTTGAGTTGGTTGCGGTAGTTGTTGATCTCGTGCTCGGTGTTGATGGTGCGGTTGATGTCGAAGGTTTCCTTGCGGCCGGTCATCAACTTGTTCATGAGCGTGAGAGAGTTGTTGGTCAGCTCCATCATCTGATGCAAGTGGTTGTACTGGGCCTCGTTGAAGTGGTCTTCCTTGCCCTGGTACTTGCGGCTGATGGTGCGCGCCATGTTGTAGCAGCTGTCGCCGATGGACTCCAGTTCAGAGATCTCACGCAACATAGCACGTATCTTGGCCTTGGTGTCATCAGAGAGGTGAGCATCGCTGACCTGATCCAGATAGTTGGCAATCTCCAGCTCCAAGTTGTCAGAAATGCCCTCGTACTTCTCAATGCGCGTGAAGAGCTTGTTGAACTCTGTCTCCTGCTCGTTTTTCTTCTTGCTGGAAGAGGTGGCAGAGAGCTGCAACAGCTCGCGAACCATCACGAACATCCGTTGCATACGATCGGAGAAAGCCTGAATCTCCTTCTGCGCCTCAAGAACCGAGAGCTCAGGTGTCTTCATGAAGCCAGCGGTGATGAAGTGCAGACGGAAGTCCTCCTCCTCGTCAACAGTCTTGGGCTTGATAATCCAGCACACGAGACGCTCGATCTGCGGAACGAACCATATCAGGATTAAGGTGTTGGCCACATTGAAGCAAGTGTGGAAGGCAGCCAGCACGAAGCTCAGTTTGGCGGAATTAGCGAGGAAGACGCTGGTCTCCACAGCTTCCTTCTGCATCGTCACGTCGTAGCCCACCATTCCGCACACGGCATCGACGAAGGGACGGAAGACGAAGAGAATCCAGAAGACGCCGAAGAAGTTGAAGAGCATGTGGGAGAGCGCAGCGCGACGGGCCTGCGTGTTGGCCGAGAGGGCTGCGAGGTTCGAGGTGATGGTGGTGCCGATGTTCTCACCCATGACAAGCGCAATACCCTGGTATATCGGCAGGGCGCCGCTGGAACACAGGATCATCGTGATGGCCATCACGGCAGCTGACGACTGCACGCAGAATGTCAGGATGCCACCCAGGAGCAGGAAGATGAGCGTCGTGGAGAACGACGAGGGGTCGAAGGATGTGAAGAAGTCCAGCACGGCCTTGTTCTCGCCCAGATGCATCTCCATGCCGGTGGCACGCAATGTCCCTAAGCCCAACAGCAGGAAGGACAGACCGAAGAGGAAGTCGCCGATGTAGCGGTAGCGCTTCAGGTAGATGAGGATGATGCCAACGAAGAAAGCCGGGAAGACGGCGTTGGTGATGTCAAACGACATACCAGCCGACATAATCCACGCCGTCAGCGTCGTTCCGATGTTGGCACCCATGATGACGGAGATGGCCTGCGCCAGTGTCAGAAGGCCGGCATTGACGAACGAGACGGTCATCACGGTGGTGGCCGTGGAAGACTGTACGGAAGCCGTCACCAGCATACCTGTCAGCACACCCGTGAAGCGGTTGGTGGTCATCGCCCCGAGGACATGACGCAACTGCGGGCCCGCCATCTTCTGCAGCGCCTCGCTCATGGTTTTCATACCGAACATGAGCAGGGCGAGGGAGCCCAATAACTTAAAGACAATCAACATAGGGAATTATGATTTGACGATTTATTTGAATACGAAATCTACAGTACAAGGTACGTAGTACGATGGGATGATAAAAGATTTTTAGTAAAGCGGAATATGCGACAAAAGTACATAAAAAGTGTTTAGCGCCAAAAAAAAATTTCGAAAAACATGCTCCAAGAGGTCCTAAAATATTCTTTTTCCAAAATATTTCGACTTTTAAGCATACGGAATCATAAATAATGTGTAAATTTGCAGCCAATTTATAATTCGTTGACAACATGCCAAGCATCAATAAGGTCATTCTCTTGGGACACGTAGGCAAAGAACCTGACATCCGCTATGTGGATCAGGGCGTGTGTGTGGCTCAGGTGCGTTTAGCCACCAATGAGCCTGGCTACACCCTGGCCAACGGCACCCAAGTGCCAGAGCGCACGGAATGGCACAATGTCATTTTTTGGCGCAAACTCGCCGAGACCGTGGAGAAATATGTCCACACGGGCGACGCCATCTATGTGGAAGGAAAAATCCAAAGCCGGTCCTACGACGACAAGCAAGGCATCACGCGCTATATCACCGAGATATGGGCTGAGGACCTGAAGCTCTTCTCATCCAAAAAAGACACAGCACCCACGAATGGATAGCTTTCTATCGGGCTTAGCCCCTCTCTTCGACGGCATCACGGCACAACCGCCGACGCTCAGCGCATGGGTTGCGCTGGCGCTGTCTGTGTTGCTGCTCTTCTGTTCCGCTTTCGTCAGCGGCAGCGAAATCGCCTTCTTCTCCCTCTCGCCTGCCGACAAAGCCGAGTTGGAGGAAGAGCGCAGCGCCACCGACACGCGCATCCTGGCGCTGCTGGACGACAGCGAGCGCCTGCTGGCCACCATCCTCTGTTCCAACAACTTCGTGAACGTGGCCATCATCATGCTGCTGAACTACTTCTTCCTCGGCGGCCAGCGCCCCGTGCTCTCCTTTGGCAGCAATGTTGTCATGGAGTTCCTGTTCATGACGGTGCTGCTGACGTTCCTGCTGCTGCTCTTCGGCGAGGTGATGCCTAAGATAGCCGCCAAGCAGAAGCCCCTGGCCATGGCACGCCTCTGCGCCCCCGCCTATGGTGTGCTGGTGAAGGTGTGGTGGCCTGTGAGCTGGCTGCTGCTGAAGTCCGGCAAGATCGCCAACCACATCCATTCCGGCCAGCAGCTCTCTGTCGATGACCTGGAGCAGGCGCTGGAGCTCACCGACAAACAGGAGATTGCCGAGGAGCAGCAGATGCTGAAGGGCATCATCCGCTTCGGCGGCGAGATGGCACGCGAGGTGATGACACCACGCGTAGATATGGTAGATCTCGACGTGAAGACCCCCTTCCCCGAGGTCATCAAGTGCATCGTGGAGAACAACTACTCACGCATCCCCGTCTATGCCGACACGGAGGACAACATCAAGGGCATCCTCTACATCAAAGACCTCCTGCCCCATCTAGGCAAGACGGCCAACTTCCGCTGGCAGACGCTGGTGCGCCCTGCCACTTTCGTGCCTGAAACAAAGATGATCGACGACCTGCTGCGCGACTTCCAGGCGCAGAAGGTGCACATCGCCATCGTCGTGGATGAGTTCGGAGGCACCAGCGGACTGGTGACGATGGAAGACATCATCGAGGAAATCGTAGGCGAGATCAACGACGAGTACGACGACGACGAACGCTCCTACACCCGCCTCAACCACAACACCTACATCTTCGAGGCCAAGACGCTGCTCTCCGACTTCCGTAAGATCCTGCAGTTAGACAGCGAAGCCTTCGACGACGTTGCCGGCGACGCCGACACGCTGGCCGGTCTGCTTCTGGAAATCAAGGGCGAGTTCCCGCAGCTGCATGAGCGCATCACCTATGAGAACTTCACCTTCGAAGTGATGGAGATGGATGAGCGCCGCATCATGAAAATCAAAGTGATTGTCGGAAAGAGCTAAGGAACCAAAGCCAATAGCCGCTCTATGAGCCGCGGCTTGGCAAAATCATCCAAGTCCGATTCCCGAACCCAAATATAGCCCTCCGGCAAGGAGGGCTTTTCTATGACCTCCAGGAAATAGAAATCTGCGTAGAGAATACGATGTGTCAGCACGTGCTTTACCTCTTTGGCTAAGAGCTGTCCGTGCAGCCCGGCGGGCTGTACGGACAGCTCCACCGGCTCCCACAGTCCCTGCCATATATCGCCTGCCGGACGTCGGCGTATGGGGGTCTCATCCTTACACCTTATATATATATACGCGAGGCGCCGCTCCTGCACCTTCATCTTCTGCAGCTTCACGGGCAGCGTCTCCACCTGGCCCGAACGCAAAGCCACACACGTCTCGGCCAGCGGACACGCCGTGCAGTGTGGCGACTGTGGCGTACACTGGATAGCGCCGAAGTCCATCAGCGCCTGGTTGAAGGTGCCCGCCTGTCCGTGGGGCAGCAACGCCTGCGCCAGCGCCGCGAACTCCCGCTTGCCTTCGGTGGAGTTGATGGGCGTTGCGATGCCGAAGTGGCGCGCCAGCACCCGATAGACATTGCCATCGACGGCTGCGGCGTCAATCCCGAAGGCAATGGACGCGATGGCGGCTGCTGTGTAGTCGCCCACACCCTTCAGAGCACGTATGCCCTCCAGCGTCTGTGGGAAAGCGCCTGCGGCCACAATCTGGCGGGCTGCCGCATGAAGGTTGCGGGCGCGGCTGTAGTAGCCGAGCCCCTGCCACAGCCGCAGGACCTCGTCCTCCGATGCCTCTGCCAGCATCTCCACAGTGGGGAAACGCAGCATGAACCGATGCCAGTAGGCTTCGCCCTGCTGGATGCGTGTCTGCTGTAAGATGATTTCACTCAACCATATAGCATAAGCATCCTTGGTGCCGCGCCACGGAAGTTCACGTCCGAAATCACGGAACCACGCCAACAAAATGTATGTAAAATCATGATTCATGGCGCAAATATAGCAAAAAAATGGGCTACAAAGGGCTCAAAAAGTACAATAAACCACATTTTTAGCAAAAAAACGTGCAAAACATTTCCGTAACTGATTGAAAGTTGCTACCTTTGCAACCCGAAACGCGAAACAATTTCAAAAACATCATAAAAATCTAACATCATTCAACAATGACTAAAGCAGAAATCGTAACAGCAATCGCTAAGGAGATCGGTCTTGACAAGACAACGACGCTCGCTGTTGTGGAGTCCTTCATGGAGCAAGTGAAGACAACCTTGGCCAACGATGAGAACGTATATCTCCGTGGCTTCGGCAGCTTTATCCTGAAGAAGCGCGCCCAGAAGACTGCGCGCAACATCACGCAGAACACCACACTGATCATCCCCGAGCACAACATCCCCGCTTTCAAGCCCGCGAAAGTGTTCTTCGATGCAGTCAAGTAATTTTTAATCCCTAAACTTAAAACCCTAAACTTTCTACAGCTATGCCAAGCGGAAAAAAGAAAAAAAGACACAAGATGTCCACTCACAAGCGCAAAAAGAGACTGAGAAAGAACAGACATAAGAGCAAATAATCGTATGCTCTGTTTGACTCTCTCCCACAGACTTAGTGAGTCACAACACAGGAACAAACCGTGCCCCTTTGCTCTGGGCCGATTTGTTCCTTGTTTATAATAAATAGTTGACAAGTTGACGAGTTGACAAGTTGACGAGTTGATAGTTGACAAGTTGATAGTTGACGAGTTGACGAGTTGATAGTTGACTATAGATTGTGAAATCGTAAAATCGTAAAATTGTAAAATCGTAAAAACTCATGACCTGTGAAGTCATCGTAGATGTCCAGCCGAAGAAGATCGCCATTGCCCTCACCGAGGACAAGCGCCTCGTGGAGTACCAAGAGGAGGAGCAGCAGGCGCGATTCAATGTCGGCGACATTTATTTTGCGCGCGTACGCAAGCTCATGCCGGGCTTGAATGCGTGTTTCGTCAACGTGGGCCATGAGCGCGACGCCTTTCTCCACTATCTGGACTTAGGCCCTCAATTCAATTCATTTGCCAAGTATCTCAAGCAGGTAGGCAGCGACAAGAAGAACCTCTTCCCCATCTCCAAGGCCACGATTCAGCCCGAACTGCCCAAGGAAGGCAGCGTGCAGAACACCCTGCAGCTGGGCCAGGAGCTTCTCGTACAAATCGTCAAGGAGCCCATCTCCACGAAGGGCCCTCGCCTGACATGTGAGATCACCTTCCCCGGCCGCTTCCTGGTGCTCGTGCCCTTCACAGACAAGGTACACGTCAGTTCCAAGATCAAGTCCAGTGCCGAGCGTGCACGCCTCAAGCAGCTCATCCAGCAGATCAAGCCCAAAAACTTCGGTGTCATCGTGCGCACGGTGGCCGAAGGCAAGCGTGTGGCAGAGCTGGACAGCGAGCTCATGGTGCTGCTGAAGCGTTGGGAAGATGCCATCACACGCGCCCAGAAAGCCAAAGACTTGCCCTGCCTCTGCTATGAGGAGACCAGCCGCACCGTAGCACTCCTGCGCGACCTCTTCAATCCCACCTATCAGAACATCTACATCAACGATGCCCGCATCTACGACGAAGTCCACGACTACGTCCAGCTCATAGCACCGGAGATGACCGAGATTGTCAAATTGTACAAGGGCAAGCTGCCCATCTTCGACAATTTCGACGTGACACGACAGATCAAGACCTCGTTCGGTAAGACCGTCAGCTACAAGCACGGCGCTTACCTCATCATTGAACACACCGAGGCCCTGCACGTTGTCGATGTCAACAGCGGCAACCGCGCCAAGAACGCAGATGGGCAGGAGGCCAACGCACTCGAAGTCAACCTCGGCGCTGCCGATGAACTCGCACGACAGCTGCGCCTGCGCGATATGGGCGGTATCATCGTCGTGGACTTCATCGACATGAACCTCGCCGAGGACCGTCAGAAGCTCTACGAGCGCATGGTAGAAAACATGAAGCGCGACCGCGCACGCCACAACATCCTGCCGCTGAGCAAGTTCGGCCTGATGCAGATCACCCGTCAGCGCGTGCGCCCCGTCATGGAAGTGCGCGTCGATGAGACCTGCCCCACCTGTCTGGGCAAAGGCACCATCAAGTCCAGCTTCCTCTTCACCGATGTCCTCGAAGAGAAAATCGCCAAGCTTACCGGCGAACTCGGCATCCGCAGCTTCGTGCTCCACGTGCATCCCTACGTAGCAGCCTACATCAACCAAGGCCTGTTCTCGCTCAAGCTACGCTGGCAAATGAAATACGGACTTGGCGTCCGCGTTATGCCCAACCAGCGCCTCGCCTTCCTGCAATACGAGTTCTACACCTCCGACGGCGAAGAAATCGACATGAAGGACGAGGATGAGATGAAATGATCCCCACACAGGAGTCCCACTCCTGACCACACCACTGAAGGCAGCACCTTCAACGTCCGGTGCTGCCTTCATCACGACAAAAGGAAATACGATGAAGACATCCTGGCTTCAATTTTTGAAATACACGCTCTACAAAGGCTACCTGCGCTTGGTCCACGAGCAGCTGCTCGTGCGGCACCGCTATACACTGGGGTTGGAGAACCTGCCCGCCTACGGAGAGCGCTATTTCATTGTTGCCAACCACCAGAACACCGCCAACGACCCGCTGAACATCACCTTCGCACTCCCGCTGAACTACCACATCAGTGCGCTGGCGCGTGCCAACGTCTTCTCCCTTCACCCCCTGCTGACACGCTACTTCCACTGGATAGGCCTGCTGCCCGCCTACCGCTTCGGCTGGGAAGGCGGCGAGGGCATTGAGAACAACTTCAAGTCCTTCGACCTCATCGCCGAGCGCATCAACAGCGGCCAGCCCGTCATCGTCTTCCCTGAGGCCGGTCACACCCAAGGCCACTACCTCGGGCGCTTCACCACCGGCACCGTGCGCATGGCTTTCTACGCCGCGCGCGCCTGCGGCTTCCGCGAGGATGTGAAGATTGTGCCTACGGCCCACCACTACAGCGACTACTTCGACATCCAGACCGACATCCTGTGGCGCATCGGCGAACCCATCTCCCTGAAGCCCTACTACGACGCCTTCCAAGAGCACCCCAACAGCGTGATGCGCGACATCACACGCGAGCTGCACAGCCGCATCCAGGCCATGATGCTCGACGAGGGTGCCGACGACTACGCCACCAAGGACTTCCTGCGCAACTCATCCCTCAACACGCTGCGCACCCCCGACACTCCCCTCCCCGACCGCCTCGCGGCCGACCAGCGCTTTGCACAGCTCATCAACGACCATCCTAACTACGACGAGATCATCACGCTCGGCGCCGACCTCCAGGAGCTCGAAGACTTCCTGGACATCGATGAGGCCACGCTGCAAAAGGCACCCACATACTGGGATGCCACCCTCAACATCCTGCTGCTGCTTCTGCTGCTGCCCCTGTGGCTCGTCAGCCTCTGGCCCCACGGCCTCTGCTACCGCCTGCCCACGCTGCTGCTGAAGAGCGACAAGATGTTCACCAACTCCTACCGCTACATCCTCTCAGCGGTCATCCTCTACCCCCTCTTCGCCCTGCTCACCATCCTCGTCTTGGGCCTCGTGTGGGGCTGGTGGTGGCAGTCGCTGCTGTGGATACTCCTGTGGATTCCCACAGGGCGCTTCGCATGGTGGTACTACAGCCTCCTGCGCCGCACACGCCGCGCCCTCAACTACCTCCGCACGCCACGCTACGACCTCGACACCATCAAGGACCTTCATTTCAGACTCAAAGTACTCCTAAATACAGAACCCTATGAATCATAGAGTTGTCATCACCGGCATGGGCCTCTGGTCCTGTCTCGGCACCAACCTCAACGATGTCCGCGACGCCCTCTACAGCGGCAAGAGCGGTATCATATACAGCCCCGAACGCAAGGACGCCGGCTTCCGCTCCGCCCTCGTGGGCAACGTCCCGCCTGTAGATCTCAAGCCCTATCTCCATCGCAAGTTCCGCAACACGATGCCCGAGGCCGCGCAGTATGCCTACATGGCCACGCTGCAAGCCTTGGAGCAGGCCCGCCTCGACGAGGACTACCTCGCGCAGCACGAAGCCGGTATCATCTACGGCAACGACTCCGTGGTGGAATCCACCATGATCGGCCTGGACAAGTTCCGTGCCGCCCGCGACACCGTAGCCTGCGGCAGCGGCGCCATCTTCCAGTCCATGAACTCCTCCGTGTCCATGAATCTGGCCTGCCTGTTCCACCTTCGTGGCATCAACCTGACCACCTCCTCCGCGTGCTCCTCCGGCTCGCAGAGCATCGGTCTGGCCGCCATGCTCATCAGCAACGGCCTTCAGGAGTGCGTAGTCTGCGGCGGCGCCGAGGAAAACAACCTCTTCGGCATAGCTGCCTTCGACGGTATCCAGGCCTTCTCCGTTCGCGAGGACGACCCAGCGCGCGCCAGCCGACCCTTCGACCGCTCCCGCGACGGCCTCGTACCCAGCGGTGGCGCTGCCACCCTCATCCTTGAGAGCTACGACCACGCCGTGCGCCGTGGTGCCCCCATCCTCGCCGAAGTCGTCGGCTGGGGCTTCTCTGGCAATGGCGACCACATCTCAGTGCCCACGGTGGAAGGCCCTGCACGCTCCCTCGAACACTGCCTGCGCAACGCCGGTCTCCAGCCACGCGACATCCACTACATCAACGCCCACGCCACCTCCACCATCATCGGCGACCAGCGCGAGGCACAAGCCATCGCACAGCTCTTCGGCGACTACCGCGTCCCCGTCACCTCCACCAAGAGCCAGACGGGCCACGAGATGTGGATGGCCGGCGCCAGCGAAGTCATCTATTCCATCCTCATGATGAAGAACGGCTTCATCGCCGGCAACATCAACTTCGAAGCCCCCGACGACGAAACCGCCTGCCTCAACGTCATCCCCGAGACACGCGAGACCACCTTCGACACCTTCCTCAGCAACTCCTTCGGTTTCGGAGGCACCAACTCCACCCTTATCATCAAAGACATTCACTGAAAGACATTACATCCAAGAACATGAAAACAAGAGAACAGATTATCGCCGAAATCAACGCCAAGATGGCCGACGTCTTCGAGATCGACGAAGCCACCATCACCCCCGAGGCCACCATCTCCGAGACCTTGGAGCTCGACAGCATCAGCCTCGTCGATCTCGTCAGCATCGTCCACCAAGACTACGGCATCAAGATATCGAAGGAAGACCTCACGCAGATCATCACCTTCAACAATCTCTACGACTACATCGAGACCCACCAAAAAGCCTGACATCCGTGAAGCGCCTCCTCCTTGTCAGCATCGCTGTCCTCAGCACCCTCCTCGCTGCCGCCCAAGCCGACGGCGACCGCATCCTCGGCCACTACGCCGCTAAGCTGTCGCACAACGATGCCAAAGCCAAGATCATCAAGCACAACGGCGGCTACCGTATGCAAATCTACTGGCTGCGCGACACCCACAACGCCGATGGCAGCCTAAAGGTAGATAGCAAGAATCCCGACAAGTCCAAGCGCCACACGCCGCTGACGGAAGTCGTGCTCGTGGAGCACGTCACCTACGAAGACGGCGTCTGGAAGAACGGCCGCATCTACGACCCGCACAGCGGCAAGAGCTACAAGACCGAGCTGCGTCTCAACGGCAAAGACCTCGACCTGCGCGGCATCGTAGGCCCTTTCCATAAGTCCATCCACTGGACCAAGATCCAGTAATCCGAGTCCCCCACTCGGCTCCATCCACGCCCCTTCAACGCCCTTCAACGCCCCTTCAACGCCCTTTCAACGCCCTTTCAACGCCCTTTCAACAAGCTCTGCATCAGAGCCAGTACCCAAATAAATGAGGCTGTGTCAAAATTGAAGTGAACCCCGAAAGTTAGACAAAAAACTTTCGGGGTTTATTATGAATACGAGAAAGGATTTAAAAAGAAAGAAGCATACATTTGAAGATAGGCTCAAATATATGCACATGATTGAGGATGGTC